>CALMSR010000056.1 GCA_937872465.1 uncultured Paracoccaceae bacterium
CCTGTTCGAGGTTGCCGCTGAAATCGGCGTGCATCATCACGACGCCGATGGAACCTGCGCCGCCGAAGTCCGGCATGAATATCTGGCGAGCCTGGCTGGCGAGCAGGTATCCGGCCGAATAGGCGTAATCAGTCAGAATCGCGATCGTCGGCTTGGCGGCCGACAGTTTCCGGATGGCGACCGCTGTCTCGAAAGCGCCGTTGACCATTCCCCCGAAGGAGTCGATTTCGAACACCACGCCGCCGACGTCCTCGTCGCGGGCGGCGCGGGCGATCTGCACCTGCAGGCCCTGATAGGACGTCTCACCCGACGAAGCCCCCACCCATGCGCCCTTGTGGACGAGCGTCCCCTCGATCGGAATCACCGCGACGCGACCGATCATGTCGAAGGGCCGGACGCCGGCGCGATCGTAGGCTCGCCCCAGCCGATCCCCGAGCACGCCGGCAGATGGGCGCCCCGCCGAGAAGGCGACATGATCGACCGGGCCTTCGCCGTTGACGACGCTGACCGGAAACCCGGTCAGGCGCGGGCCGAGCATCCGAATGACCGTCTCGGCCTTCCTCGGATGATAAAGGTGCGGCTGCTCGAACAAGATCGAGCAGATGCGGTCAAAGGCTGGCATAAGATGCCCTCTCAAACAAAGCGCATGCTCTTGGCATAGCGCCGGCGGCGGCCCTGCGAGGCGGCGCACTCGTTTTCGTACCGTTCGATAAGCTCCCGCAGCCGGGCGGCATTGGCCGCGCTCCATCGGACCTCATCCTCGCCGAAGCGCGTCATGGCCACGCCGCCGCCGGTCGCGATGATCAGTTCGGCCTTCTTGAGTTCCGAGGCGACCTCACACGGATTGTTGATGTCGACGGAAACGCCATTGATCAGCACCGTCGTCATCATGCCCTCTCTTTCTTCCGGGTTTCGTCTTCTTCCCGATCCCCGTCCTTGTTCGAGGCCGGGTTGCGAACGAAGGGCGACGGCATGCCGGCGGCGACATAGCGATCGTGCTCGCGCTGCCGCTGCTCGAAGACTTCGTCCGGATCCTTCCCGAGCTCGGCGCACTCGTCGGCCAGCGTCGAGGTGCCGTTGAAGATGCGCTCGCTCGACGCCTTCGCGCTCTTTCCGTCGTCGGCGGACGGCTTCGCCGGACCCTGCCAAAGCGCCCACGCGAAGCGTTCCCGGTTCGCGGCGAATGCTTCGTATCCGCCCTTCACCTCGATCCTGCTCTCGCCGACTTCCTCGTCCAGCCAGTTTTCGTAAAGAGACTGGCAAGGCGGCGCGGCAATGCGCTCGCGGCGACGGACGACGACTGGCCAGATCGACGAATTCTCCATCCGCACCGACGAATAGGTCGCGTTCTCGTGGTTCATCGTCAGGCCGCCGAACGAGATGCCGATCGCCCGCGCGATGTCGCGCGACAACTCCCTGTTGACCGACAGGAACTCCGGGCTGGGCGTCCGCGTCGAAAGCAGTTCCAGCTTCTCGCCGGGGGCGAGATGGGACACCCGCGGATTGCCGCTGATCGAAATCTCGCCCTCGGCGGCGCGGTCGAGCGCGGCCATGAAGAAATCGCGATAGCTGTCCTTGAACTCCTTGTCCTCGATCGCCTCGATCGCCTCGAAGGCATCGGCCGAGGGGGAGGCGCTGGTCAGCGCCGCCGCGAACACGGTCTGCAAGATCGCGGTCTGGATCGTCGTGTCGACCAATGTTTCGCGAAGAATATGCTGGCGGAAAGCCGCAGCGAGGCGGCTGATGCCACGGACGTCGCCGGCGTCCATCGGGTCGAAGACATGAACGACGCGCTGGCGCCCGTCCCTGTCGTAAGCGCGATGATCGCGCTTCACGATGATTCCCGTTTCCTTCTCCTGAATCCTGTAGGCGACGGGCCGCCCGTTCGGATCGTGGACGACGCCCTGAAAAAGCCCCTCCATCTCGTTCGTGTCCTGCACGAGCTTCGTGGGGTTGACGAGGCAGAGCTTGGTTCCGCTCGTGATTCCATATTGCCGGCGCTGGGCGCGCGGCATGTATTCGATCAGACCGAGACCTTCGCCATAGGCCATATCCCAGCGCAGCATGATGTCGATTTGCTGCGGACCGGAGAACTTGCCCCGGAAGTCGCACTCGCGCGGCTCCCAGAAGTATCGCTTCCACCGCTGCTTGATCGTTTTGACCAGCGCCGCGGTTTCCGCTTCGCTATAGCCGAGATCGCGAAGATCGGGCTGCGGGTTGAGGACCAGCTCGACGCCGACCGTGTCGGCGATCACCTGGTCCGCCGCGCCGCGAAGCTGGCCGGAATTCTGGATCAGGTCGAGCGCGAGGGCGGCGGTGCGTCGCCATACCGCCCGCACGTCGTCCCGGTGCTCCCGCAGGACCGCCGGGCGCGACGAGAGGACGGCCGACCGCGTGTCGCGCAGGTATCCGCTGCGCGGCACCGACGACGAGCGCGCGGCGCTGCCGGCCTTCACTCGGACCCTCGGCTTCTCGGTCATTTACGGTTCTTCCACCTCTGCCGCCGCTGGCGTCGTTTCTCTTCTTCGTCGTCCGCCGGCGGCGGGGCTTGATTGGCTGGGACGATCCGCGTGAGCAAATCCTCTATGTCGCCCTGCACAGCCTCGGGCGGACACTCCCGTTCGGCGTCGTATCGGTCCCAGACCTGGTCGGGCATCGACCGGATGCCGAACTTGATGGCGGCCGCCTCGGCTTGAAGATGCGTGTCGAGGCCCTCGTTCGCCTGCGCCGGATCCTTCACCCACTCGTATTTGACGAAGCCGGACTTCGTGCGCACCGCCTTGCGGCTTTCGGCCGTAAGCTGGCGATAGAACTCGTCCTCGAGGCCGCGCGGCAGGGCCACGAAGCCGCGCTGCAAGGGATCGTCCTTCGCGAGATTGCGATAGAGGCCCATTTTCAAGACCGACGTCGCGAAGTTGAAGAACCGGCGGGAATACCGCTTGACCTTGCCGGTCTTCGTGTTCCGCTCCTTCTTCACCGCGGCGATCAACGGGGCCGACTCGGATGGCACGCCGCGGACCATGATCAGGCGGGACGTGGGGTGCTTCTTCACCCAGCCCCAGACGTCCTCGGTCCATGCGTTGCCGTCGATCGCAACCATGTCGGCATGAATCGGGCGGCCATGCGCATTGCGCCACGTCTGCACCATCAATCCGTCGAGCATGGCGCGGCAACCGTCCTCGCTGATGTGGCCGGGGAAGACCACATATTCGATGACGGCACGGCGGAAGTCGCGGCCCCATGCCACGATCTGCGCCTCGACACGATCCTTCTGGCAGTCGATGCCGATCGTAAGCAGCGGATAGCCGACAGGAATCGAACCGCGCGAATAGAAGGACAAGGCCCCTCTGTCCCGCAGGCTCTCCCATCCCGGCGCCTCGCCGAGCGTCCGGTAGGCGCGGCCGACCGTGTCGTTGAAGAACGTCTGCTCGGACGCCGGGTCGCCCTTGGCGCTCAACCATTCGCGTGCGATCCGCTCGAAGCTCTGCAGGAGCGAATACGCCGACCACAGATGAAAGGAACGATGGACCCGCTTCGCTGCCGGGTTGCCGGCGCGCCAGACTTCCTCGCCTTCCGCTTCCCGCCGCTTGGCCTCGCGGAACATCTGCGGCCGATGAAACTCTTCGATAACGCCGCCGCACCCCTCGGCGACGCATGTGAAATGCGCGCGCTCCGGATGCTTTTCGTCGATCGACTGCTGGAAGTTCTCCCATTCCAGCGTCTGCATTTCGCCACAGTGCGGGCACGGCAGGAAGAGACGTTCCTGACTTCCGTCCTCAAAGTTCCGGGTGATCCTGCATCCCGGCTCGACGAGAGGCGTCGAGATTTTGAAGACCTTCGCGAACTCGTGCGCGCGGGATCGGCTGTCGGCTTGCGTCTCCGGGTCGCCGGCGGCGTTCATCTCCCATTTCGCGAGGTCGTCCTGCACCTGCCGGCGCATGGTGACTTGCGACAGGGAGGCCGGCGAATTGGCCCCCGAGATCTGGATCGCGCCGCGACCGTCGACCCGTTCCTTGTAGAGAACGCTATCCAGACCGTCGCGCGAGCGCATCGGGAAGAGACGAGCGAGCGCCGTCGTGCCTTTCAGCATCGGCGCCAGCTTCATCTTCGACCAACGCTGCGCGTTCGAGTCGGTCGGATGAACGTAAAGAAAGTCGCCGGGGTCCATGTCCATGGACCCGCCGCAGAAGATATTGGCGAGGACAGTGCCGCCAAGCTGCGCCGACTTCGCCAGCGTGACGGTCCTGCAAGGGTCGCTCGGAGACAGCGCCCGCAGGATTTCGTCGAAGTAGAAAAACAGATCGCGGTTATACGGACCCGGCAGCGGGCTTTCGCGCTCCGAAAAGACGATGTTGCGCTCGGCCCATGCGAGATAGTTGACCGGCGGCGGGGGTGTCAGAACCTCGGCCAGCACGTCGTTCGCGATCCGCTCGGCGTTCGCGACGACAACCGTCATGGAGGTCATGCTTCGCCGCCTTCCTCGATCACATATTCCACGGTGGCCGGCACATCCTCGGACTGCTCTTTGGCAACCTGGGCGGCCACGCCCTTCTTCTCGTTTCGCACCTCCCGCAACAGATGCAGCACGTCCCGCTGGGGGAGGCTGAACTTTCCGGCGATGGCGGAGGCGAAGTCGACCAGCATAGCCGCGTTCACCTCGTCCACCTGCCGCGCGAGGCGCGCCATCTGCGCGCGCACGTCATCAGCCGGGACCAGCTTCCCCCGCCGTGTCGCCTCTTCGACAGCGTCGCGCTCGTTCTTCCGGCGCTCGCTCTTCAGCCGCTCAAGCTGGATCTGGTAGGCGACGTCGTCCGTGCGCAGCGGCGGCGCGGTGCTCGTCGGCTGATCGGTCGCTGCGCCGGCGGCACCGAAGACGCGCGTGCCGATTCCATTGCCGAGGCTCTGGCCGACATCGCGGCGAGCCTTGATCTGCTCAAGCGCGCGATCGACGATGATCTTCGCGGAGCGCCCCTCGCCGTCCAAGGCGTCCGGGCCTATCTTGCCTTCGGCGATCCACTGGCTCACGCGGCCGGGCGAGACGCCAACTTCACGCGCGAAGTCGCCCTTTGAGAGAACCTGCATTTTAGTGCTCTTTAGGCTCCTCTTTAGGAACGAATTTAGGCTCCTAAAACCGTGTCAGACTGGCGAAGGTTCGGGCGCAACTCCGCCCGTGGGCGATGCTGCGGGGATACGGTCCCTATACGGGGGTAGGGGTCAGCGCCGCATGAGGCGCCCGAGTTCGTGGTCGACCCGGCGGGGGAGCACCTCGCGCACCGTCCGATCGAAGGCGTCGAGGGTCGCCCCGCTCACCATCTCGGCGGGGATGACGACGCCCGACTGCTCGACCTTGATCGGAAACCGCGAAGCCCCAACCCGTCGCACGACATGGCCATGGAACACGATGCCCGAACGGTTCGGGAAGCGCCCGCCCTTGATGAACGTGCCGGCGAACACCTTCCGCTTTCCGAACGGTGCAGCCGATACCCCGGCGCGGGTTTCACGCGCCTTGAAGAACTTGAGCGCCACGTCGCCACCCCGCGCCGACATGGTGTAGGCGAGGGTCTGGGGGGACGAGCGCGTCACGCGCACGGCCTTGATGATCGTGGTGCGGGGCAGGCCCGTTTGCTTCGGCAGCACCCGGCGCACCTGCGTTCGAGCCATATCGCCCGTGCGGTTGACGGCCCGGTTGCCGATCTTGCGCACCTCGCCCTCGGCGAGCGTGGACAGCATCTTGCCGAAACGCTGGATGCCGGAGACATCGGCCCATTTCGTCACGAGCATGGGTGCCTCCGGAAACGCGAAAGCCCCGCAGCGTTTCCGCGCGGGGCTATGAACCTTTTTATCCGTGACAAGGTATAGGTCAAACTTCTGCCGCACGTCAAGCGGTTCTTTTCGCCCCAGCGCCCGGCCCCGCAATCAGTTGCACGCGCGGGCCGCGCTCGCCCCACGGACGGGCGACGATGTCCGAATCTGACAGCCGATGCGAGACAAGCCGATTCGCGACCCGGTCGTGAACGCGCCGCAGCGCCGCGGCCCATAGTTCGCGGTCGAGCCTGCCCATGATGTCGGCGACCGGGTCGTCGGAAAACTCATATTTGCGATATGCGCCCCGGAACGGCCTGCCGGCCTTGCGGTTGAAGCCGTCGACCTCGATCGCGTTGGCGCGGCCGAAGACGTCGCGCACCTGCTTGGCCATGAACCATGCGGGCCGCCCTGCGCGCTCGACCATCCTGATCGCCGGGACCGGGGCCGCCCAGCCCGGCTCGCGGCCGAGCACGGCGCTGCCGATCACGAGGCTGACAAGATGCGCGGCGCGGCGGATGCGCGGGCGAAGCGTGAACCGCTCGACCGCCCGCTCGACGGCCTGCGCGGTCAAGACCGGCATGCGGTCGTCATGCTGCGGCCAGTCGGGCAGCGGATCCCAGCCGGTCGGGATGACGATCTCGCAATGAGCGAGGTCGGCCACTTCCTCGCCGATGACGAGGGCGTCGTCGTGGGGCGCGCCCTGTTCGAGCAGGAAATTGTCGTGATCGCGACCGGGCGTGTCGATCGTCGTCATCAGTTCGGCCCAGTTCGTGATCTTGCCCCATGACGACGCCTGCAGCATGCGCCATGCCGAATTCACGTTGTCCAGCCCGTCCACGCCGCCGCCTTTCGGCAGTTCATGCACGAAGGCCCATGCCAGCATTTCCTCAATCGCCATCGTTTTCATGTCGAAAACCCCTATCGTCCCAATTTCAGGGCTTCCGCCCCAAATTCCAATCTTCCGCCCCAAAGGGCTTTTTTGATAACTATTTGAAAACACAAACAAAAATCAGAAGTCAGGGGAGATAGGGACGCTAGGGACGATAAATCTCGCGCTTATATGGAAACGAAATCCCCTTCTTTATCGGGGATGTCTCTTTCTATTCACGCGCGCGCACGGGCAACTTCCGATTTATCTGCCCTAGCGCCCCTAGCGTCCTAACCTCCTGTTTTCCCGCACCCTTTTTGCCGACCCTTGCGCCCCATCCTTTCGCCTATCGTCCCTCGCAGCCCAGAAATCGCCCCGCGCGTTGCGACGATAAGGAAGGAAGGCCAAGGCACGGCCTCGGCCAGAAAGGGGGACAAGGGTTTAGCGGTCATGGCCGTAATCCTCGGGCGACGGGCCGGGGTCGCGGCCGGGTGGCGTCACGAACTCGTCGCGGACATGGATGCCGCGATAGACCGTCGTGCCGCTTTTCGATTTCCAGAAGGTGCGCATCTGGCCGTCAGGCCCCGCCCATGACAGGCGCGTGTAGTCGGGGAACTTCCGGGCGAAGGTGGACGCCTTGAACTCCGGGGCGCCCTCCCGCGACGCCCAGTTCGAATAGCCGATATGCAGGTCGCCCGGCGAGGACACGTCCTCCTCGCGCCCTGTCACGATGCAGGCATTGCGCACGAACGCGCCGATGGGGTCGCTTTCCTCGCGGTATTCGCGGGTCGCAGCGAGCACCTTCTCGGGCGGGCGCAGGCCGAAATTCAGATAGTCCAGCGCGCCAGCGATCATCCACGCCAGCACACCCTCGGCCTCGGCCCGCAGTTTGGCGGGAAGTTCCCGGTCGACTTCCTCGACCGGGATCTGGACCTCCCACGGCACGAGATAGACGCGCCGCCAGATGCCGTCCGACGTGTCGTCGATCCTCGGCTTGTGGTTGCCCGACAGCATGATCTTGAACTGGGGCAGCACCTCGAAGAAGTCCTGATGCAGCCGCCGCACGGCGATCTTCTCACCGCCGGTCAGGGTCTTGATCAGCGCGTCCTTGAGTTTCACGCCCATTTCCGGCTCGCTGGCCGCGACGAGGCGGGCGCCGGGAAGCCGCGCAAGGTCGGGCGTCGCCTCGCTGCCGCCGCGCCGGGTTTCGCCGGCGAAGCTGTCGATCGAGAGGGTGACGGCATAGTCGCCGAGGATTTCGCAAAGCAGGTCGACGAAGGTCGATTTGCCGTTGCGCCCCGCGCCATAGAAGAAGACGAGGCATTGCTCGACCGTGAGGCCGAGCAGGCAGTAGCCCGCGAACCGTTGCAGGAAGGCGCGAATGTCGGGGTCGGGCTGCACGCGCTTGAGAAAGGTCTCGAAGGTGGGCGACCTGGCATGCTCGTCGAAGGCATAGCCGACCAGCTTCGAGATGTAGTCGGCAGGGTTGTGCGGGTCGATCCGGGCGCGCCAGACATAGGTCGGGTCGGCCGGGTCGGATTCGTCGTTTTCCTCGCGGACGAAGCGGATCGTGCCCGATGCGCAGTTGACGGCGAAGAGATCGCGGTTGAGGTCGCCCACCATCATCGCCACATGCGGCAGGGCCTCCTTCATCATGTTGTCGATCTTCGACGACCCGGCCGAACTCTTGGCATGGCGATGCCGGGCCGACTTGCGGCCGTTGACCTTCTTCTTCGCCTCCTCGCCTTCCTCTATGGTTTCCTCAAGCTGCATGTAGATGCCGAGCTTCTCGGCATCCCAGTCCTTCTTCGGGATGCCCATCTTCTTGCGCTCGACGCGGGCATCGCGCCCGGCCTGCATCAGCTTTTCCTCTTCCTCGGTCGCGGTGAGCAGCGCGGCTTCTTCCGAGATCATCTCGGCCGTCTTCTGCGCCAGCGGGCGGACGACGGAACCGTCCTCGTCCTCCTTCCAGCGCGCGCCGTCGAAGCCGTGCCAGCCGATCCGGGCGACATGGACGACGCGGCGGCCGTAGCGGATCAGGAAGCGCCTGCCGTTGCCGATGTCGGTTTCCGGCTCGAAGGCGCAGTCCGAAAGCATGGTCTGGGGATCCGGCTCTTCCGGCGGAGGCGGCGCGGAAGCTGCCGAGACGAGCGGCCGCCCGCCATTGTTCGCGCTGCGGTAGGCAGCGGCGACGATGGCGTCGACTTCATCCCATGCCGGATTGTGCTTTCCTCCCTCACTCACGCTTTCACCTCGTCGTCATAAGAAAATGCAGATGGATGACCGGCCAGCATGGCCGCGAAATCGGTGCCGCGGCGCGGCATGATGATGGGCACGAGCCGGCCCGGCCGGGCGTGGCGGGCCTTGGCGCGGACCATGGCCGAGGCCGTCATCACCGGCTCGGAATCGCCGTCGCCGATCAGGACAAGCTCGTCGACGTGGTCGGGCACGACCATCGCGTCCGGCTCTCCGCCGTCGCGGAACAAGGGAACCGGCCCCGGCACCATGACGGCGCGCTCGCGGCCGTTCTTGTCCTTCTTTCGCAGGGTCGGATGCGCGCGGCGCGACGAAGGGTCGGCCGGGCCGGCCATGTTGCCGAGATCGCCGGCGGCGAAATAGAAGGTGTCGGCGCGGAATTCCTCCCATCGCCCGAAGGCGAGGGTGTTCTCGATCCCTTCCGCGCCGAGCCAGCGGCGGGCGGAAGGCGAGCCGGCGAGCGGTATCACGCCGCCCTTCTTCGTGCCGCGCATCTTCTTCGTGGCGAGCGCCTCGTAGAGTTCGGCGTCGATGTCCTCGCGCGACGGCCATCGGTCGCCGGCGCGCCATGGCGCACGCCCGGCCTCGACGCCCTTCCGTGTCAGGCCGAACAAGACGGGCCGGAACTTCGGCGCGGCCTTGAGGTCGATCCATGTGATATGGCAACCGATCACCGCCCCGCCGGGGTCGATGAACGGGGCGACCATGGCCGGGCCGGAATAGATTTCGAGCGGTTGCCCCCGGTCGTCGGTGCCGTGCCAGTAGGGCAGGTCGGCGGCCACGCGCAGCCAGTCGCCATCGGGAATCCCGCAGCCGCGGCGCTGAAGGTAGAACCGGCCCTCGCACAAGGCCGACGACCGCAGCGCGCCGGCGTGCTGCACGATGCCCTGCGCCTTCTGGCGCTCGCGGTCGCGGAAGGCGTTCTGGCCGGCCTCGCGCTCGGCCATCTCCTGATAATGCCGCAGGCGCAGTTCTTCGAGCCGGGCATGGCGTGCGGCGCGCTCCTCGTCGGTTTCACGCTCGCCGCCGGCAGGAATTTCCTGTCCGGTCACGGCCGCGCACGCCTCGAGGAAACCGGCCCGCCGGCGGACGTCGAGTTCGAGGACATGGGCGGCCATGCCGATCGCATCCTGCCCGCCGACGCCGCCGTGCCGGCAGTTCCACTTGTTCTTTTCCGTGTTGAAGGAAAACGTGTCGCGCCCGCTGCAGACCGGGCAGGGCTGCGGATGCTCGTGCCGCCGGCCGGTGAACTTCAAGCCCAGACGCTCGGCCGCTTCCTCGATCGTGACGGCGCGGGCCTCTTCAATGAATTCCTCGACCGGCGTGGTCATGGCGCACCCCGCTCGATCTCGACGACATGCGTCAGGTGCCAACCGCCATCGGCGCGGGGGACGCAATTTTCAAGGATATGGGGAACGAGGATCCGCTCCCAATCGGCCAGAGAGGCCCAGCCGGAGCCGTTGCCGATGGCGTTGATGTCGAAGATGCCGATCGCGCCATCGCGCCGGCGCGCGGCACCGACCCAGTGCGTGAAGCGATAGGCGGCGCGCGGCGGGACGCCGGGCTTCGTCCACGGTCCCTCCCATTGCACGCGGCAAAGGCCGTAATCGGGCCATGTGCCGGAGCGGCGGACGGTCCAGCGCGCGCCGATGCTCCGAAGCACCGACCACATGAGGGTCGGGTTCGTGTAGTGCTTGCTCTCGAAGTCGCCCATGTGCGGGCGAAGCTCGTCGAGCGTCAGGCCGCAGATCGCGGCGATGGCGCCCGGCCCGCAATTCGCGCCCCATTCGTCATAGGCGCGGTCGGCATCTTCTGCGGTGAAGCGCGGGGGGATGATGGTGCGAGTCATAGGAGCGTCTCCTGATGCGCGGCCGCCGAACGCGGCACGAACAAGTCCGGCTGCTCGTAGGATTTGGCGACCCGCTCCACGGCGATCTCGAAATATCGCTCGTCGATCTCGATGCCGATGAAGCGGCGTCCGAGCCTTGCGCATGCGACTCCCGTCGTTCCGGACCCCATAAAGGGATCGAGCACGACCGCGCCGTCCGGCACGAAGCCGAGGGTCCACAGCATCAAGGGCAGGGGCTTTTGGGTGGGGTGCCCGAACTCGACCCGCCCGACAGGGGCGTTGAACCGCTTCGCGGGACGATCGAGATTCGTCCACGCCATTTCGAAATCGGCCATGGTGGGGACGGCGTTCGTCTTGTTCCAGATCAGCCAGCACCGCGCGGGCGGCAGATCGAAATACTGCCCGCCCCACAGGATCGACGTGTCACCGGCAGCGACGACATCACGCACGAGGTCGGCCGCCGGCGGCTCGGCGTCCCATTCGAGCATTTCCTTGAAGCCGTCTTTCGCGCCCCAGGTTCCGCCCTGCATCTTCCGGCCGAGGCCATAGGGAGGGTCAGTTACAACGGCCATGCCCCCCCCCCCCCGCTACGAGCGGCAGAATCTCCCGGCAGTCGCCGAGCAGGAGGCGGCAGTCTCCTATCATCACTTCCCGGCGAATCATGCGGCGGCTCCAAAGTCGAAGCCCATCTGCCAAGGCTGCGGGCAAACGGCCGTCGTGTCGTTGATGATGACCTCGAAGGACTTGGCGACGCGCCAGTCGTTCGGGTTCGGTGGCGGCGTCAGGCCGCGGTCGACATAGATCGACCTGGCTTCCGATGGGAGAACGCGGCGGCCCAGTTCCTTTTGCAGCCGCCGAATGACGGCATGGGCTTCAATGCGCGCCCTGTCGCTCCATGCCATCGAGTCGGCGGTGGCGAGCATGGCGCGGATTCCCTCGTGCAAGAGCGAGGTCTTCTTCAGGCCGAACCCATGGAGCCGGAGGTCAGGGCGAACCTGCATAACCGCGGCGAGGACATTGGCGACGTCGACCGGCGAGGAATTGCGCTTGCAGATCGACCCGACGCCTACCCACATTCCTTTCGTGAGACGCGCGCCATACATGCGGACGTGACGCTGATAATCGGCAGGATCGAACCCTTGCAGAACGGGCAGGATTCGCACCGGCAAGTCGGCCGCGAGCAGGGCGTCGTAACGCTCGATCGTAAGCTGCTGATGGATTTCGACGGAAAGCCCGGTCTTGGCGATGATGAACGGCTCGCACATCCAGTCCTGCGCGACAGCCGCTTCGAGATTGCCATTACCGGCCCACCTTCGGATTTCGGCGGCATACTCGCTCACGTCATGGCGATAGCGCCCGTATGTGCTGATCTCGGTGAAGGCACCGCTATCCATGATCCAGTCGCGGACCTCGAAGCCGGACTTTCTCTTGCGGAGCCGGTTCACCGAAATGAAGGCCCGGTCGAAATGCTTGGCATCGGATGGCTGATGCAGGCCGACATAGAAGCGGATCATCGTGCCCTCCGCCTCAAGGTCATCCAGACGGCGAGCGCGCCCATCATCTTCGACGCCGTCATGGCAACGAAGCCGGCCCAGCCGAAAGCGCCGATCATTGAAAGGAAGATGGCGGTGTCGACCGGCGTCCCAATTGCCGACGAAAGAAGGATGCGATCCGAAAGAGGCCGGCGGGTGCCGGTATAGACTGCCCAGTCAACGAGCTCGGAAATCGCAAAGGCGACCGCCGAGGCCGTCGCGACGAAGGGGTCGGCAAGAACATATGAAATGCCGGTTCCGGCCAGCATCGCCCAGAGAACGCGATGTCCGGCGGCGCGCTGCACAAAGTCGCGAGCGATGAATACAAACCCCACGAGGAGCGCGACCGGCGGGAAGAACCCGCCGCCGGGAAGCGGCAACATCGGCACGACGGAAAATGCGACGTTGACCGCAACGATGAGCGCGACATAGGCGAGGACGTGGATCATCATCTCGCCCCCATCATCCGAACAAGGCGAGTTGCGCCGGCGGAGCCTCGGGCGGCAAGGCGAGCCGCAAGAACGCGGAACGCATATGCTGCCTGTAGTGGGACAACTCCGTTGCCGAGCATGCGAAGTCGGTCGACGCGAGCAATGTCCAGCCACGCGGCCACCCCATCAGCCACTCGACAAAAAGCGGGTTCAAGCTCCGGCGCTCTTTCGAGGATGGCTCGCCATCCGTCGATGTCGCCGGGGCCGGGAGGGAATATGCCAATGCCTGCATTTGCAGGTCCGAAAGCACGATCCCCATGGTGCTGCCGCGCTCGACCGCGCGGCGCTTCCGATCCAGAAATTGCTCCGGCGTCCCGTTCGCCGGGTTCGCGACCGGCGTCGCCCAATGCGCCGGGCGAGACAGATGCGAGTGCAGCGTCTCCGCCAGATCGAGATTGATGTTCTGATTTCGGGAATTGCCCGGCTGATGGCTGTCGCCGTAGCTCAACGAGGTGGGCGTCGCCCAGTTCGCCGTTTGCGCCGGAAGAGGGGCGCCCCCCCCCCAGGCCGAACGCCTGATTTGGCCCACCCTTCTCCGCGTCCGACGCGCGCGGGGTCGACCAGAACCGGGCTTGATTCTCCAGCCCGACCTGTTGCTTGCGCCCCTCCGGCGTCATGCCGGTCGACGTCGCTTCCGCCGACAGCGTCCGACCCCCGTTCGGCACGTTCGGGGTGTACCATTGATGGACCGCCCCGATGAGGCCGGCCTGATGCGACGCCGGCGTCACCTTCTCTCCCGAGTCCGCCGCCAGCGGCGTCGGCCATATCGAAACGGCTGTCGGCAAATCCGAATTCGGATTCCCCGTATCCCGGCGCACATGGTCCGCCCCCTTCCTCGCCGCTCCAGCCGTCGCAGTCGGCCACGCCGAGGATGAAGATGCGCTCGCGTTCATGGCTTGCGCCGACTTCCGCCGCCGTGAACAATCCGCCCTCAACCGCGAAGCCCAGTTTGCGAAGGTCTCGCCAAACCCTTTCGGCTCCAGCGACTTCGTCATCCCCCGGCGAGAGCATGCCGCCGACGTTTTCGATGAGGACGAACCACGGCCGCGCCTGCACGATGATGCGGCGGGTCGGCGACCACAGGTCGCGCCCGTCAAGGCTTCCCTGTTTTCGTCCGGCGAGCGAGTGCGGCTGGCACGGGATGCCGCCAACAAGGCCGTCCACGCATCCACGCCAGCGCCGGCCGCCGAAGGTTCGGACATCGCTCCACACAGGAGCCGGATGAAGGAGATGCGCCTCCATCGCTGATACCAGTTGCGCGACCGCGAAGGCTTCCCTCTCCACCATGCAGACGCTTCGAGCGCCGGGAACCGCCAGTCCGATTCCGAGATCGAGGCCGGCTCCGCCGGTGCAGATGGAGAGGAGGTCGAGAGGGGCGGAACGTATAGCCACATTCATTCGCCCCCGACGTCGGGGTTGAGGCAGGCGCAGCGGAACGGCGCTCGCAGGTCGATCAGGTCGGAAACGACGCGGCGGGGCCACCCCAAGGCCCGCGCGACGGTGGCGGCCGACAGCCCCATTTCCATCAGGAGGAGGACGCCCTCGCGCTGCATGGCGGCGGGAAGCGCCTCGATCGCGGCGGGGGTGACGCTGCCGGGACGGCCGAAGGGAGCGATCATTCTTCCGGCTCCCATACCTGCCGGCGATATGCCTGAATGGCGACGAGGCCGGTCAGCCCGAGCGCGCATCCGCTGCGGCCCCGGATCATCGACCCGCCGCGACCGTCCGCGACCAGGTCGAGCCGGTTGCCGCCGACGACCCCGTCCTTCGCCAGCGCCGCGGCGATCTCGTCCGCGCCGGCGAGGCCGCACTCGAAAGCGAAGGCGAACGCCTTCGGCTCGCCGTCGACGACGATCTGATATTGCGCCCAGAATACGCGCATCATGGCCGTGCCCT
>CALMSR010000057.1 GCA_937872465.1 uncultured Paracoccaceae bacterium
TGAAGAGGATGTTGGTGGTGTCGACCTGCAGGAACTCCTGCTGCGGATGCTTGCGCCCGCCCTGGGGCGGAACGCTCGCGACCGTGCCTTCCATGATCTTCAGGAGCGCCTGCTGCACCCCCTCGCCCGAGACGTCCCGGGTGATCGAGGGATTGTCCGACTTGCGCGAGATCTTGTCGACCTCGTCGATGTAGACGATGCCCCGCTGCGCCCGCTCGACGTTGTATTCGGCCGATTGCAGCAGCTTCAGGATGATGTTCTCCACGTCCTCGCCGACATAGCCGGCCTCGGTCAGCGTCGTGGCATCGGCCATGGTGAACGGCACGTCGAGGATGCGCGCCAGCGTCTGCGCCAGCAGCGTCTTGCCGCAGCCCGTGGGGCCGATCAGCATGATGTTCGACTTCTGCAGCTCCACGTCGGCGTTCTTGCTGGCGTGGCTGAGCCGCTTGTAGTGGTTGTGAACGGCGACGGAGAGCACCCGCTTGGCGACCTGCTGGCCGATCACGTAATCGTCGAGAACCTTGCAGATCTCATGCGGCGTCGGAACGCCGTCCGAGGACTTGACCAAGTTGCTCTTGGTCTCCTCGCGAATGATGTCCATGCAGAGTTCGACGCATTCATCGCAGATGAACACCGTCGGACCGGCGATCAGCTTGCGGACCTCATGCTGGCTCTTTCCGCAAAAGGAGCAGTACAGGGTGTTCTTCGAGTCGCTTCCGCCTGATTTGCTCATCTCACGCCTCCGGCTCGCGCCACAACCAACTTCGCCGTTACCCGCTTACGCCAAGACACTGGCGCTCCTCAGCTATTGGAACATGCTTGTACCGGCAATTACAAGCCAAAACGCCGCGAGGCCGCACTGCCCGAGCCGAGGTCACGCCGGGTCGGAAGGTGCTTCCCGCCGGGCGACGATGGCGTCGATATGGCCCCAATCCTTCGCCTCCTCGGGCGTCATGTAGCGGTCGCGCTCCAGCGCGTTCTCGACCACGTCGATCGGCTGACCGGAATGGTTCGAATAGATCTCATTCAGCCGCTTCTTGATCTTCAGGGTCTGCTCGGCGTGGATCATGATGTCGGTCGCCTGGCCCTGGTAGCCGCCCGAGGGCTGATGAACCATGATCGAGGAGTTCGGCAGCGAGAAGCGCATGCCCTTCTCGCCCGAGATCAGCAGGAGCGAGGCGGCCGAGGCCGCGAGACCGACGCAGATCGTGGAGACCGGCGGGCGGATGTATTGCATCGTATCGTACATCGACAGCCCGGCGGTCACCACGCCGCCGGGGCTGTTGATATACATGGAGATTTCCTTCTTGGGGTTCTCCGCCTCGAGGAACAGGAGCTGCGCGACGACGAGCGTCGACATGCCGTCGTGGATCGGACCCGAGACGAAGATGATGCGCTCCTTCAGGAGCCGCGAGAAGATGTCGTAGGCGCGCTCGCCGCGGGCGGTCTGCTCGACCACCATCGGCACCAGTTCCATGTAGGTCTCGACCGGATCTTTCATCGGAAAATCGCCTTGATCTGCCGGGCCGACGAGATTTCGCGCCCTGGTTGTCGAAAGGAGTAATGTCAGGGTGCGCCCGGCGCAAGCCCCAGCCGCGTCCCGGCCGGACCGACGCCGCGCCTCGCCCGGCCGGCGCCCGCCGGTGACCCGCCGGGCCGGAAGCCGTCAGACGGCCGCCGTGGCGGGGAGGCCTTCCTCGTCGAGCGCCTCGATCGCCTTCTGCAGCTCTTCCTTGCTCACCGGCTTGTCGGTGACCTTGGCCAGCTCGAGCACGAAATCGACCACCTTGTCCTCGAAGAGCGGCGCGCGGATCTGCTGCAGGGACTGGGGGTTCTTCTGGACGAATTCGAAGAACTGCCGCTCCTGCCCCGGATACTGCCGGGCCTGGGCGATCACGGCGCGCTGCAGCTCCTGCTCGTTCACGCTGATCTCGTTCTTGGTGCCGATCTCCGCGAGCAGGAGCCCGAGCCGCACCCGGCGGTTGGCGAGCCGCAGATGTTCGTCGGTCGGGGTGATCTCCGGGTGGTCGTGCCCGTGATGGTCCGGGTTCTCCTCGTGCCAGAGCTGATGCGCGATCTGCCGCGCCTCGACATCCACGAGGGTCGGGGGAAGCTCGAAGCTGACGAGCCCGTCGAGCGCATCCATCAGCCGGCGCTTGAGGATGGCGCGGCCGGCCTGGGCGTATTCCGCGGAAAGCCGCGCGCGGACCTGCTCCTTCAGCGCATCGAGCGATTCCGCGCCGTAGCGCTTGGCGAGCTCGTCGTCGATCTCGGCGGGCTTCGGGGCCTTCACCGCCTTGATCTTGCAGGCGAAGACCGCCGCCTTGCCGGCGAGATGCGCAGCACCGTATTTCTCGGGGAAGCTGACGTCGATGTCGATCTCGTCACCGGCCTTCACGCCGACGAGCTTCTCCTCGAAGCCCGGAATGAAGCTGCCCGATCCCAGCACGAGCGGGAAATCCTCCGAGGCTCCGCCGTCGAATTCCACACCGTCGACCGAGCCCCTGAAATCGAGGACCACCTGATCGCCGTCCTTGGCCTTCGATCCCTTGCGGCGATCCTCGTAGCTGTTCGCCGAGGCGGCGAGCGACGCCAGCGCCTCGTCGACGGCGGCCTCGTCGATCTCGGCGACCAACCGCTCCAGCTCGATCTCGCCGAGCGCCACTTCCGGAACCGCCGGAAGCGCCTCGTAGACCATCGAGACCTCGACGTCGTCGCCCTCCTTCCAGTCCTCGCTGGTCATCTTGACCTCGGGCTGGAGCGCGGGACGGTCGCCCGTCTCCTCGAAATGCTCGCGCATCGCCTCGTCGATGGATTCCTGCATCGCCTCGCCGAGCACGGACTTGCCGAACATCTTCTTCATCAGGGCGGCCGGCGCCTTGCCCTTGCGGAAGCCCTTCATCTGGAAGTCCTTGCGGGCAGCCTCCAGCTTCTCGGTCACCTTCGCCTCGAGCTCGGCCGAGGGAAGCGTGATCGCATAGCCCCGCCTAAGACCTTCATTCAGGGTTTGGGTGACCTGCATCTCGAGCTTTCCTTGTTTCGGTCTCGTCACTCTGGTGCGGGCGGAGGGACTTGAACCCCCACGCCTTTCGGCGCCAGAACCTAAATCTGGTGCGTCTGCCAGTTCCGCCACGCCCGCTGCCGCGCCGCCGGGCGGCCGGATCGCGCGGGCTTCCTATCAGAGCCAAATCTGCCGTGCGAGCAAAAAATGCGCGCCGAAACCGCCCCGCGCGACCGACGCGGGCTGCCCGCGAATTGGGCATTCTGCACAATCATCGGGCACAATCATGCCTTTGTTCACCAGCCCCCGCAGCGGCCGGGGGGGCCGCCATTGAATCCGGCGGGGCAAGCTGGTTTGTCGGGGCCGCAACACGGTGCCCGAAGTGGCGCCTGGCGGAGGAATGCACGGATGAAGAAGATCGAGGCGATCATCAAGCCCTTCAAGCTGGACGAGGTCAAGGAGGCCTTGCAGGAAGTCGGCATCCAGGGCTTGAGCGTCGTGGAGGCAAAGGGCTTCGGGCGCCAGAAGGGTCACACCGAACTCTATCGCGGCGCCGAATACGTCGTCGATTTCCTGCCCAAGGTGAAGATCGAGGTCGTCCTCTCCGACGACCAGGTCGAGACCGCCATCGAGGCGATCGTCTCGGCCGCCCGCACCGGCAAGATCGGCGACGGCAAGATCTTCGTGCTTCCCGTCGAACAGGCGATCCGCATCCGTACCGGCGAGGAGGGCGGCGACGCGCTCTGAGCGCGGCAGCCAACCCTCCTGACTTTCGAACGCACAACCCGAGGAAAAGCAATGAGCGACAAGAATTCCGTTCTCACGTCCCTCAAGGAGGACGACATCGCCTATGTGGATCTCCGCTTCACGGATCCGCGCGGCAAGCTGCAGCACGTGACCGTCCTGTCCGACCTCGTCGATGAGGATTTCCTCGACGAAGGCTTCATGTTCGACGGCTCCTCCATCGCCGGCTGGAAGTCGATCGAGCAGTCGGACATGAAGCTGATGCCCGACCCCACCTCGGCCTATGTCGATCCCTTCTTTGCCGAGAAGACCCTTTGCCTGCACTGCTCGGTGCTGGAGCCCGACACCAACGAGCCCTACAACCGCGACCCGCGCGGCACCGCGGAGAAGGCCGAGGCCTATCTCCGGCAGTCGGGAATCGGCGACACGTCCTATTTCGGTCCGGAGGCGGAATTCTTCCTCTTCGACGACGTGCGCTATTCGCTGGCACCCAACAAGGTCGGCTTCGCGATCGACGCGGTCGATGCCGCCTGGAACACCGACACCGAATACGAGATGGGCAACATGGGCCATCGCGCCGGCGTCAAGGGCGGCTACTTCCCGGTGCCCCCCGTGGACGCGGCCCAGGACATCCGCTCCGAGATGCTCTCCACCATGAAGCGCATCGGCATGAAGGTGGACAAGCACCACCACGAGGTCGCCTCGCCGCAGCACGAGCTCGGCCTGGTCTTCGGCACGCTGACCGAGCAGGCCGACAACATCCAGAAGTACAAATACGTCATCCACCAGGTCGCCGCCGCCTATGGCAAGACCGCGACCTTCATGCCCAAGCCCTATTACGGCGACAACGGCTCGGGCATGCATGTGAACATGTCGATCTGGAAGGGCGGCAAGCCGATCTTCGCGGGCGACAAGTATGCCGATCTGAGCCAGGAGGCGCTCTGGTTCATCGGCGGCCTGCTCAAGCACGCCAAGACGCTGAACGCCTTCACCAACCCGACCACCAACAGCTACAAGCGGCTGATCCCCGGCTTCGAAGCGCCGGTGCTGCGCGCCTATTCGGCCCGCAACCGCTCGGGCTGCGTGCGCATCCCCTGGACCGAGAGCCCCAAGGCCAAGCGCGTCGAGGCCCGGTTCCCGGATCCGGCCGCGAACCCCTATCTCGCCTTCGCCGCGCTCCTGATGGCGGGCATCGACGGCATCAAGTCGAAGATCGATCCGGGCGAGGCCTCGGACAAGGACCTCTACGACCTGCCGCCCGAGGAGCTGGCCGGGATCCCGACCGTCTGCGGCAGCCTGCGCGAGGCCCTGGAGAGCCTCGCGGCCGACCACGCCTTCCTGCTCGCGGGCGACGTCTTCACCAAGGACCAGATCGACGGCTACATCGCGCTCAAGTGGAACGAGGTCTATGCCTTCGAGCACACGCCGCATCCGATCGAATACCAGATGTATTATTCCTGCTGAGACAGGCAGCCATCGAAGACAGGGGGCGGCCGGCGACGGTCGCCCCTTCTTCATTCACCGCCGGTCCAGCAACTCCGCCACGAAGACCGGCACCGCTTCGCCTGCCGGGCCATAGCGGCACTCGTCGAAGATCGCGGCATTGTCCGACGGCGCGAGATTGATCTCGCATGTCCGGATCCCGAAGCCGCGCGCCGTCTCGACGAAGCCGGCGGCGGGATAGACCGAGCCCGAGGTGCCGATCGCGACGAAGAGATCGGCCTCCGCAAGCGCCGTCTCGATCGCTTCCAGTCCGAGCGGCATCTCCCCGAACCAGACCACGTCGGGGCGCAATCCTCCGGCTCGGCCGCAGGCGCCGCAGGCGGCCGCGACCGAGAGCTCGCCACGGCAGGGCGCGCGCGCGCCGCATCCCAGGCATCGCGACCGGAGGAGCTCACCATGCATGTGATGGACCTGCCGCGACCCGGCGCGTTCGTGCAGGTCGTCGATGTTCTGGGTGCAGAGAAAGAGGCTCCCGCCCCGCGCGGCCAGACCGCCCGCGAGGCTCGCGAGCGCGGCATGGGCGGCATTCGGGACGGCCGCCAGAAGGTTGCGCCGGCGCAGGTTGTAGAAGGCATGCACCCTCTCCGGATCGGCGGCGAAGGCCTCGGGCGTCGCGAGTTTCATCGGATCGAATTTCGCCCAGATCCCGCCCGTATCCCGGAAGGTGCCGAGCCCGCTCTCGGCGGAGACGCCCGCGCCGGTCAGAACGAAGAGCCGCCTCACCACATCATCCCCGCTCGATCCTCTTTGCCGCTGCCGCAAAACAAGATATAGACGAAGCGGAGCAGTCCTGCGCTACCAACCGCGCGGGAATAGAAAGAAAAGAGCCGCCGCATGGTGCATGCCCCCGATCTCTTCGGCGACGACGCCGCGTCGCAGACCTATGGCGCCGCCGACATCGAGGTTCTCGAAGGTCTCGAGCCGGTCCGCAAGCGGCCGGGCATGTATATCGGCGGCACCGACGAGCGGGCGCTGCATCACCTGGTGGCCGAGGTGCTCGACAATGCCATGGACGAGGCGGTGGCGGGCCATGCCAACCGCATCGAGATCGAGCTGCAAGGCGACTTTTCCGTCACCATCCGCGACAACGGCCGCGGCATGCCGGTGGACCGGCATCCGCGCTTCCCGGACAAGTCGGCGCTGGAGGTGATCCTCTGCACCCTGCATGCGGGCGGCAAGTTCTCGGGCAAGGCCTATCAGACCTCGGGCGGACTGCACGGGGTCGGCGTATCGGTGGTCAATGCGCTCTCCGATCATGTCGCGGTCGAGGTGGCGCGGGGGCGCCAACTCTATCGCCAGGAATTCTCCCGCGGGCATCCGACGGGCCAGCTGCAATCGCTCGGGGCAGCGCCGAACCGGAGGGGCACCAGCGTCACCTTCCATCCCGACGCCGAGATCTTCGGCGCCTCGGCCCGGTTCAAGCCGGCGCGGCTGCTGCGCATGGCGCGGTCCAAGGCCTATCTCTTCTCCGGCGTCGAGATCCGCTGGCGCTGCGACCCGGCCTGCATCGGCGCGGGCGACGACACGCCCGAGAGCGCCACCTTCCATTTCCCCGGGGGCCTCTCCGACTATCTCGGCGAGCGGCTCGGCGGGGCGCAGTGCTATGCGGAGAAGCCCTTCGCGGGGCGGGTGGATTTCGCCGAGCGCTTCGGGGCGGGCACCGTCGGCTCGGTGGAATGGGCGATCAACTGGACGCCGCAGCGCGACGCCTTCGTCGCCTCCTATTGCAACACCATCCCCACGGCGGAGGGGGGCACCCACGAGGCGGGGTTCTGGGCGGCGCTGCTCAAGGGAGTGCGCGCCTATGGCGAGCTCAGCTCGAACCGCAAGGCGGCGAGCATCACCCGCGAGGACGTGATGGACGGCGGCTCGGCGATGATCTCGGTCTTCATCCGCGAACCGGAATTCGTCGGCCAGACAAAGGACCGGCTCGCCACCCAGGAGGCGGCGCGGCTGGTCGAGGCGGCGGTGCGCGACCGTTTCGACCATTGGCTGGCAGCAGATACAAGGACTTCCGGAGCGATCCTCGACTATCTGGTACTCAAGGCCGAAGAGCGGGCGCGGCGGCGGGCGGAGAAGGAGACGAGCCGCAAGACCGCGGTCAAGAAGCTGCGCCTGCCGGGCAAGCTCGCGGATTGCTCGGGGGCGACGCGCGATGGCTCGGAGCTCTTCCTCGTGGAGGGCGACAGCGCCGGCGGCTCAGCCAAGCAGGCGCGCAACCGAAAGACGCAAGCCGTGCTGCCGCTGCGGGGCAAGATCCTCAACGTGCTTGGGGCGGCGTCCTCAAAGATGATGGCGAACCAGGAGCTCGCCGACCTCTGCCAGGCGATGGGGGTGCAGACCGGCGCGCGGTTCCGGCTCGACGACCTGCGCTACGAGAAGATCATCATCATGACCGATGCCGACGTGGACGGGGCGCATATCGCCTCGCTCTTGATGACCTTCTTCTTCACCCAGATGCGGCCGTTGATCGACCACGGGCACCTATATCTTGCGGCGCCACCGCTCTACCGGCTGACGCAAGGGGCGAAGTCGGTCTATGCGCGGGACGATGCGGAGAAGGAGGCGGCGATGGCCAAAGGGCTCGGCGGGCGGGGCAAGATCGAGCTCTCGCGCTTCAAGGGGCTGGGCGAGATGATGCCGGCCCAGCTCAAGGAGACCACCATGGACCCGGCCCGCCGGACGCTGATCCGGGTGACGATCGCCGAGGACGAGGGCGAGACCGGCAGCCTCGTGGAGCGGCTGATGGGCAAGAAGCCGGAGCTGCGGTTCCAGTATATCCAGGAGAATGCCCGGTTCGTGGACGAGGACGAGCTCGACGTCTGATCCTGGCGCGGGATGAAAGGTTTACGGGGATTCGTTCAGGCTGGAATGTGGCTGGGAACCGGCTGGAAAATGGCTTGCCACTGAAATAGTCGGGATTGAGCGTTAACCTTTGTCCGGTGAGCCGGAGAGTCGTGCCACGAGGGCTTCGGCCGCGGGGATCCGGCGGCCGAAGCTGTCTGCGGCGGGTGTGTGGCCGCCGGCCCGAAGCACCGCCTTGGCATCCGAGAGTTGATCGAGGGCAGCGCGTGCCATCCCAAGGTCGGACGTTCGCTCGGCCAGAGCAAGCATTGCCAACGCCTGATTACCGGTCGCGCTCGCCCAGTCGAGCGGCATGCGCTCGCGCGTCCGCTCTTCCAGCGCGGCGCGGAAGGCGACCACCGCCTCCTTCAGCCGCTCCGTGCCGCTCTCCCGCTGCCCGAGGGTCCAGAGGGCGGTGCCGAGGTTCATCTGAGTCGCCGCCCAGTCGAGCGGCATGCGCTCGCGGGTCTGCTCCAACAGCGCTGAACGGTACGCGGCGACCGCCTGCTTCAGCCGCGCCGTGCCGCTCTCTCGCGCCCCGAGCATCAAGAGCACATTGCCGAGGCTCATCTGGGTTGTCGCCCATCCAAGCGGCACACGCTTTCGGGTGAACTCGTCCAGAACGGCAAGGTAGGCCGTCACCGCCTCCTCCAGCCGAGCCGTACCCCTCTCACGCGCCCCGAGAGTCGTAAGCGCATTGCCGAAGTTCAATAGGGTCATAGCCCAGTCGAGCGGTAAGTGCTCACGGGTCCGCACGCCTAGCGCGGCACTGTAGGCTGCTACCGCCGCCTCCAGCCGCATCGTGCCGCGCTCCCGCTCCCCAAGCCTCAAGAGCGCATTGCCGAGGTTCATTTGGGTCTTCGCCCAGTCGAGCGGCACCCGCTCGCGGGTCTGCAACTCAAGCGCGGCGCGGTAGGCCTCCACCGCCTCCTCCAGCCGCGCCGTGCCGCTCTCCCGCTCCCCAAGAGTCAGCAAAGCGTTGCCAAGGTTCATCTGAACCGTTGCCCAGCCTAGCGGCACGCGCTCGCGAGTCAGGTCTTCTAGTGCCGCACGGAAGGCCCCTACCGACGCCTCAAGGCGCTCCACACCGCTTTCCCGCTCCCCAAGCGTTGCCAGCGCAAGGCCAAGGTCGTTCCACGCCATGCCTCGCTGATTGGTGTCGACGGCCCGAGCATGGCTGATCCGCGCCAGTTCGATAGCGACGTCGAGATCGAGCCGCGCGCCCTTGTCGCGGCCGCGCTCGTACCAGACCTCCCGTTCTCGCTGAAGAAGCGCGAATAGGACGGCGGGGTCGGGCGTTTCCAGCGTCAGGCCCCGGGCGATCTGCCGTGCTGCTCCCTCCGCGTCGAAGGCCAGCAGGTGCTGGGTGACGGCGGCCTTGAGGAGCTGGCGCATCCCGGTCTCGGCCCGATCGACGGCCGCATCGGCCTCGGTCGCGGCCCTGTCGAGTTCGCCCTCGGCGGTCAGGGCGGCGAGGCGGCGGAGGGTGGCGTCGACGAAGGCGTCGGCGTTGCTGCCGCCTTGGCCGCGCGCCTGCGCCTGCGCCGCGCGGTCGGCGGCGGCGTCGAGGGCGAGCAGGGCTTCGGCGCGGTCGGCGATGCGCGGGCTGATCTTGCGTGCCATGGCGATCAGCGTGTCCTCGGGGACCGTGGTCCGCTTGATGGCGTGCAGTTCCCGGACGAGGGCGAGGATTTCGGTGGTGTCCTCCCTGACCGCCTGCAGCAGTTCGATCGCGATGCCGTGGCGGCGGAGGGTTTCGCGCCAGAGCTCGGGGGTGATCGTGGCGAGGTAATCGGCCTCGGCGAGCATCACGCCGAGGGTCTGGCGGGTGATGGCGCGGAAGAAGGCTTCCGGCAGGGGCGCGGCGGTGAAGTCGCGGCCCTGGGGCGAGGCCTTGACGGCGGCGACCATGGCCTCGGTGGTGCGGGCGGGGTCGAGGCCGGCGGCGGCGAAGACGGCGGGGTCGGCGAAGGCTTCGGGCGCCACCTGCCAGAAGAGGGCGAGGGCGTCGTCGCGGGCGGGGCCGGGATGGGTGAAGTGGCGGGCGTGCTCCTCGGCCTGGCGGGTCATCTCGGCGGCGAGCGGGGTGAGGTTGGAGTCCCGGAGCACGGCGGCGAGCACCTTGCCGTTGCTGGCGAGGTCGGCCAGCGCCTTGACGCGGTTCACCGGGTCCGGGTCGAGGCCGAGCTTGCGCGCCGCCAGTAGGAGGCCGGCGAAGGTGGAGAAGCTGGTGATCGTGAAGATGGCCAAGCCGGTGCCTCCGCTCGCGGGGCAGGATCGGCGGCGGGGTCGATCCTGTCAACGGGCGGGCGGCGTCCGGGCGGGGCGATCGCCTCTGGCGTTCCTTTCTTCTTCGACCGTCCCGCTGAAAGACGAGGGCAGCGCCCGGCCCGGGCCGGTGCAAAGCGCCCGCCTGGGGGGCGGGGCGGGCGCTGCCCGGCGGTGCCCGCCGGGCGGGGTGGTGGCGCCAGGCACGCCCATACCTGAGGCGGTCAGGGTTATGTTGCCGGATGCGTTTCCCCAGGGCGGTGCGCCTCGAGCCCCGCCCGCGGCAGGGCCGGCGCGGCCCGATCGCCTCGGGTCGATCGGGCTGGGGAGCCTCGGTACGGGCTTGATGGGGATCGGCGGCGATGGGGCGCGGGTGCCACTCGGTCCGGGACGATCATCCGGCTGCCCGGCGGCGCTCGCAGGATGGGACAGCGGCGATCGGCCCGCTACAGCACGAAATCGAGCGCGGTGTATTCCCATGCCCGCGCGGCGCCGTCGACGATCACGATCTTGAAGTCCGGCGCATAGGGGGCGTAGGTGTTTCCGTAGACGATGGTGTTCGTGCCTTCCTCGCGGAGGTACAGATCCCGGACGTCGGGTCCCGGGCCGATGCCGCGGAAGACGAAACCCTCGTTGAAGGTCGGAAACGGATGGCCGTTGATGTTCGCATCGATCGCCGAGAGGTCGATGACGTCGCCGCGAGCGTTTCCCGGATTGTCGAACCCGAAGATGTGGTCCGGAGCCGCGACCGGCGTTTCGGTGTTCTGGGTGAAGGATGGCTTGTTCAGGTCGGGATCGAGGATCGTCGAATCGCCCGTATATTTGAACATCACTTCATTGAAGACGAAGCGGTCGGCTCCGGCGCCGCCATAGAGCCGGTCCTGGCCTTCGTTGCCGATGAGGACGTCGTTGCCGCGCCCCCCGAACAGGTAATCCGCGTAGGTGCCGCCGCTGAGCTTGTCCCGGCCGGTCCCGCCATAGATCACGTCCACCCCGGCATTGCCGGCGATCCGGTCGTTGCCGTCGCCGCCGAACAACCGGTCGTCGCCGGCGCCGCCGGCGATCAGATCGTTGCCGGCCAGCGCCCAGACCCTGTCATGGCCGTCTCCGGCCAGGATCTTGTTGTTGGCATTGTTGGTAATAATTCTGTCGTTGCCGGCGCCGGACGCCACATTCTCGATTATCGTTCGCGCGGAGATCTGAAGACGGTATCCGTAATCATAGTTCAAGAGCGGATTGTAATAGCTTCCCGGCCTCAGATCGATAGAGAGGTTATATACGAACCGCCCGGACCAATGCGTGAAATCGAACCAATCCGTGCCACTCAGATCGATGATCTTGTATAGCCGCCCTTCCATCTGCGGGGTCAGGATCCAGTAAGAATTGCCGTAATGCGACATGGTTCCCCCACCTGACCATTATTAAGACTATGTTTCCATTTTTCTCATTGGTCAATAACCCACAAGACGTATCACATCTTCTTAAAGTAGAATTCAAGCAACTTGGGCGATCACTCGGGACGGGGCTAGCGGTTGCCGGCGGCCGCGCGCCAGCCGGCGGCCTCGGCCTCGGCGGGGTTGCAGAACCAGGCCTCGCCGCTGGCGGTGTCGATGCCGGTGCGCGCGTACCAGGTCGAGCCGGGGGTGTGGTAGATGCGCTCCCCCGAGGCGGTGATGTTGCCCTTGATCGGGCAGGCGGGGTCGGGGACCGTCGCGGCGGCCGGCTGCCAGCCGTGGCGGCGGTAGTCCCAGGCGGCCTCGGCCTCGCCCTGCCAGACGCCGCGCCGCGCCGCCCGCGCACGGGTCTCGGTTTCGGCATAGGCCCGGCTGAAGTGGAGATAGGCCCAGGCGAGGCCCTCGCCGACCAGGGTCTCGCCGAGGTCGCGCCCGTCCGCCGTGCAGGAGGCGATGATGCGGCCATAAGAATCGCTTGCCCGGGCGGTGCAGGCGGTCTCCGCCTCCGCGACCAGCGCCGCCAGCCGGTCGCGCGCCGCGCGGCCGCAGGGCCAGCTGCCGCCGTCCGCGCGGCCGCAGATCTGGTCGAGCTCGGGCGCGTCGATCCCGTGCAGGCGCATGCGGCGGCCGGCGAGGTCGAGCGTGTCGCCGTCGACCACCTGCGCCGTGCCGCGCTGCGCCTCCGGCGGCTTCTCGCAGGCGGCGAGCCCCAGGGACAGCGCCGCGGCGGCGGAAGCGATGCGCAGGAGGGCGGAGCGGGGCATGGTCTCCATTCGGACGCGGGAGCGGTAAGAAAGGGTTAACGCGGCGGGGATGCGGGGGCAGCGGCTAGGCTGGAAAAAATCCTCGCAGCCGCGCCGATGCGGCATGTTCCGGTTCTTCCTCCATGGATCCAAGGGAAGTGTCCCCATCCCGCCGAAGCCGGGCACCGCCCTCATCTGTGGCGGGACGGTCGGGGAAGAGAGAATGAACGCCGGATGCGATCGCCCTGCCCTGCGCCCCGGAATGCTGGCGTCCGGGCGCCGGCTGGCCTATCTGGTGGAGGAGACCTGTCCGGTGGAATCGCCATGCGTCCCAGCCTCGTCGTCCTCGCCGCCGCGCTCGCGCTGCCGCTGCCGCTCCTGGCGGGCCCGCTCACCGAGCGCAGCCCGGCGGCGCAGGACATCCCGGTGGAGGAATGGATCGCCATGGCGCGGGGCCGGACGCTGACCTACCGGATCGACGACCGGTTCTGGGCGATGGAGCGCTACGAGCCGGGCACGAACCGGGTGCGGCTGCAGCTCACCGACGGCACCTGCATGGAGGGGACCTGGGACTATTCCCCGCCGCATTACTGCTTTCACTGGACCGGGATCGGCACCGCCTGTTTCCGGCATGTCCGGCAGGGCGACGAGATCCTGATCATCGAGACGCGCGACGGCGTCGACACGCCCATGGTGCAGACGATGGCGGGCGTGTCGGACATCCCGCTGGCCTGCGGGCCGGCGGTGACAAGCTAGAGCCGGCCGCGCGCGGCGCGTCAGTCGTCGCGGTGGACGCGTTCCTTGCGCTCGTGGCGCTCCTGCGCCTCGAGGCTTAGGGTGGCGATGGGGCGGGCGTCGAGGCGGCGCAGCGAGATCGGCTCGCCGGTTTCCTCGCAATAGCCGTAGGTCCCGTCCTCGATGCGGCGCAGGGCCGATTCGATCTTGGCGACCAGCTTGCGCTGGCGGTCGCGGGTCCGGAGCTCCAGCGCCCGGTCGGTTTCCTCGCTGGCCCGATCGGCGATGTCGGGCATGTTGCGGGTGCCCTCCTGCATGTGCTCGATGGTGCCCTTGCTTTCCGCGAGGATCGAGGCCTTCCAGGACGAGAGCTTGCGGCGGAAGTAGTCCAGCTGCCGGGGGTTCATGAAAGGCTCGTCGTCATGCGGATGATACTCCGGTTCGAACCTCGTTTCAGCCCGCATGGACAGCTACCTCAACTCACCCTGCTACCGCCGGGTCGCCGCCGGGGCCGCTCGCCCCGACACCGCCCGATTTTGCGCTGCCTCCCGATATAGGGATTCGATTCCCTTGTCACTACAAACATAAGGGAACTTGCTTAAGCGGGGAGCGCTGCTAGGGTTTCCCCCGATCACCCCGGAGGCCGGACACAATCGCAATGAGATTTGAAGGAACGGCCGATTACATCGCGACCCCGGACCTGGCGATCGCGGTGAATGCCGCCATCACGCTGGAACGCCCGCTGCTCGTCAAGGGCGAGCCCGGCACCGGCAAGACCGAGCTCGCACGCCAGGTCGCGGCGAGCCTCGGCCTGCCGCTGATGGAATGGCACGTCAAATCCACCACGCGGGCCGCCCAGGGGCTCTACGAATACGACGCCGTCAGCCGGCTGCGCGACAGCCAGCTCGGCGACGAGCGCGTGCACGACGTGGCCAATTACATCCGCCGCGGCCCGCTCTGGCGGGCCTTCGAGGCGGAGGGCCGGGTGGTGCTCCTGATCGACGAGATCGACAAGGCCGACATCGAGTTCCCCAACGACCTGCTGCAGGAACTCGACCGGATGGAGTTCTTCGTCTACGAGACCGGCGAGACCGTGCGGGCGCGCCAGCGGCCGGTGGTGATCATCACCTCCAACAACGAGAAGGAGCTGCCCGACGCCTTCCTGCGCCGCTGCTTCTTCCACTACATCCGCTTCCCCAACCCGGAGACGCTGGCGAGCATCGTCGAGGTTCACTTTCCCGGCATCAAGGCGTCGCTGGTGCGCAACGCGCTGACCCAGTTCTTCGAGATCCGCGAGACGCCGGGGCTGAAGAAGAAGCCCTCCACCTCGGAGGTGCTGGACTGGCTGAAGCTGCTGCTCGCCGAGGATCTGGCACCCGAGGACCTGCGCCGGGACGCCGCGAGCGCCCTGCCGCAGCTGCACGGGGCGCTGCTCAAGAACGAGCAGGACGTGCATCTCTTCGAGCGGCTGGCCTTCATCGCCCGGAGCCGCCGATCGTGACGGAGAGATGTCACTTTTGGCATGACAACCCGCAGGCAGCGCACTATGTTGCACCGCAACAAACGGGGGAATCGATCGATGTCAAGACGACGCAGCTCGGGATTTTCTGCGGATCCGGTGACGGATGCCGTATCGGCCTGGATGCGCTTCGCCCTGTCCTACGGTCAGATGAACCTGGCGGCGACCGAGGTCATCATGCGCCGCAGCATGAAGATGTCGCTGGGGCGCATGAGCGCCCCCGAGGCCGCCGGCATGGTGCTCGAAAAGGCGACGGCCTTCGCGAAGGCCTCCGAGAACGCCGCGGTCGCGGCGTTCCGCGGGGCCGATCCGGCCCGGATCGCCACCGCGGCGCTGCGGCCGATCCACGCCAAGACCCGCTCGAACGCGCGCAAGTACCGCGCCTGAGCGCCCCCCGACCCCGCCGCGCGGCCGCGCCATGAGCGCCGCCGGGCCGCGGCATTGCCCGCAAGGGTGAGCGGCATGGGTCTCCGTCCCGCCCTCTGGATCGCCCTCGCGATGCTCGCGGGCTGCGCGACCGTTCCGGCGCAGCCGATCACCAGCGTGCGATTCGCGGCGGCGAAGCTGCCCAAGGGCGTCGATCGCTCCAACCGCGACCTCGCGGAGGATTTCCTCGACCTCACCTTCGCGCTCGAGAGCGGCGAGGAGATCGGCGGGCTCTTGCGCTACGAGGCGCCGATCCGGGTGCATGTGACCTCCCCCGAGCTCGAGCCCTATCGCGGCGACCTGGAGGAGCTTCTCGCCCGGCTGCGGGACGAGGCCGGCATCGACATCGCGCTGACCGAGGATGCGGCCGAGGCGCAGATCGCCATCGAGGCCGTGCCCGCGGCGGAGATCAGCCGGGTCTATCCCACCGCCGCCTGCTTCATCGTGCCGGGCGAGCGGGGCTGGAAGAGCTTCCTGCGCGGCCGGCCGGACGCGCGGCTGCGCTGGTCGGCGCAGACCGAGCTCGAGGGGGCGGCGATCTTCCTGCCGGTCGACACCACGCCCCAGGACGTGCGCGACTGCCTCAACGAGGAGCTCACCCAGGCGCTCGGGCCGGCGAACGATCTCTACCGGCTGCCGGATTCGATCTGGAACGACGACAATTTCCACGGCATCGCCACCTCCTTCGACATGCTGATGCTGCGGACCCTCTACCGGCCGGAGCTGAAGAGCGGCATGAGCCGGGAGCAGGTCGCGGCGCGGTTGCCGAAGCTGCTCGACCGCACCAATCCCGCCGGCCGCGGCAAGCCCCGGCAGGCGCGGAACCCCGAATCGCGCGCCTGGGGCGGCGCCATCGAGACGGCGCTCTCGCGCAGCACGCCGACCGGGCGCCGCCAGGACTCGGCGGAGATCGCCACCCAGATCGCCGCGGAGATGCGCCCGGTCGACCATCGGCTCGCGGTGTCCCTGCTCACGCTCGGGCGGCTCGACCTGCGCCGCGATCCCGCCGCCGCGGCGCGGGATTTCTCCGAGGCCTACCGGCTGTCGCGGGAGAGGTTCGGCGTCAACGACGTCCGCACCGCCCAGGCCGGGGTGCATGTGGCGGCGCTCGCGCTCGGGACGGGCCAGTACCGGGCGGCCGTCCGGCTCGCCGAGCTGCATGTGCCCGCGGCGCAGGCCGGGCAGAACGCGATCCTGATCGCCGGCCTGCTCTCGATCAAGGCCCAGGCGCTCTTCGAGCTCGGCGAGACCGAGGCGGCCCAGGAAGCCCGCCTCGACAGCCTGCGCTGGGCGCGCTATGGCTTCGGCGACAGCGACGGGGCGCTGGCCCGCGAACAGGCGCAGATCGCGGCGCTGATGCGTCTCGAGGATGGATGAATGCTCCTGCCCATCGCCTTCGCCTTCGGCATGATCCTCGGCTGGCAGCGCGCGACGCGGCGCGGCGGCGACCGGCTCGACAAGTGGCAATACGGCATCGCCCATGGCATCGCCTTCACGCTCGTGGCCCTCGCGCTGACCATCCTCGCCCGGCGCTTCGGGCTGATCTGAGCGCGCCCTTGTTCACCGGCTTCTACGATCGATTGCGCGCCGCGAAGCTGCCGGTCTCGCTGCGGGAATACCTGAGCTTTCTCGAGGCGCTCGCGGCGCAGGTCGTGCTCTACGACGCGGAGGGCTTCTATTATCTCGCCCGCGCCACGCTGGTGAAGGACGAGCGGCATGTGGACCGCTTCGACCGGGCCTTCGCCGAGAGCTTCAGCGGGCTCGACTCCCTGGGCCCGGAGGCGGTGCTGGCCGCGGTCGAGCTGCCCGCCGAATGGCTGCGCAAGCTCGCCGAGGCGCATCTGAGCGCGGAGGAACGCGCGCGGATCGAGGCCGCGGGCGGGTTCGAGACGCTGATGGAGATGCTCGCGCAGCGATTGCGCGAGCAGAAGGGCCGGCATCAGGGCGGCTCGAAATGGATCGGCACCGCCGGGACCTCGCCCTTCGGCGCCTTCGGCTACAATCCCGAGGGCATGCGCATCGGCCAGGACGCGAGCCGCCACCGGCGTGCCGTCAAGGTCTGGGACCGCCGCGAGTTCCGCGACCTCGACGACGGCGTGGAGCTCGGCACGCGCGGCATCAAGCTGGCGCTGCGCCGGCTGCGCCGCTGGGCGCGCGAGGGATCGGCCGACGAGCTCGACCTCGACCACACGATCCGCCGCACCGCCGAGCAGGGCTGGCTCGAGGTCGTCACCCGTCCCGAGCGGCACAATGCCGTCAAGCTCCTGCTCTTCCTCGACGTGGGCGGCTCGATGGACCCGCATGTCCGGCAGGTCGAGGAGCTCTTCTCCGCCGCGCGGTCGGAGTTCCGGCATCTGGAGCATTTCTATTTCCACAACTGCCTCTACGAAGGCGTCTGGCGCGACAATCGCCGGCGGTGGGACGCGCAGCTTCCGACCGCGGAGCTGCTGCGGACCTATCCGGCCGACTACCGCGTGATCTTCGTCGGGGATGCCGCCATGTCGCCCTACGAGATCAGCCATCCCGGCGGCGCCAACGAGCATTGGAATGCCGAGAGCGGCGAGGTCTGGCTGAGGCGCCTGCTCGATGTCTGGGGCCGCGCGATCTGGATCAATCCGCTGCCGGAGCGGAGCTGGGGCTACAGCCCCTCGATCGGAATGATCGGGGAGATCTTCGGCGCAAGGATGTATCCCCTGACGCTGGCGGGGCTGGAGGCGGGCATCCGCGAGCTGGCGTCGTGAGGCCGGAGGGGTTTCATCGGCGGGCGAGGCGATTGCATTCGGATCCGATGGCCGTGGCCGCGTGCTTCGATATTGCCCAGAGCGGCAATTCTTCTGTGGAGCGTGTCGACAACTCCCGCCCGTGCGCCAGCACGGGCAGCGCCCGCCCGCCCCGTCACGCCGGGAGGCGTGCCTCCGGCACGACGCGGGCGCTTCCGCGCCCCCCTCGGGCGGTCGCTGCCCATGCTTACCCGGCAGAGCGGACTGGCCTGGCGGCTTTCCGACGGATTGGCCCAAGCCTGCCCGCCAGGCGAGATCTCGTCCGGCCGAGAACCCGAAAGCCGGGCATGGCCGGGCGGCTGCCCCGGAAACCGAACCTTGGCTGATCCGACCCCGCAGCCCTCGCTCTTCGACGAGGGGCCCTTCGCGCCCTGCCCCGCCCCGTTCAACATGGCCGCGCATACCCTTGCCGCGGCGGCGATCACGCCGGAGAAGGTTGCCCTAGAGGTGATCGCGGGCCCCGGCGCGGTCGCGGCGCGCTGGACGCACGGGGAGCTGGCAGAGGCGGTGCGCCGGACGGCCGCCGGCCTCGCGGCAGCGGGCATCCGCCCCGGGGACCGGATGCTGCTGCGCCTCGGCAACAGTGCCGAATTCCCGATCCTGTTCTTCGCCGCCATCGCTCTGGGCGCGGTGCCGGCGCCGGCCTCGCCGCAGCTCACGCGCGCCGAGGTGGCGGCGATCCTCGCCGATCTCGATCCCGCCCTGGTCGCGCTCGGCGCGGGCCTCGACCTGCCGCCGGGTGTCGCCTGCCCGGTCATCGGCCCCGCCGAGATCGCGGCGCTCGGCAGGCATCCGCCGCGGCGCTTCGCCGCGACCATGCCGGACGATCCAGCCTTCATCGTCTATACCTCCGGCACCAGCGGCCGGCCCAAGGGCGTGCTGCATGCCCAGCGCGCGGCCTGGGCGCGGCGCATGATGTGGCAGGGCTGGTACGGGCTCAAGCCGGACGACCGGGTGCTGCATGCGGGCGCCTTCAACTGGACCTATACCCTGGGGGCGGGCCTCACCGATCCCTGGGCGGCGGGGGCGACGGCGCTTATCCATGCCGGCCCGCCCGACCGGCATGTCTGGCCGCGGCTGGCGGCCGCCCATGGCGCGACGATCTTCGCCGCCGTGCCGGGTGTCTATCGCCAGATGCTCGATGCGCCCGGTCTCGCAGAGGGCTTCGCCGGCCTGCGCCACGGGCTCAGCGCCGGGGAGGCGCTGGCGGAGACGGTGGCGGAGACCTGGAGCCGTGCCACCGGCAGGCCGATCTACCAGGCGCTCGGCATGTCGGAGATCTCGACCTATATCTCTTTCTCGCCCGAGGATCCGCCGGTTCCCGGCCGGTCCGGGCGGCCCCAGCGGGGCCGTCGGGTGGCGATCCTCGGCGAGACCGGCGACGCGCCGCTGCCGCGCGGCACCGACGGGCTGCTCGCGGTCGGCCGGCGCGATCCCGGGCTGATGCTGGGCTACTGGCGGCGGCCGGAGGAGACCGCGGCCGCCTTCCGCGGCGAATGGTTCCTGACCGGCGACCGGGCGCGGATGGCGGCGGACGGCACGATCACCCATCTCGGCCGCGCCGACGAGGTGATGAACGCCGGCGGCTACCGCGTCGCGCCCCAGGAGGTCGAGGCGGCGCTCCTGCGTCATCCCGGCGTCGCCGAGGCGGCCGTCGTCGATCTGCCGGTGCGCGACGGGGTCTCGATCATCGCGGCCTTCTTCGTGCCGGCGGGCGATGCGCCGGAGGCCGCGGCGCTCGCGCGCCATTGCGAGGGGCTGCTGGCGCGGTACAAATGCCCCAGGGAATTCCATGCCGTCGCGAACCTGCCGCGGGGCAGCAACGGCAAGCTCATCCGCCGGAAGCTCCGCGACGTTCGGGGCGGGATGTGAGCGCGCCCGACATCCTGTGCCGCACGATCCGCCTCGGGGCGACGCCTTTCCCAGGTGCCCGCGCTGCCGGTGCCTATGGGGGTGCGGTGTCCCACGGCCAACCCGAACCGGCGAAAGCGAGGCGCTGCCTTCGCGCCGGTTCACCGGCCGGAGCGCGCGGGCCTGGAGGCCGAAGCGGGTAGGGCTGCACCGGCGGGTTCGTCACTTGCCGGATGCGCGGGGGAAGGCGATGCCCGTCCGATGCCATCACCCGGAGGCCTCGTCACCCGTCCGAGGCGCCGGCGGCGCCTCGGGTCCAGGTTCCGGGGCGCTTGAGGAAATCGTGCAGGGTCTTGCCCGGTTCGGGCCGGAACGGGGCGAGCTCGGGCACGGTGAAGCCGCGCATGCGGTCGAGGCGGAAGGTGCGGAAATCCTCGCGCAGCTCGCACCAGGCCGCGAGGACCCAGACCGGGCCGAAGAAGGCCATTGACAGCGGCCGCACGGTGCGCTCGCTCACCTGGCCGAGCACGTCGGTATAGCCGAAATGCACCCGGAGCCGCTGGCGCAGGGCGCGGCGCAGATCGGCGAGATCGAAGCCGAGCGGCTCGACGAAATGCGTCTCCGGGGCCAGCAGCGCGGTTCCCGCCATGTAGCCGCGCAGGCGTTCGGGGATCACCGCCTCGATCTTGGCGATGACGTCCGTAGCCGCCTCCGCCAGCTCGCCGTCGGCCCAGGATTCGACGATCCTCGCGCCGAGCACCAGCGCCTCGATCTCCGCCTCCTTGAACATCAGGGGCGGCAGGTCGAAGCCGGGGCGCAGGGTGTAGCCGACCCCCGCCTCGCCCTCGATCGGCACGCCCGAGGCGGCCAGATCGGCGATGTCGCGATAGATCGTGCGCTCGGAGACCTCGAGCGCCGCCCCGAGCTCGCGCGCCGTCACGGTCGGGCGCCGGCGCATCAGCTGGATGATCTCGAACAGGCGATCGGCGCGGCGCATGAACTCCTCCCGGCGGCGGTCGGCGCGAGCCTGGCGCAAGCCTCCTGGCACCACCTTGTCAGGAGCCCGCCGCGCTCCTGACAGGATGCTGGCAAGGGCCTCCGGGCACAATGCGCCATGCACTCAGAAACGGAGAGAGATCATGGCCTATCCCGAAATCCGCACCGCACCGCCCCCGGGCTTCGCCGCGCTGGCGAGCACCCTCGCCCGGCGCTGGCGCGCCCGCTCGGCGGCAGGCCGGGCGCGGCGGGCGCTGCGCGGGCTGAGCGACGCGAGCCTGCGCGACATCGGCCTCGAACGTCACCAGATCGAGCCCTTGGCGCCGGAGTGGCGCTGGCCGCTCTGAATGGCGGCCGCGTGGCCGGTTCGGGCAAGGGTCGTCGTGCGGCCGAGCCGTCAGGCGCTGGTGAGCTGTTGCGCCTTGGCGGCGGGCGCGGCCAGCGCGGCGAGATCGCGGGCGATGCCGAAGGCGCCGACCAGGCGCTTCTTCTCGCTGTCCCAGTCGCGGCGGACGACGATCCTGTTGTCCCGGACCTTGGCGTGGCCGTTCTGGTCCTGGATGAACTGCACCAGGCCCGCCGGATTGGCGTAGCGGTCGTTGTGGAACTGCACCGTCGCGCCCTTCGGCCCGCCGTCGAGCCGCGCGATGCCGGCGCGTTTGCAGAGCGCCTTGATGCGGACGACCAGCATCAGCGTCTCGACCTCCTTCGGCAGCGGCCCGAAGCGGTCGATCAGCTCCGCCGCGAAGCCCTCCATCTCGACCTTGCGCTCGAGGCCCGAGAGCCGCCGGTAGAGCCCGAGGCGCACGTCGAGGTCGGGGACATAGGGCTCGGGGATCAAGACCGGCACGCCGAGGTTGATCTGCGGCGACCATTCGCCCTCGTCGGCCATCCCGACCTCGCCGGACTGCAGCTTGGCGATCGCCTCGTGCAGCATGTCCTGATAGAGCTCGAAGCCGACTTCGCGCACATGGCCGGACTGCTCCTCGCCGAGCAGGTTGCCCGCGCCGCGGATGTCGAGGTCCTGGCTCGCCAGCGTGAAGCCGGCGCCGAGGCTGTCGAGCGCGCCGAGCACGCGCAGCCGCTTCTCGGCCTGCACGGTCAGGGGCTTGCGCGGCTCGGTCATGAAGAAGGCATAGGCCCTGAGCTTGGAGCGCCCGACGCGGCCGCGGATCTGGTAGAGCTGGGCGAGGCCGAACATGTCGGCGCGATCGACGATCAGCGTATTGGCAGCGGGGATGTCGAGGCCGCTCTCGATGATGGTCGTCGACAAGAGCACGTCGAACTGGCCGTCGTAGAAGGCGTTCATCCGCGCGTCGAGATCGCCCGCCGCCATCTGGCCGTGGGCGACCAGCACCCGCACCTCCGGCACCTGCTCGCGCAGATGCGCCTCGACCTCGGCGATGTCGGCGATGCGGGGGACCACGTAGAAGGACTGCCCGCCCCGGTAGTGCTCGCGCAGCAGCGCCTCGCGCACGGTCACCGCGTCGAACTCGCTGACATAGGTGCGGATCGCCAGCCGGTCGACCGGGGGCGTGGCGATGAGCGAGAGCTCGCGCACCCCCGAGAGCGCCAGCTGCAGCGTGCGCGGGATCGGCGTGGCGGTGAGCGTGAGCACATGCACGTCCGAGCGCAGCTGCTTCAGCCGCTCCTTGTGCTGGACGCCGAAATGCTGCTCCTCGTCAATGACGAGGAGGCCGAGGGCGGCGAATTTCACCGATTTCGCCAAGAGCGCATGGGTGCCGATCACGATCTCGATCGTCCCGTCGGCGAGGCCGGCCCGGGTCTCGGCCGCTTCCCGGGCGGGCACGAAGCGGCTGAGCTGGCGGACCCTGAGCGGCAGGCCGCGGAACCGCTCGGTGAAGCTCTTGAAATGCTGCCGCGCGAGCAGGGTCGTCGGCGCGACCACCGCGACCTGCACCCCCGACATCGCCGCGACGAAGGCCGCGCGCAGCGCCACTTCCGTCTTGCCGAAGCCCACGTCGCCGCAGATCAGCCGGTCCATCGGCCGGCCCGATTCCATGTCCGCCAGCACGTCGGCGATGGCGGCGAGCTGGTCGTCGGTCTCGGCATAGGGGAAGCGGGCGCAGAATTCCTCCCAGGCGTGATGGTCGGGCGGGGCCAGCACCGTGCCCTTGCGCAGCGCCCGTTCGGCGGCGATGCGGATCAGCCGCTCGGCCATGTCGCGGATGCGCGCCTTGAGCCGCGCCTTCTTGGCCTGCCAGGCGCCGCCGCCGAGCCGGTCGAGCAGCCCCTCCTCGTGGCCGTAGCGGGTCAGGAGCTCGATGTTCTCCACCGGCAGGTAGAGCTTGTCGCCGCCGGCGTATTCGAGCGCGAGGCATTCGTGCGGCGCGCCCATGGCGGTGACGGTCTCGAGCCCGAGATAGCGGCCGACGCCGTGGTCGACATGCACCACGAGATCGCCGGGCGAGAGCCCCGCCGCCTCGGTCAGGAAGTTCTCGGCGCGCTTGCGCCGGCGCGGCGCGCGGATCAGCCGGTCGCCCAGCACGTCCTGCTCGGCGATCACCGTGAGCCCCGGCGCCTCGAAGCCGTGTTCGAGCGGCCAGACCGCGAGATGCAATGCGCCGCCCCTGCCCGCGATCTCGCCGGCGGAGGCGATCTCGACCGCGCCCTCGACGCCGCTGTCGGCGAGAAGCCCCGCCAGCCGCTCGCGGGCGCCCCGGGAATAGGAGGCGACGACCACGTCGCCGCTGCGGCGCTTCGCCGCGATGTGCCCGGCCAGCGCGCCGAAGAGGCTGAGGCTCTCCTGCTGGCGTTCCGGCGCGAAATCGCGGCCGATCCGTCCACCGGCGTCGATCACGCCCGGCCCGAGCGGCTGCGGCAGGGCCTTGAGCTGCTCCACGCGCCGCCCCGCCACCGCCGCCGCGAAGGCGGGCGCGTCGAGGTAGAGCGATCCCGGCGGCGCGGGCTTGTAGATCGTGCCGAGCCGCGCCTTGGCGGCCAGCGCCGCCGTGCGCGCGGCATATTGCTCGCTCAGCGCCTCCCAGCGCGCCGCCTGCGCCGCCTCGAAGGCATCATCGAGCAGGACCGGCGCCCCGGGCAGATAGTCGAAGAGCGTCTCCAGCCGCGCGTGATAGAAGGGCAGCCAATGCTCGTAGCCCTGGTGCTTGCGCCCGGCACTCACCGCCTCGTAGAGCGGATCGTCCCGCCCCGCGGCGCCGAATTCCGCCCGGTAGCGGGTACGGAAGCGCTCGATCGAGGCTTCGTCGAGGATCACCTCGGAGACCGGGGCGAGCTCGATCCGCCCGACGGTCTCCAGGGTGCGCTGGGTCTCGGCATCGAAGCGGCGCGCGCTTTCCAGCACGTCGCCGAAGAGATCGAGCCGCACCGGCCCCCTGTTGCCCGGCGGATAGAGGTCGATCAGCCCGCCGCGCACCGCGAATTCGCCCGGCTCGGTCACGGTCGCGGCCTGCTGGAAGCCCATGCGCGCGAGATAGGCCCGGAGCTCGGCCAGATCGAGGCGCCGGCCGACCTCCGCGGTGAAGCACGAGGCGCGCAGGACGGCGCGGGCGGGCACCATCTGGGTCGCCGCATTGACCGTTGTCAGCACCGCCGCCGGGCGGTCGAAGCCATCCGCGAGGGCCGCGAGCGTCGCCATGCGCGCCGCGGCGATCTCGGGATTGGGCGAGATCCGGTCGTAGGGCAGGCAGTCCCAGGCGGGAAAGCTCAGCACCGGCACGGCGGGCGCGAAGAACTTCAGCGAGGCGCGCAGGCTCGCCAGCCGCGCGTCGTCGCGGGCGACATGGATCACCGGGCCGCCGGTGCGGGCCAGGATGCCGGCAAGATACCGCGCGTCGAACCCCTCGGGGCAGCCGCCGACGACGAGGCGCCCGGTCGCGGGTGAGGGAGAGCGGGTCATGGCGCGCGACCTAGCGCAAGGCCAGCGCCCCCGCAAGCCGGCGCGGGCGGGTTCAACGGATCAGGATCGAGGGATGCAGCGCCAGCCCGGCGGCCAGGGCGCAGAACACCGAGGCCGCCGCGAAGACCGCATGCCAGAACTGCCGCCGCGACAGCATCCGGTTGAGCGCCGCACCGCGATAGCCGTCGCGCCGCACCGCCAGGCCCAGCCGCAGCGAGGAATAGCACACCATGACCAGCGGCAGGAGCAGCACGAAGAGCGCCTGGGCCCATTCCACGCCGGCGAGGAAGCCGATCACCGCCAGGGCCGCGAGCCCGAAGCCCGTGAGCGCGGCGATCGGGATGCCGAAATCGTCGTAGATGCCGCCGATGCGCTCGGCGGCGAGCCGCGCGCGCAGATCCACGCGCGCGCGCACCTCCGGGTCCTTCCGCCCCCGCCGGATCATGTCGTAGGGCACCCCGAGCGTGGTGTGGCAGACGAGACTCCAGACCACCAGGGTCAGCACCCAGTACCAGGCGCTCTCGAAGCTGGCTGTGCCGTAGACCTGGATCACGCGCGCTCTCGGCCGGACATGCGCCGCGCGCGGCGCGGTGCTGGAGGGTTTTCCTGCCGGAACTTCGCCCGCGCCGTCAAGCGTCCGCGCCGCTCATCGTCAACGAACCGTGCACGGGCCGGGGGCCGGCTTTGCCCTTGAGGCGGCGCGGGTCGCGTGCCACACGGGACCGGACAAGCCGGGTTCCGAGAATGACGCCGCTTTCCGCTCCGTTTCCCCATGGCCGGCCCCGCCGCCTGCGCCGCACGCCCTGGATCCGCGATCTCGTGGCCGAGGCCCGGCTCTCGCCCGCCGACCTGATCTGGCCGCTTTTCCTGCGCGAGGGCACGGATCTGGCGGAGCCGGTGGCCTCGCTGCCCGGCGTCGCGCGGCTCAGCATCGACCGGGCGGTGGCGGCGGCGGAGGAAGCGGCCGGGCTCGGCATCCCCTGCGTCGCGCTCTTTCCCTATACCGAGGCGGCGGACAAGAACCCGGAGGCCACCGAGGCCTGGAACCCCGAGAACCTGGTCTGCCGCGCCACACGCGCCATCAAGGCGGCGGTGCCGCAGATCGGCGTGCTGCTCGACGTGGCGCTCGATCCCTATAATTCCGAGGGCCACGACGGCCTGGTGCGCGACGGCGTGGTGCAGAACGACGAGACGCTGATCGCGCTCGAGAAGATGGCGCTCGTGCAGGCCGAGGCCGGCGCCGACATCCTCGGCCCCTCCGACATGATGGACGGCCGCATCGGCGTGATCCGCGCCGCGCTCGAGGCGCATGAGTTTCCCGACGTGCTGATCATGAGCTACGCGGCGAAATACGCCTCGAGCTTCTACGGGCCGTTCCGCGATGCGGTCGGCGCCACCGGCGCGCTCAAGGGCGACAAGAAGACCTATCAGATGGACCCCGCGAACGGCGCGGAGGCGCTGCGCGAGGTGGCGATCGATCTCGCCGAGGGCGCCGACATGGTGATGGTCAAGCCGGGCCTGCCCTATCTCGACATCTGCACCCGGGTGAAGGCCGAGTTCGGGGTGCCGACCTTCGCCTATCAGGTCTCCGGCGAATACGCGATGATCGAGGCCGCCGCCGCCAAGGGCTGGATCGACGGCGAGCGCGCCATGATGGAGAGCCTGATCGCCTTCCGGCGGGCCGGCTGCGACGGCATCCTGAGCTATCACGCGGCGCGGGCAGCCAGGCTGCTCCGGGACCGAGCCGCCGGCTGAGCGCGGCGCCGCGCGCGCGGGCTCACGGGGTCCGGGTAGCGCCATTCGGGGCGGGCCCGGTCGCCGCGCCCTCGGGGTTTCCGCCTCGGCGATCGCGATCGTGCCCTGGACCAGGACCGGCGCGAAGGCGACGAGGACCGCTTCTGCCGGCCGGGCAGCCAGACGACGGCGACGAGAAGGGCCGATTCCGCCGTCGGGAGGACCGGACGGCGAGCGAGCGGATCCTGCCCGGCGATCCTGAAGACCGCGACGGGCGGAAGCGCGAGCAGCGGCCGGGCCGGACGCTGCCCTCATTTTTGGGCGGGACCGTTGTACAGGGAACAATGGGCTGAAGATGCGATCTCCTTGCGCGACATCTGGTGGGCGCTTTTCTCTCCTTATCAACATGTGTTAACGTCTGCGCGAATACACGCCCAGAAACCGCCACCAGGCAGAACCCGAGCAAGATTGAAGGAGACGTCCATGTCCGACTGGACCCGACGCACGTTTCTCGCGGCAACCGGCGCGGGCCTCGCGGCCTGCACCTCGCATCCGACCGGCTTGACCGAGACCCCGGCCCAGGCGATCGACGCCAATGTCCAGGCGGCGCTCGACCAGCTCTATGCCACCGTTCCCGGCACGGCGGAGCTCGGCGCGCGGTCCGAGGGCATCCTCGTGATCCCGCGCATCCGCAAGCTCGGGTTCTGGGTCAGCGGCGCCTATGGCGAGGGCGCGCTGCTGATCGGCCCGGCGATCGTGGAGTATTATTCCATGAGCCTCGCGGGCTTCGGCTTCACCTTCGGCGCCCAGGAGTTCAACCAGGCGCTGTTCTTCCTCACGGCGGATGCGTTGCAGGGCTTCCGCGTCGCCGACGGATGGGAGCTCGGCGTCGACGCCGCGGTCGCCCTGCCCCGGCGCGGCGTCGCCGCCGGCCTCTCCTCGGGCCAGATCAACCGGCCGATCCAGGAAGTGGTCTGGGGCCAGCGCGGCCTGATCGCCGACGCCAGCCTCGTAGGCGCGAAGTACAGCCGCATCATTCGCTGAACGGTCCGGACGGAACAGCGGCACCGTTCCCGCCGGCGCGGCCGAAAGGCCGAGCCATCGGCCTCGCGCAGGGGATTCGATTCGGCGACCTCGGTCTGACGAACCAGCTATTCAACGAATCGGTTGACTAGATCGGCTTGGCGTGCAATTAAACCATATGGTTGAATTGATGGCCCGTCAGATCGACGACGTGTTCCAGGCGCTCGGAAGCGCCACGCGACGGCGGATGCTCCACGACCTCGCTGGCGGGCCGAAGCCGGTCGGCCAGCTTGCGGAACCGTTCGCGATGTCGCTCGCCGCCGCCTCGAAGCACATCAAGGTGCTCGAGAAGGCCGGACTGATCCGACGCGAGGTGCGGGGCAATACCCATCTCTGCCACCTCGATCCCGGTCCGCTCGCCAGCGCCCATCGCTGGCTGAGCTTCTACGAGACCTTCTGGACGGGTCGTCTGGACGAGCTCGAACGCCTGCTCCGAGAAGAGAAGGGCACGATTCCCGCATCCCAGGAAGGAGACGACACATGACCGAACTTGCAGGCCTGGACGCCTATGGCGTGCTGACCGAACCGGCCACGCTGAAACTGGAGCGTCTGCTCCCCGGCCCGATCGAGCGCGTCTGGGCCTATCTCACCGACAGCGACCTGCGGCGGCAGTGGCTGGCGTCGGGCGAAATGGCCATGGATGTCGGCGCACCGGTGGAGCTGGTCTGGCGCAACGACGAACTGACCGACCCGCCGGGAAGCCGCCCGGACGGCTTCTCCGGCGAGCACCGGATGATCAGCCGGATCACCGAGCTGGACCCGCCCCGCAGGCTCGCCATTTCCTGGGACGGCACCGGCGACGTGTCGTTCGAGCTGGAGCCGAGGGGCGAAGAGGTCCTGCTCACGCTCGTCCACCGCCGCATTGCCCAGCGTCCGATGCGGCTGATGATCGGGGCCGGCTGGCACGCGCATCTGGATATCCTCGCGGCGCGGCTTTCGGGCCGGGAGCCGGAGCCCTTCTGGGACGGCTGGACGCGGCTGAGGGACGAGTACGACCGGAGACTGCCGGACTGACCGCCCGTCGGGGGTCGCGACCGCCCCCGACGGCGCCTGCCGCCTAGCTGGCCGGCGTGATCCGCGTCACGCCGACCGCGCCGGCCCGCGCGAGATCGGCGTCGAGCGACATGGGAATGTATTCCGACCGTCGCCAGAGCATGGCGAGATCGTCGTAGAATCGCGACAGCAGATGGCCGCTCTGGCCGGTCGCGATGATGAAGACGCTCGAATCGGGATCGCCGAAATCGTAGACGGCGCGGAACCCGGCGCCGTGGACCTCGAGATAGGGCTCCGGGCCGCTCGCCGGCATGCCGCCCTGCATCAGCGTGTTGTCGCCGCCCGGCGTGCTCTGGCGGATGTTGGCCAGCAGATTGAGCACCGGGATGCTGCCAAGGGTCTGGTGCCGGTGGAGCGCCTGATGCGCGTCGCCCCAGCGCCAGCTTTCGAGCCGCGGGCCGAAATCCGCCTCGAGCTCGATCAGCGCGTCGTCGAGCGCGCGGCGCGCCATCTCGGCACAGGTCTCGGTCTCGCTGCTCTGCACGATGTCGCACCAGGCGCCGGCGCCGTCGGTGTTGCGGAACACCCGTTCGAGGAAGACGATGTCGGGCACCGGCACCAGCGCCACCAGCCCGCCGAGCTCGTCGATCGCCAGCCGGCGCTGCAGCGCGCGGACCCAGGCGGCGTAGATCAGCGGCTCGGGCGCATGCTCGGACATCGCGCCGTTCCATTCGGCGAGGCGCTCCAGCGCGATCTGCCGCTGGCGTTCGCGCGTGCCCTCGGCCGCTGGCTCGCCCGAGTACCAGAGGTCGCGCGCGATCAGCGGCAAGAGCACGCGGGCGGCCTCCGAGACGGTGTCGGTCTGGATCTCGATGAAGCTCTCCAGCGAGTGGTAGTCCCGCGCCCCGAGCAGCCAGCTCGCCCGCGCGATGCGGTAGCTGTCGCCCCAGTCGAAGCTGAGGTTGTCGGGAAAGACCGCGTCGGTCAGCCGGTTGTTGGTATTGACCACGATCCCGCTCGGCGGATTGACGATCCAGGGATTCTCCGAAAACGGCCGGAAGCCCTGCCAGTCGTTGACCGCGAGCCATCCCGGCGCCGGGATGCGGCCCTGGCTCGAATGCGCGGCCTGCCGCCGCGGCGCCGCGCCCGCCATCTGGAGCGCGACCGTGTCGTGGTCGGCCAGGGTCAGGTTCAGGGAGGGCGCCACGATCTCCTCGGCCGCCTTGCGCGCCTCGCGGATGGAATGCGCCCGCATCAGCGCGATGCCGGCGCCGATGGAGCGGTCCTCGGCGGTCAGCCCGGTCCAGGCGAGGCTCGCCACATGCCCCGGCGGCGTCACCTCGGCCGCGCCGAAATGCGGCGGCGGGATCACGGGCCCGTGCCGCGTCCGCTCGAGGCGGAGGGTCCGGGAGGGGGCGTCGCGCACCGCGATCACCGTCTCGCGGGTCTCGAAGTCCTGCCAGCCGGCCGGCGTCAGATACTGGTCCGGATCCTCGGGATTGAGCTTCTCGATATAGATGTCCTGGTCGTCGAGATAGCTCGAGGTCAGCCCCCAGCCGAGATCGGCGTTGCGGCCGATCAGCACGGCAGGAATGCCCGGAATGGTTGCGCCCATCACCGGGCCCTCGGCGAGATCCATGCGCGCGAGCAGCCAGATCGAGGGCGCGGTCAGGCCGAGATGCGGGTCGGTGGCGAGCAGCGAGGCGCCGCTGCCCGTGCGCGATCCCGCCGCCGCGAAGGCGTTGGAGCCGCCGCCGAAGCCGGGCCGGGGCACCGGGTCGAGGGGGTGGCGCGCGGCGAGCTTCACGGGCTGCGGCGCGACGCCGGGGAACATCTGCGAGAACTCGGGCAGGCCCATGACCGGCGGGTTCGGCGCTTCGGGCATCAGGTCGCGCAGCCGCTCCTCGGGCAGGACCAGCGAGAGCCGCGCCCGCAGCGCCTCGCGCGCCGCCTTGTCGGTCAGGTCGAGCGCGAGCAGCTTCAGGACCGCGATCGAATCCGCGGGAATCCAGGGCTGGATGCGCGCATCGAAGAGGAAGAGCTCCGGCGCGCCCCGTCCCAGCGCCTGTTCCTGCACCACCTTGAGCCAGGCGTTGACCCCGGCGGAATAGGCCTCGAGCGCGGCCAGCGTCGCCGCGCTCTGCTCGGCCACCGCCTCGCGCGACAGGCCGTAGAGGTCGAGCGCGCGCATCAGCGTGTCGATCTCCACGGTATCCTCCCCGAAGACCTCGCTCAGCCTTCCCTGCGCCGTGCGCCGCAGGAGCGTCATCTGCCAGAGCCGGTCCTGGGCATGCACGAAGCCGAGGCCGAAGAAGGCGTCCGAATCCTCCTTTGCCAGGATATGCGGGACGGCGTGCAGGTCGCGCACGATCTCGATCTCGCCCGATGGCCCGTCGAGCACGTAGCTGTGGTCGTAATCGGGTAGCGATTGCCTTGCGAGGTAGTACACCAGGCCGGCCGCCAGGACCGCCAGCATCAGCATCGCCACGAAGACCCGCATGAGCCAACGGAACAGGAATCCCATGCGGTCGTGCCCTTTTGCTGTCGGGTTGACCCCGCTCCGATAGCAGGCCACATGGAACGATACAACTTGGCAGGGAACACGAGGTCGTCATGGCGCGCGTCGCTTTCATCGGTCTGGGCGTGATGGGCTATCCGATGGCCGGGCATCTCGCCGCCAGGGGGCATGCGGTGACGATCTACAACCGCACCGCCGCGCGCGCCGACGCCTGGGTGGCGCAGCACGGCAATTCCTGGGCCGCGACCCCCGCCGAGGCCGCGCAGGGCGCCGAAATCGTCTTCGCCTGCGTCGGCAACGACGACGACCTGCGCAGCGTCACCACCGGCGAGGCCGGCGCCTTCGAAGGCATCGCGAAGGGCGCGGTCTTCGTCGACCACACCACCGCCTCGGCCGCGGTGGCGCGGGAATTGCACCGGGCGGCCCGGGACCACGGCGCGCATTTCATCGACGCGCCGGTTTCCGGCGGCCAGGCGGGTGCGGAGAACGGCACGCTGACGGTGATGTGCGGCGGCGAGGCGGAGCCCTACGGCCGGGTCGAGCCGGTGATCGCCGCCTATGCCCGGTCCTGCCGGTTGATGGGCGGGGTCGGCGCGGGCCAGCTGACCAAGATGGTCAACCAGATCTGCATCGCGGGGCTGCTCCAGGGCCTCTCGGAGGGGCTCGCCTTCGCGCAGAAGGCCGGGCTCGACGGGCAGGCGGTGCTCGACGTCATCTCCAAGGGCGCCGCCGGATCCTGGCAGATGGAGAACCGCGGCGCCAGCATGCTCGAGGACAGGTTCGACTTCGGCTTCGCCGTCGACTGGATGCGCAAGGATCTCGCCATCTGCCTGGCAGAGGCGGATGCCAATGGCGCCGCCCTGCCGGTGACCGCGCTGGTCGACCAGTTCTACAAGGACGTCCAGGGCATGGGCGGCCGGCGCTGGGACACTTCCAGCCTGATCCGCCGCCTGCGATGAGCGCGCCCGATTTCGACCGCGCGGTGAAGATCGCGCCCTCGATCCTGAGCGCGGATTTCGCCCGGCTCGGCGAGGAGGTGCGCGCCGTCGAGGCCGCGGGGGCGGATTGGGTGCATGTGGACGTGATGGACGGGCATTTCGTGCCCAACATCACCATCGGCCCCAATGTGGCGGCGGCGATCCGGCCGCATGTCGGCACGGTGATGGACGTGCATCTGATGATCGCGCCGGCCGATCCCTATCTGGAGGATTTCGTGCGCGCCGGCGCCGATGTCGTGACGATCCATGCCGAGGCGGGCCCGCATCTCGACCGCAGCCTCGCGCGGATCCGCGAGCTCGGCGCCAGGGCCGGCGTCTCGCTCACGCCGGCGACGCCGCCCCAGGCGGTGGAATACGTGCTCGATCGCTGCGACCTGATCCTGGCGATGACCGTCAATCCGGGCTTCGGCGGCCAGTCCTTCCTGCATTCGCAGCTGCCGAAGATCCGCCGCCTGCGCGCGATGATCGGCGACCGCCCCGTCTGGCTCCAGGTCGATGGCGGCATCACGCCCGAGACCGCGCCGCTGGCGGTGGAGGCCGGCGCCGACGTGCTGGTGGCCGGGTCGGCGGTCTTCCGCGGCGGGACCCCGGAGGCCTACCGCCGCAACATCGCGGCGATCCGCAGCGTCTGCGCCTGACCGGGATTTCGCCGCCCCGGGGTGCGTGCTAGAGCTTCGCGCGACCGGAGGCTGGGAGCGCCGCATGAACGACCCGTTTCGCGATCTGGTGCTCGGGCTCCTCTTCGCGATCATGCTCGGCTGGGTTCTCGTGGAGGGGCGCGGGGTGATCCTGCCGGTGGTGGCGGGTTTCATCGTCGCCTATATCGTGCTCGGGCTGGCCGACCTGATCGGCCGGCTGCCCGGGGTCGGCGCCCGCATCCCGGAGACGATCCGTCATGTGGCGGCGGTCGTCCTGATCGGCCTGGCGCTCTTCGGGATCATCTCGCTCATCCTCGCCAATATCGGCGAGGTCGCGGCGCGCGCGCCGGATTACCAGCAGCGCCTGCTCGCGGCGATCCAGGCCGGCGCGGATCTGCTCAAGATCGAGACCGAACCCACCTGGGAGACCCTGCGGCAGGACGTGCTCTCGCAGATCAACCTGCAGCGCGCGATGGGAACGGTCGCGGCCTCGCTCGCCTCGATCGTCGCGACCTTCTCGGTCGTGGTCATCTATGCGGGCTTCCTGCTCACGGAGAAGGGCGCCTTCGACAAGAAGGTGGGACGGCTCTCGGACGATCCGGCACGGGTCGCGCATCTCCGCACGCTGATCGCGGCCATCAACCGGCGCATCGGTACCTATCTCGCGATCAAGACCGCCATCAACGTGTTCCTCGGCCTGCTCTCCTATACGATCATGCGCATCGCCGGCATCGAGTTCGCGGGCTTCTGGGCGCTGCTGATCGGGCTCTTCAACTACATTCCCTATGTGGGGTCCTTCCTCGGCGTCACCTTCCCGGTCGCGCTCGCCGTCGTGCAGTTCGGCGCGTTCGGCCCGGTGCTCGCGGTGACCGCGGCGCTGACCGGGGCGCAGATCTTCGTGGGGAACTTCCTCGAGCCCTATCTGATGGGCAATTCCCTCAATCTCAGCCCCTTCGTGATCCTGGTGAGCCTCGTGGTCTGGAGCGCCATGTGGGGCCTGCCCGGCGCCATCCTCTCGGTGCCGATCACCGCGATCCTCGTGATCGTGCTCTCAGAATTCGCCCGTACCCGCCCGATCGCCATCCTGCTGTCGCGCGACGGGGAGATCACCTCCTCGGCGACGGGCGGCGGCGCCGGCGCGTGAGCCCGGCCGGCGCCGCGCCGGGCTTCAGGAAAAGAGGTCGTGGCAGGTCTCCAGCGCCTCGACCAGCACGTCGACCTCGCCTTGCGTGTTGTAGAGCCCGAAGGATGCCCGACAGGTCGCGGTCAGGCCGAGATGCGCCATCAGCGGCTGGGCGCAGTGATGCCCGGCCCGGACCGCCACGCCCTTGCGGTCAACGACGGTGGAGATGTCGTGCGCGTGCGCCGGGCCCTCGATGGTGAAGGAGAAGATCGCCCCCTTGCCGGGCGCGTCGCCCTGGATCTGCAGCCAGTTCAGCCCCGCGAACCGCGCCCGCGCATAATCGCGCAGGGCACCCTCGTGGGCCGCGATGTTGTCGAGCCCGAGCGCGGTCATGTAGTCGAGCGCGACGCCCAGGCCGATGGTCTGGACGATGCCCGGGGTGCCGGCCTCGAACTTCAGCGGCGCATCGGCGTAGCTCACCGCCTCGCGGGTGACCTCGCGGATCATGTCGCCGCCGCCGAGGAAGGGCCGCATCTCCGCCGCCCGCTCCCTGCGGATGTAGAGCGCGCCCGAGGCCGTCGGCCCGTAGAGCTTGTGGCCGGTGATCGCGTAGAAGTCGCAGCCGAGATCGGCGACGTCCACGGCCATGTGCACCGCCGCCTGGCTGCCGTCGACGAGCACCGCGACGCCGCGCTCCCGCGCCGCGGCGCAGATCGCCTTCACGTCGACCACGGTGCCGAGCACGTTCGACATATGGGTGATCGCCACCAGCCGCGTGCGCGGCCCGATCGCGTCGATGACCCGCTGCGGGTCGAGCGAGCCGTCCGGCTCGGCCTCCACCCATTTCAGCACCGCGCCCTGGCGCTCGCGCAGGAAATGCCAGGGCACGACATTGGCGTGATGCTCCATCACGCTCAGCACGATCTCGTCCCCGGGCTCGAACCGCGGCGCCGCCCAGGCGTAGGAGACCATGTTGATCCCCATGGTCGAGCCGGTGGTGAAGACGATCTCCTCCTCCCGGGCGGCGCCGAGGAAGCGCTGCACCTTGCCGCGCACGGCCTCGTATTTCTCCGTGGCGACGCTCGAGAGGTAATGCAGGCCGCGATGCACGTTGGCGTAGTCCATCGCATAGGCTTCGGTGATCGCCTGGATCACCGCCCGGGGCTTCTGGGCCGAAGCGCCGTTGTCGAGATAGACGAGCGGCCGCCCGTGCACCTCGCGCCCGAGGATCGGGAAATCGCGGCGCACCGCCTCGACGTCATACATCAGCCACCTCCCTGTGGTGCGAGGCCGAGCATGGCGACCAGCACCGTCAGTCCGAAAAAGAGCACGATCATGCAGGCGATCACGCCGCCGAGCACCTTCAGCGGGTTGGAAAAGCCGTGCAGCTCGGTCACGAAACAGGCGAAGGCCCATATGAGCCAGACGAGCGTCGCCACCGCCAAGAGCGAGGCGAGCGGCGGCATCACCAGCAGCGCCGCGATCTGCACCAGCTGGAGCGCGAGCAGCACGACGTTCAGCCACACGATCACCGCCAGGGCGCCGGTGATGTCGCCCCGGCCCCCGAACTGCCGCCCGACCAGCGCCGTCGCCACCACGGCGAAGGCCAGCATGCCGAGCTGCATCGCCGCGCCGAGCAGCGGGTCGTAGAGGATCGCCGCCGTCACCGCATCGACGCCGCCCACCGTCAGCCGCGCCGCGGCATAGCTCAGCACCATGCCGAGGCAGGTCACCGCCACGGCAGCCTGCATGAGCGGCCCCGGCGCCAGCCCGAGATCAAGCACCGCGCGGGCGGCGATGCGCGGGCGCAGCAGCGTGTCGAGCATCAGCTGGCGAAACATCGGCGTCACCGGTCCCTTCGCGGGGCGCTTGCCGCCCGCCCTGTCGAATTCACCCTGCAAGCGCCGCTCCGCCGGAAAGGAGCGCCAGGAGCGCCGCGAAGCCGCAGAAGACCAGCGCCACCACGGCCGCGACCCGGCGGGTCCGCGGGAAGCCCTCGGCCTCGGCGATCGATGCGGCGAAGAGCCACAGCCAGTATCCCAGCGCCGCATAACCCGGAAGCGCCAGCCAGGGCAACCGGCCGGCGCCGCCCGCCGAGGCCGCCACCGCCCCGAGCGCGGCGATGCCGAGCGCCAGCGGCGCCCCGAGCAGCGCGGCCCAGAAGAGCGCCGAGCGCGCGCCGAGAAAGCCGCCCCGCCCGCCGAGCGCGCGCGCCACCAGATGCACCAGCGCCGCCAGCCCGTAGCCGAGCAGCGGCCCGAGGGCGAGATAGGCGAAGAGATGCGCGGCCACCGCCCCCTCGACGGGATCGGCGATGTCGAGGCCGCGCGCCGTCTCGACCGCGCGCGGCAGGCTCGCCACCCAGAAGAGCGCCGCCGCCAGCATCAGGTGGAAGAGCGCCCGCGATTCGCTCAGGCCCCGGGCGACCTGCCGGGCCATGGCGCCGCGCGGGTCGCGATAGGCACCCGCCATCGCCCGGACGAGGCCCTCCGACATCGCCTCAGCCCCGGCGCCGCGCCAGCCAGGCCGCCAGCCGCTCGCGCATGCCGGCGGCGATGCGCGCGTCCTCGATCTCGGCGATCGCCTCGTCGAGGAAGGCCAGCACCAGCAACTCCTCCGCCTCGGCACGCGGGATCCCGCGCGAGGTCAGGTAGAAGAGCATGTGCTCGTCCACCGCGCCGCAGGTCGAGCCGTGCGAGCAGGCGACGTCGTCGGCGTAGATCTCGAGCTCGGGCTTGGCGAGGAACTGGCTGTCGTCGTCGAGCAGCAGCGCCTGGCTGATCTGGTAGCCGTCGGTTTTCTGGGCAACCGGCCGCACGAGGATCTTGCCCTGGAACACCCCGACCGCACCGGCGCGCAGCACCTTCTTGAAGACCTGCCGGCTCTCGCAGCCGAGCGCGCCATGGCTGATGAAGACGGTGTCGTCGTGATGGAAGTCGCCGTCGCCCACGCAGGCCCCGGCCACATGCGCCACCGCGTCGTCGCCGGCGAATTCGATGACCGCCTCGTTGCGGGTCAGCCGCCCGTTCAGCGTCAGAGTGAAGGACTTGAAGGTCGCCGCCGGCCCCAGCCGCGCGAAGAGCGCCGTCGCCGCCCGCCGGTCGTGGTCGCGGCCCTGGGTTCGGACATGATGCAGCGCCGCGCCCTCGCCGATCTCGGCCTCCAGCACCTGGTTGAAGCGCGCCGCCCCGGCCCCGGTCTCGATCAGCGTCAGATCGGCGCCCGCCTCCAGCCGCAGGACATGGCGGACCTGCACGTCGGCGCCCGCGTCGCGGCGCAGGTAGACGAGGCTCACCGGCCGCGCCGCGCGGCCGGTCACCCGGATCGCAATTCCCTCCCGCGCCCGCGCCGTGTTGAGCGTGGCGAAAGGACGGTCGACCGGCTCCTGCCCGCGCGCCTCCAGCGCGCCGAAGGCCTCGCGCGCCCAGTGGATGTCCTTGGCGAGCGCGCTCGCCAGCGGCTCGATCTCCACGCCGTCGAGCTCGGGCGCATCCGAGAGCTCCGGCGCGAAGACCCCGTCGACGAAGACCAGCCGCAGCCGGTCGATCGCCTCGAAGATCGGCGTGGCATCCTCCGCCAGCACCTCCGCGGGAGCCGCCGGCAGCGCCAGCAGGTTCGCGGGATTGGTGAAGCGCCAGTATTCGTCGCGCCGCCCCGGCGCGCCGCGGGCCAGGAGCCGCTCGGCGGCCCGGCGCCGCGCCGCGGCCGCCCAGCCGGCCTCGCCCTCGGGCGCCGGCCAGGCGTCGAGCAGGCCGCCCGCCTCGGGCCTCGGTGCAGGAGCCGCCATCTCAGGCCACCGACTTCAGCAGATCGGCATAGCCGTTGGTCTCGACCTCGAGCGCCAGTTCCGGTCCGCCGGTCGCCACGATCTGGCCGTCGGCCATGATATGCACCACGTCGGGGCGGATGTGGTCGAGCAGCCGCTGGTAATGGGTGATGACGAGGAAGGAGCGCTCCGGGCCGCGCAGCGCGTTGACGCCTTCGGCCACCAGCTTCATCGCGTCGACGTCGAGGCCGGAATCGGTCTCGTCGAGGATGCACATGCGCGGCTCCAGCACCGCCATCTGCAGGATCTCGTTGCGCTTCTTCTCGCCGCCGGAGAAGCCGACGTTGATCGGCCGCTTCAGCATCTCGGCGTCGATGTTGAGCGTGCGCGCCTTCTCGCGCACCAGCCGCAGGAAATCGGCGGCATTGACCTCGTCCTCGCCGCGCGCCTTGCGCTGGGCGTTGAGCGCCGTGCGCAGGAAGGTCATGTTGCCGACCCCGGGGATCTCCACGGGATACTGGAAGGCGAGGAAGAGCCCCGCCGCCGCCCGCTCCTCCGGCTCGAGCCCGAGCAGGTCGAGGTCGTCGAGCGCGGCGCTGCCCTCGGTCACCGCATAGCCGTCGCGGCCGGCCAGCACATAGGAGAGCGTCGACTTGCCCGAGCCGTTCGGCCCCATGACCGCATGGACCTCCCCGGCGCCGACGGACAGCGTCACGCCCTTGAGGATCGCCTTGTCCTCCTCTTCCAACCGGACATGAAGATTCTCTACGTTCAGCATGGTATTCCTCGTGAAACTCCAGATTGTCCGCGCCCTATCTCCCGCTGCGCGCCGCACGTTCCGCGTCGAGCGCCGGGTTGCGGTCGAAGAGATGCGCGGCATCCGGATCGTCGGTCCTGTACCAGCCGAAGAGCCGGGCGATCCAGTTGTGCGCGTAGTGGAAGACGGTCGCGAAGACCGCCGTCTTGATCAGCGCCTCGACGAAGGCGTTGAGCGTTGTGACGTTCGGGCCGCCCAGGAGCAGGCTGGACAGGAAGTTCAGCACGAAGAACACCGCCCCCGCGATGATCGTGGCACCGAGAAACGGCATCAGGCCGCCTCGCCCCCCGCACCTGCGGCCGTGTCATCGGCATCCTCGCGGACATGGCCCGCCACCCAGAACGTACCGAGGATCTGCACGGCCAGCCAGATCAGGATGATCATCGCATTGGGCCACCAGGTCAGCTGGCTCAGCCAGATCGCGAAGGCCGTCGTGAAGGGCGCCGCGACGAGCCCCGCGATCAGCATGTCCTCCCCCGACACGCCCCGTGCCTTGCCCATATCGGACCCTATCCTTCCGAGCATCTCCTGCGTCTTCGTCATCGTCCTTCCCTCCGAGTCATTGTCATGCCAGCACCATCGCATCGACCACCTTGCGCAGGAAGCCCGCCATGGCCCCGGCCTCAGCCCACCGAGCCTTCGAGGCTGATCGCGACGAGCTTCTGCGCCTCCATGGCGAATTCCATCGGCAGGGCTTGCAGCACCTCGCGGCAGAAGCCGTTGACCACGAGCGCCACCGCCTCCTCCTCGTCCATGCCGCGGGAGCGGCAGTAGAAGAGCTGGTCCTCATCGACCTTCGAGGTGGTCGCCTCGTGCTCGACCCGGGAGGAATTGTTCTTCACCTCGATATAGGGAACCGTATGCGCGCCGCAGGTGCCGCCGATCAGCAGGCTGTCGCACTGGGTGTAGTTGCGGCTGTTCTTCGCCTTGGGATGCACCGAGACGAGCCCGCGATAGGTGTTCTGCGCCTTGCCGGCGCTGATCCCCTTCGAGACGATGCGCGAGCGGGTATTCTTGCCCAGATGCAGCATCTTGGTGCCGGTGTCGGCCTGCTGGTGGTTGTTGGCGATGGCGATGGAATAGAACTCGCCCTGGCTGCCCTCGCCGCGCAGGATGCAGGAGGGGTATTTCCAGGTGATCGCCGAGCCGGTCTCCACCTGCGTCCACATCACCTTGGAGCGGTCGCCGCGGCAATCGGCACGCTTGGTGACGAAGTTGTAGATGCCGCCCTTGCCGTTCTCGTCGCCCGGATACCAGTTCTGTACGGTGGAGTATTTCACCTCCGCATCCTCCAGCGCCACGATCTCGACCACGGCGGCATGAAGCTGGTTCTCGTCACGTTTCGGGGCGGTACAGCCTTCGAGATAGCTCACGTAGGAGCCCTTGTCGGCGATGATCAGCGTGCGCTCGAACTGGCCGGTGTTCTCGGCATTGATGCGGAAATAGGTCGAGAGCTCCATCGGGCAGCGCACGCCCGGCGGCACGTAGACGAAGGAGCCGTCGGAGAAGACCGCGGAGTTCAGGGTCGAATAGAAATTGTCGCTGATCGGCACCACCGTGCCGAGATACTTCCGCACCAGCTCGGGATGCTCGCGCACGGCTTCCGAGATCGGGCAGAAGATCACGCCGGCCCTCGCGAGCTCGGCCTTGAAGGTCGTCCCCACCGAAACGCTGTCGAAGACCGCGTCCACCGCGACCTTGCGGCCCTCGGCCGGCACCGCGCCCGCGCCCTCGACGCCCGCGAGGATCATCTGTTCCTTGAGCGGGATGCCGAGCTTGGCATAGGTGGCGAGCAGCTCGGGATCGACGTCGTCGAGCGACTTCGGCCTGGCCGCCATGCTCCGCGGCCGCGCGTAGTAATACTGGTCCTGAAAGTCGATCTCCGGATGGTGGATCATCGCCCAGGTCGGCTCCTCGAGCCCGATCCAGCGGCGATAGGCCTTCAGCCGCCATTCGGTCAGCCACTCCGGCTCGCCGTTCTTCTCCGAGATCAGCCGGACGATGTCCTCGTTCAGCCCCTTGGGGGCGTATTCCGTGTCGATGTCCGAGGTGAAGCCGTATTTGTAGCGCTCGCCCACCGAGCGCACGGTTTCGACCGTTTCGCGGTCGACCCCCTCGCGCACCTCTGATGCGGCGATCTTGTCCAAACCAGCCATCCTTGCCTCTTTCCCGTCCGTCATGCCGCTGCAGCGGCCCCGCGCCGCATGCGGCGATGGCATTTCTCCCAGGCCGCCACGAAGGCGAAGACCTCGGCCTCGCTCGTCGCCGGCCCCAGCGATACCCGGATCGCGCTGCCGGCGGCCTCCCCGGAGAGGCCCATCGCCCGCAGAACCCGGCTCGCGCGCACCTTGCCGCTCGAACAGGCCGATCCGGCGGAGATCGCGAATCCGGCCAGATCCATCTGCATCACCTGCGTCTCGCCCTTCCAGCCCGGCACGACGATGCAGGACGTGTTCGGCAATCGTGCCGCGTCCTTCCCGACAAAAATAGTCGCTTGTGCGCCGGCTTCCAGTGCCGCCTCCATTTTATTCCGCAGGGCGGCGACGCCTTCCCAGGTTCCGTCGGCCACCTCCGCCACCGCTGCCGCGCAGGCGGCGCCGAAGCCCGCGATGCCGGCGACGTTCTCGGTGCCGGCGCGCAGGCCTTCCTCCTGACCGCCACCGCGGATCAGCCGCGATGGCTCCGCGCCGGGCGCGAGCAGGAGCGCGCCGACGCCCTTCGGCCCGCCGAGCTTGTGCGCCGAGACGATGGCCATCGCCGCGCCGCTCCATTCGAAGGCATAGGGCAGCTTGCCGGCGATCTGGACCGCGTCGACGAAGCCGAGGCCCGGCGGCGTCTCCTGCAGGATCCCCGTCTCGGAATTGGCGGCCTGCAAGGCCGTGCGGCCGGGATCGGTGACCGCGACGCGCCCCGAGCGATCGACCGGCAGGACCGGATCGATCCATCCGGCCACGCAATCATGCTCGATCCCGGCGCCGACGAGACCCCGCCCCGCGAGCCCCAGCGCCGCCGCTTCCGAGGCGCCGGAGGTGAAGACGACGCGCCCCGACCCGACCCCGAGCGCCTCGGCGACCTGCGCGCGCGCGCGTTCCACCAAGGCCCGCGCGGCCCGCCCCTCGGCATGGACCGAGGAGGGATTGCCGGAGATTTCGAGCGCCGCCAGCATGGCCGCCCGCGCCTCCGGCCGCAGCGGCGCGCCGGCGTTCCAGTCGAGATAGGCCCGCGTCCCGGTCACGGCGCCGCCTTGTCGGTGTCGTCGACCACCGCGACGAAGGCCGGCACGGCGGGACAGGGCGCGAGCTGGTTGCCCACCACGTCGCCGAGCCGCGTCTGGTGCAGGAGCACGTAGACATTGGCCGACAATTGCTCCCAGAGCTTGTCCGCCAGCTGCTGCTCGAGCGTGCCGCTCGCAGCGCCCGAGGCGCCCGCCCCGCGGCTCAGCGCATCCATGGTCTCGTCCACCGCCGCGAGGATGTCGGCGATGCGGATCTGCTCCACCGGCCGCGCGAGCCGGTAGCCGCCGCCGGGGCCGCGCACCGAATCCACGATCTCCGCCCGGCGCAGCTTGACGAAGAGCTGTTCGAGATAGGCGAGGCTGATGTTCTGGCGTTCGGCGATCTCGGAGAGCGACACCAGCCTGTCGGGGCCGTGCCCGGCGAGATCTGTCAGGGCGATCATCGCGTATCGCCCCTTGGTGCTGAGTTTCATGTCGCGCGTCTCCACCGGACCAAGGAAGTGTTGACGCTCGCGGCCCTGACCCTTTACAGGGGTGCGCTTGGGGTCGCACCGCATCCTTACCAGGGTTCCTCTAGGGTGGGCGCGCGACACCGTCAAGTTTCGCGTCGCCGTTCCGCCAGGAGTTCCGTCCCATGCCCGAGGTGATCTTCCCCGGTCCCGACGGTCGCCTCGAGGGGCGCTACCACCCGCAGAAGTCAAAGGACGCGCCGATCGCCATCATCCTGCACCCCCACCCGCTCTATGGGGGCACGATGAACAACAAGGTCGTCTACAACCTGCATTATGCCTTTCACGGCATGGGCTTCACCTGCCTGCGCTTCAATTTCCGCGGCGTGGGCCGCAGCCAGGGCGAATACGACCAGGGCATCGGCGAGCTCTCGGACGCGGCCGCCGCGCTCGACTACCTCCAGGCGCTCAACCCGAACGCCAAGGTCTGCTGGGTCGCGGGCTTCTCCTTCGGGGCCTGGATCGGCATGCAGCTCCTGATGCGGCGGCCCGAGATCGCCGGCTTCATCTCGGTGGCGCCGCCGGCGAACCAGTACGATTTTTCCTTCCTCGCCCCCTGCCCCTCCTCGGGGCTGATCATCTCGGGCGGCGCGGATCGCGTCGTGCCGACGGCGGATGTCGCCGGGCTCGCCGAGAAGCTCAAGCAGCAGAAGGGCATCACCATCACCCACAAGACGATCGAGGGCGCGAGCCATTTCTTCGATCCGGGCATGGAGGAGATGATCGGCAGCGTCGAGGCCTATGTGCGCCGGCGGCTGACCGAGACCTCGCGCTAGATGCTGCCCGATCCGGCCATCCTGCTGCCCTTCACCCTCGCGGTGGTGGTGATCGCGCTGACCCCGGGGCCGGACATGACCTTCTTCCTCGGCCGGGCGCTGACCCAGGGCCGGGCCGCGGGGCTCGCCGCCGTCGCGGGCGCCGGGACCGGGCTCCTGGTGCATACGCTGCTCGTCTCGCTCGGCATCTCGGCGCTGATCGTCGCGGCCCCGGCGCTCTTCACGGCGCTGAAGGTCGCGGGCGCGCTCTACCTCCTGTGGCTCGCGGCACAGGCGATCCGGCGCGGCTCGGCGCTCCTGCTGCCGCGGGAGGCCGGCAGCGCGCGCAGCCTCGCCGGCACCTGGGCCTCGGGGGTGGCGATCAACATCCTCAACCCGAAGGTGGCGCTCTTCTTCCTGACCTTCCTGCCGCAATTCGTCAGCGCCGGCGATCCGCATGCGGTGGCGCAGCTCTTCGCGCTCGGCACGATCTTCGTGCTCATCGGCAGCGCCATCAACCTGATCATCGTGCTGGCCGCCGACCGCTTCGCCGCCGGCATGCGTCGCAATCCGCGCATCGCGAGGGCCATGGACTGGCTCTTCGCCAGCATCTTCGCCGCCTTCGCCGCCCAGCTCCTGCTCGCCCGCGCCCGCTGAGGCGAGATGGCCGCATTCGGCCGACGCCTGGTCGCCTGCGGTCCATGGACGCGGCCGCCTTCCCCCTAGGCTCGCGCGATCGCGATCGGATCCGGGGGACACATCCGTGCTGAGACCTTTCCACCGCCTCGCCTTTCTCGCCTTCGCCGCCTGCCCGCTGCCGGCGGCGGCGGCCGAGCTGACGCATTGGCCCGCCGAGGCCGCGGCCGCGATCGAGGCGATGATCGCCGCCAATGCCGATTCGGGCGCCTATGCGGTCTTCGACATGGACAACACCAGCTACCAGTTCGACCTCGAGGAATCGCTCCTCGCCCATATGGAATCGAAGGGCGTGCTGACCCGCGAGACGATGGATCCGTCGCTGCGGCTCATCCCGTTCAAGGACGGCGAGGGCGTCGAGGAATCGCTCTTCAGCTATTACTACCGGCTGTGCGAGGTGGACGATCTGGTCTGCTATCCCTGGGTCGCCCAGATCTTCTCGGGCTTCACCCTGGCCGAGCTCAAGGGCTACGTGGACGAGCTTATGGCGCTCGAGGCGCCGATTCCGGTCCGCTACTACGATGGAGAGGCGTTGGTGGAGGACGCGGTCAACCCGCCCAGGCCCTTCGCGGGCATGCAGGAGCTCTATGCGCGGCTGATGGAGAACGGCATCGAGGTCTATGTGGTCTCCGCCGCCAGCGAGGAGCTGGTGCGCATGGTCGCCAGCGATCCCCAATACGGCTACAACGCCAAGCCCGAGAACGTGCTCGGGGTGAACATGCTGCTGAAGGACCGCGAGACCGGCGCGCTGACCACCTCGCGCTTCCAGATCCGCGACGGCGCCTACGATCCCGATGCCAATGCCGGGCTGGAGCTCACGCCCTATCTGGTCAATCCGATGACCTGGTACGAGGGCAAGCTCGGCACCATCATCGGCTGGATCGACCAGTGGCGCCGGCCGGTGCTCGTCGCCGGGGATACGCCGATCTCGGACGGCTACATGCTGCTGAACGGCACCGACGTGGACGCCGGCGGCCTGCGCATCTGGGTGAACCGGCGGGAGAAGTACACCAAAGCCGTCCAGGACTGGGCCGCCGAATCCGCCGCGGCCCAGGGCGAGCTCGGGCAGGCGGCGACGGCGGACAAGAACTGGATCGTCGTCGATCCCGAAGCGCTGCACACCGCCAGCGAATAGGCCCGCCGCCCCGGGCGGTTCAGCGCGCGCGGCCGCCGTTCCGGCGCGCCGCCGCTTCCAGCCGGCCGCGATGCGCCGCGACCCCCTTCTCCACGTCGGCGCGTGCCTGACCGGCCAGCGGCGCCGGCGGCCGGTTGAGCCGCGCGGCCAGCGCCGCGTCGATGCGGATGGTGGCGGTCATCGGGAAATGATCCGACCCGATCTGCGGCCCGCGGCCGAAGGCGATCATCGCCACGCCTTCGGAGACGAAGAGCTGGTCGATCGGGCAGCGGATCAGCGGATGGCTGGCGTCGAAGCTGGCATAGAGACCGCGGCCGATGCGCGGATCGAGATAGCCGCCCACATGCTTGAAGCGCTGCGAGGTGTCCGACCAGGCCGCATCGTTGAAATCGCCCATCGTCACCACCGGCGTGTCGGAATTGCGGGCGAATCGCGCGGAATAGAGGATCTGCGCGTCGCGCTCGTGGGTGTCCTCGCCCGGCACCGGCGGCCGCGGATGCAGGCCAAGGAAGTGGAAGCGCGCCCCGTCGGGCGCCGAAAGCTCGGCATAGACGCTGGGCGTGTCGTCGGTGGTCAGGTAGACCACGCGCGCCTCCGCCGCCCTGAGCCGGGTCGCGAAGACCATCCCGTAGTAATTGTCGCGCGGCTCGCGCAGCACCGTCGGGTAGCGGGCCAGCACCGGCTCCAGCGCCGCGACCCAGGTCGCGTCGGTCTCCATCAGCAGGAGCACGTCGGGATCCTTGTCCGCGACCAGGGCGCGAACCTTTGCATGCTGCGCATTCTCCATCAGCACATTGGCCGCGAGCAGCCGGACGTCCCGGTCCGGCGCCGCCTCGGTCGCGAATTCCATCTCCCGCCGCGCGAGCGGCGTGAAGGGCAGGATCCGCCAGCACTGGTAGAGGAGGCAGGCCGCCAGCGCCGCGAGCGCGCCCCAGCGCAGCGGCGCAGGCAGCGTGAGCGCCAGCGCCATCGCCACCGGCAGCACCGCCGCGATCTGCGCCCGCGGGAAGTCCCACATCCGGATCCACCATTCCTTGCGGCCCGAAAGCGGCAGAAGGGTCACGGCGGCGAGCACCAGGGCCAGGCCCCCCGCGGCGAGCTGCAAGGCGGTCCAGAGCATGCTCATCCCTCCGGCCGGCTCACCCGGCCGCCGCAGACCGGCAGCCGCACGCCGGTGGTGCCCGGCGCCGAGGTCGGCAGCCCGCGCAGCACCCGCACCGCGAGAAAGCCGAAGGCCTGGGCCTCCAGCATGTCGCCGTCGAGGCCCACGGTCTCGACCGCCGCGACCGGCGCGTTGCTGCCCGCGGCCAGCATCGCCATGAGCGTGCGGTTGCGCCGGCCGCCGCCGCAGATCAGCCAGCGCTCGGCGGGTTCGGGAAAATGCCGCGCCGCGGCGGCGACGCAGGCGGCCGTCAGCGCGGTGAGCGTCGCCGCCCCGTCCTCGGTGGAAAGCGGCGCCACCCGGTCGAGGAAGCCGTGGAAATCCTGCCGGTCCAGCGACTTGGGCGGCGGTCTTTGCAGATAGGGATGATCCGCGAGCCCGGCGAGCAGGCGGCTGTCCACCCGGCCGGCCGCCGCCACCGCGCCGCCGTCGTCGAAGCTCCGACCGAGCCGCTGCATCAGGAAATCGTCGATCAGCGCATTGCCCGGCCCGGTGTCGAAGGCGATGAGCGCCCCCGGCGCCTCGGGCGCAGCCCGGCGGGGATCGACCCAGGTGACGTTGCCGACCCCGCCCAGGTTGAGGAAGGCCAGCGGCGCCGCCGCGCCGATCCGCCGGGCGCAGGCGAAGTGGAAGAAGGGCACCAGCGGCGCCCCCTCGCCGCCCGAGGCGACGTCGGCGGTGCGGAGGTCCCAGACGACGGGCCGCCCGCTCTGCCGCGCCAGCAGATCGCCGCGGCCGATCTGGTGGGTGCCGCGTCCATGCGGGTCATGGGCGAGGGTCTGGCCGTGGAAGCCGACCACCTCGATCCCGGCGAAGCCGGCGATCGCCGCGGCATGGGCGTCGCGCACCAGGGCCTCGACCGGCTCGAGCCCCGGCGCCTCCGGCCAGGATCCCAGCGCCGCGCGCAGCGTCGCGCGGTCCTCGGGCGGATAGGGCCGGAAGGCGCTCAGCCCGAAGGCCGCGATGGTCTCGCCGTCGGTCTCGACCACCGCCGCATCGACCCCGTCCAGCGAAGTGCCCGACATCAGCCCGAGTGCCCGCATCCCTGCCCTTCCGTCCTGCCTGCCCAGGCTATAGAACGGCGCGGTCCCGCGCAAAAGGATCGCCCGATGACTTTCCGCCCCCGCAGCGAATTCCTCCACGTCATGACGACGCGCGGCTTCATCGCCGATTGCACCGATCTCGAGGGGCTCGACGACCGCCTGCGCGCCGGGCCGGTCACCGGCTATATCGGCTTCGACCTGACGGCGCCCTCGCTGCATATCGGGAACCTGGTGCAGATCACGCTGCTGCGCTGGCTGCAGAAGACCGGGAACCGGCCGATCACGCTGATGGGGGGCGGCACGACCAAGGTCGGCGATCCTTCGGGCAAGGACGAGATGCGGCGGATCCTGCCGGTCGCGCAGATCGAGGCCAATGCCGACACCATCCATCAGGTCTTCGCGAAATACGTCGATTACGGCGAGGGGCCGACCGATGCGATGCGCGTCAACAATGCCGACTGGCTGGACGAGCTGCGCTACATCGATTTCCTGCGCGACATCGGGCGGCATTTCACCATCAACCGCATGCTCGCCTTCGAGAGCGTCAAGTCGAGGCTCGACCGGGAGCAGGCGCTGTCCTTCATCGAATTCAACTACATGCTGCTGCAATCCTACGACTTCCTGGAGCTGCACCGGCGCTACGGCTGCGCGTTGCAGATGGGCGGGTCGGACCAATGGGGCAACATCGTCTCCGGCGCCGACCTGATCCGCCGGGTCGACGGGGCCGAGGCCTTCGGGCTGACCACGCCGCTGGTCACCCGCGCCGACGGCAAGAAGATGGGGAAGTCGGCCGAGGGCGCGGTCTGGCTGAACGAGGACGCCATGTCCGCCTATGACTTCTGGCAATGGTGGCGCAACGTGCCGGATGCCGACGTGGGCAGGTTCCTGCGCATGTTCACCGAGCTGCCGGTCGCGGAATGCGACCGGCTCGGCGCGCTGGGCGGCCAGGAGATCAACGAGGCCAAGGTGATCCTGGCCAACGAGGTGACGGCGCGCTGCCGCGGGGCGGAGGCGGCGACGGCGGCCGAGGCCACCGCGCGGGAGGTCTTCGAGAAGGGCGGGATCGGCGAGGATCTGCCGACGCTGACCCTGGCGCCGGCGGATGTGCCCGAGGGCGGCATCACTCTGGTGCAGCTCTTCGTGCGCTCGGGGCTCGCGAGCTCCGGCAAGGAGGCGCGGCGGCTGATCGCGGAAGGCGGCGCCCGGCTCGACGACGTGGCGCTGACCGATGCGGGCGCGCTCCTCGATGCCGCGGCGCTCGCCGGACCCCGCAAGCTTTCCGCCGGCCGCAAGCGGCACGCGCTGGTCAAGCTCGAAGCCTGAGGGGAGCCAGGCCATGCAGACCATTGCAGGCTTCGACCGGATCGGCGAGGAGAATGCCTTCGCCGTGCTCGCCCGCGCCGGGGCGCTCGCCGCGCAGGGCCGCGACATCATCAATCTCGGCATCGGCCAGCCGGATTTTCCCACCCCCGAGAACATCGTCGAGGCGGCGGTCAGGGCGCTGCGCGACGGCCAGCACGGCTATACGCCCGCCACGGGGCTCCCCGCGCTGCGCGAGGCGGTGGCCGCCGATCTCCACCGCCGCTTCGCCGCCGAGGTCAGCCCCGATTCGGTGCTGATCGTGCCGGGCGGCAAGGTCACCATGTTCGCCGCGATCCTGATGTTCGGCGAGCCGGGCGCCGAGATCCTCTATCCCGATCCGGGGTTTCCGATCTATCGCTCGATGATCGAGTTCACCGGGGCGCGGCCGGTGCCGATCCCGATCCGCGAGGCGAACGCCTTCGCCTTCTCCGCCGAGGAGACGCTGGCGCTGATCACGCCGCGGACCCGGCTCGTCATCCTCAATTCGCCCGCCAATCCCACCGGCGGCGTCACCCCGAAGGCGGAGATCGACCGCCTCGTGGCCGGGCTCGAGGCGCATCCGGAGGTGGCGATCCTTTCGGACGAGATCTACGACCAGATGCTCTATGACGGCGCGGCGCATGTCAGCCTGCTGGCCTATCCCGAGATTCGCGACCGGCTGATCCTGCTCAACGGCTGGTCCAAGACCTATGCCATGACCGGCTGGCGCATGGGCTGGTCGGTCTGGCCCGGCCCCCTCTACGACAGGGCGCGCAAGCTCGCGGTCAATGCCTGGTCCTGCGTGAACGCGCCGGCGCAATTCGCTGCGCTCGAGGCGCTGACCGGCCCGCAGGACGCGGTCGCCGCCATGCTCGCCGAATTCGACGCCCGCCGGAAGCTGGTGGTGGCGCTGCTCAACGACCTGCCGGGCGTCAGCTGCATCACGCCGAAGGGCGCCTTCTACGCCTTCCCCAATGTCTCCGCGACCGGCCGCAAGGCCAAGCCGCTCGCCGCCGCATTGCTGGAGGAAGCCGGCGTCGCGGTGATCGGCGGCCCGGATTTCGGCCTGCTCGGCGAGGGCTATATCCGGCTCAGCTACGCCAACAGCCAGGAGAACATCCGCCGCGCCGTCGGGCGGATGCGGGATTTTCTCGAAGGCTGACGCGGCTGACGCCGCGGGCGGCCTTTGCCGCCATCCGGCGCGCGCGGTGCGCGCATTGCGTTTGCCGGTGATGCGCCTGTTGGCGCATCACGACTGCTCTCCAGGTTAGCAAACCTGTATGAGATCCTTGGGCGCCCTCATTCCTCGGCCTTGAGATGCACCCGCGCCATCACGTCCGGATCCGCGACCATGCCGTTCGAGCCTCCGCCGCGCTTGATGGCGTCGACGACGTCCTGCCCCGCGATCACCCGCCCGACCACGGTGTACTGGCCGTTCAGATGCGGTGCGGGCGCGGTCATGATGAAGAACTGGCTGTTGGCGCTGTCGGGCGATTGCGACCGCGCCATGCCCACCGCGCCGGTGTCGAAGGGAATGTCGGAGAATTCCGCCGGCAGATCCGGCAGCGCCGAGCCGCCGGTACCGGCGCGGCCCTGGCCGAAGGCCTCGCGGGTGCCGAATTCCACGTCGCCCGTCTGGGCCATGAACCCGTCGATCACCCGGTGGAAGGCGACGCCGTCATAGGCGCCCTCGCGCACCAGGGTCTTGATCCGCTCCACGTGCCGGGGCGCGACCTCGGGAAGCAGTTCGATCTCGATCGTGCCCGCGGCCTCGCCCTCCACGGCGATCACCAGCACGTTGTCCACCTCCTGCGCCAGCGCCACGGTGGCGAGGCCGAGCGCGGCCAGTGCCGCGAGGAAGAGCCCGCGCATCAGGCGTCCGCCCCGGCATCGGCGGCGACCCGGACGGATCGCATCCGGTCGGGCTTCGCCGGCGGCTCGCCGCGGGTGATCGCATCGACATGCTCCATGCCGCTCACCACGCGCCCCCAGACGGTGTACTGGCCGTTCAGGAAATGGCCGTCCCTGAACATGATGAAGAACTGGCTGTTGGCGCTGTTGGGGTTCGCCGAGCGCGCCATGCCGAGCACGCCGCGGTCGAAGGGCAGCCGGGAGAATTCCGCCGGCAGGTCGGGATGCTTGGAGCCGCCGGTGCCGGCGCGGCGGAGGTTGAAGCCGTCCTCCATGTCGCCATGGGCCACGTCGCCGGTCTGGGCCATGAAGCCGTCGATCACCCGGTGAAAGGCGACATTGTCGTATTCGCCGGCCCGCGCCAGCGCCTTGATCCGCGCCACATGCTCGGGCGCCACCTCCGGCAGCATCTCGACGATGACCTCGCCGTCCGCAAGCGTGATGATGAGCGTGTTCTCCGGATCGCGTGTCTCTGCCATGTCCTACCTCCTCGATGGCTGTCGCGGCGGACCCTAGGCGTTGTGCGCCGCGGGGAAAAGGGCCGAGACGCGGTTGGCGGCCGGAGGTCGCGCGCGTCCCGAAGGCGAGGTTGCATGCCGCCGGCGGCGCGGCTTTGCTCGCGGCGGGCGATTAGGCCTGGGGGAGGACAGAGATGGCAGCACCCGAGGACTCGATCCGCGAATTGCTGGAAACCCGCCGCCGGGCGCTGCACGACCGGGACGCCGAGGCCTTCCTTGCCGCCTATGCGGCCGAAGCGGAGGTCTTCGACCTCGCGCCGCCTCTCTCCCATGGCCCGGATCCGGCGGGCGTCGCCGCCTGGATGGCGAGCTGGGACGGACCGATCGGCAGCGAGACGCGGCGGGTCGCGATCCGAAGCGCGGGCGGCGTCGCCTTCGTCGCGGGGCTGGAGCGGCTCCACGGCCGGCAGGGGGGCGAGGCCCGCGACATCTGGATGCGCTTCACGCTGGGGCTCGTGCAGGGCCCGGAGGGATGGCGGATCGCGCACGAGCATGTCTCGGTGCCGGTCCGCAAGACGCAGATCCTCATGGGCGCGACCGATCTCGCACCCTGATCCCGCGGTTCAGCCGCCCTCGGCAACCGCCGCGCGGCGCGGCCGCTCCGCGGCTCCGTAGAGCCGCGTCAGCGCCTCGACCACCCGGGGCGGCACGAAGCCGGAGACATCGCCCCCGAGCCGCGCGATCTCCTTGACCAGCCGGCTGGCGATCGCCTGGTATTGCGTGTCGGCCATCAGGAAGACCGTCTCGATGTCGTCGTTCATCGCGCGGTTCATGCCGACCATCTGGAATTCGTATTCGAAATCCGAGACCGCCCGCAGGCCGCGGATGATCACGCTGGCATCGACGTCGGCGGCGCATTGGATGAGCAGGTTGTCGAAGGGATGCGCCACGATCTCCACGCCGCAGGCGCGTCCGATCGGCACGCATTCCGCCTCGACCATCGCCACCCGCGTCTCGAGATCGAAGAGCGGGCCCTTGTCGCGATTGATCGCGACGCCGATCACCAGCCGGTCGACGAGGCTGCAGGCACGCCGGATGATGTCGATATGCCCCAGTGTGATGGGGTCGAAGGTGCCTGGATAGAGCCCTATTCGCATCGCCATCCCTCGCAGGTCACAGCCTCGCCGCGAGGCAATACCATCGTCCCTTTTCCGTCAAGCGCGGGGCCGGTGCTACCAGGTATTGGCGATCATGCCGGTGAGGGCGGAATTCTCCTGCTGGATCTCGGAGATGCGCGCCTTGACCACGTCGCCGATCGAGATCACGCCGACCATGCGGTTGTCGTCAATCACCGGCATGTGCCGGAAGCGGCCCTCGGTCATGCGCTCGAGGATCGAATCGGCCGTCTCGTCGAGCTTGCAGCCCACCACCGTCGCCGTCATCAGGTCCTGAACCTGCTTGTTCATGCATTCGATGCCCGTCAGGCCAAGCGAGCGGACGATGTCGCGCTCCGAGAGGATTCCATCAACGGTCGAGCCGTCGCGACTGACCACCACTGCACCGATCCGGTGCTTGGCCAGCAGTTCCGCCGCCGCGGTGACACTGTCCGTCGGCTTGATAGTGATCACATTGCGGATCGTCTTCGTGTCCACGATGTTGCGAACGAACATTGGGGCCCCCTCTCAACGCATTCTGCAAGTGTTCCCTCCGCCCGTCGACCTGTCAAGCGCGCAGCCGCCCGATGGGGGATGCCTGCCGGTGCGGCGCGGCCTTGCGCCTGCCTCGCGCCGGGCACCCGCGGCTCAGCCCCCCCGGGCGGCCTCGCCCGGAATCAGCGCGTTGCGCATCCATTCGACGATGACCTCCGCCATGCGGTTGATGCGCGCCACCCGCGCATCGTCCTGATGGCGCACCAGGTAGAAGGCCCGCGTCAGCCGAATCTCCTCGGGCAGGACCACCTCGAGCTCGCCATGCTCCCGCGCGACGAAATCCGGCAGGATGCAGAGGCCGCAGCCGCGAAGGCACCAGCTGAGCTGCATGATGAGGCTGTTGGAGGTCAGCGCCGGTTCGCTCTCGCGGCCGAGCAGGGCGTAATAGTCGAGCTCCTTGTCGAAGATCATGTCCGAAATGAAGCCGATGCCGCGAACCCCGCGCAGATCCTCGAGCCCCCTGACCGGCGCCGCCGCCGCGACCACGTCCGAGCGCGCATAGAGATGGAGCCGGTAATCGGCGATCTTGCGCACCGTCAGCCGCCCCGCGCTCGGCGGCGACAGCGTGATCGCCAGATCGGCCTCGCGCTTGGAGAGCGAGAACATCCGCGGCAAGGCGACGGCCTGCACCTGCAGATTCGGGTTGTCGCGGCTCAGCGCCTCGCAGGCATCGACCAGCAGATAGTTGGAGACGCCGTCCGGCGCGCCGATGCGCACGATGCCCGAAAGGCTGTCCGCCCGGCCGCCGATCTCCTCGCTCGCGGCCGAGGCCTGGGCCTCCATCGCCTGGGCATGGACGAGCAGGCTGCGCCCCGCCTCGGTCATGGCATAGCCCTGGGGCGAGCGGTCGAAGAGCCTGGCGCCGAGCGCCTCCTCCAGCGCGGTGATCCGCCGCCCCACCGTCGCGGGATCGAGCCCCAGGCTGCGGCCGGCAGCGAGCAACCGGCTCTGGCGGGCGACCGCCAGAAAGACCCGAAGATCATCCCATTTCATCGCGCTCTTCTGCAAACGGCACCTTTCCGCGGACATTCCCGGACTGGCGGCCCGGATGACCGCGCCCCTTCCGTCGAACCGGGATCCCCGATGCAGAAATCGGCCGGTGCGCCCGGCATTCCTGCCATCACGCCTGCAATAATGCAAAACGTTTCTCGGGCAATTTCCGCCTTCACTGCCCGGAGATTCCCGCTAGGCTGCTCCCGGCACAAAGTTGGGGGCGAGCGATGCAGGATCTCTGTCACTTCATCAACGGGGCGCGCGTGGCCGGAGCCTCGGGCCGGTTCGCGGAGGTCTTCAACCCGGCGACGGGCGAGGTCCAGGCCCGCGTGCCGCTCGCCTCGGCCGCCGAGCTCGAGCTCGCCGTGCAGGGCGCGATGGCGGCGCAGCCGAAATGGGCCGCGACCAATCCGCAGCGCCGCGCGCGGGTGATGATGAAGTTCGTCGATCTGCTGAACCGCGACCTCGACAAGCTCGCCGAGGCGCTCTCGCGCGAGCATGGCAAGACCCTGCCGGATGCCAGGGGCGACGTGATTCGCGGGCTCGAGGTCGCCGAATTCTGCATCGGCGCGCCGCATCTCCTGAAGGGCGAATACACCGATGGCGCCGGGCCGGCGATCGACATGTTCTCGATGCGCCAGCCGCTCGGGGTCGTGGCCGGGATCACGCCCTTCAACTTCCCCGCGATGATCCCGATGTGGAAGATGTGCCCGGCGATCGCCTGCGGCAACGCCTTCATCCTCAAGCCCTCCGAGCGCGATCCCTCCGTGCCGCTGATGCTCGCCGAGCTGATGCAGGAGGCGGGCCTGCCCGACGGGGTCCTCCAGGTGGTGAACGGCGACAAGGAGGCCGTGGACGCCATCCTCGACCATCCCGACATCGCCGCGGTCGGCTTCGTCGGCTCGACGCCGATCGCCGAATACATCTACGCCCGCGCCACCGCGCATGGAAAGCGCGCGCAATGCTTCGGCGGTGCCAAGAACCACATGATCGTGATGCCCGACGCCGACCTCGACCAGGCGGTCGACGCGCTCGTCGGCGCCGGTTACGGCGCCGCCGGCGAGCGCTGCATGGCGATCTCCGTCGCCGTGCCCGTCGGCGACAGGACCGCCGACGCGCTGATCGAGCGGCTGATCCCGCGGGTCGAATCGCTCAAGATCGGCCCCTATACCGCCGGCGACGACGTGGATTTCGGCCCCGTGGTCACCCGCGCCGCGCAGGATCGCATCCTCGGCCTCGTGGACAGCGGCGTCAGCCAGGGCGCCGAACTCAAGGTCGACGGCCGCGGCTTCAGGATGCAGGGCTACGAGAACGGCTTCTTCGTCGGCGCCTGCCTCTTCGACCGGGTCACGCCGGAGATGGACATCTACAGGGAGGAGATCTTCGGCCCCGTGCTCTCCACCGTGCGTGCGGGCAGCTATGCCGAGGCGCTCGATCTCACCATGCGGAACCCCTTTGGCAACGGCACGGCGATCTTCACCCGCGACGGGGACACGGCGCGCGACTTCGCGAGCCGCGTCAACGTCGGCATGATCGGGATCAACGTGCCGATTCCGGTGCCGCTCGCCTATCACACCTTCGGCGGCTGGAAGAAATCCGGCTTCGGCGACCTCAACCAGCACGGGCCGGACGCCTTCCGCTTCTACACCCGGACCAAGACGGTCACGGCGCGCTGGCCCTCGGGCATCAAGGAGGGCGCGGCCTTCTCGATCCCGACGATGGAGTGACGCGGAATGGCGCGGCGGCCCGGGATATTGCCGACCGAGATTCCGGGCCTGTCGCCGCCGATCCTGTTCGCGCCCGTGGCCGGCGCCGCGGCGGTCGCCTGGTGCCGATGAGCGACATCGTCATCCGCGTCGAGGGCCGTGTCGGCCGGCTCACCCTGAACCGGCCCGAGGCGTTGAACGCGCTCAGCTACGAGATGGTGCGCGCCATCGAGGATGCGCTGGACCGGTGGCGCGAGGATCCTGCCGTGCGGCTCGTGCTGATCGACGGCGCGGGCGAGCGCGCCTTTTCGGCCGGCGGCGACATCCGGCAGATCTACCGGACCGGCCGGCAGGGGGATTTCTTCTTCGCGCGCCGCTTCTGGGCCGACGAATACCGCCTGAACGCCCGCATCGCCCGCTACCCCAAGCCCTATGTCGCGCTGACGCACGGGCTCGTCATGGGCGGCGGCGTCGGCGTCTCGGTGCATGGCAGCCACCGGGTCGTCTGCGAGAGCTCGCGCATCGCCATGCCCGAATGCGCCATCGGCCTGGTGCCGGACGTGGGCGGCAGCGCGCTCCTGGCCGAGGCGCCGGGCCATCTGGGGGAGTTTCTCGGGCTCACTGGCCATCGCATGGGACCGGGCGACGCGATCCGGGCGGGATTCGCCGACCATTTCGTGCCTGCGGCGCGCTGGCGGGCGCTCGTCGCCGACCTTCAGGAAACGGCGGATGCGGATATCGTGGATCGCCATGCGGAGCCCCCGCCCGCCGCGGAGCTCGCTTCCGTCCAGCCCGCCATCGACGAGGTCTTCGCGGCCCCTGATCTCGCAACATTGGCCGCGCGCCTGGAGGTGAGCGACTGGGGCATGCAGATCTTGAAGGGGCTCGTGGGATTCTCGCCGCTCGCCATGGCCGTGACGCTCGAGCTCATCCGCACGGCTCGGCGCGAGCCCGGCCTGGAGGCGGCGCTCGCGCGCGAATACCGCGCCGTCTGGCGCGCGATCAGCGACGGCGACCTGCTGGAGGGAATACGCGCGCAGGTGATCGACAAGGACCGCGCGCCGCAGTGGCGCCACGCGCTCGACGGCGTGCGCCGGGAGGAGGTCGAGGCCATGCTCGCGCCGCTCGGCGCCGACGAGCTCGACATCGCGCGCGGCCCCGGCTGAGCCGCAGGACGGAGGATCCAGGGATGCAGATCGGTTTCATCGGACTGGGCAAGATGGGTGGCCCCATGGCGCGGAATCTCGCCGCGGCGGGTCATAGGGTGACCGGCTTCGACGCGGCGGGCGTGCGGATCGACGGTGTCGCCCCCGCCGCAGGCGCCGCGGAGGCCGCGCGCGGGCGCGACGCGGTGATCACCATGCTGCCCAACGGGGCGATCCTGCGCGACGTCTATGCCGAGATCGTGCCCGCCGGGCGCCCGGGTTCAGTCTTCGTGGATTGCTCCACCGTCGATGTGGAGAGCGCCCGCGCCGCCGCCGCCGAGGCGGAGGCGGCCAAGCTGCTCGCCGTCGATGCCCCAGTGTCCGGCGGCACCGGCGGGGCGGCTTCGGGAAGCCTCACCTTCATGGCCGGTGGCTCGCCGGCGGCCTTCGAGAAGGCCCGCCCGCTCTTCGAGATCATGGGCGCGCGGGCGGTGCATTGCGGCGGCCCCGGATCCGGTCAGGCGGCGAAGATCTGCAACAACATGATCCTCGGCATCTCGATGATCGGGGTCTGCGAGGCCTTCGCGCTCGCCGGCAAGCTCGGGCTCGACCCGCATTCGCTCTTCGACGTCGTTTCGAGCTCCTCGGGGTCCTGCTGGTCGGTGAATACCTATTGTCCGGTGCCCGGCGTCGGTCCGAACTCGCCCGCCGATCATGGCTACCGCCCGGGATTCGCCGCGACGCTGATGCTCAAGGATCTCGATCTGAGCCAGCAGGCGGCGGCGGCCGCCGACGCATCGACGCCGCTCGGGGCGCATGCCGCCGCCCTCTATTCCGAATTCGTGGCAGAGGACCGGGAGGGCCTCGATTTCTCGGCGATCCTGCCCTGGCTTGCCGCGCGCAGGCGCGAGCCCTGAGTCGCCGGCCCGACGGCGGCGATCAGTTGAAGTTGAAGGCGACGACCATGATGCCGCCGGCGACCGTCGAGATTGTCGCCAGCGTCAGAATGAAGTTCCAGCGTTCCACACGCGCTCTCCCTGCCCTTCCGGCGCAATCGAAGATCCGCGCCCCCTCGCGACATCCTTTCGCACACCCGCCGGGCAGAGAGAAGGTCTACGCGCCATCCGATAACCCGGTCGGCGGGATCCCGCGCCCGGCGTCACTGTCCCGCCCGGCGGCCACCGCCCGGCAGCGGAACCGCCAAGGATGGAAGAATGAGCTCCGAATGCGATGGCCCTGGGCCGGTGGCTCGGGCGGCTGGAAATCCCTCCGCCGACAGGTCATGATCGAACCGACGCAGACAAGCCGGCTTGGGGGAGGATAGTGATGACCCGGACGATCGCGGTGCTCGGTGCTTCGAATACCGGCAAGTCGACGCTGGTCGACCGGATGTGCGAACGGGAGGGCCAGCCGCAGCCCGCCGCCGGCCCCGGCGAGATGCGCGTCGCCAGCTTCACCCATCTCGGCGACGCGTGGCAGGCGATCGACACGCCGGGCTCCATCGAGTTCCTGCACGTGGCCAGCGACGCGCTGCTGGCCGCCGATGCCGCCGTCGTCTGCGTGGCGCCGGAGCCCGGGGGCGCCGTGCTCGCCGCGCCCTATCTCCGGGCGGTCGAGCGCGCCGGCACGCCGTCGATCATCTTCATCAACCGGATCGACGAGGCCACCGGCCGGGTGCGCGACATCGTCGCGGCGCTGCAGGAATACGTGGCGCATCCGATCCTCCTGCGCCAGATCCCGATCCGCGACGCCGATCACGTCGTCGGCGCGGTCGATCTGGTCTCCGAACGCGCGTGGGAATACCGCGAGGGCGCCCCCTCCCAACTCGTCGAGATCCCCGCAGGCATGATCGAGCGCGAGCATGCCGCCCGCGACGAATTGCTCGAGCATCTCGCGGATTTCGACGATGCCCTGCTCGAGCAGCTGATCGAGGACCGCAGCCCGCCGAGCGAGGCGGTCTTCGCGCTCTGCGCCCGCGTGCTCGCGGAGAACCGGGTGATCGAGGCGCTGATCGGATCGGGAAGCCACGGCAACGGTATCATGCGCGTGCTCAAGGCCCTGCGCCACGAGGCGCCGGGACCTTCCGTGCTCCGGGAGCGGCTGCAGCTCCAGGCCGGCCTCGACGAGGCGCCGCCGGCGGTGATCTTTTCCGGGGCCTATCGCAAGCACATGGGCAAGACCCTGCTTCTGCGTGCGCTGGAGGATCTTCCCGCGACCCGCGCGCTGGGCGGCCGCGCCCCGGGCCAGATGAGCCCGGCCGATCCGCGCGACAGCCATCATCTCGACATGGTCCCGGCCGGCACGATCGTCATGACCGTCAAGGCCGACCACCTCGCGCCGGGCCGCATCGCCACCCAGGAGGCGCTCGTGCCCGCCCCGGCCTGGCGCGACGGGCAGGAGCCGGGCCTGCACCGCATCCTCGCGCCCAAGGCCGAGCGCGACAGCGTCAAGGTCTCGGGTGCGCTCGCCGTGCTCGCGGAAGGCGATTCCGGGCTCACGGTCACCCAGGATCCGGCCACCGGCGGCGCCCTGGTGGGCGCCCAGGGGCCGCTGCACCTGCGTGTGCTGCGCGCCCGGCTGCAGGAGGCCTTCGGGCTCGAGGTCGAGGAGGTCGTCCCGAGCCCCGCCTATCGCGAGACCATCGCCAAGACCTCCGAGATCGCCTATCGCCACAAGAAGCAGACCGGCGGCGCCGGCCAGTTCGCCGATGTCAAGCTGGTGGTCGCGCCGGGGCAGCGCGGCACGGGCTTCGCCTTCAACGAGGTGGTCAAGGGCGGCGCGGTGCCGCGGAACTACATCCCCGCCGTCGAGGCCGGCGCCCAGGACGCCATGGCCCGCGGACCGCTCGGCTTCCCGGTGGTCGATGTCGCGGTGACGCTGACCGACGGGCTGCACCACCCGGTCGACAGTTCGGAGATGGCCTTCCGCATCGCCGGCCGCCGCGGCGTCGCGGACGCGCTCAAATCCGCCGGGCCGGTGCTGCTGCAGCCGATCTTCAAGGTGTCGATCCACGCGCCCGCGCTCTTCACCGGTGCGCTCGGTCCCATCATCGCCTCGAACCACGGCCAGGTGCTCGGCTTCGAGGCCAATCCGGAGGCCAAGGGCTGGGAGATCTACCAGGCGATGATCCCCGGCGCCGCCCTGCCGGGCTTCGCGAACGACATCCGTGCCGCAACCCAGGGCGTCGGCCATTTCGAATCGGCCTTCGACCATTACGAGGAGCTGCACGGCAAGGCGGCGGACCGGATCGTCAACGAGCACGCCGCCGAGCCCGCCTGAGCAGGGGAGCGGCGGACCCGGTCCGAGAACCGGAGCCGCCGGAGGGGCGTCGCGCGCCGGCCTGCCTATTCGGCCGGGTTGGGATGCGCGTGCGGATGGGGCGTATGCATCTCCTCGACGTGGATCTCGTCGCCGACGATCATGCCGGCATCCGGGTCCTCGTAGACGGAAAGGTCGAACTCCCCTTCGGTCTTGGCGACGATGGCGGTCACGACCGCGTCGCCGGTGATGTTGACCGCGGTGCGGATCATGTCCATCAGCCGGTCGACGCCGATGATCAGCGCGATGCCCTCGATCGGCAGGCCGACCTGGGTCAGCACCATCGTCAGCATCACCAGCCCGACGCCCGGCACGCCCGCGGTGCCGATGGAGGCGAGCACCGCCATGGCGATCACCGTCAGATAGCCGCCGAGGCCGAGATCGATGCCGTAGACATTGGCGAGGAACACGGTCGCCACGCCCTGCATGATCGCGGTGCCGTCCATGTTGATCGTCGCGCCGAAGGGCACCGTGAACGAGGCTACCGAATTGTTCGCCCCCATGCGTTCGGTGACGCAGCGCAGGGTCACCGGGATCGTCGCGTTGGAACTCGCCGTCGAGAAGGCGAAGATTTGCGCCGGGCGGATCTTGCGGATGAAGGTGATCGGGTTGAGCCCCGAGAACACCTTGAGGATGATCATCAGCGTGACGAAGAGATGCAGGAACAGCGCCCCCACCAGCGTCACGACATAGGCCATCACCGGGATGAAGAGATCGATCCCCTGTTCGGCGAAGGTCTTGGCGATCAGGCAGAAGACGCCGTAGGGCGCGAAAGCCATGACGATGACGACGACCTTCATCATCAGCTCGTTCATGTACTGGCAGCCCTCGTAGAAGCCTTCCGAGGCGTCGCCCAGCATGAGCGCGGCTATGCCGAGCACGATGGCGTAGAAGATGATCTGCAGCATGTCGCCATTGGCGAAGGCCGAGATCGGATTGGTCGGAATGATGCCGGCAAAGACATCCCAGACCGAGGGCGCCTCGGCGCCGGTCACGCCGGAGGTGTCGACCCCGGCCATGTCGAAGCCCTGGCCCGGCCCGATCAGGAGCGCGAGCGCGATGGCTACCGCGATGGCGATGGCGGTGGTGAAGATGTAGAGCGCCAGCGACTTGCCGCCGACCCGCCCCAGCACCCGGATGTCGCCGATCCCCATCACGCCGCAGAGCAGCGAGAATAGCACCAGCGGCACGACCAGCATCTTGAGCGCGTTCACGAACATTGTGCCGATCATGGCGAAGAGGCCGCCGATGATATGGGTGTTGATGAACGCAGAATCGACCATGTTGAAGACGACCCCGACGATCAGACCGAGCACCATCCCGGCCATCACCTTCGCCGTCAGGGACATCCCGCGTCCCGTTCCTCCGCTTGCTTCGCTCGCCATTTCGGCCTCCACCGTTGGTTCCCACTTGCGCGCATTGTGACAGATCCCGCGCGAAATTGACACCCTGAGCGAGTCCGAAAACGGTCCGGTCAATCGGCGCGCGAGCGCAGCGGCCCGAATCCGGCCATCAGGCACCGTGAGCATGGCCAGGAAGCTCGCGGCGCGGTGTGGCCGAAATCGGCGTACCGCCGCCGCGATAGCCGATCCAGGCAGCCCTCGCGACGGCGGCGGGGGTCCGGACAAGGCCCCGAGGCCGCGGCCTATTCCGCCGCCACCCGGCGCGCCTGCAGGATCGCCTTCAGGTAGTGCCCGGTGTGGCTGGCCTTCGCTTGCGCCACCACCTCGGGCGTTCCGGTGGCGACGATGGTGCCGCCGCCGTCGCCGCCCTCGGGGCCGATGTCGATGATGTGGTCGGCGGTCTTGATGACGTCGAGGTTGTGCTCGATCACCACCACGGTGTTGCCCTGCTCCACCAGTTCGTGCAGCACCTCGAGCAGCTTGCGCGTATCCTCGAAATGCAGCCCAGTGGTCGGCTCGTCGAGGATGTAGAGCGTGCGCCCGGTGGAGCGCCGCGCCAGTTCCTTGGAGAGCTTCACCCGCTGTGCCTCGCCGCCCGAGAGCGTCGTCGCCGGCTGGCCGACCTTGACGTAGCCGAGACCCGCCCGCATCAGCGTGGTCATCTTCTCGCGGATCGCCGGCACCGCCGCGAAGAACGCCTCCGCATCCTCGACCGTCATGTCGAGCACGTCGGCGATGCTCTTGCCCTTGAAGTGAACCTCCAGCGTCTCGCGGTTGAAGCGCTTGCCCTTGCAGGCCTCGCAGGTGACGTAGACATCCGGCAGGAAATGCATCTCGATCTTGATGACCCCGTCGCCCTGGCAGGCCTCGCAGCGACCGCCCTTGACGTTGAAGCTGAACCGCCCCGGCTTGTAGCCGCGCGCCTTCGACTCCGGCAGACCGGCGTACCAGTCGCGGATCGGCCCGAAGGCGCCGGTATAGGTCGCGGGGTTCGAGCGCGGCGTGCGCCCGATCGGCGACTGGTCGATGTCGATGACCTTGTCGAGATGCTCCAGCCCCTCGATCGCCGAGCACGGCGCCGGGGTCTGCCGCGCCCCGTTCAGCCGCATCGAGGCGGTCTTGAACAGCGTCTCCACGGTCAGCGTCGACTTGCCGCCGCCCGAGACCCCGGTGACGCAGGTGAAGGTCCCGAGCGGAAATTCCGCCGTGACGCCCTGCAGATTGTTGCCGGTGGCATCGACGACCCGCAGCCGCCTGCCGTTGCCATTGCGCCGCTTGCCCGGCACGGCGATCGTCCGCGCCCCGGTGAGGTACTGGCCGGTGACCGATTCCGGCGCGGCGGCGATGTCGGCGGGGGCGCCCTCTGCGATGATCGCGCCGCCATGCACGCCGGCGCCGGGGCCGATGTCGATCACGTGGTCGGCCTCGCGGATCGCCTCCTCGTCGTGCTCGACCACGATCACGGTATTGCCCGCGTCGCGCAGGTTCTTCAGCGTGGTGAGCAGACGGCCGTTGTCGCGCTGGTGCAGGCCGATCGAGGGCTCGTCGAGCACGTAGAGCACGCCGGTCAGGCCGCTGCCGATCTGGCTCGCCAGCCGGATGCGCTGGCTCTCGCCGCCCGAGAGCGTGCCGGCGTTGCGGGCGAGCGTCAGATAGTCGAGCCCGACGTTGACCAGGAAGCCCAGCCGCTCGCGGATCTCCTTCAGGATCGCCCGGGCGATCTCGTTCTTCTGCGCGCTCAGGGAGACAGGCGCCTCCTCGATCCAGGCCAGCGCCTCGCGGATCGACATGCGCACCACCTCGCCCACGTGCAGGCCGGCGATCCTGACCGCCAGCGCCTCGGGTTTGAGCCGGAAGCCGTGGCAGGCGCCGCAGGGCCGGTTGTTCTGGTAGCGCTCGAACTCCTCGCGCACCCAGTTCGAATCGGTCTCCCGGTAGCGTCGTTCCATGTTCGGGATCACGCCCTCGAAGGGCCGCTCGATCTCGTAGACCCGCCCGCCCTCGTCGTAGCGGAACCTGATCTTCGCGCCTTCGGAGCCGTAGAGCAGGACCTGGCTCGCCTCCTCCGGCAGGTCGCGCCAGCGCGCCGCCTTGTCGAAGCCGTAGTGGCGCGCCAGCGCCTCGATCGTCTGCTTGTAATAGGGCGACTGCCCCTTGGACCAGGGCGCGATGGCGCCCTTGAGCAGCGGCAGGCTCTCGTCGGGCACGATCAGCCGCGGGTCGAAGAAGAGCTCCACCCCCAGCCCGTCGCAGGATGGGCAGGCGCCGAAGGGCGCGTTGAAGGAGAAGAGCCGCGGCTCGATCTCCGGAATGGTGAAGCCGCTCACCGGGCAGGCGAAATTCTCCGACAAGGTGATGCGCTCCGGCTCGCCCTCGGCGGGCGCCGTCTCGAGGATCGCGATGCCGTCGGCGAGATCCAGCGCGGTGCGCAGGGAATCGGCCAGCCGCGTCTCCAGGCCGTCGCGCACCACGATCCGGTCCACGACCACGTCGATGTCGTGGCGGAACTTCTTGTCGAGCACCGGCGCCGCGTCGAGGTCGTGGAAGGTGCCGTCGACCTTGACCCGCTGGAAGCCCTTCTTCAGAAGCTCCTGAAATTCCTTGCGGTATTCGCCCTTGCGGTCGCGAACGATCGGGGCCAGCAGATAGGCTCGCGTGCCCTCGGGCAGCGCCATGGCGATGTCGACCATCTGACTCACCTGCTGCGCCTCGATCGGCAGGCCGGTGGCAGGCGAAAAGGGCGTGCCGACGCGCGCGAAGAGCAGGCGAAGGTAGTCGTAGATCTCGGTGACCGTCCCCACCGTCGAGCGGGGGTTTCGGGAAGTGGTCTTCTGCTCGATCGAGATCGCCGGGCTGAGGCCCGAGATATGGTCCACGTCCGGCTTCTGCATCATGTCGAGGAACTGCCGGGCATAGGCGGAGAGGCTCTCCACATAGCGGCGCTGGCCCTCGGCATAGATGGTATCGAAGGCGAGCGAGGATTTGCCGGAGCCGGAAAGACCAGTGATTACAACGAGCTTGTCGCGCGGAATGTCGATGTCGATCGACTTGAGGTTGTGCTCGCGAGCACCCCGGATCTCGATGAACTTCTGTTCGGCCATGTCCCGCTCCCGCTGACGCGCTCTAGATAGCGTCTGTGCGCGAAGATGCGAGTCGGGATGTGAGAACAAAACGGGATCGACCGCAAGCGAAATCGCCCGGCGGACCATGCACGAGGCATGCACGCGCCACGCACCGCTTTTGCGCGGGACGATCCGCCGGGTGTCAGGGCGAGGCCGGCGCCAGGGCGCCCGAGACGGTCGGGCAGCGATCGAGGGAGGCGGGGGACTCGACGTCTTCGCAGAGGATGCGCTCGGTCACGTCCTCGAACTCGAAGATGCGCCGGTCGTCGGGGAAGGTGTAAATCCGGTCGGGCAGCTGGCCGAGATCAGTGCCAAAGACCGTGTCGAAGACCGCCCGGTAGCTGTTGACCGGGGTGATGTCGTCGCGCAGCAGGTGGTAGTCCTCGCCGGGGATGTAGAAGCTGTTGACGATCCCGGTCTTGATGCGCAGTTCCTCGGCGGGGGCGTCCTGCCATTCCACCTTGTAGTCGCGCTTGGGGAACGGCCCCTCGTCGGCCTGGATCAGGATCACCGGCGCCGGCCGCCCCTCGTCCTGCAGCGTGGTCACCACATCCTCGATGATGCGGTTTGCATAGGCGATCTGGTCGATATAGCCCTGCCGCTCGCCGCGCTCGCGGGCCTCGGCATTGGTCAGGCAGCGCCCGTCGGTGGTGAAGACCTCCGGCCCGTGCGGCACCAGGATATGGGCGAAGACATAGACCGGCCGGCTGCGGTCCTGCCCGCCGATCGCCTTGATCTGCTCGATCTGGCGGGCGACGCGCTGGCACTGGCCGTTGTCCCAGTCGAGCCGCATGGTGAAGTTCGTGCGGGGCAGCAGCTGCGAAACGGGCAGCGCCATGGTGCGGCGCAGATACTGCAGGTTGAACTCGCTGAAGCCGAGCGGGTGGTTCTCGTCCGCCGTGGGGCTTTCGAAGGTTCCAACCCACCAGGAGCCGAACTGGAGGAAGTCGTAGCCGCGGGCCCGCAGGAAGCGGACCACCCGGGTGTCGTCCAGCATGGCGAAGATCGGATGCCAGTTGTCGGCCTTCACCCGCGGGTCGTCGGCGAGAACGTCGAGGTAATCCATGTAGAAGGTCGAGGCGAGCGAATGCCCGGTCTTGAGATAGTTGGAATGGCTGTCGGGCACGACGTAGAAGCCGCGCCGGGTGAGGAAATCGCCGATGCGCTCCTCGATGCCGAAATGCCTTTCGAGCACTTCCGCCGAGGCATAGCGGTCGAAGATGAAGTGATAGATGTCCGGCGGCCGGGCGCCGTCGGCGGCGACCTCCGCGATCTGCGGCATCGCCGCCTCGGCCGCATCGGCGTCATAGGCGGCCTGGGCATTGTCGTTGCGCCAGGCATAGGCGAAGGCCTTCCAGGTCGGGGTGACCAGCATCACCGCGGCGATGCCGATCAAGACCGCATGGACCGGCCCGAGATACCGCGCGAACCGCGCCGCGATCAGCGTCAGGACAGCGGCCGCGGCGAGCGCGAAGGGAAAGGCCCGGACCATGGCATACGTGCCGCCCAGCGCATCATTGAGCAGCCGGAGCATCTCGGTGTGGTAGAGGATGACCACCACCCAGATGCAGGCGATCACGGCGCTGGCGGCGTCGCGGCGCCGGCGCAGGGCCACCACCGCCAGCCAGACCAGCAGTGCCAGGACCAGCGTGCCGATCAGCGCCGGCACGATGTCGCCGAACGAGACCTGGATGAGGTTTCGCGACATCAGTTCGAGCACCGAGGCCGGGCCGAAGAGCAGCGCCGCGAGCGGCAACACGCCGCTCGCCCCGCCTGCCTTCGGCGGATTTCCGCCATTTCCGACGGGCAATCCGCCGCCCTTCATGATGTGATTTCCCAAAACTCACCCCTAAGACACTTTTTTCACACGACTTTCTCCGGAAGGCGTCCGGAGGCCGGCCATCCTTTCCGGAGATTCGCGAGAATCCCACCCCCTCTGCGACGCATTGATGGCAGACTTGTGTCACTTATGTGAAGTGGCTGGGAGGCGCACAGGCGACTTGTGTCACTTGTGTGAAGGGGCCGAATGCGGCATGCGTCGCCCGGGGGCGGCTTCGCTGTGCTGCCGGCGAACCAACAGGAAGGTGGGTCCAGATGCTCAAAATGACCTCGTCACTGGCATTCTTGCTCGTGATTTCGACGCTTTTCTTCGGGATGACAACATCCCAGGCCCAAGCCTATCTCGATCCCGGGACGGGCAGCATGATCCTGCAGGTGATTCTCGGCGGCTTCGCGGGCATCGCGCTGGCCGGGCGGCTCTACTGGCATCGCTTTCGGACTTTCATCGGCATGGCGCCGGCGGAGTCCCATGCCGGCGACGAGCCCGGCCATGAAGCCTCCAAGTCCCGTTCCGATCTGTGAACGAGCTGAGCGGGCACCCGGCTCCGGAGGCGCGCGTCTCCGGCCGGGAAGCCGGTCTGCGGACCCAGCGTGAGCCGGGCTCCTTCCGCGACCGCAACGGCAGCGTCTTCTATCGCGACGGCGCGATCTTCCGGAGCCTGAGCCCGGAGGCTCTGGCGAACTGGCAGCGACTGCGGGGGACCCAGTTCCTGGCGGGGCGCATGGCGGGCGGCTCCATCGTGGAGACCCGCGACGGCGACGCCGCCGTGGCGCCCGATGCGGCCGGCGTGCTCGAGCATGCGCGGATTCCCTTCGTCTCCTATCCCTACGAATGGACCTTCGGCATGCTGCAGGATGCGGCGCTGCTGCATCTCGACCTGATGCGCGACGCGCTCGCCTCGGACATGATCCTCAAGGACGCGACCCCCTACAACATCCAGTGGCAGGGCGTGCATCCGGTCTTCATCGACATCCCCTCCTTCGAGCCGCTGGGCCGGGGGCAGCCCTGGGTCGGTTACCGCCAGTTCTGCGAGCTCTTCCTCTATCCGCTGATGCTGCAGGCCTATCGGGGCCTCGACTTCCGGCCCTGGCTGCGCGGCCGGATCGATGGCATCCCGGCCGAGGACATGCAGCGCCTGATGTCGACCCGCGACCTGCTGCGCCCCGGCGTGCTGCTGCATGTGGCGGCCCAGAGCGCGCTGCAGCGCCGCTACGAGGGCGGCACGAAGGACGTGCGCGGCTCGCTGGCGGAGGCCGGGTTCGACAAGGCGCTGATCGTCAACAACGTGACCAAGCTCCGCGCGCTGGTGGCGAAGCTGAAGCCCGGCCGCGACAAGACGCAATGGTCGGATTACGACCGCAGCCATTCCTACGACGCCGCGGATCTCGAGCAGAAGGCGGCCTTCGTGCGCCGGGCGGCGGCCACGCGGGACTGGCGGCTGGCCTGGGATCTGGGCTGCAACACCGGCACCTTCTCGCGCATCGTGGCCGAGCATGCCGGTCAGGTGGTGTCGATGGACGCCGACTGGATGGCGATCGAGCACCTCTACCAGCGCGAGAAGGCTGGCGCCGGGTCGCGCAGGCTGCTGCCGCTGGTGGTCAATCTCGCGGATGCCTCGCCGAACCAGGGCTGGCGCGGCGCCGAGCGCAAGGGCCTGGCCGAGCGTGGCCGGCCTGATCTCACACTCTGCCTCGCGCTGGTGCATCACGTGGTGATTACCGCCAACATTCCCCTCGCCGACTTCATCGGCTGGCTCGCGAGCCTCGGGACCGCGGTGGTGATCGAGTTCGTCGGGCGCGACGACGAGATGGTGCAGGCGCTGCTCGCCAACCGCGAGGACCAGTATGACGATTATCACCCGGAGAACTTCCGCGCCCTGCTCGCGGAGCGCTTCGACATCCGGGCGGAGGAACCGCTGAAGGGCGGCAGGCGACAGATCTACTTCGCGGAGCCGCGGCAGGCGGCCGGCTGACCGGCCGGGCCGCGGCCATACGCCGGGGGCGACGGCACGCGCCGTCGCTCCCCGCGCCGGGCTTCGGTCACGCCTCGCCCGGCACGCCGAAGCGGGCCAGTTCCTCGAACCCGCCCCACATCATCCGCATGCCGTCGAAGGGCATCTCGCCCATGTCCTGCATGGCCGGGTCCTTCATCATCGCCTCCCAGGCGCGGTCGCAGGTCGCCTTGTCGGGCCATTCCATCCAGGAGAAGATGACCGTCTCGTCCTCCTTCTTCTTCACCGCCATGGGGAAGGAGGTCACCTTGCCGTCGGGCACGTCGACGCCCCAGTTCTCCCGCAGCGACAGGCAGCCGTGTTTCCGGAACATATCCCAGCTCTTCTCCGCCATCGCGAGATAGGCCGCGCGGTTCGCCGTCGGCACGGCCAGCAGGAATCCACTTACATAGGCCATAGGACCCTCCCCCTATTCGGACTCGTCCCGCGAGCTTGACGATGCATTAGGTTGATGTCAACGTTATTTGCGATGATGGATCCCGACCTGCCGCTTTCCGCCACCCACGAGGTGCGCGACCGCTGCCTCTGCCTGCATCTGCAGCGCGCGGCGCGAAGGCTGGCGCGGCGCTTCGACGCGACGCTGCGGCCGCATGGTCTGACCAACGGCCAGTTCTCGCTGCTCATGGCGCTGAACCGGCCGGAAGGCCCGCGGATCGGCGATCTGGTGCCGCTGCTGGGGATGGACCGCACCACGCTGACCGCGGCGCTGAAGCCGCTCGAGCGGCGCGGGCTGGTCTGCTCGGTGGCCGATGCCGCCGACGCGCGCGCGCGCCGCCTCGTCCTGACGGCGGCGGGCCTCGCCCGGCTCAAGGCGGCACTTCCGGCATGGCGGGCGACGCATGACGCCGTCGACGCCACCCTGGACGCCGGCGGCCCGGAGGGGCTGCGGCAAGCCTTGAAGCAGATCGGCTAGGTCCGGCGGCCGGGGCGCGCCCGGCGCGCCGGCATCAGCGCCCGAGGATCGCCTTCACGTAATGCTGGGTCTCGCGGTAGGGGGGCACGCCCTTGTATTGCTCCACCGCCTTCGGCCCGGCGTTATAGGCTGCCAGCGCCAAGCGCCAGTCGCCGAACTTGCGGTATTGCTGGCTGAGATAGCGCGCGCCGCCCTCGAGGTTCTGCTTGGGGTCGTGCGGGTTGACCCCGAGCAGCCGCGCCGTCTGCGGCATCAGCTGCGCCAGCCCGATCGCGCCCTTGGTGGATTTGGCGGTGGGGCGGAAGTTCGATTCCGTGCGCACCAGCCGCAGGAACAGATCCTCCGGCACACCGTGGCGCCGCGCCGCGGCCCGGGCCATGTCCTGATAGATCCCCGGCGAGCCGGTGAAGGCCGGGATGCCGCCCCATTCGTCCTCGCTCAGCCGCGACGGCCGGCGCGGCTGGCCCGCCATCGCGCCGGGCACCGGCGGGCGGATCAGCGCGCGGTATTCCGGGGTGAGATTGGACTGGCTGCTCAAGAGCCGGCTCAGGCGCGCTTCGGCGAAGGCGGGATCGCCGAGCGCAAGCAAGCAGCCGAGCGCGATCAGGATGCTCCTCATGGTCCCTCGTATCTGTTCTGCCCGCGGGCCTGGGCCCGTCTTCCCGGTTTTGGCACCGGATATGGCCGGCACTATGTCAAAAAACACAAGGCGTGTCAGCTTTCAATCTGTTCTTCACGGACCGTAGACTCTAGAAGGACGACGCTCCGAGCAACGGCCAGGGAGGTTTCGACATGGCGGGCAGCGTCAACAAGGTGATCCTGATCGGCAATCTCGGCCGCGACCCCGAGGTGCGCAGCTTTCCCAGCGGCGGCAAGGTGGTGAACCTCAACATCGCCACCTCCGAGACCTGGCGCGACCGCAATACCGGCGAGCGCAAGGAGCGCACCGAGTGGCACAGGGTCGCGATCTTCAACGAGGCGCTCGGCAAGGTTGCCGAGCAATATCTGCGCAAGGGCTCCAAGGTCTATCTCGAAGGCCAGCTCGAGACCCGCAAATGGCAGGATCAGTCAGGGCAGGATCGCTATACCACCGAGATCGTGCTGCGCCCCTTCCGCAGCGAGCTGACGCTGCTCGACGGACGCGGCGAGGGCGGCGGCTCGGAATACGATCAGGACCGCGGCGGCAGCTTCGGCGGCGAGTCCCGCGGCGGCACGGGCGGCCAGCTCGACGACGAAATCCCCTTCTGAGACCGGCGGCCCGTCGCCCGGACCAGCTTCGCGGCCCCGGGGCCGGGCATCGGGAGAAGGCCGCGGCGCGCGCTTGGCAGGGGCCGGCGCCGGGAGCGCCCGCGTGAGCCCCGGGACCGGCGCCCCTGCCCTTCCCGAGCCCTTCGCGGGCTGGTTCGCGGCGCGCGGCTGGGCCGCACATCCGCATCAGCTCGAGCTCCTCGCCCGCGCCGCCGAACCCGCGACGCTGCTGATCGCGCCGACCGGCGGCGGCAAGACGCTGGCGGGCTTCCTGCCGAGCCTGGTCGAACTCGGCCCCGCGCCGCCCCCGGGGCTGCACACGCTCTATGTCTCGCCGCTCAAGGCGCTCGCCGCCGACATCCGCCGCAATCTCGGGACCCCGCTCGCCGAGATGGCGCTGGCGATCCGCGTCGAGGACCGCACCGGCGACACCGGCGCGACCCAGCGCGCCCGCCAGCGCAGCGATCCGCCGCACATCCTGCTGACCACACCGGAATCGCTCGCGCTCATGCTCTCCTACCCGGAGGCGCCGGCGATTTTCGGGGGCGTCGCACGAGTGATCGTCGACGAAATCCATGCGCTGGCGGAATCGAAGCGCGGCGACCAGCTGATGCTCGGGCTCGCCCGCCTGCAGACGCTTTCGCCCGGCCTGCGGCGGATCGGCCTCTCCGCCACAATCGAGGACCCGCCGGCGCTGGCCGCCTTCCTCGGCGGCGGCGCGCGCATCCTCGAGGCCGACCCGGGCCCGGAGCCCGACATCACCATCCTCGACACCGGCGCGCCGCCGCCCTGGGCCGGCCAGACGGCGCGGCACGCCGCACCGGCGGTGATGGAACTGATCCGCGCCGCCACCACCACGCTCGTCTTCATCAACACCCGCGCCCAGGCCGAGCTTTTCTTCCAGGCGCTCTGGGCTGAGAACGACGAGGGCCTGCCGATCGGCCTGCACCACGGCTCGCTCTCGCGCGAGGCGCGCGCCCGCGTCGAGGCGGCGATGGTCGCCGGCGAGATCCGCGCCATCGTCGCCACCGGCTCGCTCGATCTCGGCATCGACTGGGGCAGCGTCGACCTGGTGATCCAGGTCGGCGCGCCGAAGAACGTCAAGCGGCTCGTGCAGCGCATCGGCCGCGCCAACCACCGCTACAACGCCCCCTCCCGCGCGGTGCTGGTGCCGGCCAACCGCTTCGAGGTGGTCGAATGCCGCGCCGCGCTCGACGCGGTGCGCGCCCGCGACCTCGACGGCGAGCCGCGCGGGCCGGGGCCCCTCGACGTGCTCTGCCAGCACATGCTGCTCACCGCCTGCGCCGGGCCCTTCGAGGCCGATACGCTCTTCGCCGAGGTACGCGGCGCCGGACCCTACCGCGACCTCGCCCGCGCCGATTTCGACGCCTGCCTCGAGTATTGCGCCACCGGCGGCTACGCGCTCAAGGCCTACGACCGCTGGCGACGGCTGGTGGAGCGCGAGGGCTCATGGTCGCTGCGCGACCCGCGCCGGGCGCGCATGATCCGCATGAACGTGGGCACCATCGTCGACACCGAGACGCTTTCGGTGCGGCTCAAGGGCCGCTTCGGCTTGGCCCTCGGCGAGGTCGAGGAGGATTTCGCCGCGAGCCTGGTGCCCGGCGACACCTTCCTGATCGGCGGCGAGACCGTGCGCTACGAGGGCCTGCGCGAGATGGTGGTGGAGGTCAGCCGCGCGCCGTCGCGCGCGCCGAAGATCGCGATCTTCATGGGCACCAAGCTCGCCACCTCGACCCGGCTCTCGCAGCGCGTCGTGGCCCTGCTCGCCGATCCCGCCGCCTGGAAGGCGCTGCCGCCCTACATGCGCGGCTGGCTGGCGCTCCAGGCCAGGGTCAGCCGCCTGCCGGAGCCGGGCCGTCTGCTCACCGAGACCTTCCGCCGCGGCGAGCGCGAGCATCTCTGCCTCTACGGTTTCGCCGGCCGCAACGCCCATCAGACGCTCGGGCTCCTGGTCACCCGGCGCATGGAGGCGGCGGGCCTCGACCCTCTCGGCTTCGTCGCCACCGACTATGCCCTGCTGATCTGGGGCCTCGCGCGCGTCACCGACCCCGCCGCCCTGCTCGCGCCGGGCGAGCTGCGCGAGGGGCTCGAGGGCTGGCTCGGCGAGAATGCGGTGATGAAGCGCACCTTCCGCAACGCCGCCACCATCGCCGGGCTGATCGAGAGGAACCTGCCGGGGGCGCGCAAGACCGGCCGGCAGGCGACCTTTTCCACCGACATCCTCTACGACACCCTCCGCCGCCACGATCCCGATCACCTGCTGCTGCGCATCACTCGGTCCGAGGCGGGGCGCGGGCTGGTCGATTTCGGCCGCATCGAGGAGATGCTGACCCGCGTCGCGGGGCGCATCGACGTGGTGCGCGCGCCCCATGTCACGCCGCTCGCCGCGCCGCTCCTGCTCGAGGTCGGCCGCGTTCCCATCAAGGGCCGGGCCGAGGCGCGCCTGGTCGCCGGCGCCGCCGAGGCGCTGCTGGCGGAGGCGGGGCTCGCACCCTGAGGTCGGGATCGCCCTTGCCCCGCGGCGCAAGCTCGGGCATGCCCGGGCGATGGACGAGATCCCCCTGCTTCTCGCCGGGGCCCGGCTGGTGGCCCGCTCCTCCGGCGCGCTCTGGTGGCCGGAGGAGCGGCTGCTCTGCGTCTCCGACCTGCATCTGGGAAAGTCCGAGCGCATCGCCCGGCGCGGCGGCACGCTGCTGCCGCCCTACGAGACCGCCGAGACCCTCGACCGGCTCGGCGCCGAGATCGCCCGACTCGCGCCCGCGACCGTGCTCTGCCTCGGGGACAGCTTCGACGACGTGGCGAGCGCCGGGGGCCTGGCGGAGGCCGATATGGCGCAGCTCCTGGTGCTGATGGCCGGGCGCGACTGGATCTGGATCGCAGGCAATCACGATCCCGGGCCGATCCCGCTCGGCGGCCGGCATCTCGCCGAGCATGGCCGCGGGGCGCTTCGCTTCCGCCATGCCGCGCTGGCCGAGGCCGCGCCCGGCGAGGTCTCCGGCCATTATCACCCGAAGCTCCGCCTCGCGCTCGGCGGCCGCGGCCTGTCGCGCCCCTGCTTCCTGCATGATGGTCGCCGGCTGATGCTTCCGGCCTTCGGCGCCTATACCGGCGGCCTCGACGCCGGTCGGCCGGAGTTGGCCGGGCTCTTCGGCCCGGAGGCATGCGCAATCCTGACCGGCGCCCCCTGCCTCGCCCTGCCGCTCGCCGCCACGCGGGCGCGGCGCCAAGCCGGATAGGACCGCGCCGCCGGACTTGCCGGCGCGCGACCGGTGTCGCCGGCCGCCGTCAGCCCCGTCCGATGAAGGGCATCGTCGTCGCCATGATGGTGATGAACTGCACGTTCACGTCGAGCGGCAGCGCCGCCATCTGCACCACGGTATCGGCCACATGGGTCACGTCGATGGTCGGCTCGGCCTTCAGCGTGCCGTCCGCCTGCGGCACGCCGCCGCTCATGCGCGCGGTCATCGCCGAGGCGGCGTTGCCGATGTCGATCTGGCCGCAGGCGATGTCGAACGCGCGCCCGTCGAGCGAGATGCTGCGCGTGAGCCCGGTGATGGCGTGCTTCGAGGCGGTATAGGGCGCCGAGCCGTAGCGCGGCACATGCGCCGATATCGAGCCGTTGTTGATGATCCGCCCACCCCGCGGATCCTGGCCGCGCATCATGCGGAAGGCGGCACTGGCGATCAGGAAGGCGCCGTCGAGATTGACCGAGACCACCCGGCGCCATTCCTCCCAGGTGATGTCGCCCACCAGCGTGGTGCTCACATTGCTGCCGGCGTTGTTGAACACCACGTCGAGCCGCCCGAAGCGCTCGCCGATGGTGCGGAAGAGCGCCTCCACCGATTGCGGATCGGTGACGTCGCAGGGCACGCCGAGGCAGCGCGCGCCGGCCTCTCCGAGGGCCCCCTTGGCGGCCGCGAGCTTCTCCGGTCCGCGCGCCGCCAGCACGACCTGATGGCCGGCCCGGGCGAAGGCGCCGGCAGTGGCCGCCCCGATGCCCTGGCTCGCGCCCGTGACCAGCACGATCTTCGCCTCGCTCATTCGTCCCCTCCCCCGACAATTTCGCCGCGCCGCCAGGGCGCGAGCCAGCCCAGACCGTCCTCGGTCCGTCCCGCGGGCCGGTATTCGCAGCCCACCCAGCCCTCGTAGCCCACCGAATCCAGCACGTCCATCAGATGCCCCAGCGCGAGCTCGCCCCGGTCCGGCTCCTCGCGGTCGGGGACGCCGGCGATCTGCACATGGCCGATCACCGGCGCCAGCGCCTCGATGCGGCGCGTCAGGTCGCCTTCGGAGATCTGCGTGTGATAGAGGTCGAACTGCAGCTTCAGGTTCTCCGCCCCAACCGCCTCGATCACCCGCAACGCCTCGTCGCTGGACGCAAGATGGTAGCCGGGCATGTCGCGGGCATTGAGCGGCTCGATGGTGAGGACCATGTCCGGCGCCGCCGCCGCGGCCCGCCGCAGGTTCGCCACGAAGGTGGCGCGCGCCGCCGGCCCCGTGGCGATGCCCGCCATGACATGCAGCCGCCCAGGGCGCAGCACCCGCGCATAGTCGAGCGCCTGCGCGAAGCTCCGTTCGAAACGGGCCTCCTCCCCCGGCAGCGCCGCGAACCCGCGTTCGCCCGCCGCCCAATCCCCCGGCGGCGCGTTGAAGAGCGCGAGCGCGAGCCCCGCGGCGTCGAGGCGCTCGCGCAGGATCCCGGCCGCCTCCGCATAGGGAAAGAGGAACTCCACGCCCTCGAATCCCGCCGCCGCGGCCGCGCCGAACCGATCGACGAAGGCCCGCTCGGTGAAGAGCATCGTCAGGTTGGCGGCGAAACGCGGCATCCGTGGGCTCCCCTTCGCAATCCCGGCTTCACAGGGCCGATTCGACGACCTCGGCCGAAGGCGCCCGGCGCGCCTGCTGCCGTTCGATCAGCCAGATATAGAAGCCGCTCGCCACCACGATCCCGGCGCCGGCCATTACCCAGCCGTCCGGCGCATCGCCGAAGATGATCCAGCCCGAGGCGGCCATGAAGACGATCTGCACATAGACGAAGGGAGCGAGCACCGAGGCCGGCGCGAAGCGATGCGCCACCGTCAGGAGCTGATGCCCGCCCCAGCCGAAGACCCCGATCAGCGCCAGGGCAAGCCAGCCCGGGGCGTCGGTCGGCCAGTGCCAGTCGCCCAGGGCCAGGGGCGCGGTGCCCAGCGTCGCGATCAGCGCGGCGTAGAATTGCAGCGTCGCGGTGCTTTCCCGCCCGGCCAGCCTCCGGGTCAGGATCGAATAGAGCGCGACGCACACCGAGGCCACCAGCGAGAGCAGCATCGCCCAATGGGCGCTGCCCGAGAGCGGCCTGGTGACCACCAGAATGCCGATGAAGCCGACGCCGATCGCCATCCAGCGCCGCGGCCCGACGCGCTCGCCCAGCATGGGGATCGACAGGAGGCAGACCCAGAGCGGCGAGGTGAAGAGGATCGCGGCGGTTGTCGCCAGCGGCAGATAGCTCAGCGCCCAGAAGTTCGTCACCGTGCTGGCGAGCAGCGCCCCGCCGCGCAGGAGTGCCGTGCCGCGGTTCTCCGTGCGCCAGAGCCCCTCGCCGGCCATGAAGGCGAGCACGAGCACCAGTGCGAGATGCCCCACGTAGCGGGAGAAGACCAGCTGCGGGATCGGTAGCCCCGCCTGGACCAGCCATTTGGCGCAGGTATCCACCCCGGTGAAGATCAGCAACGCCACCAGCGACAGCAGGATCGCCGCGAGCCGGCGGTCCGCAAGCGGCGGGACGGTACTTACCGCCATATCGGCCCCGACCCGCAACCGAAACCGCCCGGCGATCTCGCCCCTGCAATCATCCGCGACGCGGTCCCTGAATCAGAAACAATGGCCAAGATGGATCATCAATGGCCGCCGATGTCGAGGCGATTCGCCCCCTCGCTCCCCGGCCCGCCGGGGCCGGAGCCGGGCGCCGATTCAGCCCGCGGGGCGTCCTCCGATCACGCCGACCGTCCAGGACGCGGTCTCGCCGAGAAGGCGCGTCATCACGGTGTTGAAGGCCGAGACCACGGTCAGCGGATCGTCGTTCGCCGCGATCGCGCTGGCCGCGAAGCTGCGCCGCGCCAGGGTGCGGCCGTCCACGTCGCGCGAGAGCGTCAGGTTCAGCCGCACCACGACCGCGAGCCCGCCGCTGTCACCCGCAGGCATCACCTCGGCCTGGAAAGCCTCGATGTCGGTCTGGAGCACGTAATCCGGGAGGGGGCCGGCGGTCTGCGACGTCACGAAGCCGATGCGCCCGGTATTGGCCAGCGAGCGTACCAGGAGCGACTGCACGTGCAGGGGAAGCTCGTCCACCCAGCGCGATGCCGGCAGGAAGGCGATCTGCAGCGGGTTCGGCTTGACCATGATGCGGTCGGAGGCGATGGCCGCAGAGGCGGTCGGCACCGCGACATAGAGCGTGCGCCCCGAAGGCGCGCCCGAGCCGCCCGCCGGGGGCAGCGGCAGCATCTCGAAGGTGTCGAGGGAGCGTGCAGCGGAATCGAGCGAGGAGACCGCGGCGCATCCCGCGACCAGCGGCAGGATCAGGGCCAGGGCGAGGGCGCGAAGCCCGCGGAACAGGGTCATGGGCGCCTCACCTCCTGAAATCCGGCGGCTGGTTGCCCAGCAGGAACCGCGCCGGATCGCGCTCCAGCCGCGTGGCGATGCGCTCGAGGCTCGCCACCAGCGACCGGGCCTCCTGGGTGAAGCGCACGAATTCCGGCAGCCCGGTCTGGGCGAAGCTCTGCACCCCCGGCGCGCTGGCCGCGACCACGGCGTCGATGCGCTCGACCACGTCGCTCGCCCGGGCCATCGTGGCGCGCAGCTCGGCCGTCACCGCCGGCAGGTCGGCGGCGACGTCCGAGACCGCGGTGCCGAGTTCCGAGGCCGCCGTGCGGATGCTCTCGGCGGTCGGGGCGACCTCCTCGTCGATGATGCGATTGGCGCTGGTGAAGGTGCCCTCGGCGGCGGTCAGCGCGGCTTCCGCTGCGCCGATCGCGGCATCGATCCGGCCGAGGGTCGCGTTCGCGTCCTGGAAGGTCTCGGTCGCCGCGCTCAGCGCCGCCTCCGCCTCCTGGGAGAGCGGCGCGAGGCGGCCGGTGAAATCCGTCAGCTCGTCGCCGACCGTGCCGATGACCCGGTTGGCGGTGTCGCTCGCCGAACGGATGTCGGCGACGATGCCCGGCACGTCGTCGGTCACCACCCGGCCGATGGCCGCGATCGAGACATCGGCCCTGGCGAGCGTCGCCCGCGCCTCGGCGACCAGCGCCGCCCCGTCGCCCTCGATGAGCGTGCCGGCGGTGTCGGTCGCGGTCGTGATCGAATTCAATGCCGCATCGGCCCCGGAGAGCGTGGTGTCGAGCCGCGCCAGCGTCCCGCGCGCGTCCGTCAGCGCCGCGGTGGCGGTCGTCAGCACCTCGTCGGCGTTCCGCGACAGAGGCTCGAGACTGCCGGTGAAGGCGGTGACCTCGTCGCCCACCGTGCCGATCACCCGGTTGGCGGTCCCGGCGGCCGCGCGCAGATCCGCCATTGCTCCCGGCAGGTCGTTATCGACCACCTGCCCGATCGTGTCGAGCGCGCTGTCGGCCTTGGCGAGCGCGTCGCGGGCCTCGGCGACCAGCGTCACCCCGTCGCCGTCGACCAGTTGGTCGAAGCTGTCGGAGGCTTCCTCGACCGCCTTCAGCGCCGAATCGGCATTGGCCAGCGTGGTGTCGAGCGCTGAGAGCGTGGTCTTGAGCTCCACCAGCCGCGCATCCGCGGTCTGCCCCACCGCCCCGAAGCTCGCGAGCACCGAGCGCAGCTCGCCCTCGATCCCGTCGATCGCATCCCTCAGGCTCACCACCGTCGCGTCGAGTTCGGTCACGAGCTTCGGGATCTGCTCGCGGATCAGCCCCTCGGCACCCTCGAAGGCGCTGCCGGCCTTGCCGAGCGCCTCGGTGGCCGTGGTCAGCGTGGTCTTCGATTCCGCGAAGGCCTCGCGCACTACCGTCATGGTCTCGTCGGCGCCATCGAGCGCGGTCTGCAGGGACTTGCTGATCGGGTCGAGTCGGTCGGTGAAGGCCGAGATCTGCGAGGTCGCCGAGGCGACGGTCCTGGTGATCGAGGAGAAATCGTTCAGCGCCGCGTCGAGCCGCCCGGAGGCGTCGTCGAGGTTCTTCAGGATGCCCGCGACATAGGCCTGGTTCTCGCCGCCGGTGAAGGCCTGGATGTCCTTGATGACCTTGAGCGCCTCGCTCAGCAGATCCGGCGCGTCCTCGCTGAGCTGGTCGACCAGCGAGCGCTGGCCGACGATCAGCGGCACCCCGCCGTCCGCGCCGACCAGCGGCTCGGAATCGCCGGTCCCGCCGCTCAGCGCCACATAGGAAACCCCGGTCACGCCCTGCGAGCGCAGCTGCGCGGTGGTGTTCTTCAGGATCGGCGTCTTGGCATCGACCTCGATGCGGACCCGGACTTTGCTCGGATCCTTGTCGTAGAGGTTCAGCGAGACGACCTGGCCGACCGACAATCCGTTGAACCGCACATCCGCCGCCTGCGACAGGCCCGAGACATCGTTGAAGAGGATATCGTAATGGTCGTACTGCCGGTCCACCTGCACGCTGGCGAGCCAGATGAAGAAGACGAACCCCGCGACGATCCCGAAGAGTGTCACCGCGCCGATCAGCACGTAATTGGCGCGCGTCTCCATCGCTCAGGCGCGCCCCAGCGCGGCGCGCGCCCGCGGCCCGTGGAAATACTCGCGCACCCAGGGGTCGTCGACCTCGAGCATGTCCTGCATGGTTCCGGTCACCAGCACCTTCTTCTGCGACAGCACCGCAATGCGATCGGCGATCGCATGCAGGCTGTCGAGATCATGTGTAACCAAAAACACCGTCAGGCCAAGCGCATCCGTGAGCTTGCGGATAAGCTCGTCGAAGGCTGCGGCGCCGATCGGGTCGAGCCCCGCGGTCGGTTCGTCGAGAAAGACGATCTCCGGATCGAGCGCGAGCGCGCGCGCGAGTCCCGCCCGCTTGCGCATGCCTCCCGAGAGCTCGGAGGGGAACTTCGGCCCGGCGTCGGGCGGCAGCCCCGCCATCGCCACCTTGAGCGCAGCGAGCGCTTCGCGGACCGGGGCACCGATATGCAGCTGCTCTCGCATCGGCGCCTCGACGTTCTCCTGCACGCTCAGCGCCGAGAAGAGCGCGCCGTCCTGGAACATCACCCCCCAGCGCCGCTCGATTGCGGCGCGTTCCGCCTCGCTGGCGTGCAGCACGTCCGTCCCGAAGACCCGCACGCTGCCCGAATCCGGCTGCTTCAGGCCGACGATCGCGCGAAGCAGCACCGACTTGCCGGTGCCCGAGCCGCCGACCACGCCCAGCACCTCGCCGCGGTAGACGTCGAGGTCGAGCCCCTTGTGCACCACATGCGTCCCGAAGCGCGTCACCAGGCCCCGCACCTCGATGACCGCTTCGCGCGGCGCCTCGGTCACAGGCCCACCAGCGCGTAAAAGATCGAGAAGCCCGCATCCGCCACGATCACCAGGAAGATGGCGAGCACCACCGATTTCGAGGTGAGCCGGCCGAGCGATTCCGCATTGCCCTCGACCTTCAGCCCCTCGTAGCAGCCGATCAGCCCGATGAGCACGGCGAAGAACGGCGCCTTGATCAGCCCGGTGACGTAGTGGCTGGCGTCGGTGGCGTTCAGCAGCCGCGCCTGGAACATGCCCGGCGAGATCCCGAGCTCGATCCAGGACATCAGCGCGCCGCCCACGAGCCCCATGATGTCGGCGACGAAGCCCAGGATCGGCAGCATGACCACCAGCGCGAGAATGCGCGGCAGCACCAGCACCTCGATCGGATCGAGGCCGAGCGTGCGCATGGCGTCGATCTCCTCGCGCATCTTCATCGAACCAATGGCAGCGGTGAAGGCCGAGGCCGAGCGCCCGGCCACGATGATCGCGGTCAGCAGGATCCCCAGCTCGCGCAGGATCGAGAGCGCGATGAGATCGACCACGAAGATCTCCGCCCCGAACTGCTGGAGCTGGGTCGCCCCCTGGAAGGCGAGCACGACGCCGATGAGGAAGGCCATCAGCGAGACGATCGGCACCGCGTTCAGCCCCGCCTCCTGCATGTGATGCACCAGCGAGGTGAAGCGCAGCCGCCCGGGATGGAGGAAGAGCGCCGCGATCCGCGCCATCACCGCCCCGAGCAGGGCGGTGAGCTCGACGAGCGTCAGGCCCGCGGCCACCGTAGCCTCGCCGAAATCCGCAAGCCGGTCCCGCAATCCCGGCCGGGGCCGGTCCGGCAGCGGCCCCTTCGGCAGGCTCGCCTCCACCGTCTCGAGCAATTCGTTCTGGGTCCGGCTGGCGCCGGCGAGCCGAGTCTCGACGCCGTCGGCCGCCAGGCGCCGGCGCAGGTCGGCGATCATCCACGCCCCGGCGGTGTCCAGCCGCTCCACGCGGCGGAGGTCGATCACCGCCGGCCCCGGCCCGGCGACGGCGTCGAGCCTGGCGCGCAGCCCCTCCACCTGCGCGATCAGGACCTCCCCGACCAGCGCGATCACGGTCTCCCGGCCGTCGGTGTCGATCTCAACGCGCGCGTCGGTCACTTGGCCCCGCTGGATGATGCTGGCGCGATAAGACCACGCCGGCCCCGCCCCGGCAACAGAAGGCAGTCGGTGCCGCGATGCCGGTCGCACCGCTGGAAAAGCACGGGCGGGAGGCTCGACGTCTCGGTGCGCCGATCCGACCGGATTTCTGTCAGGCCGCCACGCCGGCGGCGTTGCGCACCCAGCCCACGATGGCCTGCGCCTGCTGCGCCCCGGCCTGGCGGGCGATCTCGCGCCCGCCTCGGTATAGGATCAGGGTCGGGATGCCGCGGATGTTGCGTCCTTGGGTCGCCCGCGGATGCGCCTCGGTGTCGATCTTGGCGAGCCGCGCCCGGCCGCCGAGCGCCGCGGCCGCCCTGACGAATTCCGGCGCCATCATCCGGCAGGGCCCGCACCAGGGCGCCCAGAAATCGACCACCAGCGGCACCTCATCGGTCCGCGCCGCCTTGTCGAGCACCACCGGGTCGAGCTCGCGCACGGCAGGCTCCATCAGCCCCGCGCCGCAGGTGCCGCATTTCGGCCGGGCGTCGAGCCGGTCGGCCGGCACCCGGTTCACCTGTCCGCAATCGAGACAGACCAGCTTCACGCCCGCCGCCATCTCCGGCACCTTTCCGCTTCGGAATTTCCCTCCGCCCCGATGTAGGGAATGCCCCGAAACGGTCAAGCCCACCGGTGCAGTCATGACAACGGGTTAGAAGGAGAGCCCCCAATCCTCCGCCGCCGTCTTCATCGGGAAGGCGCTCCCATCCGGCAGCGTGACCACGCCGAGCACATCCACGACCAGCGCCAGCGACAGGCCGATCAGCCCGTATTCGACCTGGTTGTCACCCCGGGTCGAGGTCGATCCTCCATTCCGTCGTGCCGCTGCGGTGGAACGCGCTCACCCGCTCGAGCTCGGTGCCGGCCGTATCGGATCGCGTGTCGACGCAGATCGCCTTGAGGAACTCGAGGATCGCGATCAGGTCCTTGTCGTCGAAGCCCTCGGGAAGCTGTCCCTTCTCCGCGACCAGGGACGCCGCCCCGACGCGCAATCCGCCCAAGTTGCCCTTCCGGGCGGCCTCGATTCCGTGGCTGAGCGGGGAGTCGGGGATGATGAAGTCGTCCGCCATCTTTCCCTCCGGTACGATGCGTGCCGAAGAGGAAGCCGGATCGGCCGATGGACATGAACGAACGCAATCAAGCCCTACTGACCGCTCGCGGCCAGGGGAGCGACCGATCGGGCCTCGGGGCCACAATCAATGGCAGTATGGTACGGGCAATCGCCCCGCCATTCACGAATGCCATCCGGGACCGGTAGCCCCTATCGCCTGGGCGCGGGCGGGAGCGGCGGCACAGGCGTCGTCGCCGACTCAGGCCCCGACAGGTGGGCGCGATGCCGCGCCTGCCTGTCGGGGCGGGATCGTCCGGCCGGTGCCATGGCGACCGGCCTGCACCGGCACCGAGGGTGCCGCGCGCTCAGCCCTCGTATTTGAAGGAGAGCGCCACGCGGGTGCGGAACGCCGCGACCTTTCCGTCCTCGACCTTCATGTCGAGCTTCGTCACCTCGGCCACCCGGAGGTCGCGCAGCGAGCCGGCAGCGGTCTCCACAGCCTTGCGACCCGCGTCCTCCCAGGACACCTCGCTCACCCCGACCACATCGACGATCCTGTAGACGCCATCTGCCATGCGAATCCCTCCTATGCTTTGTGCCCGTAGCGGGCCGGCCGATCCTAGCAGCACCGATCGGGAAATGCTCGTGTTCCGTCGGCGTGAGCCCGGGATCGGTTTTCCCCGGCACGAAGAGGCCGGAACGGGACCCAGCCGGCTCCTGTCGGTCGCGCCGTCGACCTAGGCGACGAGGCGCGCCGTGAACTCGACCAGCCGCCTTGCCTGATACGCGACGGCGGCGCGCCCCTTGTCGTCGAAGCCCCCGGCGGTGGTAGAATAGCCATAGGGATTGCCACCAGCCTCGAAGAGCGACGGATCGGTGTAGCCGGGCGGCACGATGATCGCGCCCCAATGCATCAGCGTCGTGTAGAGGCTCAGGATCGTCGCCTCCTGACCGCCATGGGGGTTCTGCGCGCTGGTCGTGGCGGTCGCGGTCTTGTTGGACAGCTTGCCGGCCTGCCACAATCCGCCGAGCGTGTCGATGAAGGCGCGCAGCTGGCTGGCGGAAACCCCGTATCGGGTCGGACAGGAGAAGAAATAGCCGTCCGCCCATTCCATGTCCGCGGGGCCGACCTCGGGAATGTCGGCCATTTTCTCGAGCTGGGCCTTCCAGGCCTCCTGGCCCTCGACCACCGCCTTCGGGGCGGTTTCGGCGACCCGGAGCAGGCGGACCTCGGCCCCCGCTGCCCCGGCGGCCTCCGCGGCCGCAGTGGCGACGGCATGGTTGGTGCCGTAGGTGGAATAGAAGATGACGGCGATCTTCGGCTGGCTCATCCAAGCGCTCCATTGTCCGGGGACAGCCTTCCGGCTGCGTCGAGGAAAACCTAGGTCCCGGCCCGGAATGGGCAAGGGAGCGCGTCTTATCGGATCGTGCTTCTTGCCGCGGTTGCCTACGCCCTCGATCTCCGTGAATTTTCGGGCCTGCATGTATATGCCCAGGATCGCGTCGATCCGCACCTGACCGCCTTCGCCATCGCCCGGAACCGGCTGATCCGGCGGGAGGAATATCCGCGCATCGTCGGTGCGTGCCCCGTGCATGCACGGTGCATGGAACGCGCATCCGCCCGCCGGCCCGAACGGATCGATGCGCGCCCGCCAACCCCCGCCCGCCGGTTTTTCTTGTGAATTGCGGCAGAATCGGGCATAAGCCCCGCGCTACGTTACGACAATCGACCCGCTGTCTCCGATTTCGGCTTCAGTCTCTCGATCTTGCTCTGACTGCGCCGGGCTGCCGCAATCCTGCGGGCAGCGACTAGACAGGAGACACCACGGATGGCCAAAGGCACCGTGAAATGGTTCAACGCCACCAAGGGCTTCGGCTTCATTCAGCCCGAAGGCGGCTCCAAGGACGTGTTCGTCCACATCTCCGCGGTGGAGCGCGCGGGCCTCACCCATCTCGATGATGGGCAAAAGGTCACCTTCGACCTCGAATCCGGCCGTGACGGCCGCCAGTCCGCCGCCAATCTCGCGCTGGCCGACTGAACCGACTTCCCGGGCGGCGCGCTGCGGGCGCGCCCCCGGACCATCCCAGTCCCGAAAAACAGCCTGTCGAACCAGCGGATTGCGGTCCGCCGCTAAACTCGTTCGACCCTGAGCCGTCCTGCCGGGAACGGCCGCAGCAGCGCCCCGGCATCGCCACCGGCCTCACCCAGCCAGAGCGGCCAGTCCGCCGGTTCCAGAATCGCCGGCATCCGGTGATGCACCACCGCGACATCCACATTCGGCTCGGTCGTCACCGTCGCGAGGCTGCGCAGCACCGCGCCGCCGGGCGCCGTCCAGAGATCCCAGATCGCTGCGAAGGCCAGCAACCCGGCCTCCCCCGAGATCGCCCAGCGCGTCTTGCGCCGGGCGGTCCCGGTCCATTCGTACCAGCCACTCACCGGCAGGATGCAGCGCCGCAGATCCGCGAAGGCCGATTTCACGAAGAGCGTCTCGGCGCGCGCATTGACGATCGTCTCCAGCACCGGGCGCCCGCGCGCATTGCGCCGCCCCATCGGGATCATGCCCCAGCGCATCGCCACCAGCCGCCGCCCCTCCTCGCCGACGACCGCCGTCACCGTCTCGCCTGGCGCGACGTCGACCCGCGCCCCGCCCTCGGTCATGCCTCCTACATCCGCACCGAAAGCCGCCGCGATCTCGGCAACAGTCGCCGTAAGGAAGAAACGCCCGGGCATTCCCGTCTATCCGCCAGACAATGGCCCGCGCAGAAGCGGCATCAGCGTCGCCATTTCCGGACCTGAGCTTCGCCCGGTAAGCGCCTGGCGCAGCGGCATGAAGAGCGACTTCCCCTTTCGGCCCGTCGCCGCCTTCACCCGCCCGGTCCATTCCGCCCAGGTCGCGCCGTCCCAGGGCCACGGCGGCAGCAGCGCCACCGCTTCGGCCACGAAGGCCGCATCGGCCTCCTCGACCGCCGGGGCGAATTCCCCCCGGCAGACCGCCCACCAGCCGGCAATCTCCTCCCGCTGCGCCACGTTGCCGCGGATCGCCTCCCAGAAGGCGGGCGCGAGGTCGGGCGGGACGCCGAGGCTGGAAAGGGTCCCCGCGATCTCCCCGTAGTCCATCCGGTGCAGCACCCGCGCGCTCAGGGCTTCCAGCTCGGCGGGATCGAACCGCGTCGGGGAGGCGCCGAAGCGCGCAAGCTCGAAGCCCGCGACCACCGCCTCGAGGCTCGATCGGAGCTCCACCGGATCGCCCGAGCCCAGCCGCGCCATGAGCGAGACCAGCGCCATGGGCTCGATACCCGCCCCCCGCAGGTCACGCAGCGCGAGCCCGCCCAGCCGCTTTGACAGCGCCTCGCCCGCGGGGCCGGTCAGCAGGGAGTGATGCGCGAAGCGCGGCGCCCGGCCGCCGAGCGCCTCGAAGATCTGGATCTGTGCTGCGGTATTGGTGACATGGTCGGATCCCCGCACCACGTCGCTCACCCCGGTCTCGAGGTCGTCGACCACGCTCGCCAGCGTGTAGAGCACCTGCCCGTCGCCCCGGATCAGCACCGGATCCGACAGGCTCTCGGCATCCACCGAAAGCGCGCCGAGGATCCCGTCGCTCCAGTCGATCCGCCGGCGGTCGAGCAGGAACCGCCAATGGCTCCCGCGCTCGGCCCGCAGCCGCGCGCGCGTCGCATCATCGAGGTCGAGCGCGGCGCGGTCATAGACCGGCGGCCGGCCGGCGGCACGCTGCGCGCGGCGCTTGAGCTCCAGCTCCTCCGGGGTCTCGAAGCATTCGTAGAGCCGCCCGGAGGCTTCGAGCGCCCGCGCCGCGTCGCGATAGATCGCGAGCCGGTCCGATTGGCGGAACGTCTCGTCCCGGTCGAGACCGAGCCAGTCGAGATCCTCGACGATCGCCTCGGAGAAGATCTCCCGCGACCGCTCCGGATCCGTGTCGTCCAGTCGCAGGAGGAAGCGTCCGCCGGCCTTTCGCGCGACGAGCCAGTTCAGGAGCGCGGTGCGCAGATTGCCGACATGCAGATATCCGGTCGGCGACGGAGCGAAGCGGGTGACGATCATGCTGTATCCTCTCGCCGCATCTCTACCCCGCCGCCCGCGCCGCCTGAAGCCCCGTCGCGGCGGGGCTTCCCACTCGCCGGCACCGGACCTATGTCGGATACACCATGCGCCGACGCCCCTATCCGCATCCCGCCCCATCCCTCGCGACATTCGAGAGGATGGCCGAGCAAGCCTTTGCGAGCCTGCCGCAGCCGGTGCGGGCCGCCTGCGCGGGGCTGGCGATCCGCGTCACCGATTTCGCACCGGAGGAGATCCTCGATTCCATGGGCATCGTGGATCCCTTCGAGCTCACCGGGCTCTACGAGGGGATCGCGCTGACCGAACGCTCGGTCATGGACCAGCCGACCCGCCCCGACGCGGTCTGGCTGTTCCGCCGGCCGATCCTCGAGGAATGGATCGAGCGCGGCGACGTGAAGCTCGACCAGCTGGTGCTGCATGTGCTCGTGCACGAGATCGCGCATCATCTGGGCTGGTCGGACGCGGACATCCGCGCGGTGGACGACTGGACGCTCTGAGTCACGGGGCCGTGTTCGTCCGGCGCCGTCGTCGCGCCCGCCGCGGCGGCAATGCCGCGGTCCTGAAAAGGTGTCTGGCGAAGAACTCGATGCCCGCGGAAGATCTGATCCGGGGGGGTGGGAGCCAGTGCCGCAAGCCAACCGGTCACCGCACCACCTCGGAGCGACAGACACAAGACGCTCGCCCCCCGCCCCTCGGGCCGGTCAACCGACCCCGGCAGAAGCCATCAATTGCGGATGCCCGACAATTGCGCCTCTCCCGCGGAATAGGTTTCGACCACGGCGCGGTCGTCGCCCAGGGTCTGGAGCACGAAGAGCTCTTCGGAAAGCGTGCCCACCGTTTCCATGCGCAGCGCCATGGCGCTCGTCGCCCTGCTGTCGAGCACCACGACATCCGCCTCGGTGCCGGTGTCGAGGGTCCCGATCTTGTCCTCCAGCCCGAGCGCCCGCGCATTGCCGAGCGTCGTCCAGTAGAACGAATTCAGCGGCGACAGCGACTGGCCGCGAAGTTGCAGGATCTTGTAGCCCTCGTCGAGACTGCGGAGCATGGAGTAGTTCGTCCCGCCTCCGACGTCCGTCGCGATCGCGCGCCGCACGCCCAGGTCCCGCAACCCCGCCTCGTCGTAGAGCCCGCTCCCGAGAAAGAGGTTCGATGTCGGGCAGAACACCGCGACCGATCCGGTCTCGGCCATCGCGGATTTCTCCCGGTCCTCGAGGTGGATGCAATGGCCGAAGAGGCTTCGCGGCCCGAGGAGGCCGTAACGCTCGTAAACGTCTAGGTAATCCCTCGCCCAGGGGTAGAGTTCGCGCGTCAGGGCAATCTCGCCGTGGTTCTCGGACAGATGCGTCTGGACAAAGCAATCGGGATGTTCGGTCGCGAGCGCGCCGGCCATTTCCATCTGTTCCGGCGTCGAGGTTATCGCAAATCGCGGCGAGATCGCGTAGAGCGCACGCCCCGCCCCGTGCCAGCGGGCGATCAGCGACTTGCTCAGATCGTAGCTCGATTGCGGCGTGTCCCGAACCGCCTCTGGTGCGTTCCGGTCCATCATGACCTTGCCGCCGATCATGCGGAGGTTGCGAGCGGCGGCCTCGGCAAAATAGGCGTCGACGGAGGTGTCGTGGACGGAGCAATAGGCCACCGCGGTGGTCGTTCCGTGCTTGAGCAATTCGTCGAAGAACCGCCCGGCCATCCTCGCGCAATGCTCAGGGTCGGAAAACTTCGACTCCTCTGGGAAAGTATAGGTATTCAGCCAGTCAAGCAATTGCGCGCCCCATGACGCGATCACCTGCACCTGCGGGAAGTGGATATGCGTATCGATGAACCCGGCCATGAGAAGATGCGGCCGGTGATCGATCAGTTCGACGCCGGCGGTCTCGTCCTTCAGCCTCGCATATTCTCCGACTGCGGCGATCTTGCCGTCGACCACCAGGATGGACCCATCCTCGAAATACCTGTACGAATCCTCGTCGCGGGCGCCTTTCGGCTCGTCCACGAAGGTCAGCACGCGGCCTCGCAAGAGCTTGCTTGTCATGATTCGATCCCCGGTCGTTCCCAAGGCATCTTGGCAGACGCACGGACCTTGCAAAACGTCCGGATCGGCGGTGTACTTTCAACGAACGATATAAAATCGGATTCGTCCCGTGCCCTATGTCGAAAGCCTGCGTGTCTTCGTGCGCACGGTCGAGCTCGGAAGCATCACCGCGGCGGGACGGGACAATCGACTGACACCCGCGGTCGCGAGCAATCGCATCAAGGAACTGGAGAACCGCCTCGGCATCCGTCTCTTCAACCGGACCACCCGCAAGCTGGCGCCCACCGAGATCGGGCGGCAGCTCTACGATCATGCGCGGCGGGTGATCGAGGCCATCGACGAAGCGGAGGCGATGGTCGCGGGCTTCTCCGAGAAGCCGCGCGGCACGATCAAGGTCATGGCGCCGCTGGGACTGGGACGGCGGATCATCGCGCCGCTGGTGCCGGCCTTCAACGAGCTCTATCCGGGAATCGAGGTCCGGATGCGCTTGTCAGACCGCAAGGTGGACATGGTCGCGGAGGGTGTGGATGTCGCCTTCGCGCTGGGGGAGCTCCAGGATTCGAACCTCAAGGTTCGTCTGATCCTCGAATGCCGCCGGGTACTCTGCGCCTCGCCCGAATATCTTGCCACCTTCGGGACGCCCGCGCGCCCGGAGGATCTGCTGGCCCAGCATCACCGGTGCCTGCTGCTCCGCTATCCCGGATCGCCGGAATGGAACTGGGTCTTCGAGACCGGGAAGGGACGCCTGCGGCTCAACGTGGCGGGCCCCTACGACGCCGACGAAGGGGATGTCCTGACCGATTGGGCGCTGGAGGGATACGGGATCGTCAACAAGCCCCGCTTCGAGGTCGCCGCGCTGGTCGCCGCCGGCCGGCTCGTCCCGATCCTCGAATCGACCCCGCCCCCGCCGTCGAAATTCGCCTGCCTCTATCCGCATCGCCGGCTCCAGGATCCGAAGGTGCGGCTCTTCGTGGAATTCATGCTGGGCCGCTGCCGGGCGAGAGTGCAGGAACTGCTCGACGCGCCGGCGGGCTGATCACCTGTTTGACGCGTGCCGCAGCGGCGGCACGCGGGCATTCCCTCTCGATTGGTGGCTCAGACCGCCTGCGGCGGCTCGAGCTCGACGACGTGGAGCGCCAGCCTGATCGTGCCGCCGGCGAAGGCCCCGCCTTCGGCAGTGAGCAGGATGGGGGTCGCCGCATAATAGGTGACGGGCGCCCCGCTCAGGCCGAGCAGGTAGGAATTCTGCGCCACGCCCAGGCCCGACCCATAGCGGTTGTCCGCCCCCTCGACGCCGATCCTCCAACCGGTGAGCCCGGCGCCGCTCAGGCCCGCGACGATCCGGCCGGTCACGCCGATCACCTGGGCGCCGGCCGGAATCGCGACCGCCGTGAGATTGGTGGCGCCCGCCAGCATCGCGTGATCGAACTCGATCACGCGATGCCGCGTCCCCGCGCCACCCGGCGACACCGCAACGGCATCCGCCATCCATCCCCGGCCGTGGTACATGCGCGCGCAGAGCCCGGCCTCGTCCCAGGCCGTCCAGCCGGTCTTCGGCACGACGAAGATCCACCCGCCGTTGGCCCGGACGGCGATCTTGCCCCCGTGGCCGGACCATTCGCCCGCCGGTTCCGAGCCCACCAGATAGGCGTCTCCCTCCTTCGGATCGGTCGGGACCACCGCCTGGTCGAACGCCTTGATGCGCAGCTGGGCCAGGGCATCGAGGCGCGAGAGCGCCTCGTTCACGGTGACATGCTTCTGGGCCTGCGCCGGGGCGATGAGGGGCAGCTGCAATTGCGCCGTTCTAGCCATCGAAGGAATACCTTTCGTAGGGTCCGGGACCGAAGAGATCGGAAACCTGGGCGACTTCAATTTCGACGCCGGACGGCGCCGCATCCGCCGCCTGCTCGGCCGCGAGATAAACCGCCTCGGGCGATTGCGGCATGAACTCCCGCAGCAGCGAGCCGCCCGAGGAGATCCTCAGGTGATAGAGTTCGCGGGATTCGCCGAGCGGCGCGTCGGTGCCCTGCCAGCTGTCGCCGTCGAGCCGCGTCCGCCGGATCCAGCTGATGCGGATATCGCCGTTGGCCTGCCGGACGGCGCCGAGATGCGCCGGCCGATAGGGCCGCAGCCCGACGCCCGCGAAAGCCTCGACGCGATGCTGATAGCTGGCGTCGTCATAGGCGCGGGTCGAGGGACCGAACCGGTAGTGCCGCTCGAGCCCGCGCGTGGACGAGGGCAGCCGGAGCTGCACCGCCGCACCGTCAAGCAGGACGAAATCCGTCCCCTCCGGCCAGACCGCCGGCATGATCCCGTCGGTCCCCGCCTGCCCGCGGAGCAGCCCGCCGAGCCGGTAGACATTCGGCGCGACCAGGTCGGCGCGCTCGAACTGGAAGACCTCCCACTCGCCCGCGCCGCCATGCCTCAGGGCCGCGACATTCGCGCCGTTGAGCACGTCGAGCTGGCTGCGGCTCTGCAGGACCCCGCGATTGATCCGAACGCGGACCGAGGCCTGCGTCCAGCTTCCCGCCTGCGCCGCGGGCAGCGCATCGAGGGTTTCGCCCATGACCGAGGGGCGGCGAACCTCGCAGTTCAGCCGGTAGCCGGCATCCTCGTTGGCCGAGTAGACGGCGATGCGCCCTGTCCAGGGCGTCCGCGTCACCGCGATATGCGGCGCATGCGGGACCTCGTCCCCGTTGAGGAGCGGAAGGTCGAGGAACTCGGCATAGGCCGGCCCCGGGACGGGAACGGTCTCCGTCCCCCGGGTTTCGCTCCTGATCTGCGGGGCGCGATAGATGCCCTCCTCGATGCGGACGGCGCTGATCGACCGATGGCCGATCTCCTCGACCCGGTCGACCCGGAAGAGTTCCCGGCGCAGGCCGGTCGTGAAGGCGAGCACGTCCCCGGGGGAGACGGCGAGCCGGGACGGCGGCAGCGAGAAGGTCACCGCCTCGCGGGAGGTGCGGCTCTCGCTCAGCCAGCGTTCCGCGATCCCCCGGGCCGCACCTTCCGACAATACGATCGGCAGGCTCGTCTGGGCAGAATGCGATTCCGCCGCCTCCGGAGAGGTCGCCTCGACGGCACCGGCGCGGTAGTCCGGATCGCTCCGCACGAAGGCGAAGGCAACCCGGCCCGGCGTCTCCAGCTCCGGCGACCGCATGCGCGCGACGGCGGGCTTGCCACCGACCAGCACGCAATCCTCCTCGACGGCTTCGGCCGTCGGCGGCCCGCCCCGGCTGGTGAACCCGAGATCGGCATCCGTGGCATGGCTGTCGAAGGCATAGGCGAGCATCAGCGGCTGCAGGCTCTGCCGGCCCGATTCCACCGCCTCGACCGAATAGCCGGTCACGGCGCCGTGAAGCCGGGAGACGTCGATGTCCTCCAGACCGCAGCGGTTCGAGATCTCGGCGACCACATCGGCCAAGGCGGCAAGCGTCGCCCGCCCGTTCAGCCAGTGGCCGCGCTCGTAATTGTCCCCGTCGATCCAGGTCTCGAGAAGGTTGGGGAATTCCGGCCAGGGCCGTGCGTCCCATGCCCAGACATAGGCATGGTCCATGTTCACCATGCGCCCGCCATAGACGCTCGAGAGCGGGTTGTGCGCGGGGTCCTTCCAATGGGCGAAGACCGCCTGCAGATAGCGGTACTGGATGAAATCGTCGCGGATCCCGTTGGAATAATAGGGAAAGAAGCTCTCGGAGGACTTCGGGTCGAAGAAGACGTTCGGCTGGTTCGTCCCCTTGTCCACCGCCGGGCAGCCGAGCTCGGTGAACCAGATCGGCTTGGAGCCGGGAACCCAGGCCGTGGGCGCCGCCGCCCTGACCCCGCCCGGCCGGTTCACATGGGGGTTCGACCACCAGCCCACCAGGTCCTTGTAGCGGAAGACCCAGTGCTCGGAATGCGCGGTATCGCGGATCGGCAGCCGTTCCTGGGCGTCCCGTCCCGCGGCATCGGCATAATACCAGTCGTAGCCCTCCCCGCCGGCGACATTGCCCGCGAGATAGGCGAGATCATAGGGCGACCCCGCCGCGACATCGCGATGCGCGGTGCCGTCCCGCCAGTCCGACAAGGGCATGTAGTTGTCGATCCCGACGAAATCGATCGCCGGATGCGCCCAGAGCGGGTCGAGATGGAAGAGCACGTCGCCCGATCCGTCCTGCGGTTGATGCCCGAAATATTCCGACCAATCCGCGGCATAGCCGATCTTGGTCTCCGGCCCGAGGATCGCGCGCACGTCCCCAGCGAGCGCGCGCAGGGCCTCGACCACCGGATAGCTGGTGGCGCCGTCGCGGATCTGCGTCAGGCCGCGCAGTTCCGAGCCTATGCAGAAGGCATCCACCCCGCCCGCCCGCGCGCAGAGATGCGCATAATGCAGGATGAAGCGCCGATAGGACCATTCCGAGGGGCCGTCGTAGCGGATCGTGCTGCCGTCCCCGTCGAATTCCGAGCGCGACGCCGCGCCGAAGAAGGCGGCGACCTCGGCCCCGGCGGCGGCGGTCTTGTCGGCCGAGCCGGCGACGCCGGGCGCATGGTCGAGCGTGATCCGGCCGCGCCAGGGCACCGGCGGCTGATGCGCCGCACCGGTCCAGGGGTCGCGCAGGCCGTTCTGGGCGAGAATGTCCATCAGGATGAAGGGATAGAACATCACCGACTGCCCGCGGGCCCGCAGGCTCTCGATCGCCTGGATGACCGTGGCATCCGCCGGCGTGCCGCCGAAGACCGGACGCCCCTCGAGCCAGCTCACTTCCTCGGCCCCGCCGCGCGACACTCCCGAGACCGCCCAGCGGATCGGGTCGCCGTCCTCGCCTTTCTGCTCGACCTTGGGCAGGATCCGGCACCGCCCGCAGCGCAGGTCGTCGCCGAACCAGCTGACCACCATCGAGACCGCCTTGGAATTCGGCAGCTCCACCTCGAGCTGGTCGAGCGAGGCCTCGATGTCCGGCACGCCGCGGTCGTTGTGCACGTTGAGCGCGACGCTGTCGCCCTTGCCGCGCCGGAAGGTGACCGGCTCGGTCGCCAGCGAATATTCGCCCGTCCCCGGCACCAAGGCGACGGCCCGAACGTCGAAGGCCGGCGAGCGCGGCACGCGAGGATGCTCGGGCTGCGGCCGCCGGAACACCTCGACATTGAACTGCGGGATCCGGTTGCCGAAGGGCGTCAGGTCGAGGTTCTCGAAGACGACATAGGCGGTCCCGCGATAGGCCGGCGCCTCGTCCGCACCCTCGATCGCCGAGATCAGCGGATCGGGCAGCTGGTCCTCGGTCCCGCGGTGCAGCCGGAAGGTCAGCCCGATCTGCTGCATCGCCTGCCCGTCCGCCCAGATCCGCCCGATGCGCAGGATCTCGCCCTCGCAGAGCGCCACCGCGAGGCTCACCGAATAGCTGTATTCCCGCACCGTGGTGCCGCCGCCGCCCTTGCCGCCGACATCCTCGCTGTTGACGGTCTCGAGAAAGCGGCTCGACCAGATCAGCTGCCCGGCGATGCGCACCCTGCCGAAGACCCGCGGCAGGGCGGCACCCTCGCTCGAGCCCATCACCCGGAACCGGTCGACCCGCCCGGTCTCCACCGGCTCGGAGCCGAGGCCCATCAGCTTCTGGTCGATCACCGAGCCGAGCGTGGCGCCGATGGCCTTGCCGAGCACCATGGACGACAGGCCGGCCATCGACCCTCCGACGGCGCCGCCGAGCGCGGAGCCGGCCGCGGCCAGAACGAGCGTTGCCATCAGCTTCTCCCCATCGGAAAACGAAAGATGCCGGCGATCCGGCGCGCCCAGGCGGGCGTCAGCGCCGATTCGACGACCCCATGCCCGGAATAGGCATGGATCAGCGTCTCGAAGCCCTGCGGCGAGACCGCAAGGATGCCGACATGCTTGGCGACACTCCCGTCGCGCATGCGCAGCACCAGGACGTCGCCGGGTCGCCGCTCGGCGACCGGCAGCAGATGCCGGCCGGCCGCCGCCAGCAGATCCTCCGAGCGCTGCGGCTCCGACCAGTCCGGCGTATAGGCGGGCACGGCCTCGGGTTCCTCCCCGTGGATCTCGCGCCAGATCCCGCGCAATAGCCCGAGGCAATCCGTGCCCGCACCGCGGCAGCTCGCCTGATGGCGATAGGGCGTGCCGATCCAGGCCCGCGCCCGGGCGACGATCTCGCCGCCCTGGTCCGGGTCAGGATCTGCGTAGGCTGCGGCCGTCATGGTTCGCTCCGTCCTTGGGATAGGCCGTGACCCAATCCTCGCCGGGGATATGCGGAAATCCCCGGAAATTCAGCATGTTGGCGAACTTCTCCCGGCAGGTGCCGGCCAGCTTGTCGCATCCCGCGACCAGCCGGAGCCGGTCGCCGGCCGCCACCGGCCAGGACGGCTCGCGCCAGAGGTCGATGCGCCGCTGCCCGTTGACCAGCCGATCCGCCTTGATCGAGGCGCGCTCGCCGGCATTGGCCCCGCCGAGCCAGGTCAGGCTGCCGTGCTGGAACCAGCCTTCGGCAAATTGCGGCAGCGCCGCGACCAGCACCAGCGCTCCCGCGCAGCCCTCCAGCGCATCGGCCTCGACCGTGAACTCCGGCCGCGCCGTGTCGACGCCGCATTTCCCGTCCCCGAGGATCCGGTCGCAGCTGCGCAGGATGGTACGGCCCACCGGCGCGTTGAGCGATTCCGCGAGGCCGCGCAACTCGACCTCGAAGGCCCCGTCCGAGCGCCGGATCTCGCCGAACTCGCCGCGAAAGAGCAGGACCCGCAGATCCGGCCGCGTCCAGTCGACGAGCCATTGCCGGACCTCGGCCCGGTCGAACTTGCCCGTGCGGATGTCGTCCTCCGAGACCGAAGCCGCGGTGAGCGCACCAAGCGCCTGGCCGTTGTCGACGCTGAGACCGGTGCCCGCCTGCAGCGCGCTCGCGTCGAGCCCCGATCCGGCCCGGAAGGTCAGCCCGTCGAAGACCAGATCGCCGTCGTGATCGGTGAAGCCGAAGGCCTGCCCGTCGCGGCGCACCACGCGCCAGCAGCGGCAGAGCGTCGTGGCGCCGCCGTCGAGCCGCGCCTGGAATTCGGGATCGATCCGGCGCATCAGACCCGCACCTCGACCACCGGGATCGACGGGATCTCTCCGGCGGAGAAGCCCGCGAGGCTCGTCGCGATCCGGTCGGTGTCGAACCGCACCGGCACATCGAACGCGAAGCCCGCGCTGACCAGGACCCCCTGCCCCGGCGCCACGGCGAGGCTGACGCGGCCGGTGCTGGTGTCGACGCCGAAATCCGGCCCCTCGAAGATCTCCTGCCCGCCCACGGCCAGCCGGACGCTGCCGTCCACCGGCTTGCTGATCGGCCGCACGTAGCTCTGCGACCCGGAGGAATAGCTCTTCGACAGCTGGAATGCCGTGGTGGTGCCGTCGCCCGTGCCGATCTTCTGGTCGAAGATCCCCGGCTCGGCCGAGGGGCGGCACGATTTCCAGTCGGTCCAGTCCTTCCAGCGAAAGCCGTGGAGCTGCCCGTGCCGCGCCTCGAAGAAGGCGATGACCTCGGCCATGTCGTCGAGCGAGCGCACGCCCAGCCCGGCATCGTAGTGCCGGCGCGAATGCGCCCAGGGCGAGTTGCGTTCCTCGTGGCCGTTGCTGAGCGTGACGATCTCGGTGCGCCGCTCGGGTCCGCCGCTCGACCCCATGCTCAGGGCGACGGGAAACCGGACCTCGTGAAAGTTCATGACGACTTCCTTCCGTTCAGAGATTGCGGCGCCCGCGCTGGATCGCCCGGTTCATGTCCGCGGCGATCTGGCTCTGCGACTTGCGGAACCCCTCCACGTCCGGCGTCGAGATGTTCATGGTGACATGCACCGTGCCGCCGCCGCCGGCGTCCGAGCGGATGCCGAGCTTGCCGTCCGAGCCGCGCGCCAGCGGCAGGATCGCCTCCGGCCCCGCCTCGCCCATCAGCCCGACCCCGCCGCGCATGGGAAAATGCGTCGGCCCGTCCACCACGCCGCCGCGGGCGAAGGCCGCGACCCGCCCGCCGGAGAAGGCGGCGCCTCCGGCGAAGGGCAGGAGGCCGCCCAGCACCGATTGCAGCCCGCCGCCCACCGCCGAGCTCACCGCGCCCTGCACCGGCGCCAGCGCCTGGTTGAGCACGGTGCCGGAGAGGCCCTTGCCGATGGTGGCGAGCGCGTCCGACAGCCGCTTGCCGTCGAAGACCACCCCGTCGAAGGCGCGCCGCAGCGATCCCGAGACCGAGCGCGACATGCCCGACGCCTCGCGCCCGGCATCCTTCATGCTGCCCTGAACGCCCTCGAGCTCGCTGCGGAACGTCGAGGTGACGCCCTCGAGCCCGGCCATCGTGCCTTCCAGCTCCGCGAACTGCGCCTCGAGCCGGCTCAGATCGGCTTCATAATCTGCCATGATCACTCCAATTCCGCGGGCCGGACCGCCGGCACGTCGGGAAAGCGCGCCGAAAGCTCGGCGAGCCCGGCGCGCGACAGGGCCGCCCGGCCTTCGCCGAGACCCGCCATGAGCATGAATTCCGCCGGGGTGAGGTTCCAGAACTCCTCGGGCGGCAGCCGCAGCCGGCCGAGGCCGACCTGCATCAGCCGCGGCCAGGCGATCCTGGTCATTCCGTCTCGTCCGGGTCCGGCAGGGTGAAGGTCACCTTCAGGAGCTTCGCCGCCGCCTGCGCCGCGGCCAGCGGCCCGCCGTCGATCCGGCAGGCCACCAGCTCCGCCTCGCCGATCCGCCAGCCGCCGCCGCTCAGGCCGGCGGCGAGCAGGCTGACGAGGTCTGCGACCCGGAAGCCGCCGGTCTCGAACCGCGCGATCATCTCCAGAAGCGATTCGCTTTCCAGACGCGCCTCGAGCTCCGCCAGCGCCCCGAGCGTCAGCCGCATCACCCGCGGCGTGCCGTCCACCGAGAGCACCACCTCCCCGCGATAGGGATTGCCCATCAGATCGCCTGGAAGCTCAGCGCCCCGGCCGAGGCCAGCGACAGCTCGTAGACCGCCTCGCCGTCGTGGCTCCCGGAATATTCGATCGAGGTGATCAGGAACGAGCCCTCCACGATGCCGAAATCCGGCACGATCACCTGGAAGACCGGCGCCTCGCCGGCGAAGAAGATCGCCCGCGCGCGCTCGTCCGTGGCGTCGTCGCGAAAGACGCCCGAGCCGCTGATCGCCGCGCTGCGCACGCCCGCGCCGGCGAGCAGCTCGCGCCACTGCCCGGCGCTGCCGAGATTGGTCACGTCGACCGTCTGGGCGTTGAAGGTGATCCGCGTCGCGCGCAACCCCGCGACGGTCTCGAACGACCCGCTGCCGGTCATGTCCATCTTGATCAGCAGGTCCTTGCCTTTTTGGGCCGCCATGTCGTCATCCTCTCAGCGATGAATTTGCTATGCCTGATCCACGACGGCTCTGAACCGCATGGAAATGCGTCGTTTCTCCGGCGCCGGCCCGCGTTCGGCCTTGGCGCGGAGGAAGCGCAGCGCGACGAGGCGCCCCGCCTCGAGATCGAGCGGCGCGTCGACCAGCGCCACGCAGACCGCCGCGGCGATGCGCTTGACGGTGTCGAAACCGTCGCGGCCGGAATGCGCCGTCACCTCGAAGTCATGCAGCGCGCCGGTGCTGGTCTTGGTGTCGTTCGCCCGGACCGTCTCCTCGCCGAGGGTGACGTAATCGGGCGGCATTGCATCGGCGGGCGGCGGCAGCGGCGCGTCGTAGATCGCACCGCCCACCAGCGCCGCGAGATCCGGGTCGGCCGCGAGCCGCCGCCAGACCGCGGCCTGGAGCGCGAAGGAGAAGGCGTAGCTCATGCCGCGATCCCCTCCTCGGCCTCGATCTCGAGATAGCGCCCGGCGGGATCGAATTCCGCGACGGTCAGGATGTCGAAGACCCGCGCGCCCTCGCGCAGCCGCTGCTCCGGCCGCGGCCGCGACGCCGCGCCGAAGGGCGCCCCGCGCACGAGGATGCGGTAGCGCACCCGCGGCCGCGCCACGGCGCCGAGGAAATCCTCGCGCCCCGTCCGCGTCCGCACATCGGCCCAGAGCGTGCCGAGCGGCCGCCAGGCGACCACCTGGCCGCCCGAGCCGTCGGCCTGGGTCTCGCGCTCCTCCAGCACCAGCCTTCGCACCAGATTGACGAGCCCGGTCACGCGAAGCCTCCCCCGATACGCGTGGCGCGATAGGCCTCGATCAGCACCAGCACCCCGAAGGGCATCGCGCCCGCGGCGGTGCCGCCCTCGGCGCGGTTCTCGTAGAAATGCGCCGCCAGCATCAGCACCGCCTGGCGCAGGTCGTGGGGCACGTCCTCCCAGCCGGGCCCGAAGCCGGCGGTGAAGCGGATCTCGGCCTGGCCGCCGCGCGGGATGCGCGGCAGGCTGCGGCCGAACTTGCCCACGAGCCGCGGGCGCTGCGCGTCGCGCAGCACCGACCAGGTCCCGGCCTCCGCCTCGGTCTCGCTGCCGTCCGCCTCCTGGAAGGTGATGCTCTCGACCGAGATCACCGGGCCGACCGGCAGGCCCTGGCAGGACTCCTCGCGCCAATGGGTCACGGTCCAGGAGTAGGGCCGCGCCAGCAGCACCCGCCCCAGCCGCGCCTCGATCGCCGCCATGGCCGAGCGCAGGTAGAGCTCGAGCAGCTGGTCCTGCGCGCCGTCGTCGGCGAAGCCGCTCCCCAGCCGCAGATGCTCGGCGAAGGCGCGAACGGGAACGGCGGCCGCGGGCGGCGCGCTCAATTCGGTCAAGATCATCGAGGACTCCTCAGCCCGGTGGCGTATCGGGGGCGATGCGCACCACGATCGTGCGGCAGAGCGCACGGCCGCCGCTGGTGCGGATCCGGTTTGTGAGCATGTAGACGGCGCCGGCCCGGCCGCCCTCCAGGGTCAGCCGGGTCCGGTCGTCGTCGTGGTCGGTCGTCGTCACCGCGAGGCTCGGGTCGCCGCCGCGGGCGGGGTGCACGTCGCATCCCTCGGGGGACGCGACGCACTCGTCCGGGCGCAGGTAGCCCCTGCGCCAGTCGAGGGCGACCCGCAGCGGATCGCCGGCGCGCTTGAGAACGTATCCGGTCATGGTCTTCGGGAAAAAGGCAGGCAGGGAACACACCCCCGTACCGCCCGAGCGGAGGGAGGAGCAGCGACTGGAAGATACGAGGGTGTGCCGGTCCGCCCCGTCAGGCGGGACGGACCTGTTTGCGCCGGCGTCGGGCGGGGTCTCCCCGTTCCTCAGCTCGCCGCAAATTTCAGGAGCTTGATCGCCGCGAAGTCGCTCACGTCACCGCCGATGCGCTTGGTGGCATAGAAGAGCACATGCGGTTTGGCCGAGAAGGGATCGCGCAGGATGCGCAGGTCCGGGCGCTCGGCGACGGTGTAGCCGGCGCGGAAATCGCCGAAGGCGATGGCATAGGCATCCGCCGCGATGTCGGGCATGTCCTCGGCGATCAGCACCGGATAGCCCATCAGCCGCGCCGGCTCGCCGGCAGCCAGGCCGTCCGACCACAGGAACCGGCCGTCCGCGTCCTTCATCTTGCGCACCGCGCCGGCGGTCTTGGAGTTCATCACGAAGGTCGCGTTGGCGCGGTAGCGGGCGCCGAGCGAATAGACCAGATCCACCACCGCATCGGCCGGATCGCTGGCGTTGAAATCGCCGTCCGCCCCGGTCGGCACATAGCCGAGCGAGCCCCAGGCGAAGAGCTCGTTGTCGACCTTGGGATAGCTCAGGAAGCCGGTCGGCTTGTCGTAGCCGTCGCCGGAGATGAAGGCGCTCGCCTCCGCCCGGCTGAACTTGTCGGCGATGCGCTGGGCCAGCCAGCCCTCCACGTCGAAGGCGCTGTCGTCGAGCAGGCGCTGGCTCGCCTTCGGCAGGGCCGAGAGCTCGTGCAGCGGGATCGAGATGCGGTCGACCTGCGGCGTGCCGGTCTCGGTGCGCTCGGAGGTCTCGTTGGCCCAGCCGGCGCCGATGTCGGAATGATCGACCAGCACGTCGAAGGCCGAGGCCTCGACGCTCACCACATTGGCGATGGTGCGGATCGACGCCGAGGAGCGGAGCACGCCGACGATCTCCGCGGCGGTCTGCGGATCGACGAGATAGCCGCCGTCGCCGGCGACGGCGGTCGAGAGCGCCTTTTCCTCGACGCGCAGGCCGCGCAGGCCGTCGTCGTCACCCGAGCGCAGATAGGCCGCGAAGGCCTTCTTGTGCGGCGTTTCGGTCTCGGCGCCACGCGCGAGCGGGGGGCGGGACATGGCGATGGATTTGCGGTCGAGCATGGCCAGCTGGGTTTCCTGTTCCTTGAGCTTCGATTTGATTTCAGACTGAAAATTGTTGAATTCGTTCAGAAACCCGGACAAGGCGGTCTTGACCTCCAGATGCGGGTTCTGACCCGACGCGGCGGCTTCCGCCCGGGACTTCTGTTCAGGTTTCTGCATCAGTGAATTCCTCGGTGACTGATGATTCTGGCGGCGTGAGGTCACGCCAGGAGTTCCCTGGCTTCGCGGAAAGCATCCGTCAGGGTCCGCGCCAGGTCCGCCTCCTCCTCGGAGATCTCGGCCTGCACCCGCGCGTCGGAGAGCATCGGGAAGGTCACGAGCGAGACCTCCCAGAGCTCGATTTCGTGCAGCAGGCGCTTGCCGCCCGCCGCCTTCTCGCTGCGCAAGGTCCGGTAGCCGATCGACAGCCCGTCGATCGCCCCGGCCTTCAGCAGCACCAGCGCCTCGCGCCCGGCCTGCACTTCCGGCAGGAGGCGTCCGCGCACGAAGAGGCCGCGCTTGTCCTCGCGCACCTCGTCCCAGACCCCGATGGGGCGCGAGGGATCGTGCTGCCAGAGCATCTTCACGCCGCGCCCCGCCTTGGCGAGCGCGGCGAGCGAGGCGCCATAGGCGCCCGGCTGCACCACGTCGCCGCCATGATCGGCCGCCCCGAAGATCGAGGCATAGCCCGCGATCTCGGTCTCGTCCTTGAGCGCGAGCTCGCCGTCGAAGCCGCGGAATTTCGTTTCCAGCGGGCTGAATCCGCTTGTCTGATGGATCATTGCACCTTCCCTCAGGAGACCGAGATTGTGATGAGGCCGTAGGCGATGTCGGCCATGATCAGCGAGGCCGCGCCATAGACCGCGAGCCAGATCCGCCGCTCCAGCCGGTCGAGCGTGACCTCGATGTGGTTGAGCCTCCGCTCGAGCTGGGACCAGCGTTCCTGGGTGATGCGTTCGTGCACGTCGATCCTCGCATGGGCGACGTCGAAGGGCTCGTAGAGGAAGCGCGAGCCACCGCCGCGGGCGCTGCCGGACATCAGCTTTCCTGCGACCCCGGCAGGCCGAGCATCTGCCGCTTCTCCGCGTCGCTCAGGAAGGTCGCCTTGGTGATGCGCCGCCAGAGCGCCTCGCGCTCTTCGGCCAGCGCCGGCACGTTGTCCTCGTCGACCTTGATCGCGAAGGGCGTGCCGTAATAGGCCGGCAGCCAGCCCGAGATCGCCGCCAGGGTCTTGGAGACCAGGGGCAGGACCGTCAGCCGGTAGAAGGCGCGATGCGCCTCGGCGTAATTGGCGTAGGTGTTGTCGCCCGGCAGGCCGAGCAGCATCGGCGGCACCCCGAAGGCCAGCGCCACGTCCCGCGCCGCCGCCTCCTTGGTGCGGTGGAATTCCATGTCCGAGGGCGAGAAGCCCATCGGCTTCCAGTCGAGCCCGCCTTCCAGCAGCATCGGCCGCCCGGCGTTGCGCGCGCCCTGGTGATAGGTCTCGAGCTCCTCGACCAGCCGCGAATACTGGTCCGAGGCCAGCGAACCCTGCCCGTCCGCGCCCTTGTAGACGATGGCGCCAGAGGGCCGTGCGGCGTTGTCCAAGAGCGCCTTCGACCAGGTGCTGGCGGAGTTGTGCACGTCGATTGCGCTTGCCGCCGCCTGCAGCGGCGAGAGCCCGTAATGGTCGTCCTGCGGGTGGAAGCTCTTGACGTGCAGCACCGGCACCCGCTCCTGGCGCATGTCGAAGACATGCTTCTGGGCGCCGACGACGTATTCATAGGCCACCGGCCAGCCGTCGGAACCGGGCACCGTCTTCATCCGGTCCGAGCGCAGCACGTAGAGCTCGCGCGGCCCCCCCGAGGCGGTCTCGCCCGCCGCCTCGAGATAGCCGTCCCCGGTCAGGAGCAGATGGCCGTAGAAGGTCTCCATCAGCGCCGCCCCGCTCTGGCCGGCGTTCGGCGCGGCCAAGAGGTCGAGCAGCGGATGCGTGTCGAAGCGCCGGTCGGCGTCCTGCACCACCACCGGCACCGCCGCGGCGGCTTCGGCGATGACCTTGACGCAGCGGAAGGCCACGGGATTGCGCAGGAAGCCGACCTGGGTCAGCGTCGCGGTGTCGCGCGAGGACCAGGCGACCCGCCCGTTGCCGTGGAACGCCACCACCGGCGCCGCCGCCGAGGCCTTCGCTTCGGGAACGGAGCCCTTCGACATGCGGAAATACTGCAAGACCATGAAAAGCTTGCTCCTGAATTGCGAGTTTCGGCGAATGGCCCGCTGGACCGTCGGTCGGTTCAGAGCCGGCGGATGCGCGGCTCGAGATAGCTCGCGGCCGGATCGATCATCAGATCGGTCATCGCCCAGACCAGCGCGTCCACGCGGTCGGGGCTGCCGCTTCCGGTGAAGCCGCTGGTGGTCATGGCGGCCATCTCGGCCTCCAGCTCACGGAACGGTTCGCGATGCGACACCCGTCCCTGCTCGTAGAGGGCGGCGACCGGCTCGGCGCGCGCGACCTTGCCCCGGCTCGCCCGCACCGCCCGGAAGGGCACCAGCGGATCGACCTGGCGGATCAGCGCGGCGACCAGCTCGCCCCCCTGGTTGACCTCGGCCACCAGCCTATCGGCGCGATGGGCGTGGAAGAGCGCCACCGCCCGCTCGGCCCAGCCCCGCGGCGAGGCGCCGGCGATCGAGCCGTCGGCGATCACCTGGGCGATCCAGTCCTGCGGCGGGCCCTTGGCCTCCACCCCGGCGACGACGATGCCGCAGGCGTCCGCCGAGCTGCCGCTGGTCACCGGCGGGTCGACCGCCACCACCACCCGGTCGAGCTCGAAGGCCCGCGGCGCCCGCGCCGCCTCCAGCATGTCCCAGGTCCAGAGCGCGCCCTCGACGTCGAGCATCAGCTCGCCGTCGAGCTCCTGCCGCCCCAGCCGCGTGCCGCCGTAGCGCTTGGTCACCGCCTGCAGGAAGCTCCGCGCCAGATGCATGCGGTTGGCTTCCGTCGGCGCCCGCGTCACCGCGGTGCCGGGCTCCTCCAGCAGCCGCCGCAAGAGCGGCGTGTTGCGCGGCGTGGTGGTGACCACCTGCCGCGGATCGTCCCCGAGCCGGAGCCCGAACTGCAGCATGTCCCAGGCCGCCTCGGCCTTGCGCCATTTCGCCAGCTCGTCGCACCAGGCGGCGTCGAATTGCGGGCCGCGCAGCGATTCCGGATCGCTGGCGGAGAATGTCTGCGCGATCGCGCCGTTCGGCCAGACCAGCGCCTTGCGGCCGGCCTGCCAGACCGGGCGTCGATCCGGCGGCGAGCAGCGCAGGATGCCGCTCTCGCCGAAGATCATCACCTCGCGCGCCTGGTCGAGCGTCTCGCCGACCAGGGCGACCCGGGAACAGCGCCCCGGGTCGCCCGGCTTGCCCCCTTCGACCTGCGCACGGATCCATTCGGACCCGGCGCGGGTCTTGCCTGCCCCCCGGCCGCCCAGGATCATCCAGGTCGTCCAGTCTCCCTCGGGAGGCAGTTGATGTCCCGGCAGCGCCCAATGCTCGAAGAGCCAGGGCAGGGACAGGAGGGCGTTCGGACTCAACGCGTCGAGAAACGCGCCGAGCTCACGCTCCGGCAACCCAACTAGCAAGTCGCGCAAGGATCTCTGCGCGCGCCGCGTCGAGATCGAGGGCTTCCCCGATTCCGTCGAGCGTGGTTGTGCTTCGTTTGCCAATGCGTGCCTCGATGTCGAGAACGGTCTGCAGCGCCCGATGGTGCGCCTGAAGCGCGCCCACCAGTTCCTTGCACTCGGCGTCTGCGCCGCGCTGCTGCTTGAGTTGCGTGATCCGCTCTATCAGAGCCCCGGACAGGTCACGGTACAGGTCGATCGAATGCCGCAGCCTCTCTTCGTCCGCGTTTCGATCTGTTGCTGAAATTGTCATGTGATGAATGCCCTGGCTGCTCCGCCCGGGCCGAAACGAAAAGACCCGCCTCGCGGCGGGTCTCGACTCACTTCTTCCAGCTTGGCGCAAGTCCTACACCGGAGCGCGCGCTCTGTCAACCGGAAATCGTCTCATTAACAGAAGCTTACCGGCGAACGCTCCAGCGCCGCATCCCGCAACGCCCCCCGATCCTCCCGTATTCTCGCCCCGAAGCCCTCGCCCGTGCGCCAGCACGGGCAGCGCCGCCAATCGAAGGACCCGCCCATGACCGACCCGATCCAGCTCGTGCCCCTGACCGAGATCGACGCCACCGCGCTCACCCGCGACCGCACCGGCCTCGACCCCGAGCCCCAGGCCGAGCTCGAAGCCTCCATCGCCGCCTCCGGCCTGCGCCAGCCGATCGAGATCTTCCCCCTCGACGCTCCCCGCGGCGAGGCCCGCTACGGCCTGCTCTCCGGCTTCCGCCGCCTGCTCGCCTTCCGGACGCTGCACGAAACCCACGGCGCGCCCTACGCCGCGATCCCCGCCTTCCTGCGCGAGCGCACCTCGCTCGCCACCGCCCTCGCCGCCATGGTCGAGGAAAACGAGATCCGCGCCAACCTCTCCCCTTTCGAGCGCGGCCTCGTCGCCGTCACCGCCCGCAACCAGGGCGCCTTCGCCTCCATCGAAGAAGCCGTCGACGGACTCTATCCCAACGCCCCCGCCTACAAACGTTCCCGCCTCCGCACCCTCGCCCATTTCGCCGAAGAAATGGACGGCCAACTCACCGCCCCGGAAAGACTCTCCCAGCAACAGGCCTTCCGCATCTCCCGCGCCATCTCCGCCGGCTTCGGCGAACTCATTCGCACCGCCCTCGAAGAATCGAGCCTCAAGGACCCAACCCACCAATGGGATCTCCTCCAGCCGATCCTCTCGGAAGCCGACGACCACACTCGCAAACCCGAATCCACCACCCCCGGCCGCCCCCGCCGCATACTGCGCCCGCGCTACGCCCTGACCGTGCGCCGCGAACGCACCCGCGACGGCTGGAGTCTCCACTTCACCGGCCGCGAAGCCACCGGCCCACTGATGGATCTGGTGCTGGATGAGATCGAGAGGATGTATGGGCAGTAGCACAACGGACAAATATCCTACTTGGTTCAGCCCGAGGATTCCGTAAGCTGGGTCTGCCCGCGACAAGGAGTCCCAATGAAAATTCGAACTCTCAGCATACGCAACTTCAAAGCAATAGATTCCATATTTCTCGAAAATATCGATGATTCCGTGGTCATCGCGGGGCCGAACGGTTGCGGAAAATCATGCCTTTTTGACGCGATCAGACTGACCAAATCCACATATGGTGGATATCAACAAAACGAGTGGCATCATTGGTTTGATGAGTTTCAGATTAACCGACAGCGACTAGGAACCGACGTAATATCTCTCCTCAGAAAAAAATCTGAACCAATGGCAATTAAAATTTCATTTGAACTCTCCAACGACGAGAAGATTTATATTAAGAGAAACATCAACCAGATACTAGAGTCGATTGAATGGCAGCACATGCGGTCGGACCAGTCCGGTCGCCGAAAAAGTCAATTCTCAGCGTCCGAGGTCCGTCGACACCAACCGAAGATCGACGAAGAAGTCAGAGAACAAACTAAGGCCGTAATCAGTGAGATAGAAAAACCACTCCATGTTGCCCATGTTGTAATCAGCCCGAGCGGAAATGTCGAAATCAGCCCGTCTCGAATCCTTGAGTTGGTCTTTTCAACCTACGATCCCAACAACATCGGTCTAATTGACTACCACGGTGCAAATCGGCAGTACGCCCGCGAAGCGATGGGTGGGATTAATCTAAACATTGACGACAGCGACCAGAGATACAAAAATCATACGCTATATGGATACTCTGAGAAGTACAAAAACATCAAATCGGAGCTTGCTTCCGCATACATTAAGGACCTAATTTCAGCGGAGTCTGACTCTACTCACCTTCGATCAATGTCGCTGACTAACACACTGCAAGAACTTTTCCGAATGTTTTTCCCGGGAAAGGGCTTTAAGGGCCCCCAGCCAACCAGTGACGGAAAGTTGGGCTTTCCCGTCACGCTGGACGATGGGTCCGCCCACGATATCAATGATCTATCCTCGGGAGAGAAGGAGGTACTTTACGGCTATTTACGACTACAGAACGCAGCCCCAAGCAATTCAATAATTTTACTCGACGAGCCGGAGTTACATTTGAACCCCAGGCTAGTTCGCGGACTACCATTATTTTATCAACGGCATATCGGCATAGCGAAGAAGAATCAGATCTGGCTGGCGACTCACTCAGACGCCTTCCTCCGATCAGCAGTCGGCGAGCCTGGTTTCTCTATATACCATATGCGGTCGCCGCTTGAATCGCATAAGACTGGCGTACAAATGAAAGATATCTCAGCGAGCGACGAAATTGAGGCTGCACTATTTGATCTAGTGGGGGACTTAGCTGCCTTTGCACCGGGTGGAAAGATCGTCATTTTTGAGGGCGGAGGTGATGCCGACTTCGATGTCAGATTTGTTTCAGATCTCTTTCCAGAACTGGCTGCTAAAGCTAACTTCATCTCGGGCGACAACAAGCTGAACACCCGCAAGAACCCGTCGGCTGTCGACGCCGGCGGTGATCCCGACGC
>CALMSR010000058.1 GCA_937872465.1 uncultured Paracoccaceae bacterium
CCCCCCCCGCCACCAACATGCCCGCGGGGGGGCCGGGGGGATGCCCGGCGCCGACCCCCCAGCCGAGGACGCGCGGGCCCCCCCTGCCCATCCCCCCCGCCGCCCCCGCCGCGACCAGCGCCTCCAGCACCGCGTCCGAGGCCATGCCGCGCTCGGGCAGCGGCGCGTCGAGCGCCGCGAGCTTGGCCGGGTAATCCGCCGCCGGGCCGATGGGGCGCGCCCCGAGCCCCTCGCGATAGGCGATGGAGGCCTCCGCCGCCCGGCGGAACGCCGCCGCATCCGCCGCGCCGAAGACCTCCATCACACCCCGCTCGGGATGTTCTGCGGATCGCGCTCGATCCTGCGCGGGCTGGTCAGCTCCTTCCATTTCGACAGCGCCCTGTGGGCGGAGGAGAACGCCGGCCGCGGCACGAACCTGCCCCGCCCCGGCTGCGGCTGGCTGTTCTGCCCGTCGGCCCAGACCACCTCGCCGCGGGAGAGCGTGTAGCGCGGCAGGCCGGTGACCTTGCGCCCCTCGAAGACGGAATAGTCGATGATCGACTTCTGGCTCGCCGCGGTGATGGTCTTGGAGAGCTTCGGATCCCAGACCACCAGATCCGCCTCCCCGCCCTGCACGATCGCGCCCTTGCGCGGATAGACGTTGAGGATGCGCGCGATGTTGGTCGAGGTGACGGCGACGAATTCCTGCGGCGTCAGCCGCCCGGTCTCGACGCCCTCCGTCCAGAGCACCGGCATGCGGTCCTCCAGGCCCCCGGTCCCGTTCGGGATCGAGGGAAATCCCTGCAACCCCATGCGCTTCTGCTTCGTCGTGAAGGCGGCGTGATCGGTCGCCACCACCTGGAGCGACCCCGATTGCAGCCCGGCCCAGAGGCTCGCCTGATGCGCCTTGTCGCGGAAGGGCGGCGACATCACCCGCCGCGCGGCGTAATCCCAGTCCTTGTCGAAATACTCGCGCTCGTCGAGCGTCAGATGCTGGATCAGCGGCTCGCCATAGACCCGCATGCCCTTCGACCGCGCCCGCCGGATCGCCTCATGCGCCTGCTCGCAGCTCACATGCACGATATAGAGCGGCACGCCGGCGGCATCGGCGATCATGATCGCGCGATTGGCGGCCTCGCCCTCGACCTCCGGCGGCCGCGAATAGGCATGGCCCTCGGGGCCGGTCAGCCCTTCTTCCATGTATTTCTTCTGCAGTTCCGCCACGATGTCGCCGTTCTCGGCATGCACCAGCGGCAGCGCGCCCAGCTCGGCGCAGCGCTTGAAGGAGGCGTACATCTCGTCGTCCTCCACCATCAGCGCGCCCTTGTAGGCCATGAAATGCTTGAAGGTATTGACCCCGCGCCTGACCACCTCCTCCATCTCGCGATGGATGGTCTCGTTCCAGCCGGTGATCGCCATGTGATAGCCGATGTCGACGCAGATCTGCGGCGCCGACTTGCGGTCCCAGTCCGCGATCGCGTTCAGGAGGCTCCCGTCCGGCCCCGGCAGCACGAAATCGACCAGCATGGTCGTGCCGCCCGAGGCCGCCGCGAAGGTGCCGCTCTCGAAGGTCTCGGCGGCGGTCGTGCCCATGAAGGGCATCTCCAGATGGGTGTGCGGGTCGATGCCGCCCGGCATCACATAGGCGTCGGAGGCGTCGATCTCCTCGTCGCCCCTCAGCCCCTCGCCGATCGCCGCGACCAGCTCGCCCTCGATCAGCACGTCGGCCTTCCACATCCGTTCCGCCGTGACGATGGTGCCGCCCCTGATGACCTTGCTCATGAAATGCCCTCCTCGTCGCGCATCCGCGCTCCCGTTCACCTGACCGCGTTTCGGCGCGCCGGACAAGCCCGGTCGTCGGCGACACAGGACTATCACATCTGGCGCGCCTTCTTTCTTCCTCGACCGTTCCGCCACAAGACGAGGGCAGCGCCCGCCGGGCGGGATGGTGAAGCTTGGCCCGCTCGAAATCCAGGCGGACAGGACCGCCCTGCCGAATGCGATTCCCCCACCCGCGACACGGCCTCCCCGCCCTTCCGCGATGTCCTCGCAACAAAATGTCGCGCAAGACCACGGGAGGGTCGCAAAAGTGACGGGGCTGGATCCCAGTCCCGCTATTCGTTAACGTCGGCCCCAGCAAACGCGAGAACAACATGACGTTGATAATCACGATTGCCTATCTCAGCGTCCTCGGATGCGCGATCTTCGTCCTCCTCCGCTGGCCCCGGCTCAAATGCACCGGCACGCATCCGGTCGGGATCCTGACGCTCGTCGCCCTGCTCTTCACGGCGGGACTCGACATGGGGCTCATCATGCTGCCCCTCACCGAATTTCCGGTCTACGAGGCCGATCCGGCCTTCGCCTTCACCAACGCCCTCGCGATCGAATTCGGCATGTGGGGGCCGCTGGTCTGGTTGATGTATTTCGTGACGACCTTCTATTTCGTGGCCCTCGAGCCGCGGCTGCGCATCTTCGAGATCCCGCTGGTCAAGTGGCTCTACAACCTGACCGTGATCGCGACCTGCGCCTTCACCTGCTACCTCTTCATGATCAACCTGCCGGCCTATGCGCCGGACCTGCCGTCCTGGGGCGTCTGGGCGCTGGGGATCGGCGTCATCGCCTTCTCCGTGGTCTCGAGCGGCAATTTCTACATCATGAAATGGCTCGCGATCGTCTCGACCTACGGCTTCGGCATGCTGGCCTTCACGGCGCTCTTCGTCGTCGCCTTCGCCTATTCCGGGGTCGGCTTCGGCAATTTCTTCGGCAACATCGGCCTGCTGCTCGATTATTTCGTGCATCTGCACCGCTTCGCGACCCCGATCGCCGATTATCACGAGTTCTATCTCTTCTGGTGGTTCTCCTGGAGCCTGATGATCGGCCAGTTCGTCGCACGCTACGTGGGCGGGCTCGAGACCTGGCAGCTCGCCGGGGCGATGGTCGTGCTGCCGGTCATCCCGCTGGGCGCCTGGTTCTGCGTGCTCTACATCTACCACCAGCATGCCCTGGTGATCCCGGGCTGGCTGAACTGGTTCATGATCTTCGTCGGCGTGGTCTTCGTGGTGAACTCGCTCGACAGCCTGATCCGCCTCTATTCGGCGAACCTCGGCTGGTCGCGCGACATCGTGGGATCGAGGGTCTATTATCCCCTTCACTTCACGCTGCAGCTCCTGCTGGTGATCGCCTTCTTCTTCACCCCCTTCGAAATCCAGTGGGTCGGGCTCGCCGTCGTCGCCATCTACGCCATCACCTATGTGGTGATGGTGACCCGCGCCGCCCAGTTCCCGGCCGCGCGCGAACCGGCCGACTGAGCCGCACCCCGGGCCGGCCCGACCGGCCCGGAACACCGAGCCCCCGGGACGCTGCCGGCAAGGCCCCGGCAGCTTCCGCATCCCCTCCCTGCGCCGTCGCCTCCCATCCCACGGTCCCGGGGCATCTCCAGCCCGATCGACCCGTGGCGCAAGCGCACCGTCCAGGGTCCGCGCCCCTCGCCGGCGCAACCGCGTTAACACTTTTCCCGTTTTACATCAAAGGCTTGCCGGCCGTCCCCATGGGGACAGCGCCTCACGCCACGATGCCCGCCGTCTCCACCACCGCGTGAAAGAGCACGTTCGCGCCCTTCTCCGCCCATTCCGGCGAGATCTCCTCCGCCTCGTTGTGGCTCAGCCCGTCGACGCAGGGACACATCACCATCGACGTCGGCGCCACCCGGTTGATCCAGCAGGCGTCATGCCCCGCCCCGCTCACGATGTCCCGATGCGAATAGCCCAGCCGCTCCGCCGCCGCCCGCACCGCGGCCACGCAGCCCGCATCGAAGGTCACCGGATCGAAATGCCCCGCCACCTCGATCTCGATCCCGAGCCCGAGACCCGCGGCGATCGCCGGCGCCTCCGCCTCCAGCCGCGCCTTCATCCCGTCGAGCTTCGCCCGGTCCGGCGAGCGGATGTCCACGGTGAAGACCACCCGCCCCGGGATCACGTTGCGCGAATTCGGATAGACGTCCACATGCCCGATCGCGCCCACCGCATCCGGCTGGTTCTCCATGGCGATCCCGTGCACGAGCTCGGTCACCCGCGCCATGCCGAGGCCCGCGTTGCGCCGCATCGCCATGGGCGTCGAGCCGGTATGGCTCTCCTTGCCGGTCAGGGTGACCTGCAGCCACCAGAGCCCCTGCCCATGGGTGACGACGCCGATATCGACCCCCTCGGCCTCCAGGATCGGCCCCTGCTCGATATGCAGCTCGAAGAAGGCATGCATCCGCCGCGCGCCGACCGCCTCTTCGCCCTTCCAGCCGATGCGCGCGAGCTCGTCCCCGAACTTGAGCCCCCTGGCATCCTCGCGCCCATAGGCCCAGTCGAGCTCGTGCACCCCGGCGAAGACCCCGCTCGCCAGCATCGCCGGGGCGAAGCGCGTGCCCTCCTCGTTGGTCCAGTTGGTCACCACGATCGGATGCCGCGTCCGGATGCCGAGGTCGTTCAGCGAGCGGATCACCTCCAGCCCGCCCAGCACCCCCAGCACCCCGTCGTACTTGCCGCCCGTCGGCTGGGTGTCGAGATGGCTGCCCACATAGACCGGCAGCGCCTCCGGGTCCGTGCCTTCCCGCCGCGCGAACATCGTGCCCATGGCATCGACCCCGGTCTCGAGGCCGGCCGCATCGCACCAGGCCTTGAAGAGCCGCCGCCCCTCGCCATCGGCATCGGTGAGGGTCTGGCGATTGTTGCCCCCCGCCACCCCCGGCCCGATCTTCGCCATCTCCATGATCGAGTCCCAGAGCCGGGCCCCGTCGATCCTGAGGTTCTCGCCAGGCGCATTCATCGACCGTCCTCCCCCTGAGGTCCCCAACCTTGATAGGTTCGCCCGCCGCCGGAACGCAAGTCCGCCGCTGGCGACGGACCCGCGAAGCCGCTTCGGCGTCGCGAGCCACCGGAGGTCCGCAGTCGGCCATCTGCGATGCCAGCCGATGCACGGCAACGGAGAAAAATGCAAAATCCAGGCTGCAACGCCGCGTCTACACCGAAGAACCATCATCCACTTGCGGCCCAAAGTTGTCACTATTGCGCCTTCCATCGCACGAAACCCCGCGCTCGGGTGACAAATCTCAGCGACTATTAGTCAGGGGCAGACCAACGGATCTCGCTGGCAGCCTTTATTAGCGCACCGTTGAAGGCTTGCCCTTTCAGAACATCACGCGAGATCTGAAAATCTGGGAAGACGATCGTGACAATCGTTCTGAGCCGATCAAACCAAACCCCATCGTTCGCAGCGAACAGATTCTCGAAAGCGTCTTCAGCCCGTTTTTCGCCGAATCCCTTGAACTGTCTAGTGGAAACGAACCAAGAAACACATAGAATATGCCACCTAAGCTTCGAATATCTAGCATCAAATTTTTTATTAGATATCAAGATCCGTAGGCGATAGCTGGCAAAACAGGAAAGATAAAAAAGTTCTTCAGAAGCCTCTTTCACGAAGACCTGATCCCGCATCTCGCCCGTGAGACGTCCCACGTAGCGACTAGCTAAATCTGGCCGAAGCATTCGAGTCGCCGAAATTGCGCGGGCCAACTCCCTAATGTCAACGACTCTCGCTTGCGGGATATTCTCGTTCCGATATTGGCCTTTCCGCCGCTCTAGAACGAGCCGATTCGCATGCCCAGCGCCTCTTGCATTGAAGTAAGCCTCCAGATCCCTCAGAATATCGAGAGTTGAAGAAAACTGCTCATCCTGAACTGCTGACTGCCTGTTCGTAGCTCGAACGATATCTGCGATTGTAGAAGTATCGTTACTCTCAATTATTTTTACCATTAAGCTAACGGTGTCATCCACTTCCGCTTCATTGTGAAGGAGCACGCTGGAAGTTTGACAGCCGTTGACAATCTGATAGTTGCTTACGAATATTGACTGACCGGCTGGCCGAACGGTCTCCGCAACAATGGTTACACCGTTGTTCATCAATCCGAAGCGTTTCCTTTTGTCTGGATCAGCTAGTGTTTCAGAAATTTCTGAGTTTACCTCTTCGTCTTCACCGAGAAAGTCTCGGACATTTTTTTCAAATAGTTTCTTCTTTCTAGATCCATCTGCGTTCTTTAGTACCTTTTGGATGAAATCTTTAGCCGAAATCGGAGCAATATATGCGCTATTTACACCTGGTGCAGACGGGAAGGCGGAGAAACTCGAAACGGGAATTGTAGCCTCGTCCGTCGCTCCAGCCGACAGCCACAGTTCATGAAGTCGCTCTCGATGAATCTTCTCGAATGTCACGTTCTTGAAGTATCCCGTGCCTGTTAGCGCTTTACTGGCGATAGTTATCGCCGCATTAATCTCCGCAGCATCGGTATCTTGTGCCGCAGAAATAAAGTATGCGGATGCGCTTGGCAGGCCACCTCTAACTCTTTTGATGTTGCCATAGACTTCTGAAAACAACTTCCTAAACTCAATCAAATAATCCGATAACGGCTGAGCAGGGGAGTCACTTATGAGATCTACTAGCGCAGCGCTGAAAGTATCTATTTCCCCCTTCCTCCAATTTTCAGATGATTTATCTTGCGTGAAGAGAAACTGGAAATCATACTCCCGCTTCCCGCCACCAAGCAATACATTGAGTTCATCAACCGTGAATATCGCTCGACCATCCACAAAAAGTAGAGCGCAGTCTATTCCTGGGTCAGCTCCCTCGTATATCAAATCTTCCGGATTAAGGTCGTCGTCTGAGAGAAAATTGGCGGCGCAAAAATTGCAGAATGCTTCAAATGATTTCGTTTCTCCCTTCGCAAAATTGTACTCCTCACAGAAGGCATCAAAGTACGATTTTGTAACAAGATGCATTTGTCTACTACCCCTCCATCGCGCGAGCCCGTCCGAACGTCGGCATTTTCTTTGGTTGGGACACCGCCCTTCACATCGACAGCGGTACTCGATCGGGACAGCCCAATGCAATCATGTCGCGGCGGCCGATGACAAATCGGCGCGGTGGGCGGCAGTATGAGGCGCTGTCCGCCCCCGAGACTATGCCTGACCGGCGGACCGGCCGCCCACCACACGGGCGCCCTGATGGCGTGGCAGCATGGGGTGCCCGGCGTCCGCCTTTCCTGCGTCCCCCGTTCGCCCACTCGCCAAGGCTGCCCGCTCCGCCCCTTGCGGCGTTAACGCCCAATTCCCGACAGAAATGGTGGCAAGCCGGATTCCAGCCGCTTTCCAGCCGGGATCCGGCCTCAACGGCGGCGCGTTAACCCCTGATCCGCCTCGACAATCACGCGAGCCTCTCCAGCACCCGCCGCAGCGTGCCGATCAGCTCGTCGATCTGCGCCTCCGAGACGATCAGGGGCGGCGAGAGCGCGATGATGTCGCCGGTGGTGCGGATCAGGACGCCCGCCTCGAAGGCCGCGAGGAAGGCCTGGAAGGCGCGCTTGGTCGGCTCGCCCGGGATCGGCGCCAGCTCGACCGCGCCGATCAGCCCCTCGTTGCGGATGTCGATCACATGCGGGCAATCGGCCAGCGAATGCAGCGCCGCCTCCCAATGCGGCGCCAGATCCGCCGCCCGGGTGAAGAGCCCCTCCTCGCCATAGGTCTCGAGGCTCGCCAGCCCCGCCGCGGCGGCGATCGGATTGCCCGAATAGGTATAGCCGTGGAAGAGCTCGATCATGTGCTCGGGCCCCGACATGAAGGCGTCGTGGATCGCAGCGCTCGTCAGCACCGCCCCCATCGGGATCACCCCGTTGGTCAGCCCCTTGGCGCAGGTGATCATGTCCGGCGTCACGCCGTATTTCTCCGAGCCGAAGGCCGCGCCCGTCCGTCCGAAGCCGGTGATAACCTCATCGAATATCAGGAGAATCCCGTGCTTCGTGCAGATGTCGCGGAGCCGCTGCAGATAGCCCTTCGGCGGGATCAGCACGCCGGTGGAGCCCGCCACCGGCTCCACGATCACCGCCGCGATGGTCGAGGCGTCGTGCAGCGTGACGATCCGCTCCAGCTCGTCGGCGAGCTCCGCCCCGTGCTCCGGCTGGCCCTTCGAGAAGGCGTTGCGCTTGAGGTCATGGGTATGCGGCAGGTGGTCGACGCCGGTGAGCAGCGTGCCGAAGACCTTGCGGTTCGAGACGATCCCGCCCACCGAGATGCCGCCGAAATTCACCCCGTGATAGCCGCGCTCGCGCCCGATCAGCCGGGTGCGCGAGCCCTGCCCGATCGCGCGCTGGTAGGCGATGGCGATCTTCAGCGCGCTCTCCACCGCCTCGGAGCCGGAATTGGCGTAGAAGACGTGCTCCATGCCCTCGGGCGCGATGCCGATCAGCCGGTTGGCGAGCTCGAAGGCCTTGGGATGCCCCACCTGGAAGGCCGGCGCGTAATCCATCTCCGCCGCCTGCTCGGCGATCGCCGCCGTGATCCGCGGCCGGCAATGCCCGGCGTTGCAGCACCAGAGCCCGGCGGTGCCGTCCAGCACCTGCCGCCCGTCTGAGGTGGTGTAATGCATGTCCTTCGCCCCCACCAGCAGCCGCGGTGCCTTCTTGAACTGCCGGTTGGCGGTGAAGGGCATCCAGAACGCGCGAAGGTCATTCGGCGCGGCGGCGGAGCGGTGGGACATCGCGGGCTTTCCTGAATACGCCCCGCCAGCGATTTCGGCTCGACCGGCCCGGACGGTTGGTGCTTTATGACCAGACGGTCAAATTTGGACGCTACCACCCATGGCGCAAGCGTCAAGCGGATTTCAGGTTCCCTCCACGCCGGCGGCCTCGGGATGACCCGGGCCGCCTCGCGCAAGAACCCGACCCGCATCCAGCGCGCCAAGACCGAGGCGATCCTCGGCGCCGCGCTCGAGGTCTTCGCCACCGAGGGCTTCCGCGGCGCCACCCTCGACCAGATCGCCGAGGCCGCCGGCATCTCCAAGCCGAACCTGCTCTATTACTTCGCCTCCAAGGAAGACGTGCACGGCATGCTGCTCGCCCGGCTGCTCGACACCTGGCTCGACCCGCTGCGCCGGCTGGACCCGGCGGGCGACCCGCAGGCGGAGATCGGCGCCTATGTCCGGCGCAAGCTCGAGATGTCGCGCGACTATCCCCGCGAGAGCCGCCTCTTCGCCGGCGAGATCCTCCAGGGCGCCCCGCGCATCGAGGCGATGATCCGTGGCCCCCTTCGCGAACTCGTCGACGAGAAGGCGCGGGTGATCCGCGGCTGGGCGCGCGACGGGCGCATCGCGCCGGTCGATCCCTATCACCTGATCTTCTCGATCTGGGCGGTGACCCAGCATTACGCCGATTTCGACGTCCAGATCCGCGCCGTGCTCGGCTCCGACGACGAGGCCCGCTTCAGCGATGCCGAGCGATTCCTGACGCATTTCTACGCCCGTGCGCTCGCCCCCTGAGCCGGCCGGAACCGAGCCTGACCCGCGTCCTGGTTAATGCGGTGGATTTGCCGAAAATCAACCCTTGCCGCCGTGCCCCCCGAAGGCGGCAGATTTGTCCTGCCCCGCAAGGCACTTGACAATCCTCGGCAGCATTCTGCCACAACTTCCTGAGCGAGAACGGGGATTTACCCTGGTCAAGTTTGGCCGACTTTCCGGCCATGGCCACCGTGATAGAGTCGAGCACATCGCACGTCCTGCACGAGGGGAAAGACGTCATGTCACTTTTGGGAGGATTGCTGGGGCTCGGCTGGCGCGCCGCGCCGCTGGCCAATGCCGGTCCGGGCCAGAGTGCGAGCGCGCCGGGACCGGAGGGTCCGGGCGCCGGTTCGGCATCGCCGGAGCCTTCAGGGCCGCCCGTGGGCGGCTCCGGCTGGCCCAGGGAGCCCGCCACGGTCGCCCCGGCCACCACTGTGCAGGCCGCGCCCGGAAACGGCTTCGTGCCGCGCGGCGCCGGATCCCAGGCCGCGGGCACGCCGACCGACGCGCGCGCATCCCGGCACGATTTCGGGGCGCGGCGGCCCGTGGTGGAGGACGGGGCGCGCGCCTATGCCCTCGCAAGCCGGGAACGCGACCGCCTGGGGGGCCTGATCGCCGGACTGGCGGGCCGGGAAGTACCCGCCGAAAATCCTTCCGTTCCGCCCGAGGAGTCGCAATCCTCCTGGAGCGAAAAGGGGTCGTCGGGCTATGCCGACCACCTCGGCGCCCTGCGCGGCCAGGGCGCCGCCAACGGCAGGGTGCTCGACCGTGCGGCCTGATCCCGCCCGGCCGGTCCATGCCCGTCCCGAGCCGCCGCCGCGGGTCGCGACGCAGCCAAGCGAGGATTCCCGGACATGTCCGTCCCCTATGATCTGAAGATCGTCCCGGCGCTCACCTTCCGGCCGCTCTCGCCGGTGCTGGCGCAGCTGATCGACAACGCCTATCGCGACCTCGCCCAGGACGGCATCAGGCCGGCGGAAGCCGTGCCGGCGCCGGTCCCGCAGCCTGCCGAGGCAAGCCCGGTCGATCCGTCCAAGATGCTCGATCGCCGCGCCTGACACCGATCCGCGCGGCCCGACCGCCTGCGGCCCCTGTTCCGGGCGGCCGGCGCGGCCCTTTGCGCCGGGGACCACGGCGCTCCCCTTAACCTTCTGAAAAGCAGAACCTTCTCCGGCGGGAAATCCGCGCGTATACTCGTAAAAGTCTCGATGCTTTTGCGGGGAATACCGATGAAGATTGCCGCATCCCATGCCCGGTTGATCGGCGCCTCGCGGCCGACCCATCACGATCGCACCCCGTCGGGGCCGCGTGCGGGCCAGCGCACCGCCGAGGGCGGTGACCGGCGTCGGCGCTGCGACCGCGCGCCGGATGCTCCGCCCCGCCCGATCGCCTCCGGCCAGGAGGAACTGTGCTGGGACGGCACGCCGGTCCCCGCCGCCGCCCGCATCGTCGCCGCCGCCCGCGCCTTCGCGGCCGGCAACGGCTACCTCCCCGGCCAGATCGTGGACCGCTCCGCCTGAGACCGAAGGCCCTTCCACGCGGCCGTCGCCGCGGCGTCTGGGCAGGAAAAAGACCGCGTTCCGCGCGGCCCGCGCCGCCTCCCCGAACCGAAGAGGCGAGGCGCCACCAGCGCCACGTCTCGAAGAACTACCACAAGACCAATAGCATGCGCCCCGTCCCGCGGCGCGACGCCGCCCGGCCGTCAGGTCTCCGGCGCGTCTCCCGGCGCCGCGGGCTGCCAGAGTTCCAGCGGATTGCCTTCCGGGTCGGCCAGCCTGGCGAACCGGCCGTTCGGATAGATCTCCGGATCGACCTCCACCATGGTGCCGGCCGCGCGCAGCGCCGCGACGATCCCGTCGAGATCGTCCACCCGCAGGTTCAGGATCCAGCGCGATTCCGCCGGATCCGACCCGCCCGGCTCGCCCTTGAAGGGCGCGAAGACCGTATCCCCCGCCTCCTGCCGCCAGGGCGGCGTCACGTAATCCCCCGGAACCGGGTCGATCCCGAAATGCACCGTGTACCAGCGCGCCAGCGCCTGCGGATCGCGTGCCGGAAAGAAGAACCCGCCGATCCCCGTGACCCGTGCCATCCCGCTCACCCCGCCCGACATCCGGCGGCGCCGACACCGGCGTCCCGGTGATCCCCGGCGGGATCCCGGCACTCGACCGGCACGGCCGCCGCCCCCCCGACCACGGCCCAGGCGACCATCCGCCCTATTCCGCCGCGCGTGCCAGCGGGTTGTTCGGATGCGTCGTCCAATTGGCGTATTCCGCCTCGACGACCCGCCCGGTCCGCGGATCGATGCTGCCGGGCTCCAGCCGCTCCATGGTGATGCAATCCTCGACCGGGCAGACATCGACGCAGAGGTTGCAGGCGACGCATTCCGCGTCGATCACCTCGAAGACCCGGCCGGGCTGCATCGCGATCGCCTGATGCGAAGTATCCTCGCAGGCGGCGTAGCAGCGCCCGCACTTGATGCAGAGATCCTGGTCGATCCGCGCCTTGGTGACGTAGTTGAGGTTGAGCCGCTGCCAGTCGGTGACATTGGGCACGGCGCGCCCGCGGAAATCCTCGAGGCGCCCGTGCTCCTTCTCGTCCATCCAGAGCGCGAGCCCCCGGGTCATCTCCTGCACGATCCGGAACCCATAGGTCATGGCCGCGGTGCAGACCTGCACCGAGCCCGCCCCGAGCGCCATGAACTCCGCCGCGTCCCGCCAGGTGGTGATGCCGCCGATGCCGCTGATCGGCAGCGCCGCGGTCTCGGGGTCGCGCGCGATCTCCGAGACCATGGAGAGCGCGATCGGCTTGACCGCCGGCCCGCAATAGCCGCCATGGGCGCCCTTGCCGTCGATCGAGGGCTCCGGCGAGAAGCTGTCGAGGTTGACCGAGGTGATCGAATTGATCGTGTTGATCAGGCTCACCGCATCCGCGCCCCCCCGCATCGCCGCCGCCGCCGGCTTGCGGATGTCGGTGATGTTGGGGGTGAGCTTCACGATCACCGGCATGCGGGTATGGGCCTTGCACCAGCGCGCCACCATCTCGATGTATTCGGGCACCTGGCCGACCGCCGAGCCCATGCCCCGCTCGCTCATCCCGTGCGGACAGCCGAAATTGAGCTCCACCCCGTCGGCGCCGGTATCCTCGACGCGGGCGAGGATCTCCTTCCAGGGCTCCTCCTCGCAGGGCACCATCAGCGAGACGACCATCGCCCGGTCCGGCCAGTCGCGCTTGACCGCCTTGATCTCGCGCAGGTTCACCTCGAGCGGCCGGTCGGTGATGAGCTCGATGTTGTTGAGCCCCAGCAGCCGCCGGTCCGCGCCCCAGACCGCGCCGTAGCGCGGCCCGTTGACGTTGACGATATGCGGGTCGAGCCCCAGCGTCTTCCACACCACCCCGCCCCAGCCGGCCTCGAAGGCGCGCCGCACGTTGTATTCCTTGTCCGTGGGCGGCGCCGAGGCGAGCCAGAACGGGTTCGGCGAGGTGATTCCGACGAAATCGGTGCGAAGGTCGGCCATGCGATTCCTCCCTTGCCGCGACGCCCCCGGAACGGAGCGCGCGGGCCGCGTCAAGTCTTGGTCAAGGCGGCATGGATGTCCATCGCCGCGTCGCGTCCCTCGGCGACCGCCGTCACGGTCAGATCCGCGCCGCCCGCGGCACAATCGCCGCCGGCCCAGACGCCCGGCAGGCTCGTGCGCCCCGCGCCCTCGACCCGGATCTTGCCGCCCTCGGTCGCCAGCCCCTCGGGCAGTTCGCCCAGCCGCTGGCCGATCGCGGTGAAGAGCTGGTCGGCCCGGAGCACGAACCTTTCGCCGCTTTCCTCGAGCCCCGCGGGGCCCTCCGCGACATAGGCGAACTCGACCTCTGCCAAGCCGCCCTCGCCGCGCAGCGCCACCGGCACCGCGCCGGTCACGATCCGGACGCCGTGGCTCGCGGCATGGTCCTGCTCGTGGTGACTCGCGCCCATCTTCTCGCGGCCGCGGCGGTAGGCGATCGTCACCTCCTCCGCCCCGAGCAGGCGCGACTGCACCGCCGCATCCACCGCCGTCATGCCGCCGCCGATCACCACGACCCGCCGCCCGACCGGGATTGCCGCCAGATCGGCCGCCTGGCGCAGCTCGGCGATGAAATCCACCGCCGGACGCAGGCCGTCCCGCTCCGCGCCCTCCAGGTCGAGCGCATTCACGCCCCCGAGCCCGAGCCCGAGAAAGACCGCGTCGAAATCCTCCACGAGCGCCTTCAGCGTCACGTCGCGCCCGAGCCGCCGCCCGTATTCCACGGTGATCCCGCCGATGCCGAGCAGCCAGTCCAGTTCCTCCTGGGCAAAGCCCTCCGGCGTCTTGTAGGCGGCGATCCCGAATTCGTTGAGCCCGCCGCCCTTCGCCCGCGCATCCATCAGCACCACCTCGTGCCCGAGCATCGCGAGGCGGTGCGCGCAGGCGAGGCCCGCGGGACCCGCCCCGACCACGGCCACGCGCCGGCCGGTCGGCGGCGCGCGGTGGAAGGGATGCCCGCCGCGCCCCATCAGGGCATCGGTGGCATGCCGCTGCAGGCGCCCGATCTCCACCGGCTTGCCCTCGGCCGCCTCGCGCACGCAGGCCTGTTCGCAGAGCGTTTCGGTCGGACAGACCCGCGCGCACATGCCGCCGAGGATATTCGCCTCGAAGATGGTCCGCGCGGCGGCCTCGGGCTGGCCGGCCTGGATCTGGCGGATGAAGAGCGGCACGTCGATCGATGTCGGGCAGGCGGTGACGCAGGGCGCGTCATGGCAGAAATAGCAGCGATCCGCCGCCACGAGCGCCTCGTGCGCGGTGAAGGGCGGGGCGATGTCCGCGAAATTCTCGGCGATGCGTTCGGGCGGCAGGCGGTGCGCGACGATCCCCGGCGTCTGCGGCGTTGCGGGCATTGACCTCTCCTGGCGGGCGCAGCTCCGGGAGAAGGCTGACACGGGCGCGATTCTTGATCAACTGGTAAAACACTGCCGTGATCTGGCCGGCGAAGGGCAACGGGCGCCGGAGATCCGGTGCCGCGACCTCGCCCGGCCGAGTTCCCGGCACGTCCAGCACCCCCATCCGGCCCGGGCCGGGCGCACGGGCGCGCGGACGGGAGGCTTTGCGCCGGCCCCGGACTTGGTCTAAGCGTGGCATGGTCCGGCATCGAGGAGTCGTCATGATCCGTTCCGCCTTCGCTTTCCTGCTGCTCCCCGCTGCGGCGCTCGCGCATCCGGGCGCGCATCTCCATCCCCATGGCGCCGAGACGCCGGTCGGGCTCCTGCTCGCGGCGCTGGTTGCGGCGGTGGCCTTCGGGGCCTGGAAGGCGCGGATGCGCCGGTGATGATCCCCGGCGAGATCCTTCCGGCTGCGGGCGACATCCTCCTCAACGCCGATCGCGAGAGCATCGCGCTCGAGATCGCCAATACCGGCGACCGTCCGGTCCAGGTCGGCAGCCATTGTCGTCTTGCCGAGACCAATGCCGCGCTCGACTTCGACCGCCCCGGCGCGCGACGCGTTTTCGGGCTCAGCGGCGCGGCCATGGGGCCGCTCGACTGACGCTCGTCCGGGCCGCGCCGCCTTCCGCTCCGGCCACGGACATGCGATCGGGAAGGAAGCCATGCCGATCTTCGTTCTCGCCCTTGCCCTTGCGGCCTATGCCTATGCGCTGGTCACCGAGCCCGGATTCCGCCGCTGGGGCCTGATCGGCGGCGCGGCGGTCGGGCTGGGGCTGGCCGTCTACTTCTGGCAGAGCGCGCCGGAATCGAGCCGCGCCGAGGAGCGCATCGCGCCGCAGGAGCTGACCCTCGATCAGGTCACGCTCGAGCGCACATCCCGCGGCGCGACCCTGAGCGGCCGCGTCGCCAACGGCTCGCCCGAATTCCGCCTGCGCGAGATGACCCTCGAGGTGCGGCTCTACGACTGCCCGACACCGGCGACCGCACTCGCCGAATGCCCGGTGATCGGCGAGGCCTCGGCGATCGCGCGACCCGACGTGCCGCCGGGCCAGCTGCGCGCCTTCACGGCGCATTTCGTCTTCGCCAACCTGCCCGAGCCCGTCGGCACGCTCGGCTGGGATTCGCGCGTCTCGGGAACCCGCGCCACGGAATGACCCGGACATCCTCGCGGGCGAAACCGGCGTTCAGCTCTCCGCACGCAGCCGTTCCCGCCACGTCGTCGCATAGTCCTGCAATCGCCGGTCCGGGAGGATCATGCCGGCTTCGGCGGCCTCGGGCCGCTCCGGCCGGCGGCCCGTCAGTAGGGCTGCACCGATGCTGGTTCCGGTGGCCGAATCGCCGGCGCCGGCGACGGGCCGGTTCAGCGCCGAGGCGAGCATCTCCAGATAGAGCCGGTTGCGCGAGAACGGACCCTCGGTGATGACCGGCCCCTCGGCGCCGATCATCCCGGTGCAGACGCCGGTCATCAGGGCGAGATAGAAGGACAGCGCCACATGGCGCTCGCCGTCGCTCAGCGAGGCGGGATCGGTGCTCCAGGCGGCGGCACGGCCCTGGAACGGTCCGGACCTGGATTCCACGCCGGGCAGGAGCAGGATGGCGCGGTCGAGCACCTGCAGCACGTCGCGCTCCGAGGATGCCGGCGCGTGCCCCTTGCAGACGATTTCGAATTCGCGGCCGCCCATGAAACGGGCCGAGGGCACGGGGTCGCCGAAGGCATTCACGTTGATCAGCGTGTCGCGCGCCGGGTCGAGCTCGGCCGGATGCCCGCCGATCGCCATGGCGATCACCCAGGTGCCGGTCGAGACCACGGTGAAGGGCGCCTGCCGCCGCAGGAGATGCGGATAGAGCGAGGCATTGGAATCGTGGATCCCGCAATAGACGGCCGTGCCCGCGCCGAGGCCGGTCCGTGCGGCTGTCTCCGCCGAGACCGCCCCGATCAGATCCGTGGGCATCCGGACCGGCGCCATCTTCTCCCGCAGGCCGAGCCGGTCGACGAGGGGCGAGAAGCGTCTCTCCCAGGGCGCCCACAGATCGGTATGGCAGCCGAGATAGGTGACCTCGGTGGCGAGCCGCCCGGTCAGCCGCCAGACCCAGTATTGCGGATAGGTGACGACCGCGGCGATCCGGTCGGCGCGATCAGGCCAGGTCCGGAGCTGCCAGAAGAGCTGGGCCCCGAGGTTGAGCCCCCCGGCGAGACGCGGCGATCCGGTCTCGGCGAAACCGGGACGCAGGGCGTCATAGGCCTCGGCGAGGCGGTCCGGCCCGTCGTGCTCGTAATCGAGGACCGGGAGCACCAGGGCGCCCGACCCGTCGAGCAGCGCCGCCGCCGAGGCGTGGGCGGTGACCGTCAGCGCGTCGATGCGATGGCGCCGGTGCAGCTCGGCCAGGCCGCCGAGCATGAAATCCCAGAGCGCCTCGGTATCGAAATGCGGATAGGGGCCGTCCTGCCGGACCGCGTTCGGCATGGTCAGGACGCCGATCTCCTGCAAGTTGTCGAGATCGACCAGGGCGACCTTGGCGTTGGTCTTGCCGATGTCGATGACGCCCACATGCCCGCCCGCCATCGTGCTCATGCCCTCCGCCGGGCCGCGAGGCGGGCCCAGAGCCGCGGCAGCGCGATGACGCCGATCAGCATCAGGCCGACGAAGATCGACATCACGATCCCCGGCACGTTCAGGAGGCCGAAGCCGAAGGTGACCAGCCCCATGACGAAGGCGGCGATCACCACGCCGGGGATCGAACCCGACCCGCCGAGGATGCTGACGCCGCCGAGCACGACCATGGTCACGATCTCGAGCTCCCATCCCACGGCGATCGATGGCCGGGTGGAGCCGAGCCGCGAGGTCAGGCAGACGGCGGCAACCCCGGACATGAGCCCCGTCATCAGGAAGAGGATGAACTTCACCCGCGCCACCCGGATCCCGGAGAAGAGCGCCGCGGTGGGATTGTTGCCGATCGCATAGACCGCCCGCCCGAAGTTCGTGCCGTGCAGGAGCACGCCATAGGCGAGGGCGAGCAGGGCGAAGAGCACCAGCTCGAAGGAGAACACCCACCAGACATAGCCCTGGCCGAACCAGGCGAAGGCGGGCGGATAACCGGTGTAGGCCTTGTCGCCGAGCACGATATAGGCGATGCCGCGGAAGAGGCTCAGGGTGCCGATGGTCACCACGATCGAGGGCAGGCCGAGGCGGGTGACGAGCAACCCGTTGAAGGCGCCGCAGAGCAGGCCCACGACCAGGCCGATCAGCACGATCTCGGTCGTCCCGGCGCCGAACTGGACCGCGGCCCCCATGGCGGTCGATGCAAGCGCGATGATCGCGGCCACCGACAGGTCGATCTCGCCGGAGACGATCAGGAGCGCCATGGGAAAGGCGATCATCGCCTTCTCGGTGAAGTTGAACGTCGCGTCCGACAGGTTCCAGGCATCCAGGAAATACGGCGACACCAGCGAATTGGCGACGAAGATCGCCAGAGCCAGGCCGAGCAGCAGGGTCTCCCAGCGCCCGGCTATGCGCTGCAAGGGTGAATTGAGCCGGTCGGGGATGCGGCGGTGGCCCGCTGTCGCCGTCATGTCGCGTGCTCCGCCCGCTTGAGGATGATCCGGCCCTTCGCCCGCTGCGATCGCGCGTTGAACGCCACCGCGACGATGATCGCCGCGCCCGAGATCGCGAGCTGCCAGAAGGGCGAGACGTCGATCACCGGCAGCGCGTTCTTGATCACGCCGAGAAACAGCGCTCCGAGGACCGCGCCTCCGACCGAGCCGGCGCCGCCGGCGATCGAGATGCCGCCGATGACGCAGGCGGCGATGACGTCGAGCTCGAAGCCGCCGGCGATGTCCACATAGGCCACCGCATAGCGCGCCACCCAGAGATAGCCGGTCAGGCCGGCGAGCGTGCCCGAGATCACGAAGGCCAGGAACTGCGTCCGCCCGACGTCGATCCCGGTATAGACCGCCGCATGGGGGTTGCCGCCGACGGCGAAGAAGGCGCGGCCGAGCGGCGTGCGGGAGATCAGCACGGCGAAGGCGGCGATCACCAGGATGGCGATCCAGGACAGGACCGGCAGACCGAGGATCACCGCGCGCGGGAAGGCCTTGAAGGCCGGGCTCATCTCATGGGCGTTGATCCACTGGCCGTCGGAAATGACGAAGATGATGCCGCGGTAGATCGTCAGCGTGCCGAGCGTGACCACGATCGGCGGAATGCCGAGCTTCCAGACCAGCAGGCCGTTCGCCGCGCCCATGATCGCGCCCAAAGCCAGGGCGAGCAGGATGATCAGCGGGATCGGCATGCCGGGCGCCGCGGTGTTGAGCATCGCCACGACCATGCCGGTCAGCGCCAGGTTCGCCGCGACCGAGAGATCGATGCAGCGCGTCAGGATCACCACCATCTGGCCCAGGGCGAGGATGATGAGCGGCGAGGTGTCGTTGAAGACATTGGCGAGGTTCGAGGGCGCGACGAAGCCCTCGTAGCGCGTCGAGATCAGGAGGATCAGCAGGACAATGGCGCCGAGCAGAATCGCCTCGCGCGACCTGAGGAAGCGCCGGATCATGCCGCGGCCTCGGCGATGCCGGCGGCGTGGCGCACGAGCCGCTCCGGGGCAAGCTCGTCCCGGTTGAACTCGGCCACGATCCGGCCTTCGCGCATGACGATCACGCGGTCGGACATGCCGAGGATCTCGGGGATCTCCGAGGAGACCATGACGACGGCGAGGCCCTGGCCCGCGAGCTCGGCCATGAATTCGTGCACGGCCGCCTTCGAGCCGATGTCGATGCCCTTGGTCGGCTCGTCGAGGATGATCACCCGTGGCTGGGTGGCGAGCCATTTGGCGATCACCACCTTCTGCTGGTTGCCGCCCGAGAGATTGCCGACGTCCTGGTCGAGCGATGCCGCGCGCAGATCCAGCCGCTCGGTATATTCGCGGGCGAGGGCGAATTCCTCCGCCAGCCGGATGAAGCCGTGCCGCGAGGTCCGCGCCAAGGACGGCAGCGTCACGTTCTGGAAGATCGGCAGCCCGATCACCGCGCCCTGCCTGCCGCGGTCCTCGGGCACGTAGACGATGCCCGCCCGCACGGCCTCCGCGGGGCTGCGGATGACCGCGTCCCTGCCGTCGATCCTGACCCTGCCCTTCGAGGGTCGGGTGATGCCGAAGAGCGCCTGCATGAATTCGCTCCGCCCGGCGCCGACCAATCCGTAGAAGCCGAGGATCTCGCCGCGGCGGAGCGTGAAGCCGACATCCTCGAACTCGGTCGGATGGCTGTAGCCGGCGACCTCGAGCACCGCCTCGCCGGGGCGATGATCGCGGCGCGGGAAGATCTGGTCGACCGACCGGCCGACCATCATGCGCACGAGCTCGTCCTGGGTCACGTCGGCGATCCGCCCCTCCCCGACGAGCGCCCCGTCGCGGAACACCGTGTAGCGGTCGGCGATGCGGAAGATCTCGTCGAACTTGTGGCTGATGAACAGGATCGCCTTGCCCTGCCCCTTCAGCTGCTCGACCAGCGCATAGAGCTCCTGGATCTCCTTGTGCGACAGGGCGGCGGTCGGCTCGTCCATGATGACGACGCGGGAATCGATCGACAGGGCCCGGGCGATGGCGACGAGATGCTTGTTGGCGATGCCGAGGTCGCGCAGCCGGACGCCGGCGTCGATCTCGGCGCCGATCCCGGCGAGGATCTCCCGCGCTTCGCGCTGCATCCGGCCGACGTCGATCAGCCCGCGGCGCGTCTTCGGCGCATGGCCGATGAAGATGTTCTCGGCGACCGAAAGCTCGTCGAAGAGCACGGTCTCCTGGTGGATGGCGGTGATGCCGGCCCTGGAGGCATGATGCGCGGTCGGGAAGCTGACGGCCTTGCCGTCCATGCGGATGCTGCCGCCGTCGGGCTGATAGATCCCGGTGAGGATCTTCACCATGGTGGACTTGCCCGCCCCGTTCTCGCCCACGAGCGCTGTGACCTGACCGGGATAGAGGCGGAGATCGACCTCCGACAGCGCCCGGACGCCCGGAAACGTCTTGCTGACGCCCGCGAGCTCGAGGATCGCGGCCGCCGCGCGCGCGGGATCCGGCTGCGGCAGGGCGACGGCATCGTCGAAACCGGAAAGCATGCGCGCCCCCAAGCGGTCGAGATCTGGCAGGATGGTTGCAGGGGGCGGCGACGGGTGCGGTCCCGCCGCCAGCCCGGGAATTGGCGCCGGATCTAGAAGATCGACTTGAACTCCTCGATGTTGGAGGCGTCGTAGACGAAGGGATCGGCCATCGCCCCGGCATTGGTGTCGTCCAGCGTCACCTCGCCCATGCGGCCCATGGGGATGCTCGCCCCCGGCTCCGCCGTCGCCTGATCGGTCGCGAGGTTGTAGGCGATCATGGTCGCGGCATAGCCGAGGTCGATCGGGTTCCAGATCGCGAAGGACTTGGACGCGCCGCTCTCCACGGCCCCCGCCATTTCCGACGGCAGGCCGAGGCCGGTGACATTGATCTCGCCGACCCTGCCGGCGTCCTCGACCGCCTGGGCGGCGGCGACGATGCCGACCGAGGTCGGGGCGATGATCGCCTTGAGATCGGGGTAGGACGCCATGAGCCCCTGGGCCTCGCGGTAGGACTTGTCGGCGAGATCGTCGCCGTAGACCGTCGCGACCACGTTGATGCCCGGATAGTCCGGCAGGACCTTGTTCATCTCCTCGATCCAGGTGTTCTGGTTCGTGGCGGTCGCCGATGCCGAGAGCACGGCGACATCGCCGCCATCGGGCAGGTTGTCGGCGGCGAGCTTGATGATCATGTTGCCGATCAGCGGGTTCGAGGACGGGTTGAGATGCATCTCCCGGCCCTCCGGCGCCACGCCCGAATCCCAGGAGATCACGGTGATGCCCCGGTCCATCGCCTTCTTCAGTGCCGGCACCAGCGCGTCCTGGTCATTGGCCGAGATGGCGATGGCATCGACCTTCTGGGCGATCAGCGCATTGATGACCTCGATCTGGCCTTCGGCCGTGGTGTCGGTCGGGCCGGTGTAGATGATCTCGACATCGCCGAGTTCGGCGGCCGCCTCTTCCGCGCCCTTCGCCGCGGCCTCGAAGAAGCCGATGCCGAGGGCCTTGACGACCAGCGCGATGCGCTTGTCCTGCGCCGCAGCGGGGCTCGCGATCAGCGCGGCCCCGATCGAGGCCGTGACCAGCAGTCTCTTCAGCATGCTCATGAATTTCCTCCCTTGAGCCAGATCCTTGCCTTGTCCCCCGGCCGCTCAACCGACGGAGGTATCGTCCTGTCGTCGCGATCCGCTCTCGCCGGCCACGACGACCGTCACGCCCGCCGATTCCAGCATGCGCAGGGTCCTGTCGGTCACGCCCTCGTCGGTGATGACGGTGGTGATCCGTTCCAAAGGGCAGAGCACCAGGCTCGATCGCGCCTCGAACTTCGAGGAATCGACCATGACCACCAGTTCGTCCGCCTGACCGATCAGCTTCGATTCGGTTTGGATCAGCAGCGGATCGGCCTCCATCAGGCCGATCGGCCCGAGCCCCTGGGCGCCCATGAACATCCGCCGGGCATAGAAATTGCGCGTCACGTCGTTCTCGAAGGGCGACAGGACGATGTTCTGCTCGCGATAGACCACGCCGCCCGACAGGAGCACGGTGTTCTTGGAATGCTTCAGCAGATGCTCGGCGATCGGAAAGGAATTGGTGAACACCTGCATGCGCCGGTTCACCAGCGGATGCACCATCTGGAACGTGGTCGTGCCGCCGTTGATGATGATCGAATCGCCGTCCTGGCAGAGCGCGACGGCCGCCCGGGCGATGGCGCGCTTCTGGCTGAGCGCCCGCGTCTCGTTGACGCTGAACGGCCGGCCGGCGAGGCCGCTGAACTGCGGCGGGCTGATGGATTCGGCGCCGCCCCGCACGCGGCGGAGCTTCTTCTGCAGATGCAGGGCCGCGACATCGCGCCGGATCGTCGCCTCCGAGGCCCCGGTGAGTTCGAGCATCTCCGCGACGGTGACGACCGGACGATCCTGCACGGCGGACAGGATGATCCGATGGCGCTCTTTTTCGTGCATCCGTTCCTCCCTGACGCATTGTTGCCACCGGTCCCGGCCCGTGTCAATCATGATCGGTCATTATCGCTTCATTGCAGTGCACAATCCGTCACTTCTGCGCGATTCTGATTGACTCTGGAGCGGTAGAGCGGTAAACGGCCCTCACGCCAGACATTCGCGACCCGCGGGGAGGAAGACGATGCCGAAGGATGCCGCGTCCGGTCGACTCGAGAGCCAATGGGACGACGCCCGCGCCAGGGGCATGAGCGGACCGGAGCTCCTGCTCTACCGCTCGAATCTGCTCGGATCGGACAAGCGCGTCACGAACTACGGCGGCGGCAACACCTCGGCCAAGGTGATGGAAACCGACCCCCTGACCGGAGAAGAGGTCGAGGTGCTCTGGGTCAAGGGCTCCGGCGGCGATGTCGGCTCGATCAGGATGGACGGCTTCGCGACGCTCTACATGGACCGGCTCGAGGCGCTGAAGAAACTCTACCGAGGGGTCGCCTTCGAAGACGAGATGGTGGGCTACCTGCCCCATTGCACCTTCCGGCTGAATCCGCGCGCGGCCTCGATCGACACGCCGCTGCATGCCTATGTGCCACGCAGGCATGTCGATCACATGCATGCCGACGCGATCATCGCCATTGCGGCCTCGGTGAATTCCCGCGACCTGACCCGACGGATCTTCGGCGAGGAGATCGGATGGCTCCCCTGGAAGCGCCCCGGCTACGAGCTCGGCCTCTGGCTCGAGGAATTCTGCCGGGAGAACCCCGAGGCGAAGGGGGTCGTGCTGGAAAGCCACGGGCTCTTCACCTGGGCCGATGACGCCAGGGAATGCTACGAGACCACGCTCGAGGTGATCAATCGCGCCATCGACTGGTTCGAGGTCGAGACCGCGGGCAAGGCCGCCTTCGGCGGCGAGAAGCACGGCTCCCTGCCCGCGGCCGAGCGCCGCAGGATCGCCGCGGCGCTCATGCCGGCGATCCGCGGCATGGTGTCGAAGGACGTCCGCATGGTCGGGCATTTCGACGACCAGGCGGCGGTGCTGGAATTCGTCAATGCCCGCGACATGGAGCCGCTCGCGGCGCTGGGAACCAGCTGCCCGGATCATTTCCTGCGGACGAAGATCCGGCCGCTGGTCGTGGATTTCGACCCGTCGAACCCCGACCTGGACGCGACCCTCGCCGGGTTGCCCGCCTCGATCGAGGCCTATCGCCAAGACTATGCGGCCTATTACGCGCGGTGCCGGCGCGACGACAGCCCGCCCCTGCGCGATCCCAATGCCGTGGTCTATCTCGTGCCCGGGGTCGGCATGATCACCTTCGCGAAGGACAAGGCGACGGCGCGCATCTCGGGCGAGTTCTACGTCAACGCGATCAACGTCATGCGCGGCGCCAGCGCCGTTTCCCAATACCGGGGCCTGCCGGAGCAGGAGGCCTTCGACATCGAATACTGGCAGCTGGAGGAGGCCAAGCTCCAGCGCATGCCCAGGCCCAAGAGCCTCGCCGGGCGGATCGCCATCGTCACGGGCGGCGCCGGCGGCATCGGCTCGGCGACGGCCGAGCGGTTCCTGGCCGAGGGGGCCTGTGTGGTTCTGGCCGATATCGACGCCGCCGCGCTGGCGGAAGCCGCATCCGTGCTGTCGTCGCGCCATTCCCAGGACGTGGTGCGCACGGTCGAGATGGACGTCACCTCGGAAGAGGCCGTGGCGAAGGCCTATGCCGAGATGGCCGTCGAATTCGGCGGCCTCGACATCCTTGTCAGCAATGCCGGCATCGCCTCCTCCGCGCCGGTCGAGGACACCTCGCTCGCGCTCTGGAACCGCAACATGGCGATCCTCTCGACCGGCTATTTCCTGGTCTCCCGCGAAGCCTTCCGGATGCTGAAGGCCCAGGGCATCGGCGGCGCGATCGTCTTCATCGCCTCCAAGAACGGGCTGGCCGCCTCGCCGAACGCCAGCGCCTATTGCACCGCCAAGGCCTCCGAGATCCACCTCGCCCGCTGCCTCGCGCTCGAAGGCGCGCCCGAAGGCATCCGCGTCAACGTGGTCAATCCCGACGCGGTGCTGCGCGGCTCGAAGATCTGGTCGGGGGACTGGCTGAAGGAGCGTGCCGCGACCTACGGCAAGGACAAGGACGGGCTCGAGGAGCACTACCGCCAGCGATCGCTGCTCAAGCGCTCGGTCCTGCCCGAGGACATCGCCGAAGCGACCTATTTCTTCGCCTCCGACGCCTCCGCCAAATCGACCGGCAACATCGTCAACGTCGATGCCGGCAACGTGCAGGCCTTCACGCGCTGATCGGCCCGGCTCCGGCCGGGACGGAACCGGCGATCCACCGCGCCCGCGCGCGCCATCCGAGGGACGGAACATGATCGACCCGAACATCATCGCGGGCTCGAATGCCGAGGCCGAGGCGCGGCTGCGCGAGGATTACGATGCGCTCGGCGCGCATCTGTCGCGGCGCGGCATCGACATCGCGGCGATCGGGCGGAAGGTGGCCGGATACGGGGTGGCTATCCCGTCCTGGGGCACCGGCACCGGCGGCACCCGCTTCGCCCGCTTTCCCGGCCCCGGCGAGCCGCGCGACATCTTCGACAAGCTCGACGATTGCGGCGTGATCCACCAGCTGGCCCGGGCCACGCCGACGGTGTCGCTGCACATTCCCTGGGACAGCGCCGATGCCGCCGATCTTCTGGCCAAGGCCGAAGCGGTGGGGCTCGCCTTCGACGCGATGAACTCCAACACCTTCCAGGACAGCGACGGACAGGTGCATTCCTACAAGTTCGGCTCGCTGTCCCATACCGATGCGGCGGTCCGGCGCCAGGCGATCGAGCACAACCTCGCCTGCATCGAGCTGGGGCGGAAGATCGGCTCCAGGGCGCTGACCGTCTGGATCGGCGACGGCTCGAACTTCCCCGGCCAGGCGCATCTCACCCGGCAGTTCGAGCGGTATCTGGATTCGGCCAGGGAGATCTACGCCGCCCTTCCCGAGGACTGGCGCCTCTTCACCGAGCACAAGATGTACGAGCCCGCCTTCTATGCGACGGTCGTGCAGGACTGGGGCAGCAATTACATGGTCGCGCGCGAGCTCGGCGAGCGGGCCTTCTGCCTCGTCGATCTCGGGCATCACGCCCCGAACGTGAACATCGAGGCGATCGTCGCTCGGCTGATCCAGTTCGGCAAGCTCGGCGGCTTCCATTTCAACGATTCGAAATACGGCGACGACGACCTCGATACCGGCTCGATCGACCCCTACCGGCTGTTCCTGGTCTTCAACGAGTTGGTCGATGCCGAGGGCACGCCCGGCTTCGACCCCGCGCATATGCTCGACCAGTCGCACAACGTCACCGATCCGATCGAGAGCCTGATGACGAGCGCGATGGAGGTGCAGCGCGCCTATGCCCAGGCGCTGCTGGTCGATCGCGCTGCGCTCGAGGGATATCAGCAGGAGAACGACGCGCTGATGGCCACCACCACGCTGAAACGGGCGTTCCGCACCGATGTCGAGCCGATCCTGGCGATGACGCGGCTGGAGAAGGGCGCGGCGATCGACCCGGTCGGGGCCTACCGGGCCTCGGGCTACCGCGCGCGCGTCGCGGCCGAGCGGCCGGCGAGTCGGGGGGGCGGCGGCGGCATCGTCTGAGCCAGTTCCTGTCGCTGGAGGTCGACCGTGGTTCGATGCGGTCGCGGTGCGCCGGTCGGGGACAGTGTCCCGCAGCGGGACAGGGTTTATACTATTGTTTCCGCGGTGTTTTTTGGTATGTCACGTCGGGACGCGCCTTGGGCCGGCGCCGCCTCCTCGGCCTCCGAGAGAAGGCCGCGCGCCGGGCGAGCGCGCATGTCAAATCCTGCGATCAGACCCGCCTCATCGCCGGAAAAGCAGGAAGCAGCAGTTCTCCGCGTCGAAGAATTCGATCCGGTAGCCCTCCGCAAATGCCTCGCGAAGCTCCTTGCGGACCCGGAGCCGCTCGGAGGTGGCTTGCGGCAGGTCCTTCGCCAGCAGCGCGTCCAGATCGGGCGGGATGCGCACCGCCTTGCCGCTACCCGCGGGCGCCTCCGGCCGGGCCTTCGGATTCGCCGCGAGGCGCACGACCCGGGGCGCGTCGAGGTGCCAGTCGGCAACGATCCGGTCGGAGGCGATGCCGGCATTGATGCCGCCCATCTCGCCGTAATAATCCTCGTGATAGGTGCCGACGCTGGCGCCCAGCCGGGTGATGTTGATCGTCGCGTTGATCCGCCGCAGCGGATCGAAGGTCCAGCGCACCAGGGAGATGCCGCGCTGCAGGCACCAGTCCCGCTGATACCATTTCAGCGCCATGCCCAGCCCCAGCCCGCGCGTGTCGGGATGCACGGCCAGCCGGTGCGAATGCTGCACATGGGCCTGGCTGGTCGGGAAGCCGAAGACGAAGCCGCGCAGCGCCCCGTCCACATAGGCGCCCGCCACCAGCCCGCCCTCGCGCTGGATGGCGATCAGCAGATCGGCGTTGTCGGCCGTATCGCCCTCGGTCCAGACCGTCGTCTGGAGCACCTCGGCTTCCTTGAACTCGGCGACGGTCCGCAGGTCGCGGAGCACGACATCGGCGGATGCATTGCTCATGCCCGGATCTCCTCGCGCAAATCGCTGACCGTCGCCAGATAGGCGCGGTCCAGGGTCACGCCGATCCCGGCGCCATTGCCCGGCACCGGCATCCGGCCCTGGCTGGCCTCGAGCGGCTCGTTGATGATGTCGCGGGCGAAATAGCGGCTGGCGCTGGAGGTGTCGCCCGGCTTGGTGAAATTGGCCATGGTGGCCATGTGGATGTTGTGCGCCCGGCCGATGCCGCTCTCCAGCATGCCGCCGCACCAGACCGGCGCCCCGAAGGCCGCGCAGGTGTCGTGGATGGCGCGCGCCGAGGCGAGGCCGCCCACCCGGCCGACCTTGATGTTGATCACCCGCGCGGCCCCCATCGCCAGCGCCTTGCGCGCATCGACGGCGTTGCGGATGCTTTCGTCGAGGCAGATCGCGGTCTTCAGCGCCGCCTGCAGGGTGGCATGGTCGTGGATGTCGTCATAGGCGAGCGGCTGTTCGATATAATCCAGCCCGAAGGCGTCGAGCCCCTGCAGGAGCTGCATGTCCTGCAGGCCGTAGTCGGTATTGGCATCGACGGTCAGCTTGATCTCGGGGAAGCGGTCGCGCACCGCCGCAACGATCTTCAGGTCGTGGCCCTTGCGGATCTTCAGCTTGGTGCGCTTGTAGCCGCCGGCGACCGCCTCGGCGACCCGCTCCAGCGTGGTTTCGGCCGGGGCGATGCCGAGGCTGACACCGACATCGACATGGTCGCCGACCCCGCCGAGCGCGCATTGCAGCGGCAGGCCCAGGCTCTTCGCCCAGAGGTCCCAGAACGCCATCTCGACCATGGCCCTGGTCATGCGGTTGCCGCGCCAGGGGCCGAGGATGGGCTCCAGCTCGTAGGGCGACCGGAAGCGCTTGCCGACGACCTGCGGCAGGAGCGCGGTGCAGAGGAAATCGAGCCCCCCGGCGACGGTCTCCTCCAGGTAGTCGGGCTGGGGATCCATGACCCCCTCGGCAATGCCCTCCAGTCCCTCGCCCTTCAGGATCAAGAGCGGAAAGAGCTTGTCGGTCATGGTGCCCGTCGAGATCACGAAGGGCACCAGCAGCGGCAGCCGCACCAGCCGGACCTCGGCGCTCTCGATGCGGATGCCCTGCGACAGCGGCGCGGGCCCGGCCTCCGAACTCATCTCCGTCATTCCCCTCGTCCGATCATGGCAGGCTGCATCCCATGCGGCGGGAAACCCCGAACCCGGGGTATCGGAAGGGGCGGCCCACCGCCCGATCCCGGCGCATCGTCAGCCTTGGCTTCGTGGCGCGATATCTTGGCTGAACCATTTGTTCAACAGGTTCGACGGCGCGGCGGCGGGCGTCAGCCCCGGCCACGCGCCGCCGCGACCCGATCCGCCGGATATCGGCAGCGGTCATCTAGGCGAGCAGGCCCGGGCAGCCGGAAAGGCGAAGCGCCCCCGACAGCGCGCCGCCCTCGGGCGGCATCAGGCGCGCGCGCACCCCCTCGTCGAGATAGGGGGTGATCGGTTCCGCGACACCGCCCACCAGCGCCAGCTTCAGCCCGCTCGATCCGATCAGCTTCGCGACCAGGGCCGAGATGTCCTTGGCGGCCTGCCGCACGATGGTCAGGGCGAGCGCGTCGCCCCGTTCCGCATGCGCGAAGACCAGCGGCACCACCGAGCCGAAGTCGCGCGGCTTGGCCGCCGTGGCCCAGCCGACGATGGCCTCGGGACTGTCGTCGAACCGGGCCATGATCTCCCGGGCGAGATCGGTATAGGGCGCCAGCCCCTCGAAAGCCCAGAGCGCCCGCCGGCAGGCGCGGTGACCGATCCATGCCCCGCTTCCCCGATCCCCGATCTCGAAGCCCCAGCCGCTGATCGTGCGCTCCGCGCCGCCCTCCAGCGCGCAGCCGCAGCAGCCGGTGCCGACGATCAGGATCGCGCCGTCGCGTCCCGAATGCGCGCCGAGGCAGGCGGTATGGGCGTCGCTTTCCGCCACCATCGTCGCGAAGGGATGGGCATAGGCGGCGACCTTGGCGCGCTCGCTCTTCAGGGCGAGACCGGCGAGCCCCAGCCCCGCATGCAACTCGTCCAGCCCCGCGCCCGGCAGCCCCGCCGCCGCGAGCGCGTCTCTTGCCGCCGACGAGATCTCGGCGAAGACCGCGTCGAGCCCCAGCCGCGTGTTCGCCGAGCCCGCGATGCCCTCGCCGAGCGTGACGCCGTTCCCGTCGGCGATGCGGGCGCGGCACTTGGTCCCGCCGCCGTCGATCCCGAGATAGAGTTCCATCGCGCCCCCGCATCCGCAGCCGTTTCCCCGAACGCCATCAAGCGGAACATTCAACGGTGAGGCAAGCCCGTTTGTCCTTGAACAGAGCCCTGCCGTCCCGCATCACTGATCGCCAGACGCGCGTCCACGCATGCCGCGGATTCGCGTCACGGCAACGAGTCCGTGAAGGGACCGCTAGGGGGACAGTTCCATGCGTCTGGCATTCATCGATTGGCTTATCATCGCGGCCTTCTTCGCCGTCTCTCTGGCGATCGGCCTGGCCGTCTACCGTCGCGCCAGTTCGAGCATGTCGGAATTCTTCCTCTCCGGCCGGCACATGCCCTGGTGGCTGCTCGGCGTCTCGATGGTGGCGACCACCTTCGCCGCGGATACGCCGGCGCTCGTCGCCGACATCGTGCGCAACAACGGCGTGGCGGGGAACTGGGTCTGGTGGGCCTTCCTCTTGACCGGCATGCTGACGGTCTTCGTCTATGCCAAGCTCTGGCGGCGTGCGCGGCTGACCACCGACCTCGAATTCTACGAGCTGCGCTACAGCGGCAAGCCGGCCGCCTTCCTGCGCGGCTTCCGGGCGCTCTATCTCGGGGTCTTCTTCAATGTCATGATCATGGCGACGGTGTCGCTCGCCGCGATCAAGATCGGCGGCGTGCTGCTCGACCTCTCGCCGGCCCAGACGCTGATCATCGCCGGGGTGGTCACGGTGCTCTACAGCTCGCTCGGCGGCTTCACCGGGGTGCTGCTGACCGATTTCTTCCAGTTCGGCATGGCCATGCTCGGCTCGGTCTGGGCGGCGGTCTATATCGTCGGCATGCCCGAGGTCGGCGGCATGGAGGTTCTCATGAACCACGAGGTCGTCTCGACCAAGCTCGCGATGCTGCCCGACTTCGGCAACTGGGACCTGCTCGTGCCGCTCTTCATCCTGCCGCTCGCGGTGCAGTGGTGGAGCGTCTGGTATCCCGGATCCGAGCCCGGGGGCGGCGGCTACATCGCCCAGCGCATGCTCGCGGCCAAGTCCGAGCGCGAGGCGATGGCGGCGACGCTCTTCTTCAACGTCGCGCATTACGCGGTGCGGCCCTGGCCCTGGATCATCATCGCGCTCGCCTCGATCATCGTGTTTCCCGACATCGCCTCGCTGCAGGAGGCCTTTCCCGCGATCGACGCCGGCATCGTGCGCGACGACCTCGCCTATTTCGCCATGCTGAGCTACCTGCCGGCCGGCCTGCTCGGGCTCGTGGTGGCCTCGCTGATCGCGGCCTTCATGTCGACGATCTCCACCCATCTGAACTGGGGATCGTCCTACGTGGTCAACGACTTCTACCTCCGCTTCGTCAAGCCCGACGCCTCGGAGGCGGATCTGGTGCGCATGGGGCGCATCTCGACGGTGACGCTGATGGTGCTCTCGGGCTTCCTCGCGCTCGCGCTCTCGAACGCGCTGCAGGCCTTCAACATCCTGCTCTCGATCGGCGCCGGCACCGGGCTCATCTTCATCCTGCGGTGGTTCTGGTGGCGCATCAACGCCTTCACCGAGATCGCCGGCATGGTGATTTCCTTCCTGGTGGCGATCTACCTGCAGCTCGTCCACCCGGCCCTCGGCTACGAGCCGCTCTCGACCGCCAGCAGCCTCTTGCTCGGCATCACCATCACCACGATCGGCTGGGTGGCGATCACCTACCTGACGCCGCCGACCGACGAGGCGACGCTCCGCCACTTCTACCGGGTCGTCCGCCCGGCCGGGAAGGGCTGGGACCCGGTCGTCGCGCGGGCGCGGGCCGAGGGCGATCCGATCGAGCACGCCGATGCGGGAGAACTCCCGCTCGAGATCCTCTGCATGCTCGTGGGCACCTTCACGGTCTATTTCACGCTCTTCGCCGTCGGCTACTGGGTCTACGGGCGTGTCGTGGGGGCGATGGTGCTCACCGTCCTGGCGGTCGCGGCGGCGTACTACCTGTTCCGGCTCTGGGGCCGCCTCAAGACCAGCGTCGCCGACGAGGCGCATGAGGTGATGCCGGATACCGCCTGACCTCGAGAATCCCTGCCGCGCGGGAAAGGCCGTGCGGCAGGGAAGGCTTTCCGCTCAGTCGCGGAACTCCGCCCATTCGGGCTCGTTGGCGAAGACGAAGTCGTAATACGCGCGGCCCTGAAGCTCCGCCGCGGCGGCTTCGTCGACAATGACCTTGCAGTTGGGGTGCAGCTGGATCGCGGAGGCGCTCACCATCGAGGTGATCGGCCCCTCGACCGCCCGGGCGATGATATTGGCCTTGGCCGGGCCCGTCGCGAGCAGGATCAGCTCGCGCGCATCGAGGATGGTCCCCACCCCCATGGTCAGCGCCCGCTTCGGCACCCGCTCCGGATCGCCGCCGAACATGCCCGCGTTCTGCAGCCGCGTCGTCGGGGTGAGCGCCTTGTCGCGGGTGCGCGACATCAGCGAGGACAGTGGCTCGTTGAAGCCGATATGGCCCGCCTCGCCGATGCCGAGCAGCTGCACGTCGATGCCGCCGACGGCCCTGATCCGGTCCTCATAGGCGCGGGCCGCGGCCTTGAGATCCGAGGCCGCGCCGTCCGGCACGAAGGTATTGGCGACGTCGATGTCGACCTTCGAGAACAGGTGCTCCTGCATGTAGGTGCGGTAGGAATTCGGATCGTCGGTCGGAATGCCGATGTATTCGTCGAGATTGAAGCTGCTGCATTTCGCGAAGGAGACCCCGGTCGCGGCCAGCCGCTCGTAGACCTTCTCCATGGTCCGTCCTGTCGCCAGCCCCAGGACCGAATCCGGCTTGGCGCGGATCCGCATCTCCAGGAGACGGGCGACCAGCTCGACCGCCTGATCGGCGTCGCGACGGGTGATGACTTCCATTTTCGTGGGTCTCCTTCAGAGGGAAAACAGCGCGGCCAGATCCTGGGTCGCGGCCATCGCCCGGCCCTCCTCCAGCACGCTGCGGAACCCGCCGTCGCGCCAGAGGCGCAGGCGGTAGAGCGTGGCGAAGGCGAGATCGGGCGCCGGCCTGCCCTGCCCGAGCACCAGCTCGCCGCCGCGCCGGACATTGTCCATCATCCAGCCCGGCAGGCGCAGGTGATAGGGGTTCCGCCGCACCTCGCCCGCGTGGCAGGAGAGCGCCGCGAGCAGGTCGGCGAGATCCTCCGTGCTCGATTCGATCATCAGGTTCGGGTCGTCCATGGCGCCCCAGAACTCGGTCTCGACGACAAGGCAGGCGAAATCCCGCGGCTGGCGGCCGAGCGCGTCGACCAGCAGCAGGTGGGTGCCGAGATGCGTCCGGTTCCAGTCGTCGTCATGCGGAAAGAACACGACCTTGGGCTTCCGCTCCGCGATGATCCCAGCAATGACATCGACCGCCGCCTGCCAATGGGCGGGATTCTCGCTGCGGGTCTCGGGCTTGATCTCGGTGAGGCCGCCCTCTCCGGTCGCGAGGAGGCCGAATCCGAGCCAGGCGCAGCCCTCGCTCAGTTCCTGCCAGCGCTCGGCGCGCCGGTCCTCGCGGCTGCCCTGGGTGACGGCCACGTTGACCACATCGAAGCCGAGCTCGCGCTTGAGCCGCAGCGGCAGCGCGCCGATGACGCATTCGTCGTCCGGATGCGGCGCGAAGATCAGCGCCGTCGGGCTGCCGGCCGCCGGCGCCGCGGCCTCGGGCGGCGCGAAACCGCCCAGCGGCAGCTCCTTCGCCGCCGCGAGCGTATCGGCCAAAGCCGTTACGAACCCCCTGTACGGATTGGCCTTTGTCATTTCCCTCCCCCGATAGCCTGACTGCTTCCGCCGCAGTATGGTCAGGCCGGCCCGACTTCTTCAAGCGCTTGGTGGGGATCGGGGACTGATCCCGACGGCACTGTCCGGAGAGCTTGGCCCGATCGCCTGCGGTGATCGAAGCGCCCCGCTCGCCCCTGGCGCGCTGGCCGACCCGCGCGCGGCCGGGCAGGCCGCCGCGGCTCGGTTCTCCCGAGCCCCTGCGCCGCTCCCGGAATCCGTTTGGAAGACAGATCAGTGGCTGACCGCGCCGGATGGACGGCTTCAACCGATCCACGGCGCGATCTCGGGCCGCGCCATGACCTCCGCCATCCGCGCCTCGCCGTCGCCCAGGCGCATGAGCATCGGCGCCCGCGTCGGGCCGGGGTCGATGCCGATGGCGCGGAACGCCGCCTTCATTCCCGGCAGGACGCCGGTGTCGAGCAGCGCCTCGACGAACCGGGCCGAGATGTCCTGCAGGCGCATGGCTTCGCCGAGATCGCCTGCGCGGATCGCACGATCGAGCGCCACGTAGAGCCGGCCGAGCAGGTTGTAGGTCGTGCCGATCCCGCCGTCGGCCCCCAGCACGGCGCCGCCTAGATAGATCTCGTCGAAGCCGAAGTAGAGCGTGGCGTCGGGGCAGCGCCGGCGCAGCATCGAGAGCTTGAACATGTCGGTCGAGGTGAACTTCAGCCCGGCGACCTTCGGCAGGTCCATGATCGCGACCAGCGTGTCGAGCCCGATCGGGCGGCCGGTGCGGATCGGAACCTCGTAGACGATCAGCGGCAGCTCGGTCGCGGCCTGAAGCTCGCGGTAATAGGCGAGGATCTCGGCATCGCTGAACGGGTAGGAATGCGGCGGCAGCGCCGAGAGCGCGTGATAGCCGAGCCCGGCCGCGTTGCGCGCCAGGCGAATCGAATCGCGCAGCGACGGCGCGCCCACATGGGCGATCAGCGTCATGCCCGTTGCCCCGGCATCGGCCGCGACGACCGCCTGCTGGGCGAGCAGTTCCTCCACGTCGAGAAGCCCCGACTCACCGCTGCTGCCGCCCACGTAGAGCCCGGCAAGTCCCTGTTTCTGCACGTATTCGTCCAGCGTGCGCTGGCGTTCGGGGCTGAAGCTGCCGTCGTCGGCGAGCCCGGTCATCAGTGCGGCATACATTCCCGAAAGCGGTCTGGTCATGGCGTGTTCCCAAGGAGCGACGTTCGTTGGTGAGTATATAATGCATTTTTGGTTTGACAAGATTTCTGTTTGGTATTACCAGATCAGCATTCCACGGCGAGAGGGAGGGCGCAGAGGACATGACGGAGGACACCGCTTCGACCGCCCAGCGCGCCAGGAGCGCACCCGATGCGATCGCCGAGGCCCTGATCGGCGAGATCCGATCGGGCGGGCTCGCCGCAGGAACGCCCCTGCCCCCGGAGCGGGAGCTCTGCGAGCGCTTCGATGCCTCGCGCCCCACCGTGCGCGAGGCGCTGGCGCTGATGCAGATGCGCGGCTTCCTGGATGCGGGCGGTGGGCGCAGGCCGCGGACCACGCGCCCGTCGCTGCAGACCATCCTGCTCGCCGCGGCCGATCACATCCGCGACCTGATGGGCGATGCGGAGGGCGGCGCGCATCTCGAGCAGATGCGCCAGTTCATCGAGACCGGCGCGGCGCGCGAGGCGGCGATGCGCCGCGACCGGGTCCAGCTGGCCCGCCTCCAGGACGCGCTCGACCGGAACGAAGCCGCCATCGGCACGGCCCGCTTCGCCGAGACGGACATCGCCTTCCACCGTGCGCTGGTGTCGATCGTCGGCAATCCGGTGATCCTGACGCTGCACGACATGTTCGTCTCGGCGATGCTGGCGCAGCGCCCGCCCGTCGACGACCCCGCCCGCTACGACGCCATCGCCCATGACGAGCACCGCGCCATCTATGACGCCGTGCTCGGCGGCGACGTGATCGCCGCGACCGACGTCATGGACCGCCATCTGGCGCGATCCTACCGGGCGCGGCTGAAAGCCCCGAAATCCGGCCTGGCGCCGGCGGAAGACCGATCTCAAGGAGGAATTAGGCAATGACGACGAAGGCAATCATCCTGGCCGGCGCCGCGGCGCTCGCGCTGGGCACCACGGCCTCGGCCCGCGAGCTGACGCTGGGCATGCAGGACAACGAGGCGACCCCGGTCTACAAGGGCGCCGAGGAATTCGCCCGGAAGCTCGAGGAGATCTCGGGGGGCGAGCTGACCGTCAACCTGTTCCCCTCGGCCACGCTCGGCGACTTCAAGGCGATGGTGCAGCAGGCCCAGGCGGGCGAGCTCGACATGGTCATCACGGGCTATCCCGACATGTCCTACACCATCCCCGAGCTCAAGCTGATCGGCGCGCCCTATGTCGTTGGCGACTATGCCCAGCTCAAGGAGATCGTCGCCGGTCCCTGGGGGCAGGCAATGGCCGCGAAGTTCGAGGAACAGGGCATCCACGTGCTCGACGTCTGGTACTACGGCACCCGCCAGACCACCGCGAACAAGCCGATCGACGCGATCGAGGACATGGCGGGCCTGCGCCTGCGCACGCCGAACGTGCCCTTCCTGATCGCCTATGCCGAGGCCGTCGGCGCGACGCCGGCCCCCGTCGCCTTCCCCGAGGTCTACCTCGCGCTGCAGACCAACCAGGTCGATGCCCAGGAGAACCCGCTGACGACGATCGACGCCCAGAAGTTCTACGAGGTGCAGAGCTCGATCGCGATGACCAACCACTTCGTCGCATCCTCGGCGGTGCTGATGGGCGCGGGCACCTGGGAGGGCTTCTCGGACCAGGAGAAGGAATGGGTGACCACCGCCATCCATGACGGCGGCACGCTGAACGACGAGCTGCTGCAGAAGGGCGAGGCGGAGCTGGTCGCGGCCTTCGAGGAGAAGGGGCTGACGATCACCCATCCCGATCTCGCGCCGTTCAAGGCCGCGATGCAGCCTTATTACGACACGCTCGAGGCGGAGTTCGGCGAGGGCGCCATCGCCGCGGTCACCGCGAAATAGCCGTCGCCGGCCGCACCGGGGGCCCCGGCCCCCGGACATCCTGCCGCAGGGGAAAGAACCAGTGAAACCGCTCCGCAAGTACAGCGCCGAGGGGGTCGTCGCATCGGCGCTCTTCGTCGTCCTCATCCTCGTGCTGGTGATCCAGATCTTCGGCCGCACGCCGCTCTTCACCGGTCCGGTCTGGACCGAGGAAGCCGCGCGCTGGCTGTGGGTCTGGATGGCGATGATCGGCATCGCCGAGGTGGAGCGCACCGACAGCCAGCTCCGCATGGGCTTCATGGTCGAGAAGCTGTCCCGCCGCGCGCGCGCAATCGTCTTCACGCTGATCGACCTCGCCTATCTGGGGATCGTGCTGAACCTGATCTGGATCGGATGGCAGACGATCCGGCGCACCTGGTCGAACGAGGCCGTCACCCTGCCGGTCAGCGACGCGGTCCTCTATGCCTCGGGCTTCGTCGCCATGATCCTCGTCGCCAATCGCGTCATCCGCCGGCTGACGGGGATCGGTCACCGTCACGCCGCCGATGAAGTGGAAACCCCGCTATGATCCTGACGATCATCGCCGTCACCTGGCTGCTTCTGGTCCTCGTCGGCGTGCCCATCGGCATTTCGATGATCCTCGTGTCGATGGGCTATTTCTACTGGACCGGCATGGGGCTGGCCTTCGCCATGTCCCGCATGGTGGACGGGCTCAACAGCTTTCCGATGCTCGCCGTGCCGCTCTTCATCCTCGCCGCGGGGATTCTCAACGGCGCGGGCATCACCAACCACCTCTTCGGCTTCGCCCGGGCGCTCGTGGGGCATGTCCGCGGCGGGCTCGGCCATGTGAACGTGCTGGCGAGCCTCTTCTTCTCGGGCATGTCCGGATCGGCCCTCGCCGACGCCGGCGGCCTCGGCAAGATGGAGATCGAGGCCATGCGCAAGGCGGGCTACGACGACGAGTTCGCCGGCGCCGTGACGGCGGCCTCCTCGATGATCGGCCCGCTGGTGCCGCCCTCGATCACCATGGTGCTCTACGGCGTCATCTCGAACACCTCGATCGGCCAGCTCTTCCTCGGCGGCGTGGTGCCGGGCGTGCTCTGCGCGGTCGCATTGATGGTGATGGTCTACGCCATCGCCTCGCGCCGCGACTATCCGCGCGACGTCTGGCCGGGCGTGGCGGCCATCGGCCGGCTCTTCCTGCGCTCCTTCCCGGCGCTGCTCACGCCCGCGGTGATCGTCGGCGGTATCTTCAGTGGCTGGTTCTCGCCCACCGAGGCGGCCGCCGTCACCGTGCTCTATGCGATCCTGATCGACCTTCTCTTCTATCGCGAGCTGACCTGGCGCCGGCTCTGGGACGCGATCTACGAGACGACCGCCACCTCGGCGGGCATCGCCACGATCATCGCCGGGGTCTCCCTGCTCGGCTACGTGCTCGCCCGCGAACAGGCGCCGCAGCAGATCGCGACGATGTTCCTCGCCATCGCCGACGGGCCGGTGAGCTTCCTGATCGCGGTCAACCTGATGATCTTCGTCCTCGGCATGTTCATCGAATCGCTGGTGATCCTGCTGATCGTGGTGCCGATCCTCGTGCCGATCGCGCTCGGCTTCCATATCGACCCGGTCCATTTCGGCATCATCGTCGTGCTGAACCTGATGATCTCGATCCTGACCCCGCCGATGGGCATGGCGCTCTTCGTGGTGGCGCAGGTGGGCAACATCCCCTTCCAGCGGCTCGCGACCGCCATCCTGCCCTGGCTGATCCCGCCGATCGTGGTGCTCATCCTCGTCTGCGCCTTCCCGGTTCTCTCGACCGGCCTGCCGAGCCTGATGCGATGAGCGTGCTGGAGCGGCTCCGGGGCGGGCTGGTGGTCTCCTGCCAGCCCGTCGACGGCGGGCCGATGGACCGGCCGGGGATCGTCGCCGCCATGGCCCGGGCCGCGGTCGCCGGCGGCGCCGCCGGGCTGCGGATCGAGGGGGTGGAGAACCTGCGGGCGACCCGGCCGCTGGTCGAGGTGCCGGTCATCGGCATCGTCAAGCGCGACCTCCCCGGCAGCCCGGTGCGCATCACCGTGACCGCGGCGGATGCGCAGGCGCTGATCGCGGCCGGCGCGGAAATCGTCGCCTATGACGCCACGCCGCGACCGCGGACGCAGGCCCGCGACGACATCCTCGCGGCGATCCTCGCGGGCGGCGCGCTCGCCATGGCCGATTGCGCCGATCTCGCGGACGGCCGGGCGGCGCTGGCCGGCGGTGCCGCAATCCTCGGCACGACGCTCTCGGGCTATACCGGGGAAACCGCGACGGGCGAGGCGGGCCCGGACTTCGAGCTGATCCGGGAGTTTCGCGGCCTCGGCGCCTTCGTCATGGCGGAGGGGCGGCTGAATACCCCCGAACGCGCCGCGGCGGCCATGCGCGCGGGGGCCGATGCCGTCACGGTGGGCAGCGCGCTGACGCGGCTCGAGCTCGTCACCGGCTGGTTCGCCGATGCCGTTCGGGCCGGGCGATGACCGAGGGATTCGCCGTCGACCTGGGAGGCACGAAGACCGCCGCGGCGCGGATCCTGGCCGGCCGCATCGAAGACCGCCTCCAGGCTCCGACCGACGGGCAGGCGGGGTTTCGGGCCCAGATCGAGTCGATGGCGGCGCTGCTCGATCGCCTCGGCTACCGGTCTGGGACGCGGCTCGGCGTCGCGGTGGCCGGGCGCGTCGACGCGGCGGGACGCTGGCAGGCGGTGAATGCCGGCACGCTGAAGGGGATCGCGGGCGAGCCGCTGCTCGACCGCCTGCGGGACCGCTTCGGCACCGAGATCATGCTCAGGAACGATGCGGCCGCCGCGACCCTGGCCGAGGCGCGGCTCGGCGCCGGGCGGGGCGCCGGGCGCTTCGGCTACCTGACCGTCTCGACCGGCGTGGGCGGCGGCGTCGTCCTCGGCGGCCGCCTGCTGGCGAGCCGGGACGGGCTCGCGGGGCATGTCGGCTTCGTGTCCTCGCCCTTCAGCGACGACCCATGCGGCTCGGGCCGCCGCGGCACCGTCGAATCCGTCGCGGCCGGCCGGGCCATCGCCCTTGCCGCCGGGACGGAGGACGCGCGCGCCGCCTTCGCCGCCGCCACGCCCCGGGCCGCCGCCGCGATCGACCGGTCCGCCGGCGCCATCGCGCGCCTCTGCGCGGATCTGCAGGCGATCTTCGGCCTCGACCGGATCGCCATCGGCGGCAGCGTGGGCCTCGCGCAGGGCTATCTGCCCCGCGTCCTCGACCATCTCTCCGGGGAACCGCCGCTCTTCCGGGTCGAGCTCGTTCCGGCCGAGCTTGGCCAGGACAGCGCGCTTCTGGGGGCGCTCCTGCCGGAGGGACCCACGGAATGAAGGTTCCGACATTCGACCCCGCCGGTCTCCGCCCGCGGTAGCAGCACCCTGGATTGACGGGAAGCGTGCCGATGGGGATCCGACCGTGGCCGAGGATCCCCTGCGCCGGGATTGCGGCGATGCCGAGCGGCCACGGGAAACCGCAAGCGCCGAGGCAAGGCTGCCGGATCTCCGCCCCTCGCCGCTTTGCAGCATCGCGCCTCGCGGGGGATGGCAAGGCGCTTGCCCGCGGGGAAGGCGGTGCGGTAGGCTCGTCGCCCTACGAGGCCGGCAGAGCCCGGTCGCAGAACCGAAAGGCCAGGCCCATGAAATCCCTCGTCCTCCTCGCCGCCGGCACGCTCCTGCTCGCCGCCTGCAACGCCGGCACCCCGGATCCCTACATGGAGACGAGCGGCGGCTCCGCCGGCGAGCACGGCGAAGGGTATTGCGATTCGGTTTCCGCCGATCCCACCGAGATCGAAAACTGGAACACCGAATGCATGCCCGACAGCAACCGACGCTGAGATCCGCTCCGGCTCCGGCCTCGAGCCTGGCCATTCCCTGACCCACTCCATGCAGGGCGGGCGGCGCAGCACCGCCCTGCCCGCCTCTCCCATGCGGCACGGCCCGCGGGCGTATCGGCACGGGCCGCGGCTGCATCCGGCCAGGTGTTGCATACGTACCCAAATGCTGCTAGCAAGGGATTGCACGCAGTTCTCGCCCCGAGGTGACCGGATGAAACCCCCCGATGCGGCGCAGCCGAAGACGGACGCACCCCAGCCGATCCAGCCGGTGGCCGCCCCAGGCGACGTGCTCCAGGTCGAGCGCCACGATTTCGTGGACCTGGTCCCCGAGGGTCGCAAGCGGGTCCAGTCGATGCAGGGCTTCGACCCCGTCTACACCGACATCGTCGATTACATCGTGCGCTGCACCCATCGCATCTGGGACGAGCGCGACGTGGGGCTGATCTACAGCCACTATACCCACAATTGCGTCGTCTATACCGCCGCCAAGACCATGTACGACCGCGAGGAGGTGGTGCGGGACACGATCGAGCGGCTGGTCACCCTCCCCGAGCGCCGCGGCATGGCGACGCAGGTGATCTGGTCGGGCGACGACCGCAGGGGCTTCTACACCTCGCATCTCGTCACCGGATCCGGGCGCCACAGCCAGCACGGCAGCTACGGCCCGCCCACCGGGCGCACCTTCGTCTCGCGCACCATCGCCGATTGCATGGTCCATAAGAACCGGATCTACCGCGAATGGATCGTGGCGGATGCCATGGCGATCGTGAAGCAGCTCGGCCTCGACCCCCAGGCCCTGGCCGAGAAGGCGGCGCGGGCGCGGCTCGACAAGGGCCTGCTCGCCGTCGACATCGGCGAGAACCGGCGCATGGTCGGCCAATACCCGCCCGAGAGCGAGGCGATCCTCGACATCGCCGCCACCGATCTCGAGCGCCACACCCTGCAATGGCTGCACGAGGTCTGGAACCGCCGCATGTTCGGCAGGATCAAGGATGTCTACGCCCCGACCGTGATGTACCACGGGCCGCTGATGGCAGAGCTCACCGGGATCGCCGCGGTGATGCACCAGACCATCGGGCTGATGGGCTCGGTTCCGGATGCGAGCTTCGAGCCGCAGCACATCTGCTCGACCCCCTGCGCGGAGGGCGGCACCAAGGTCGCGGTCCGCTGGGTGATGGAGGGCCACCACCTCGGCCACGGGCTGCTCGCCGATCTCGGCGAGCCCACGGGCAAGCGGCTGCAGATCATGGGGATCAGCCATTTCCACTACAGGGACGGGCGCATCGTCGACGAGTGGCGGGTCTACGACCAGCTCGCGCTGCTGACACAGATCAAGCTCGCGCAGATGGCCGACCAGCGGGAAGCGCCGGCGACCTGACGGCCGATGCCAGCGGCCCTCGCCGTCGACTCGCTTCCCACGCGGGCCGGCGTTCCCCGGCCCCATCGACCCCTGGCGACCTCCAGGCGGCGGGCATCGCATCCGGAGCTCGCCGTTCCCGGCGCGACCGTCCCGCAGCATGGCGAGGGCCGCGCCGGCAAGGGCCGCGGCCCCGCTGTCATGCCGGCGCCGTCAGGACCAGCGTCGACCAGCTGCCCAGCGCGTGCCGCCGCCGGCGGGCGAAGCCCCAGCCGCGATAGACCGCCTCGACCCCGGCCGCCTGCCGGGTCAGGATGCCCGACAGCACCAGCACCGCGCCGGGGGCCGCGTTCCGCGCCATCTCCGGCGCCAGCCGCCTGAGCGGACCGGCCAGGATATTCGCCAGCAGGAGATCATAGGGCCCGCGCGCGCGGACCACCGGCGCCGCGAAGCCCGTGGCCGTGGCGCAGAGGATGCGCCCGCCGAGCCGGTTCGCGGCGATATTGGCCCGCGCGGTCTCCACGGCCAGCGCGTCCATGTCCGAGGCGGTCGCCCGGCAGGGCCAGACCCGCGCCGCCGCCATGGCGAGCACGCCGGTGCCGCAGCCGATATCCGCGACATTGCGGAAGCCCCACCCGGCGCGCGCCAGCCCGTCGAGCGCCAGCAGGCAGCCGCGCGTGGATTCGTGATGCCCGGTGCCGAAGGCGAGCGCCGCCTCGATCTCGAGGCCGACGCGGTTGGACGGGATCCGCGCGCGGTCATGGCTGCCGTAGACCACGAAGCGGCCCGCCTCCACCGGCGTCAGCCCGGCGCGCACCTGGGCGAGCCAGTCCCGGCTCCCCACCGGCGCCAGCGCGAAATCCGGCGCCCCCTGCGCCGCGGCGAGCAGCGCGAGCCGGGCCGCATCCGGACGCCCGTCGAAATAGGCCCCGACCTCCCAGATCCCCGAGCCGTCGTCGCGGTCGTGCACCCCGGTCGCGCTCGGCGCCGGCTCCAGCGCGTCGAGCGCCTCGGAAAGCGCCTGCGCAGCCGCCTCGCCGCGCGTGGTGGTGGTCGCGTGAAAGAGCGTCAAGCCTCTGCTCCCCTGCCGGATCGACGGCGCTTACGGGCGCCGCGCCGCGCGGTCAAGCGGGAGGCTCAGGACGATCGCGTCTGGCGCCAAATCTCTCTTCACCAACGGCCCCGCCACAAGAGGAGGGCAGCGCCCGGCCCGGCGGTGCCCGCCGCGCGGGGTGGTTGCGCTGGGCTCGGGCGGAACTCGGGCGGACGGGGTTGCGTTGCCGAGATGCACCCCCCGGTTATGAGACCGCCGCACCCACCGGACAGCTCACGCCGGTCCCGCCGAGGCCGCAATAGCCGGCGGGGTTCTTCGCCAGATACTGCTGGTGGTACTCCTCGGCAGGGTAGAAGGCCGGCGCCTCGACGATCTCGGTGGTGACCGGCCCGTAGCCGGCGGCCCGCAGCCTGGCCGCATAGGCGTCGCGGGAGGCCTCCGCCGCCGCGCGCTGGCCCGCGTCGAAGACATAGATGCCCGAGCGGTACTGCGTGCCCACGTCATTGCCCTGGCGCATGCCCTGGGTCGGGTCGTGGCTCTCCCAGAAGACCCTGAGCAGGTCGTCATAGCCGATCTGCGCGGGATCGAAGACCACCCGGACCACCTCGTTATGCCCGGTCTGGCCCGAGCAGACCTCGCGATATTCCGGATTGGGCGTGGCCCCGCCGGCATAGCCCACCTGGGTGATCCAGACCCCCGGCAGGCTCCAGAACTTGCGCTCGGCCCCCCAGAAGCAGCCGAGCCCGAAGAGCGCCTGCCCCATGCCCTCGGGATGGGGCCCGGCGAGCGTCCGGCGATTGACGAAATGCGTCTCCGCCGTCGGGATCGGATCGGGTCGCCCCGGCAGCGCCGCCCCGGGGGCGGGAAACTCGGTCTTCCGCTTCAGGCCGAACATGCGTCATCCTTCCTCTGATACGGGGGCCGCGGCGGTCAGGATCTAGGCCAGCAGCGCCAGTTTCCAAGCCACACCGCCCCGAAAGGCGCCATGACCGCATGCCGCATCAACCCGTTAACACTTTAATCCCGTATTATCAGCCAGTTACGGCCCGTCCCCATGGGGACGGGCCGCCGCAGCCGCCGCCTCAGGTGGCCAGCACGTTCTGGAATTGCCAGGGATCGGCCTCGTCGATCTCCTCGGCGAACTGCGGCCAGCGGGTCGAGATCGGGGTCCAGTCGGTGTAATGCGCCTCGATCCGGCCGAGATAGGGGCGCTGGATCTCGAGGCAGCGGGCATGGTCCATCTCGTCGGTCTCCACGATCCCGGCGGTCGGATTCTCCAGCGCCCAGACCATGCCGGCCAGCACCGCGCTCGTCACCTGCAGCCCGGTGGCGTTCTGATAGGGCGCCAGCGCGCGCGCCTCGCGGATGCTCAGCCGCGAGCCGTACCAGAGCGCGTTCCTCGCATGCCCGTAGAGCAGCACGCCGAGATCGTCCTCGCCGCTCAGGATCTCGTTCTCGTCGAGGATCTTGGCCTCCGGCTGGATCACCCCCGAGCCGAGCGTCTCGTGCAGGCTCAGCACCGCCTGGTCGCAGGGATGATAGGCGTAATGGCAGGTCGGCCGGAACTCCGGCGCCTCCCCCTCGCCGATGGTGTAGTAATCGGCGATCGAGATCGCCTCGTTATGCGTCACCAGGAAGCCGTATTGCGGCCCCGCGGTCGGGCACCAGGTATGCACCCGCGTCAGGATCCCCGGGGTGTCGAGATAGATCGCCGCCCGGCAGCCCGCCCCGTGCCGGTGCCCGTTCGGCGGGAACCAGGTCTCGTGGCTGCCCCAGCCGAGCTCCGCCGGCTGGAAGCTCTCGGCGATGAAGCCCTCCACCGACCAGGTGTTGACGAAGGTGCCGATCGGCTTGGCGTCGCGCCCGGCCTGGGTGTCGCGCTCGGCGATATGGACGCCCTTGACGCCGAGGTCGCGCATCAGCGCGGCCCAGCCCGCGCGGTCGGTGGGTGCCGGGACGGGGCGGCCGCTGTCCTCGGCCAGCCGCAGCAGCGCCTCCTTGAGGAGCCAGGACACCATGCCCGGATTGGCGCCGCAGCAGGACACCGCGGTGGTGCCGCCCGGATTGGCCCGCTTCTCCCGCCGCACCGCCTCGCGCAGCGCATAGTTCGTGCGCTCGCTGGGATCGGCCTCGAGGTCGAAATAGAAGCCGGGCCAGGGCTCCACCACCGTGTCGATATAGAGCACGCCCAGCTCCCGGCAGAGCCGCAGGATGTCGAGCGAGCCGGTGTCGACCGAGAGGTTCACGCAGAACCCGCGCCGCTCCGGGAAGAGCGGGGCGAGGATCTCGCGGTAGTTCTCGCGGGTGAGCGCCGCCTGGATGTGATCGACGCCGCGCTGGGCGAGGAAGGCCGCATGCTCGTCGGAGGGCTCGATGACATGCACGTCATGCGGGTCATAGGCGAAGTGGCGCTCGATCAGCGGCAGCGTGCCCTGGCCGATCGAGCCGAAGCCGACGATCACGACGGGGCCGTCGATGCGGCCGTGGAGCGGGTGGGTGCTGGCCATGCCTCGGCTCTCCTTCCTGCGGCAAAACGAAAGGGCCGCGCGACGCCCGCGCGGCCCTTCGGCGGGATGGGCTGGCGGCGATCAGTTCTTGGCGTAGAACTCCACCACCAGATTGGGCTCCATCATCACCGGATAGGGCACGTCGCCGAGCGCGGGCGTGCGCACGAATTCGGCGGTCATCTTGGCATGGTCGACGCTGAGATAATCGGGAACGTCGCGCTCCGGGCTGCCGGTGGCTTCCAGGACGATGGCGAGCTGGCGCGACTTCTCGCGCACCTGGATCACGTCGCCCTCCTTCACGCGATAGGAGGCGATGTTCACCCGCTGGCCGTTCACCTGCACATGGCCGTGGTTGACGAACTGGCGCGCGGCGAACATGGTCGGCACGAATTTCGCGCGATAGATCACGGCATCGAGGCGCTTCTCGAGCAGCCCCACCAGCAGCTCGCTGGTATCGCCGCGCAGGCGCTCGGCCTCGGCATAGATGCGGCGGAACTGCTTCTCGGTCAGGTCGCCATAATAGCCCTTGAGCTTCTGCTTGGCCCGCAGCTGGGTGCCGAAGTCGCTCATCTTGCCCTTGCGGCGCTGGCCGTGCTGGCCGGGGCCGTATTCGCGGCGGTTCACGGGGCTCTTCGGGCGGCCCCAGATGTTCTCGCCCATGCGGCGATCGATCTTGTATTTCGCGGACGTACGCTTGGTCACGTCGGTTTTCCTCGTCTATCCAGTCGCAACAATGGCGGCGGCTTCCTTTGCCGGGACGATCCCGGCCGACAGGCTTCCCCTTGCGGGGTCCACAGACGCCCATTCCCGCCACCCCAACCGGGCAGCGGACCGGGGGCTTATAGCGACTGCGCGACCGCTGTCAATCCGGACGGGATCACGGCCACTGCGAAGGCCTGGCCGCTTGCGGCCCGGGCCGGCAGGCGCTCATATGGCGGCCCCGGCCGGAGGTGCGTGCAGGTGGACGAGCGGATGGATCGCAGGGGCGTCTTCGCCTGGATGCTCTTCGACTGGGCGAACCAGCCGTTCCAGACGCTGATCGTCACCTTCGTCTTCGGACCCTATTTCGTCGCCCGCGTGGTCGGCGACCCGGTGGCGGGACAGGCGCATTGGGCGACCGCGACGGCGATCGGCGGCGCCGCGGTGGCGGTGCTGGCGCCGCTGCTCGGCGCCGTCGCCGACCGCACCGGGGCGCGCAAGCGCTGGATCGCCGCCTTCTCGGCCCCCTTCGTGATCGGCTGCGCCGGGCTCTGGATCGCCGCGCCGGAGGCCTCGCCGCTCTGGCTGATCCTCGCCTTCTTCGTGCTCGCCTATGTCGGCTCGGAATTCACCCTGATCTTCTCGAACGCCATGCTGCCCGGGCTGGGGCCGCGGCGCGAGATCGGGCGGATCTCGGGCTCGGGCTGGGCGCTCGGCTATGCCGGCGGGCTGGTGGCGCTCGCCCTGGTGCTGGCGCTGCTGACCCCGGCGCCCGGCGGGACGCGCACCCTGGCCGGGCTCGATCCGGTCTTCGGGCTGAGCGACGCGCTGGGCGAGCCGGCGCGCGCGGTGGGCCCGGCCAGCGCGCTCTGGTATCTCGTCTTCGCCCTGCCGCTCTTCCTCTTCGCCCCCGATGCCGCCCCCGCCGCGCGGCTCGGGAAAGCGACGCGGGAGGGGCTGCGCGACCTCCGGGCGACCTTGCGCCAGATCCGAAGGTTCCGCGGCTTCTTCACCTATCTTCTCGCCTCGATGGTCTATCGCGACGCGCTCGCGGGGCTTTTCGCCTTCGGCGGCATCTATGCCGCGGGCGTGCTCGGCTGGGGCATGTTCGAGCTCGGGCTCTTCGGGATCGTCGCGGCCGGCGCCGGGGCACTCGGCGCCTGGCTGGGCGGACGGGCGGACCGCGCCTTCGGGCCGCGGCCGGTGATCGTCGCGGCGATCTGGATGCTGATCGGCGTCGGCGGGCTCGCGCTGATGACCACCCGCGAGGCGGTGCTCGGCATTCCCGTGGCCCCCGGATCCCCCCTGCCCGACCGGGTGTTCTTCTTCGCCGGCGCGGTGCTCGGCGCCGGATCGGGCATCCTCCAGGCCGCCTCGCGCACCCTGCTCGTGCATCTCGCCGAGGGCAGGGTCGCCAGCGCCCAGGCCTTCGGCCTCTACGCGGTCTCGGGCAAGGTCACCGCCTTCGCCGCCCCGGCGCTGATCGCGGTCACCACCGCCGCCACCGGGTCGCAGCGGCTGGGCTTCAGCCCGGTCATCGCGCTTTTCCTGATCGGGCTCCTCCTGCTATACTGGGCAAAACAAGAATACGAGCAGCCCGGAGACCTCCCCGCATGATCCAGACGGCGCGTGCCATCACTCTCGCCATCCTCGTCGCCGCCGGTTGCGCCGCGGGCGCCGGCGCCCAGACCGCGCAATCGCTCTTCGCCGCCAGGGCGACGCCCTCGCCGCACGGCGCCCATCCCGTCGGGCAGCACGCGCGCGGCTGCCTCGCGGGCGGGGTCCAGCTGCCCGAGAGCGGGCCGACCTGGCAGGCGATGCGGCTCGGCCGCAACCACAACTGGGGCCATCCCGAAATGATCGCCTTCGTGGAGGATCTCAGCCGCAGCGCCACCCGGGTCGGCTGGAAGGGGCTCTACGTGGGCGACATCAGCCAGGCGCGCGGCGGCCCGGTCAAGGGCCATGCCTCCCACCAGATCGGGCTCGACGTCGACATCTGGTTCACGCCGCCGCCGCGGCTCGACCTCAGCCGCCGCGAGCGCGAGCAGCTCTCCGCGATCGACGTGCGCTCCGCCGACCAGCGGCACGTGAACGGCAACTGGACGAAATCCCACGAGGCGCTGCTCAGGGCGGCCGCGCTCGACCCGCGCGTCAACCGCATCTTCGTCACCGCGCCGGCCAAGCTCGCCATGTGCGCCGACGCAGGCGCGAACGACCGCGCCTGGCTCGGCAAGATCCGGCCCTGGTGGGGCCACAACGATCACTTCCACGTGCGGCTGAACTGCCCTGCGGGCGCTGCGGGCTGCGTGATGCCCGACCCGGTGCCCGCCGGCGACGGCTGCCAGGACGCCGTCTGGTGGGTGACCGAGGCGCTGGAGCCGCCCGACCCCAACGCCCCGAAGCCGAAGCCCAAGCCGCCGCTGCGCCTCGCCGACCTGCCGCCGCAATGCGGCGAGGTGCTCTCCGCGCGATGAAGCGTGCCGCCATCCTCGTGCTCCTGCTCTGGGCTCCCGCGGCCTCCGCGGCCGGGCCGGCGCTGCTGCTCGACGCCGAGATCCCCTGGACCGAGCCCGAGGCGAGCTTCGGCGGCTTCTCGGGCCTCGCGGTGACCGACGACGGCCGGAGCCTCATTGCCGTCTCCGACAAGGGCACCTGGGCGACCGGTCGGATGGAGCGCGAGAACGGAAGGCTCACCGGGATCGCCATGACCGGCCACGGGCCGCTGCACGAGATCTCCGGCACCCCGCTCGACGGGCTGAACGTGGACGCCGAGGGGCTCGACCTCGATCCCCGGGGCCGCGCCTATGTCTCCTTCGAGGCCTTCCACCGGGTCCGGCGCTACGACAGCCTCGACGGCCCGGCGGCCCCCGTGCCGCCCCACCCCGATTTTCCCCGCCTGCAGAACAATTCCGGCCTCGAGGCGCTGACGATCGACGCCGAGGGCACGCTCTACGCCATCCCCGAGCGCAGCGGCAAGCTCGACCGCCCCTTCCCGGTCTACCGGTTCCGCAACGGCCGCTGGGACAAGGATCTGCGCCTGCGCCGCGACGGCGACTTCCTGGTGGTGGACGCGGATTTCGGCCCCGACGGCAAGCTCTACGTGCTCGAGCGCAGCTTCCGCTGGCTCGGCGGCTTCGCGACCCGGATCCGCCGCTTCACCCTCGGCCCGGAGGGGCTCGGCGACGAGACCACCCTGTTCGAGACCCGCATCGGCGAGATGGACAACATGGAGGGGATGTCCGTCTGGCGCGACGAGGCGGGCAGGACCCGCGTCACCCTGATCTCCGACGACAACTTCTTCGCCCTGCAACGCACGATCATCGCGGAATTCCTGCTCGCGGAGCGCTGATACGACACCCGGCTGCATCGATCTGCCGAGCGACACCGGGAACCGGCAGGAGCGAGGCACTGCCTCGCGCCGGTTCGTTGAACGCAGCGCGCGAGCGCGGTGGTCGAAGGGGGGGTCGGGTTTCGCCGTCAGCGGGTGATCCGCGCGCGCATGCCTGGCAGGCGCGCGCGGATTCGTCTCCCGCCAAATCCGCGACGACAAAACCCAGTTGACCGGCGCCGGCCCGCGGCGATCACCCGGAGACCGGGTCAGGCCAAGCCCCGCTCCGCCGCCGCCTCCAGCGCCGCCGCCAGGCGCGCCAGCGCCTGCGGCCGATAGCCCGGGTCGCGCGCCCACCGGGCAAGCGCCGAAGGCGCGAGATCGAGCAGCGCGCCCGGCCCCCGGCGCGGGCGCGGCGCGATCTCCAGCAGCCGGTCGAAGAGACCCGGCGCCGCGGAACCGCGCGCCATCAGCGGCGCCGCCGCATCGCGCTCCGCCGCCCAGCCGGCCACCGCGGCCGGGTCGAGCGCGAGCCCCGCCGCCGCGGCGCCCTGCGCCACCCAGACCAGCGCGTCGCTCGAGAGCCCCGTCACCGCCCCGCCCCCGCCGACCGAGCAATGGTCGCCGGGAAACCAGCGCTGCTGATAGGCGCCGCGCACCCGGCCGCCGTTCAGCGCCGCGAGATTGTGCCAGAGCGTCGGTGGGAAGCCGCGCCGCCGCTCGTCGATCGACACCGCATGCCGCGCCGCGGCGACGCAGCCGGAGAGCGCGGTGTCGTGGAAGGCCAGCCCGCGGTTCAGCCGCGCCGCCAGCCGCATGTGCCCGGGCAACCCCAGCGACCCCACCGTGTCCCAGATGCCGAGATAGGCGAGCCTGAGCGCCAGCCCGGCGGCCGCGCCCGTCTCCGCCCGCCAGGCCGCCTCCCGCGGCCCCAGCACCACATGGCCCGCGTGGCGCGCCCTGAAGGCCAAAGCCGCGGGGCTGTCCGGCCGGCTGGCGGCACCCCGGTCGCGATAGAAGGCCAGCGCCGCGGGGATCGCCGAAGCCTCGTCGCGCTCCAGGATGCCGCAATTGCGGATCAGCCCCGCGAGCGAGCGCGCGGTGAAGGCCCCGCGCGAGAAGCCGAAGAGATACACCTCGTCGCCGGGCGCATAGGTGAAGACGAGGAAGCGATAGGCCGCTGCCAGCGTCGCGGTCAGCCCCTGGCCGAAGAGGCCGCCGAGGGTGCGGTCGAGCATGCGCGCCAGCCCGCCGGTGCCGCGCCCGGTCCCGACCCCGTCGAGATGGCAGACCACCTGCGCCACCCCGTCCGGCGCCTGCGCCAGCACGGCCTGCGCCAGCCGCGCCACATTGGTGGGCCGCTCGGCGTCGATGCGTTTCCAGGTGCCGTCGCAGGCGATGACGATGCGTTTCATGGATCGCTCCGGATCGCCCGCCCCGGGGCGGCCGCCCGGCGGGGCGATCATTGCATGGATGTCTCGGGATCTCGCGGGTCTCCAGCACCCGCGCCCGCCGAGCATAGCGCCAAAAGCTTTCCCAATCCCTGCCCCGACGCCGCAAACGCCCCAGGAAGATCGCATCTGGCAAAGCAACCCCGTCAGGCAGAGGTCCAAGCGCGCCTGGCGCAACCACCCCGCCCGGCGGGCACCGCCGGGCAGCGCCCGCCCCGCCCGTCACGCCAACGGCGTGCCTCCGGCACGACGCGGGCGCTTCGCACCCGCCGGGCCGTGCGCTGCCCTCATCTCATGGCGGAACGGTCGTACCGGTGACAATGGGCTCCAAATGTGATCACCTCGCTAAACGCCCGGTGTCGACTTACAGTGCGCATCTCCCTCCTTCATCGCCGCGACAAGCTCCCGCCAGCAGCCACGAGGCCCCGATGAGCAATGCCGAAGCCGCCTATGCCGCAGCGCTGGAGGTGATCAGGAAGAGCCCTACCCACATCAGGAGCGAATTACACTTCAGTCATCTTCCGGGTCTTGAACAGATCCCACCGGAAATCGCAGAACACAGATCCATGATTGTCTTGGGATTTGAGAATACCAAGATAACGAACCTCGAACCGATAGCTGGCCTTTCAAACCTAACAGGCCTTGGCTTGAAGAACACACCGGTTTCCAACCTCGCCCCGATTGCCAACCATACAAATCTGGAGAAGCTACACTTGGATGGGAGCCAGGTCGTTGACCTAGCGCCAATCCGTGAATTCCGACGACTGAAGGAGCTTTCTCTGAACAAGACCCGGGTTACCGACCTTGGGCCACTCGCGGGCCTTGTCTCTCTCGATGAACTCTCGCTGATGCACACTCCAGTAGCCGACTTGCGGCCACTTCGGAACCTTGCTTCCCTTGAGATACTCCGGCTTATCGGTACAGCGGTTGTTGATCTTGATGGCCTTCAGGATCTTGTCGGTCTCGAAGTTCTGTCGCTGGGCAGATCGAAGGTCGTCGATCTTAGGCCATTGATGCGCCTCAACACCCTCAAGATCCTTGACCTCAACAACACACCGGTCTCCGACCTCAGACCTCTCGCAAATCTCACTGGCATTCATGGTCTGTATATCGGCAACACGAAAGTTGCCGACATCGGCCCAATTCAGCGCTTCAGGGCGCTGAGTTCACTTAACCTTGAACTGACAGCGGTGGCAGATATTGCGCCATTGCGTGATCTCGCTTCTTTGCATTGGCTCAGGATCACGAATTCACACATCGCGGATATCGGGCCGCTTTCAGGCTGCACCGAGTTGACCATGCTCGACCTGAGCAACACCTCGGTCGATGATCTGCGCCCGATCAAGGACCTCCCGAAACTGATAGAAGGCTCGCTTGGCTACCGAGGAAATCTAAGCTTCAAGGGCTGCAAGGCCTGCGATCTCGACCCCGAAGGACTGGGCAAGCTGGCGGAGATCGAAGACGACGACGCCCGCACGCGGCGAACGATCGACTACCTGCAATCCCTCACCGACTGGCCGCCGGTCAATTCCGATCCGATCGAAGCTGCGATGCACGGCCCGATCCTCGAAGCTTCGCTGGCCGACCTCGCACTCGTGGAAACCGTCTTCGAGGCCGTTTCCCCGGACCCGCCGCTGCCGATGGAACGCGGCCCGAACTACGACGATCTGGTCGAGGTGCTGGCCTATGCCGCCGACAGGCTGGCGCGCGCGGATCGTGCCGACCGGTTCGGGATGGCGCTGATCGACGGCTTCAAGGACTACCGGCGCCGGGTGAAACAGGAGCAACCGAACGGCCGGCTCCTGAACTTCATCGCCGACGCGGTGCGGGCGGTGCTGGTCGACGATCTTACCGCCGACGCGCTCGACGGATTCGATCGTGGCCAGATCGCCGGCTTCCTCGAGAACCACGATGCGCTCATGCGCGGATGGTTCCCGGCCGCGCTCGCGCCGGTCGTGCCCGAGCCCGACCTCTCCGCGGAGGTCCTGTCGCGGGAACTTCCGCCAATGGTCCGCGACGCCGAGGCCATGGTCGAGGCCGGTATCGCGGGCGGCATCTTCGGCGAGAGCGTCCGCACGTCGCTCGCCTATCTGCGCGCCCGCATGGACGCGGCCCTGAAGACGCTCGCGACCTCCGACAGCGCCGAACGCCTCGCGGTGGCGCTTTCCGACCTGCGCAGGACCGCCGTTCTGGCCGCGGCATGGGTCGGCCGGATCAAGGGCCGACTGATGCAATATGCCGAGCGCTCCGCGGAATGGGCCAGGGAGAATCCGGTCGCGGCCGCGAGGAACGCGGCCTTTGTCGCCACGGGATTCGGCGCGGCAATCGCCTGGATTGAACCGATCTTCAGCGCCCTCTGGCGCTTCGTCAGCCACCTGCCGCTGCCATTCTGATGCGGCCTGCGGATGACCGCCGCGCGTCAACAGCCCGCCCGGAAATGGCAAGCCGGAATCCAGCCCGTTTCCAGCCGCCGTCCAGCTCGAGTTTTTTCCAGACTTTCCAAGGGGCTTATCATCACCGAATTCAAGCGGGCCGATCGACCTGAAATCGTGTGACCCCTTGACGGGCCCCGAAAGGAAATCCCGTGGATGCGATCCGCGTGTCCCGCACGGCCTGTTCCGTCACCCGCCGCACCGCCGGGCGGCCACCGCCGATATGGGCCTGGCCGCGGTACTGCCCCGACTGGCGCCCGATCGGCGCGACCCCTGTCATGCTGGCCGCCTGCCTGCCCGAGAGGCCGCCCGAGCCCGATCAGCCAAGGCCCCGGCCGCGCGATGCCCGCCCGGGCCGCGCGCTGCCCTCATTTGTGGCGGGGCGGTCGAAGGGGAGAGGACGCGCGCCGGGCGCGATGGCCCTGAGGCTCCGCCGCATCGCCCTTGCGGCCATGGCGGGGCCGGTCTAGGTGTGTGCGCCGGAAAACCTCGTCAGACGGTCACGCGCCCATGTCTTCGCTCCTGCAGATCCTGCTCCTCGTCCTCGATCTGGCCTGGTGGATCGTGATCGCCCATGTGATCATGAGCTGGCTGATCAATTTCAACGTGCTCAACCGCAACCAGCCGCTGGTCTGGCAGATCTGGACCGGGCTCAACCGCTTCCTCGAGCCGGTCTACGGGCCGATCCGGCGCTTCCTGCCCGAAATGGGCGGGCTCGACCTCTCGCCGATCATCGTGATCGTCGCGCTCTATGCGATCCGGATCGTGCTGATCAACAACGCCGCCGTCTTCCTCTGACCGCGCGCCCTCAGGGACGCTCCTCGAGAATCAGCGCATCCGCCCCCCAGAGCTGGCGTACGCGGGCGTCCCGGCCGCAGGCCTCGCGGTAGAAGCTGTAGCGAAGCGGGTTGGTCTCGTGAAAATTCTGGTGATGGGCCTCCGCCGGCCAGAAGGTCTTCGCGGCGAGAATCGGCGTGACGATCTCCTGCCCCAGCCGGTCCCGGGCCTGCTGCCGGGAGGTCTCGGCCAGGGCGGCCTGATCGGCGTCGAGCACGAAGACCGCGGTGCGGTAGCTCGGCCCGCGGTCGCAGAACTGGCCCGCCGCATCGGTCGGGTCGATGCTGCGCCAGAAGACGTGCAGGAGCTGCGCATAGGTCACCGTCTCGGCGTCGAAGGTGATACGCACCGCCTCGTAATGGCCGGTGTCCTCCCGGGACACCCGGTCGTAGCTCGGGTCCTCCAGATCGCCGCCGGTATAGCCCGAGAGCGTGTCGACCACCCCCGGCACCGCGTCGAAATCCGCCTCGACGCACCAGAAGCCGCCCCCGGCGAAGATCGCCGTCTGCAGCGTCTCGGCCCGCGCGGCCCCAAGAGCCGCGACGACAAAGACCATCGCGATCAGGACATGCCTCATCGTTCCCACCTCTCACCCCGAAGGCCCAGAAGCCGGATGGCCTGCGGATCCGCAACACAAATCCGGGTGAGGGGCGGAACTTTGCGCGATCTTGGCCGAAACCGCACGCGCGCCGATCCCGTGTCGACGGGGTTGCGGCCCCGGCCGGGGGCGCCGGAGCCCGGCGGGGAGGCCGCTTGCGGCGCCGGGGCTCAGCGGCGGTCCCGGGCCGCGAGAAGCTTCAGGCGCAGCGCGTTCAGGCGGATGAAGCCGGCGGCGTCCTTCTGGTCGTAGGCGCCGGCGTCGTCCTCGAAGGTGACATGGGCCTCGGAATAGAGCGAGCCGTCGGAGCGGCGTCCGACCACGCTGGCCTGGCCCTTGTAGAGCTTGAGGCGCACCGTGCCGGTCACCCCCGCCTGGCTCGTGTCGATGGCGGCCTGGAGCATGGCGCGCTCCGGCGAGAACCAGAAGCCGTTGTAGATGAGCTCGGCATAGCGCGGCATCAGCTCGTCCTTGAGATGCATCGCGCCCCGGTCGAGGGTGATCGATTCGATGCCGCGATGCGCCGCCAGCAGGACCGTGCCGCCGGGGGTCTCGTAGATACCCCGGGACTTCATGCCGACGAAGCGGTTCTCTACGAGGTCGAGCCGGCCGATGCCGTGGCGGCCGCCGAGCGCGTTCAGGCGGGTCAGCAGGGCGGCGGGCGAGAGGGTGGCGTCGTCGACGGCGACCGCGTCGCCGCGCTCGAAGCCGATCTCGACGTATTCGGGCGTGTCGGGGGCGGCTTCGGGATCGACCGTGCGCTGGTAGACGTAAGCCGGCGCCTCTTCGGCCGGGTTCTCGAGCACCTTGCCCTCCGAGGAGGTGTGCAGGAGGTTCGCATCCACGCTGAAGGGCGCCTCGCCGCGCTTGTCGCGGGCGATCGGGATCTGGTGCGCCTCGGCGAATTCCAGGAGCTTCGTGCGGCTGGTCAGATCCCATTCCCGCCAGGGCGCGATCACCCGGATCCCGGGGTCGAGCGCATAGGCGGCGAGCTCGAAGCGCACCTGGTCGTTGCCCTTGCCGGTCGCGCCATGGGCGACGGCATCCGCCCCGGTGGCCTCGGCGATCTCCACCAGCCGCTGGGCGATCAGTGGGCGGGCGATCGAGGTGCCGAGCAGGTACTGGCCCTCGTAGAGCGTGTTGGCGCGGAACATCGGGAAGACGAAATCGCGCACGAATTCCTCGCGCAGATCCTCGATGAAGATGTTCTCCGGGCGCACGCCGAGCAGTTCCGCCTTGGCTCGCGCCGGTTCCAGCTCCTCGCCCTGGCCGAGATCGGCGGTAAAGGTGACGACCTCGCAGCCGTATTCGGTCTGGAGCCACTTGAGGATGATCGAGGTGTCGAGCCCGCCCGAATAGGCGAGCACGACCTTCTTCGGCGCCGTCATGACATTCTCCGCTTGCGTTCCCGCGCGCCCTCTAGGCGGTTTCGCCGGGCGCAGCAAGCGAGAGCGGATCGGGGAGCGCCGGGTCGCGCCATTTCGGGCCCGACCGTCGTTCGCGCAATGCGCACCGTTTCATCGGGGTTTCGGCCTGACCCGAACCGCCATCCCGCCGAGGCCAGGCACCGCCCGGGCGGGATGGTGACGCCAGCCGCGCCCGGAGCTCGACCTCACAGGGTCACGTTGCCAAATGCGATCCCCCTGGCCGCCCGCGCCGGGCGTTGCCAGAGCCGGCGGAACGCGCGACAAGGGGAGCCTTGCGGCCGGGGAGGGACGGCATGATCGGCGCCATCACCTTCGAAACCACGCCGGCGATCCGCTTCGCGGCGGGCGCCGCGGCCCACCTCGGGCCGCTCGCCGCGAAGCGCCTCGGGTCGCGCATCCTCTTCGTTACCGATGCCGGACTGACCGGGCTCGGCCTCAACGCGCCGGCACTCGCGAGGCTCGCGCAGGGCGCGGCGGTCACGGTCTTCGACGCGGTCGAGGCCGATCCCTCGCGCGCGACGCTGATGGCGGCGGTTGCGGCCGGGCAGGAAGCGACCGGGGAGGTCGGCTTCGGCGGCGGCTCGTCGCTCGACGTGGCCAAGCTCGCGGCCCTCCTGCTCGGCTCGGACGAGGATCTTGACGCCGCCTGGGGCGTGGGCCTCGCGCGCGGGCCGTGCCTGCCGCTGGTGCTCGTGCCCACCACCGCCGGCACCGGCTCGGAGGTGACACCGGTCGCGATCGTCACCGTGGAGGGATCGGAGAAGCGCGGCGTCTCCTCGCCGCTGCTCCTGCCCGATCTCGCATTGCTCGACCCCGATCTCACGCTCGGCCTGCCGGCCGCGACCACCGCCGCCACCGGCCTCGACGCCATGGTCCATGCCATCGAGGCCTATACCTCGCGCAGCCCCAACGCCAGCCCGGTCAGCCGGGCGCTGGCCTGCGAGGCGCTGCGGCTGCTCGGCGCCAATATCGAGCGCGCCGTGGCCGTGGGCGGCGACCGTGCCGCCCGCGGGGCGATGCTGCTCGGCGCCATGCTCGCCGGCCAGGCCTTCGCCAATGCCCGGTTGCGGCGGTCCATGCGCTGGCCTATCCGATCGGCGGGCTCTTCCACCTGCCGTATGGCTTGTCGAATGCCCTGGTCCTGCCGCATGTGCTGCGCTTCAATGCGCCGGCAGCAGCAGGTGAATACGCCGCGCTCGCGCCCCTTGCCGGGGCGGGCGCGGATCTGGCGGACGGGCTCGCGGCGCTCTCGTCCCGCCTCGGCCTGCCCCAGCGCCTGCGGGATGTCGGCGTCGCGGCGGCGGATCTGCCGCGCTGTGTGGAGGAGGCGATGAAACAGACAGGGTTGCTCGTGAACAACCCCCGGCCGGTCACCGAGGCCGATGCCCGCGCGATCTACGAGGCGGCCTGGTGAGCCGGGCGCCCGCTCCCGGCGCGGTCCGCGTCAAGCCCAAGGCGCCGGCGCGCAGCCCGGCGGCGCTCAACCGCATCCACCACGAGGGGCCGGACGACCGGCCGCCGCTGGTTCTGGCCCATGGGCTCTACGGCTCGGCGCGCAACTGGGGCGCGGTCGCGCGCAGGCTCGCCGCCGACCGGCGCGTGGTGGCGGTGGACATGCGCAACCACGGCGAGAGCCCGCATCACCCGGACCATTCCTACGAGGCCATGGCGACCGATCTCGCCGGTGTCATCGAGGGGCTCGGCGGCAAGGCCGACCTGCTTGGCCATTCCATGGGCGGCAAGGCGGCGATGATGCTCGCGCTGCACCGCCCCGATCTCGTGCACCGGCTGGTGGTGGCCGATATCGCGCCGGTGGCCTATCCGCACAGCCAGATCGACCATGCCATCGCGCTGCGCGCCGTCGACCTCGACGGCATCGGGCGCCGCGCCGAAGCGGACGCGCGGCTCGCGCCGCTGGTGCCCGATCCGGTGCTGCGCGGATTCTTCCTGCAGAGCCTCGACATGGGCGCGGAGGGCGCGCGCTGGAAGCTCAATCTCGACGCGCTGATCGCCGACATGCCGCGGATCATGGACTTTCCCGAGACCGGCCGGCGCTTCGGCCGGCCCACGCTCTTTCTCGCCGGCGAGACCTCGGACTACATCCAGCCCGGCCACTGGCCGGCGATCCGCGATCTTTTCCCCGAGGCGCGCCATGCCGTCATCCCCGGTGCCGGCCACTGGCTCCACGCCGACGCCCCCGACGCCGTCATCGATGCGGTGGCGGCCTTCCTGAGGGAGTGAGCCGGGCGCCACCGGCGGCCGCGTGCGGGCAGCCCCGGAATGGAAAGAAGGACGCGCCCCGCGCGGCCCGCACCGAATTCCCCCGGTCCGGGCTCAGCGTCCAATTCTGCGATCCTCACGGCCCATGGCGGCGCGGCTCGAGCGAGACCCAAACGGGCTCCTTGGTCGGGCGCGTCCATTGCAATCGATCCCGCCGCCCTCAGCCGGCCCAGCGTCGCAAAGGATGTGTGTGACCGCTTCGAACCGGCGCAAGACGGGGCGCCACGCCATTGCCGCTTCGGGCTCGGGCCGCAGCGTCGGTCAGGCAGAAGGGCCGTCAACAGGATCCATGGCGCGCGTCACTCGGGAAGGCCGTCCGTGCCGGTGATGATGACGTGGAGGAATCCCGGCCCGTGGGCGCCGCGGACGTAGCTGCCCTCGATGTCGGTGGTGCCGCTCGGGCCGGTGATCAGGATGGCGTTGCGCGGGACCGAGGCCGCCTCGAGCCGCGCCGCGTAATCCTCAAGCCAGGGCAGCAGGGTGGATTCGCGCAGCACGACGATATGGTGCAGCGGCAGGAAGGACAGCAGGATCGGCGCGTCCGGCCCGGAATGAACGACCAGCGATCCGCTCTCCGCGATGCCGTAGAGCGCGAGGCCGAGGGCGGCGGGCTCGTCGGCGGCGATGCCGTCATGGGTGGCGATGCCGGTCCAGTCCAGCGCCGTCAGCGCCGGCGCGGGCTGCAGCGACAGGCCGGCGAGGCCGTGGCGCTCCAGATAGCGCGCCGCCGCCTCGGGGACGGAAGCCATGCCCGCCACGCGCTCGACACTGGCGCCGAGCGCGGTGGCCTTGAGGGTGAAGGCCTCGGGCAGGCCCGGCGCGACGAGCGGCGGGCGGCTGCTGTCGGGATCGTCGAGGAGCGCCGCGGCGGCAGCGGCGACGGAGCGTGGGTCCCCGGCGGGACAGGCTGCGAGAACGGCGGTCAGGATCGTGTCGCGGGCGGTCATTTGCGGCCCCTCTGCTGGTCGCGGTATTGCTCCATGAAGGTGCGGCCCGAGGGACGCGGCAGGTCGCGATAGGCGGTCCAGCCCCCGGCCAGCGGCAGGCTGCCGATCCAGCCGTCCCGGCCGAAGGCCCGCAGCGCGCGCACCCCGATCCGGCTGGCGAGGCGGTAGAGCGCGGGCCGATGGGCGACTTGCGCCCAGAGGCCGATGCCCGCACGCAGCGCGCCGGGCTCCAGCCGCTCGCGCCAGCTGCGCCGGCGCCAGGCGCGCAGCAGCGTCGGGATCGGGATGCCGACCGGGCAGACCTCGGCGCAACGGCCGTTCATGGTGCAGGCATTGGGCAGGTCGCGCGCGGCCGCCAGCCCGTCCAGCACCGGCGTCAGCACCGAGCCCATCGGTCCGGGATAGGTCCCGCCATAGGCGTGGCCGCCGATCTGGCGATAGACGACGCAATGGTTCATGCAGGCGCCGCAGCGGATGCAGCGCAGCATCTCCCGGAACTCACCTGCCAGCATCTTCGTGCGGCCGTTGTCGACCAGCACGATATGCATCTCCTCCGGCCCGTCGGCGTCGCCGGGGCGTTTCGGGCCGCAATGGAAGGTGGTGTATTGCGTCAGCTCCCCGCCGGTCGCGGAGCGCACCAGGATGCGCAGGAGCGCCATGGCATGGGCGGTCGAGGGCACGATCTTCTCGATCCCCGCGGTGACGATATGGACGCGCGGCGGCGTGGTGGTCAGCTCCGCATTGCCCTCGTTGGTCACGGTGCAGGTCGCGCCGGTGTCGGCCACGAGGAAATTCGCGCCCGAGATGCCCACATCCGCGCCGAGGAACTTCTCGCGCAGGACGCGGCGTGCGCTCTGGACCATGGTCGCGGGATCGTCCGCCTCGGGCGGCGGCCGGTGGCTGGCGGTGAAGAGCTCCGCCACCTGCTCGCGCGTACGGTGCATGGCGGGCCAGATGATGTGGGACGGGGTCTCGCCGGCGAGCTGGATGATATGCTCGGCGAGGTCGGTCTCGACCCGCTCGATCCCGGCATCGGCAAGGGCATGGGGAAGGCCGATCTCCTCGCCCAACATGGATTTCGACCGGGTGACGACCTTCGCCTTCGCATCCAGGCAGAGGCGCGTGACGATGGCCCGGGCCTCGGCGTCGTCCACCGCCCAATGCACATGGGCGCCGGATGCGGTGGCGTTCCGCTCGAACATCTCGAGGTAATGGCCCAGGTTGGCGATGACATGGTCCTTGATCGCGCGGCCGCGGGCGCGGGCGGCGTCGAATTCTGGGAAGGCCGCGACCGCCGCGGCGCGCTTGGCCTCCGCCGTGCCGGTGGTGCGGTCGATGGCCAGCTTCAGCCTGCGGTCCGCCAGCGCCGCCTTGGCGCGCTCCTTGAAGGGGGGCAGTGCGACGTTCACGGCTCAGCCCTCCTCGCCGATGGCGGGGCCGTCCGCGCGGCCCGCCAGCACCTCGACCGCATGGAAGCAGCGGGTCCTCGCGCCGCGCCGGTGCAGCTTGCCGGCCATGTTCATCAGGCAGCCCAGATCGCCCGCGAGCAGCAGATCCGCCCCGGTGCCCTCGATCGCCTCGGCCTTCTCGGTGACGATGGCGTTCGAGATGTCGGAGTATTTCACGCAGAAGGTGCCGCCGAAGCCGCAGCAGACGTCGTTGCCGGGCAGGCCGCGCATCTCGAGTCCCTCGACACGGGCGAGCAGAGCGCGGGGCTGGGCGGCGACGCCCAGCTCGCGCAGCCCCGAGCAGCTGTCGTGATAGGTGGCGGAGGCGGCAAGCCGCCTGCCGCTCGGCGTATAGCCCAGGACATCGACCAGGAAGCTGGTGATCTCGTGGGTCTTGGCCGCGAAGGCCTTGGCGCGGGCGGCCCAGTCCGGGTCGCCCGCCAGGAGTTCCGGCCAACCATGCACCATCGTCGCCGCGCAGGACCCCGAGGGCAGGACGACATGGTCGAACCCCTCGAAGGCCGCGATGGTCTGGCGAGCCAGCCGCGCGGTGTCGCGGTCGTCGCCGCTGTTGAAGGCCGGCTGACCGCAGCAGGTCTGCGCCTCCGGCACCTCGACCCGGCACCCGGCCTCCTCCAGGAGCTGGATCGCGGCGAAGCCGATCTGCGGCCGGATGGCATCGACGAGGCAGGTCACGAAAAGACCGACCGTGGGTTGTGGTTGTCCGGACATGGTTTCCTCAGTTCGTTGCCAGGGCCGCAGCATGGCCGCGGTTGCGCGACATGACCAGCAGCACGACGGCGACCCAGATCGCGGCGGCGGCCCACCACACGAGGTTGCCGGTCAGCAGCGCGAATCCGATCAGCCCGCCCTGGATGCAATAATAGGCCATCGGGATCAGGGTCTTGCGGATCAGTTCGCCCTCGCGGTCGGTCAGCCCGACCGTGGCCGAGGCGGCGACGACATTGTGCACGCAGATCATGTTGCCCGCAGCCCCGCCGATGGCCTGCAGCGCCACCACGGTGCCCGCGCCCGCCGCGCCCAGCCCGATGCTCGTGGCGGTCGAGAACTGGAACAGCGAGAACATCATGTTGCTGATGGTGTTCGATCCGGCGACGAAGGCCCCCATCGCGCCGATCCATGGCGCGAACATCGGCCAGGCCTGTCCCACGGCCGAGGAGACGCCCTCGGCCAGGACGATGGGCATGCTGGCCAGCGTGTCGGAGGCCGAGTTCAGGAAGACCTGCACCATCGGCACCGCCAGAAGCAGGGCGGGCGCGGCGGCCATCATGGTGGAGCCCGAGGATCGCAGCGCCTTGCCGTAGTCGCTCGCCTTCATGCCGTGGTAGAAATAGGTGAAGAGCGAGGCGAGGATCAGCACCGTTCCCGGCAGATAGAGCAGCTGCACGCGCGCGTTGATGCCCGAGCCGAACAGGTCGTCGAGCGCGATGGTCACCGCGGGCGAGACCAGGAAGCCCTTGATCGGCGCGATGGTGCGGGTCAGGACCAGCAGGATCACCACCACGACATAGGGGGCCCAGGCCTTCAGGAGCGGCATCAGCGGCTTGTTGGCGTTGTGGTCCTCGAGATCGTCGAGCTTGCCGACCCAGGCCTCGTCCCACTGGTTGCGCGGCGGGAAGTCGAAGGTCTCCTTCGGGATCAGGAAGCCGCGCTTGGCCGCCGGCACCACGATCAGGAGCCCGATGATCCCGCCCAAGAGCGAGGGGAATTCCGGCCCGAGCGTCGCGGCGATGATCCAGTAGGGCACGGTGAAGGCGAGCCCGGCGAAGAGCGCGAACTTCCAGATGCGGAAACCCTCCACGAAGGAGCGGTTGGTGCCGAAGAAGCGCGTCAGCATGCCCACGAGGATCAGCGGGATCAGGAAGCCCACCAGCCCGTGGATCATCGCGACCTTGGCGGCGATCTGCATCAGGTAGTCGTGGAACGCCATCGGCGCGATGGCCTGCTCGACCAGCGGCTGGTCGACGAGGCCGGTGCGCACGCCCACGAGGATCGGCGTGCCGACCGCGCCGAAGGACACCGGCGTGCTCTGGATGATCAGCGACACCATGACCGCGGCCATCGCCGGGAAGCCAACGGCCACGAGCAGCGGCGCGGCGATGGCGGCCGGCGTGCCGAAGCCCGAGGCGCCCTCGATCAGCGAGCCGAAGAGCCAGGCGATGATGATCGCCTGCACCCGCCGGTCGGGCGAGATCGAGGTGAACCCCCTCCGGATCGAGCGGATGCCGCCGCTCTCCTCGAGCGTATAGAGCATCAGGATCGCGCCGAAGACGATATAGAGCAGGCTGACGGCGGTCACGACGCCGTTGACGGTGGCGCCCAGCACCTTGTTGAGCTCGGTGCCCCAGACCAGCAGAGCGGTCGCCGTGGTCACCAGATAGGCCACGAACATCGAAAACTTGGCCGAGCGCGCCAGGACCACCAGCAACAGGAATACCGTGGCGATTGGCAGCGTGGCCAGGATGATTGTGAAGGTTTCAGGCATATTTCCTCCTCCTATGGGGCGGCGATCGCCGCCGGTTCAGTGTGAGTCAGCTCGAAGTGCCCTGGCCTAATGCCAGTGCGCGCATTTCGATGTCTGGCCGATCCCGGGATTGAAGCTGTTGGTCGGGTCGATGGAGCGGTAGAACCCGGCCAGATCCGGCTTGGCGTGGTAGAGATGGCCGACATTGTGCTCGGCCGGGTATTCAGCGCCGCGCCGGTCGAGATGCCGCCACATCTCGTGCTCCAGCGCGAGGCAGTCATGGCCCTTGGCCACCACGTAGTCCTGATGGAAGACGTGGCAGAAGAAATGGCCGTAATAGAGCTTCTTGACGATCTTCCCGTCGATCTCGGGCGGCAGGGTCTCGACCCATTCCCGGTCGTCGCGGCGCAGCGCGATGTCGAGCGCCACGATGTCCTCGACCTCGCGCGCATGGATGGCGCGGTATCGGACCGCCGCGCCCGCGACCGCGAAGCGGTGCAGGAAGGCGGCGGTCCCCTCGGCGGGCGTGCATTCGAACATGTCCCCGCTCGCCGAGGGAAACAGCGCCGACAGATAGTCCCGCGCCTCGGCGATGCCGGCGCCGCCCATGCGCAGCAGCAGGTGATGCTCGAAGCGGTCGCGGAAATCGGTCATCCGCGCCGGCAGATGCCCGGGCGCCAGCGAGGCGGCCGCCTGCGCCAGCCGGTCCGACAGGGTGGCGCCGAGGCCGAGCCGCTCGGTCAGCGCATCCATCCGCGCCTTGGCGGCGAAGAGGGCCGGCATCCGGTCGGTGCCCGCGCGCTGGATGAAGAGGAACGTGTCCTTGCCGTACCGGGCCGCCACGTCATAGGCGTCGCGGTGGATGTATTCGCCGGCGACGGGCAGGTTGTCGAACCGGGTCAGGATATGGCGGCGGATCGCCGTCAGCTCGTCGGGATCGTTGCTGCCGATATAGAAGACCGCGGTCTCCGTCTCGGATTCGAAGGTGTCGAGCCGCACCGCGAAGACCGCCAGCTTGCCGGCGCAGCCCGCGCTCTCGTGCAGCCGCCGCGGATCGGCGTTGAACCGCGCCGGGGTCCGGGCGTCGACGTCGCGCACATGGGTGGCATATTCTCGGTCCGAGGCCCAGGCATCGGTGGGCGCCGGCCGCGGCAGGTCGCCGCGTTCGAGCCGGGCGAGGATCTCCTCGGGGGTGTCGCCCAGATCCAGGCCCAGGTGATTGACCAGCGCGACCGATCCGTCCGCGCGCACCTCGGCATAGAGCGTCATCTCGGTATAGGCCGGGCCGCGCTGGATCAGCGCGCCGCCGGAATTGTTGCAGATGCCGCCGAGCACCGAGGCGCCGATGCAGCTCGAGCCGATCACCGAATGCGGCTCCCGCCCCAGCGGGCGCAGGCGCTTCTCCAGCGCGTCGAGCGTCGCGCCGGGCAGGCAGACCACCTGCCGCCCCGCCTCGATCAGATGCACGCCCCTGAGCCGCATGACGCTGACCAGCACGATCTCGCGGTCGTAATCCTCGCCCCAGGGGGTCGAGCCGCCGGTCAGCCCGGTATTGGCCGCCTGGAGGATCACCGCCCGGCCGGCGGCGACGGCGACGTTCAGCACCCGCCACATCTCGACCAGGGATCCGGGCCGTACCACCGCCGCCACCGGCCCCGAGCCGTAGCGGAACCCCCGCGTGTACCGGCGCGTGGCGCGGGCCGCGGTCATCACATGCCGCCTCCCCACGATGCCGCCGAGCTTGTCGAGCAAGTCGGCGCGCGTCACGGATTGTTCCTCTTGTCGGTCCCTGGTCATTCGCCCTCCCCTTCTCAGACGCACGACGGCCTTGCTCTCGGGCGAGCCGCCGTCGCCCATTCGTTGCCGTCGCGATGGAATTTTTGATTTCCACTCTCAGTGTGTAGGTAAAAGATTTTTACCGGACATGTCAAACAAAAAATTGAATTGCCCATCGGCGCGGCCGCGGCTAGGCTGGGATTCCGATGGAACGCCAGACGGTTCGGAGGCGCGATCATGGACAGCAGGGTGAACAAGGGCGCCAGCGCCGCCCAGGCCACGGTCCGGCATATCGAGGATCTGATTCTCGAAGGCTCGCTGCGCTCGGGCGATCCACTGTTGCCGGAACGGGAGATGGCGCTACGGCTCGACGTGTCGCGCCCGACCCTGCGGCAGGGGCTCAAGATCCTCGAGGACAAGGGCCTGATCGAGACCGACGCCGGCGGAACCCGGCGGATCGCGCCGCTGGCGACCAGCCTCACCGATCCGCTGATCGAGCTCATGTCCACGGGCGGCAGGGTGATCGACGACTACCTCGAGCTGCGCGGCACGCTCGAGGGGATGGCCGCGGGCCTCGCCGCGACCCGGGCCAGCGACATCGACCGCCAGACCCTGACGCGCTGCGTCGAGCGGATCGAGGCGGCGCACGAACAGGCCGATGCCCGCGACGAGGCCGAGGCCGACGTGGACCTGCATCTCGCGATCTACGAGGCCAGCCACAACATCGTGCTCCTGCAGATCATGCGGGCGCTCTCGGGCATGCTGCGCGAGGGCGTGTTCCACAACCGCGAGAAGCTCTATTCGCGGACCGAGGTGCGCGACGTGCTGCGGCTCCAGCACCGCGCCATCTACGACGCCGTCATGGCGCACGACCCCGCCGCGGCCGCCCGCGCCGCCGAGGATCACATGGGCTACACGCGGCGCGCACTGAACGAGATCGCCGCGGCCGAGGCGCGGCTCGACATCTCGCTGCGCCGGATCGACGGCGGCAACATCGCCCAGCGCCCCTGACTTGGGACCCGGCAGATTCAGACGCCAGCACCCACCGGCACGGCTCGCGGACGACCGCCACCCACCGGCCGAGCCGCCCAGCCACGATGGCCGCGCCGCCGGTCGAATTTTGCCAGGCATTTGATTTCTTGGTAGCGGAGGAGGGACTTGAACCCCCGACACGCGGATTATGATTCCGCTGCTCTAACCAGCTGAGCTACTCCGCCGCCGCGCGCTGTCTAGGCTGGCGGATATGGGGCGTCAAGATTGGATCCGCTTGCCGCCGCGCGGAGCCCGTGCAGGCCGCCCTGCCCCGCGGTCGAGCGGCGGGGCGGGCCCGGGGTCTGCATGCGGGCACATGAGTCGCGCCTCCCGCAACCGGAAGCTGCATCGGCGGGATCCCCCGCCCCGACGGACGACGGAGTTCACAGACCGGCCCCGGCCCGGTATTCGTGGAATCCGGGGCAATCCGGCCTATCTGACCGGGCGCGATCCTCCCTTGACCGTGACGGGACCACGATGGACGACCTGGAGAATGCCGGCGCGACGGGACTGCGCGAGGGCTCGGTCTACGAGACGATCCGAGAGGATATCGTCGAGGGTCGCCTGCCGCCCAACGCCCGGCTGAAGGTCTCCGAGCTCTCCCGGCGCTTAGGCACCTCGACCAATCCCGTGCGCGAGGCGCTGCACCAGTTGCGCGGCGAGGGATTCGTCGTCATCTCGCCCAACCGCGGCGCGCGGGTCCGGCCGATGGACGAGGATTTCGTGCGCGACATCATCGAGATCGAGATGCTGGTCGAGCCCTATCTCACCCGCAGCTACGTCGATACCGCCACCGAGGCCGATACCGCCGATCTCGCGGCTATCCAGCGCGAGATCGACGCCAACAACTTCGCGGATCTCGCCCTGCATGCCGAGCTCGACACGCGGTTCCACCGCCGCATGTACGACCGGCACTACAACCGCCACGCGGTCACGCTCTGGTGGAACCACCGCGAGATCCTCGCCGCGATCGGCCGCCGCTTCACGGTCTCCCTGAGCCGCCGGGTCGCGATCCTTCAGGAGCATCACGAATTGCTCGCCCACATCCGCGCCCGGGACGCCGAGGCCGCCGCCGGCGCCATCGCGCGCCATGTGGAGGGCGCCGGGCGCCATGTCATCGAGCAGCTCCGCGCCCATCGCCGGAGCGGCAGCCGCTAGCGCCCCGGCCGCACGGCCCGCATCAATCGCGACAGCCGCAAACCGCCCTCTGGACGATCCCCGCCGGTTGCGCGAAACCTGCGCTGCCGGCGGTGCGAATCCGCCGCACCGACCACCACGCGCCGCCACCGGGAGAAAGACATGACCGAGCCGCAATCCGACCCGCGCTTCGTCACCACGGAAACCCCCGCGGGCATTCTCACGGTCGATCCCGCCCTGGGCAACATCCGCCATCTCGCCTTCCACACCGGCGACAGGGTGATCGCCCCGCTCCATGCCGCGCCCTGGATCGAGGAGCCCGAGACGGAAGCGCTGCCCCTGGCGCCGGTCGAGCGGCATCTCTCGGGCGATTTCTTCTGCGCGCCCTTCGGCGCCAACGATCTCGACGCGGCGCCGATCCACGGCTGGAGCGCCAATTCGCCCTGGGCGCTTCTGGACCGCGGCGCGGGCACGCTCGCCTTCCGGCTGGAGCGCCCGGTCATGGGCGCCCGGATCGAGAAGACCCTGCGCCTCGCCCCGGATGCGCCGCTCCTCTACCAGCGCCACGAGATCGCGGGCGGCGAAGGCGGGCTGACGGTGGCGCATCACCCGATGCTGCACATGGAAGAGGGCGGGCGCATCGACGTCTCGCCCAAGCGCTTCGCGATGACGCCGGAACTGCCGCTCGTGCCGGGCCGCAACCGCCTCGCCTGCGCCGACGAGACCCGGGATCTCGCCCGCGTCCTCACCTCGAGGGGCGATACCTGCGACCTGCACCGCTTCCCGCCCGGCGAGCGAAACGAGGATTTCATCACCCTGGTCGAGGCCGACGACAGCCCGCTCGGCTGGACCGCGGTGATCCGCGAGGCCGAGGACGACATCGTCTTCGTGCTCAAGAACCCTGCGCAGCTGCCGGTGACGATGCTCTGGATCTCGAACGGCGGCCGCGACTTCCCGCCCTGGAACGGCCGGCACCGGGGCGTGCTCGGCATCGAGGACGGCTGCGCCGCCGGCGCCGCCGGCCATCGCGCGGCCCTGGGCGAAAATCCCCTCGCCGCCCGCGGCGTGCGCACGCGCATCGACCTCGGCCCCGGCCGACGCCATCGCATCGACCATGTGATCGGCGCGGTCCCGCGCCCCGCCGGCTGGACCGAGATCGGCGGGATCGCCGTGTCCGGCGACCGGCTGACGCTCTCCGAAGCCGGCGGCGAGGGCCTCGACCTGCCTTTCCGGGCCGGCTTCTTCGACGCCTGAGCGCCCGCGCCCGCGCCGCCGGCCGGGGCGCGCGCGGGTCGGCCGCTCAGCCGGGCACCAGCGCCTCGAGATCGGGGCGCAGCTCGACGCTCTCCTGTTCGTTGGGGTCGGTGCGGGCGATCACCGCGGTCACCGGCGCATCCGTCAGGTTCACCGGCAGATGCGGCACTCCGGCCGGGATGTAGAGCATGTCGCCGGCGCGCACCACCACATGGTGCTCCATCCGCTCGCCCGACCACATCTGCGCCTCGCCGCTCAGCACGTAGATTGCCGATTCGTGGCCGGAATGCTGATGCGCCTTCGCCCGCCCGCCGGGCGGGATCGTCAGGAGATGCATGCAGATCCCGCGCGCCCCCGCGGTCTCGGTCGAGATCCCGGCGGCGTAGTCGAAGCCCTGCTTGCCGGAATAGACCGCACCCGCGCGGAAGACCTGGCAGCTGCCACCGGTCCTGTCGGGCTTGTCGGACATTTCGGGGGCCTCCTCGCGATCACAGGCGGATGCTAGCACGGGCGGCGGCGCCACCGGAAGCGCGCGCGCTGCGGGGTCGCCCCCGCCGGCCGGCGGCTACCGATCCTGCGGCTGCCCGAAGTAATACTGCACGACCGCGGCCCATTCCGCGGTGCCGATGAGATCGAGCAGCGCCCGGTTGATGTCCTCGCGCAGGGCCGAGCCCTCGGGCAACACGATGGCATAATTGAGCGGCAGCAGGCGGAAATCGGTCACCGTGACCTCCGGGAGGCCTGCCGATTCCCAGATCAGCGCCGGCGCATCATGCACGAATGCCGCGATGCCGTCCTCGGTCAGCGCCGAGAGCCCCGCCGCGACATCGGCATATCCCACGGGCTCGGCCCCGAGCGCATGCACCGCCGCCTGCGCCATGCCGCCCTCGACCACGCCGATCCGCAGATGCGCCAGATCCCGCGGCGACTGCTTCAGGAGGTCGAGGCGCTGCGCGTTCATGCTGGCGGAGAGCTGCGCGGTGACCACCGCGGTCAGGATCAGCGCGCAGAACATCCAGAAGGTCGCGAGCAGCCGCCCGCGCAGGGTGATCGGCACCTTGTCGCCATAGCCGACCGTGGTCATCGTTACCGCCGCCCACCAGAAGCCGCTGCCCAGCCCCGGACCCGGCGCCGGGTCGAAGGTACCGCCGTTGCGGCGGCGTTCGGTCAGCCAGACCAGCGCGCCGGCGACGAAAGAGAGCGTGCAGAGCAGGATGACGGTTATGATGAATTCGCGCGAGGCCAGCGCCCGGAAGGTCGCCGTCACCCCGTCCCAGGGCTCCCCCGCCACCGCCATGCCGAGTCCGGAATGGTAATAGGGATAGCTGAAATCGACCTCGGCCTCCCGGGCAAAGCTCATGCTCTCGGCCGCGATCGAGAGGTCCAGATCCCCCGCCGCGACCCCCGCGATCATGGTCCCGGCATCGACCTCGCGCCATTCGAACCGGCGCCCCAGCTTTCCCGCGATCCTCTCCCAGAGCGCGATGCTGAGCCCGCTCCAGCGCCCGTCCGACTCCCGGATCACGAAGGGCGGCGCCTCCCGCGTGCCGACCACGAGGACCTTTCCATCGTCGTCCTGGGCAGCGGCCGGGCAAGGCGCCGCGGCCGAGAGCGCCAGCATCGCCACGGCGAGCGCGGCACGAAGCCGGCGCCCCCAATCGATCGACCCTGCTCTCATGCGCCTCGCCCGTGCTGCCCGCGGCGCGCGCCAGACTATGCGGCGCGACCCGCCGCCTCAAGGGCGCGGGCGCTTGGCTGCGGACCATCGCATCCAACGTTCATTCTTTCTCCTTCGACCGTCCCGCCACAAATGAGGGCAACGCCCGGCCCGGGCGGAAGCGAAGCGCCCGCGTCCTGCCGGAGGCAGGCCTTCGGCGTGACGGGGCGGGGCGGGCGCAGTCCGGCGGTGCCTGGCCTCGGCGGGATGGTGACGCTGGGCGCGCTGGAGTTCGGGCGGAGGGGTCGCGTTGCGGGACGCAATTCCCGTGCTCCTAGCTCCAGCGAGGAGCGCGGTGGCAATTCATGGCCATTCTTTCATTGATTCAACGGTCTAAATCGATTTAGAATAGCCTTCGGACGCCTCGCGCTCCATCGTGGCGTCCGCGGAGATCGCATGCTGCTCGAAGGCCGTGCCTGCATCGTCACCGGCGCCGGAGCGACGGTCGACGCGCTCCCCGGCATCGGCCCAAGTGACGCGTGCCGACCATGACATCCAACAAGTCCCGCCGTCCGACCCAGCGCCAGATCGCGCAGCGCCTCGGCCTCTCGCCCGCCACCGTCTCGCTCGCGCTCCGCGACAGCCCGATGATCGCCGCCGAGACCCGCGCGCTGGTCTGCGAGGCGATGCGCGAGGCGGGCTACGTCCCCAATGCCGTGGCGGCGAGCCTGCGCACCGGGCGCAGCAAGATCGTCGGCGTCAGCTTCCACAACATCGCGCATCAGTTCTTCGCCGAGATGCTGATCGCCATCGAGAAGCGCTTGACCGAGGGCGGCACCGCGGTGCTCATCAATAACCACGACGAGAATCCCGAAAGCCTGGTCCGCTTCGTCGAGACGCTGGCGGCCTATGGCGCGGACGGGCTGATCGTCTCGCCGCCGCCGCATGTCACCGTCGAAGTGCTCGCGCCGCTGCGCCGCCGCGGCGTGCCCATCGTCTATGTCTCGCGCCACATCCGCACCGACGCCGGCGCCGACCGGGTCATCAACGCCGATCACGCCGCCATGCGCGCCGCCACCGGCAGGCTGCTGGCGCTGGGCCACCGCCGGCTGGTGCTCGTCGGCGGCGATCCCGGCACCACGGTCGCGGAGGATCGCCTCTCGGGCTTCCGCGCCGAACTCACGGCCGCCGGCCTGCCCTGGAGCGACGATCTCTGGCTGCGCTGCCGGCCGCGGCTGGTCGAGGGGGCGGCGGCGGCGCTCAGGGCGCTCGACCGCGACCCGCCCCCGACCGGCATGGTCTGCTTCAACGACCTGGTGGCCTTCGGCGTGATGAACGCCATGCGCTCCCGCGGCTGCGAGCCGGGCCGCGACATCGGCGTCGTCGCCCTCGGCGGCACCGAGGAGGGCGCCGCCTTCCACCCCTCGCTGACCACCGTGCTCGACAATCCCGGCAAGATCGGCCGGCTGGCCGCCGAGATCCTCGCCGCACGGATGAAGACCCCCGAGGCCGCGCCGCGCCACGTCATCCTGGATCCGAAGCTGCTCGTGCGCGAAAGCTGCGGCGCGCGCCGCGCCTGACACGCCGGCACCCGGACGTCCACGATCCCCCGGGATTCCGCCGCCTCCGGTGGCTTGCCTCGCTTCCAGGGAAAGCCGCTCCCCGGGACTCTCCGCAGCTCCGCCCCGCCCTTCACCCTGACCGCGGCCCGCCCGGCTATTGTGCAGGCTCCCGGGGCAGGTCAATACTCCCCCGGGGCCGGGAGAGATTGCAGGGAGATGCCGTCATGAAGCCAGTGCTAGTCCAGATCGCGCCGATGCTCGAGAGCGTCGAGACCAGGCTCGGCGAGGCCTATGAGGTGCACCGGCTCTGGGAGGCCGAGGACCGCGACGCCCTGCTCGCGCGCATCGGCGGCACGGCGCGCGGGGCGGTCACCAACGGCCATCACGGCATCGCGCCGGCGGTGCTCGAGCGCCTCGGCGCGCTGGAGATCGTGGCGAGCTACGGCGTCGGCTACGACGCCATCGACATCGCCGCCTGCAAGGCCCGCGGCATCCGCGTCACCAACACGCCCGACGTGCTCAACGACGCGGTGGCCGAGCTCGCCGTCGGCCTCATGATCGCGCTCTGCCGTCGCATCCCCCAGGCCGACGCCTGGATCCGCGCCGGCAACTGGCCCTCGGGCAGCCTCGGCCTGACCGGCGAGCTGACCGGCGCCCATGCAGGCATCCTCGGCCTCGGCCGCATCGGCAAGGACATCGCCCGGCGGCTCCAGGCGATGAAGATGCGCGTCTCCTACCACGGGCGCCGCGAACAGCCCTTCGAGCCCTTCACCTTCTACGCCGATCTCGCCGCCATGGCCCGGGACGTCGACTGGCTGGTGGTGGTCGCGCCGGGCACGGCCGAGACCCGCGGCATCGTCTCGCGCAAGGTGCTCGAGGCGCTCGGCCCCGAGGGCGCGCTGGTCAATGTCGCCCGCGGCTCGATCGTCGACGAGCCGGCGCTGGTGGAGCTCCTGGCGAGCGGCGCGCTCGGCGGCGCCGCCCTCGACGTCTTCGCCGACGAGCCGCAGGTGCCCGAGGCGCTGCTCACCATGGAGAACGTCGTGCTCTCGCCGCACCAGGGCTCGGCCACGCGCAAGACCCGCGCCGCCATGGGCGATCTGGTGGTGCGCAACCTCGCCGCGCATTTCGCCGGCGATCCGCTGCCGACCCCGGTCGCCTGAGCCCGCCCTGGCTTCAACCCTAACGCGGCTTGAACCCCGCCGCGGCGATCCGCTATCGGGGTGCGACGCGCCCGCAACGCGACGAGGCCCGCCTTGAAACCCATCGTGACGCTCACGCTCAATCCCTGCATCGACGGCGCCTGCGAGGCCGAGCGCATCCATCCCAGCCACAAGATCCGCACCTCCAACGAGCGCTACGACCCCGGCGGCGGCGGCATCAACGTCGCGCGGGTGATCGTCGAGCTCGGCCGCCCCGCCCTGCCCGTCTATCTCAGCGGCGGCGCGACCGGATCGGTGCTCGACGAGCTGCTCGCGTTGCGCGGCTTCGACACAAGGCCGATCCGCATCCGCGACCACACCCGCATCAGCCACGCGGTCTTCGAGACCTCCACGGGCCGCGAATACCGCTTCGTGCCCGAGGGCCCGCTGGTCGAGCCCGCTGACTGGGCAGCCTGCCTCGCGATCCTCGACGGGCTCGATTTCGACTGGCTCGTGGCGAGCGGCAGCCTGCCGCGCGGCATCGCGCCCGATTGCTACGCCGATCTCGCCGGCCATGCGGCCCGCCGCGGCGCCCGCTTCGTGCTCGATACCTCCGGCCCCGCGCTGGGGCTCGCCATCGCCGGTGGCGGCGTCCATCTCGCCAAGCCGAGCCTCGGCGAGTTCCGCGCCCTGACCGGTCTTCCGCTCGAGACCGAGGAGGAGATCGCCGCCGCCGCGCTCGACCTAGTGCGCAGCCGCGACATCCGCCTCATTGCCGTCACCATGGGCCACCGGGGGGCGCTGCTCGCCACGAGCGAAGGCACCCGGATCCTGCGGCCGCCCGACCTGCCGGTCCAGAGCGCCACCGGCGCCGGCGACAGCTTCCTCGGCGCAATGACCTTCGCGCTGGCGGAGGGCCGCAGCCCCGAGGACGCCTTCGTGCTCGGCGTCGCCGCCGGCAGCGCCACGGTGCTGACCCCCGGCACCGGCCTCTGCCTGCGCGCCGACGTGGAGCGGCTCTACGCCAGCCTCTCGGCCTGAGCGCCGGAGAGCCTGGCACGCCGCCCGGAAGCGGGCCCGCCCGCGATCCGCTCAGACCGGCGCCGTTCAGACCGGCCCGAGCTTCTCCATCCGCGCCGCCCGGAGCCGGGCGAAATCGGCGCCGGCATGATAGGAGGACCGGGTCAGCGGCGTGGCGGAAACCATCAGGAAGCCCTTGCCCCAGGCGGCCCGCTCAAAGGCGGCGAATTCCTCCGGCGTGACGAAACGCGCCACCGCGTGATGCTTCGGGGTCGGCTGCAGATATTGCCCGATGGTCAGGAAATCCACGTCCGCGGCGCGCATGTCGTCCATCACCTGCGCCACCGCCTGCCGGTCCTCGCCCAGACCCACCATGATGCCGGACTTGGTGAACATCGCCGGGTCAAGCTCCTTGACCCGCTGGAGAATCCGCAAGCTGTGGAAATAGCGCGCTCCGGGCCGGACCTCCGGATAGAGCCCCGGAACCGTCTCCAGGTTGTGGTTGAAGACATCCGGTTTCGCCGCCACTACCGTCTCGAGCGCCGAGGCCGGGCATTTCAGGAAATCGGGCGTCAACACCTCGATCGTCGTGGTCGGGCATTTGCGCCGCACCGCCCGGATCGTCTGGGCGATATGCGCAGCACCCCCGTCCTCCAGGTCGTCCCGGTCGACCGAGGTGACGACCACATGGTTGAGCCCCAGCTTCTCCACCGCCACCGCCACCCGCGCCGGCTCGAAGACGTCGAGCGCGTCCGGCCGCCCGGTCGCCACGTTGCAGAAGGTGCAGCCGCGCGTGCAGATCTCGCCCATGATCATCATGGTGGCATGGCCCTGGGACCAGCATTCGCCGACATTCGGGCAGCCGGCCTCCTCGCAGACGGTGGTCAGGCGGTTCTCGCGCATGATCTCGCGGGTCTTGCGATACCCCTCCGAGCTCGGCGCCTTGACCCGGATCCATTCCGGCTTGCGCAGCACCGGCGCATCGGCGCGATGCGCCTTTTCGGGATGACGCTGCGCGCGATCCTTGATGTCTCTGGTGCTCATGCCCGCTCCCATATGCATTCGCGCAACACTCTAGTTCGCCGGCGCCGGAAAGTCAGCGGGCAAACGCGCGCCCCTTGCCCCCCGCCCCCACAACCCCGATATGCTCGCCGCGGATGACGGACAAGGCCTTTCCATGACATTGCTCCTGCCCCTCGGGGCGATCGTTCTCGGACTGGCGGGCCTCGTCTGGAGCGCCGACAGATTCGTCGCCGGGGCCGCTGGCCTCGCCCGGCATTTCGGCATGCCGCCGCTCCTGATCGGCATGCTGGTGGTGGGCTTCGGCACCTCCGCGCCGGAGCTGCTCGTCTCGGCGATGGCGTCCTGGCAGGGCAATTCCGGCATCGCCCTCGGCAATGCCTTCGGCTCCAACATCGCCAATATCGCGCTGATCCTCGGCCTGACGGCGCTGATCTCGCCGATCGCGGTGCATTCGACGGTGATCCGGCGCGAGCTCCCCGTGCTGCTGGCGGTCACCCTGCTCGCGGTCGTCCTGCTGATCGACCTGAAACTGGCGCAGGCCGACGCGACCGTGCTGCTCGTGGTCTTCGCCGGGCTCGTCGCCTGGTCCGTCTGGCAGGCCCGCCGGGACGGCAAGGACAGCTTCGCCGAAGAGATGGAGATCGAGGGCAAGGCCCATGCCCTCGCGCCGCGGGCGGCGGCGGTCTGGACCTTCGTCGGCCTCCTGCTCCTGATCGCGACCTCGCGCCTGCTCGTCTGGGCGGCGGTCGATCTCGCCCGGCTCTTCGGCGTGGGCGACCTCGTCATCGGCCTGACCATCGTGGCGGTCGGGACCTCGCTGCCCGAGCTGGCCTCGACACTGGTGGCGATGCGCCGGGGCGAGCACGACATCGCGCTCGGCAATGTGATCGGCTCGAACCTCTTCAACACGCTCGCCGTGGTCGGGCTCGCCGCCGCGATCGGGCCGATCGCCGTGCCGCCGGAGGTGCTCTTCCGCGACATCCCGGTGATGACCGGGGTGACCATGGCGCTGGTTGCCGCCTGCATCGGCTTCCGCGGGCCGGGCCGGATCAACCGGATCGAAGGCGCGTTGCTGCTCGCCTCGTTCTTGGGCTACACCGCGCTCCTGGTCGTGACCGCAACGGGCTGAACCCGAATCGCCCCCGGCGGCATTATGGCGTTTCAAGTTCCCGGCACGATCTGATAAGCCATACATATTCCAATTCGAATCCACCAAGGGGAGAGGTCAATGGACGGAAACGACATTCCGGGAACGGGCAAGTGCCCCGTCATGCACGGCGGAGCCACGGAGATGGGGACCTCCGTGATGTCCTGGTGGCCGAACGCGCTCAACCTCGACATCCTGAGCCAGCACGACACCAAGACCGACCCGATGGGCCGGGACTTCAACTACCGCGAGGAGGTCAGGAAGCTCGACGTCGCGGCGCTCAAGAAGGACCTCGAGGCGCTGATGACCGAAAGCCAGGATTGGTGGCCGGCCGATTACGGCCATTACGGCGGCCTGATGATCCGCCTCGCCTGGCATTCGGCGGGCTCCTACCGGCTCGCGGACGGCCGCGGCGGCGGCGGCAGCGGCAACCTTCGCTTCGCGCCGCTCAACTCCTGGCCGGACAATGCCAGCCTCGACAAGGCCCGCCGCCTGCTCTGGCCGATCAAGAAGAAATACGGCAACCGGCTGAGCTGGGCCGACCTGATCATCCTCTCCGGCAACGTCGCCTATGAATCCTTCGGCCTGAAGACCTTCGGCTTCGCCTTCGGCCGCGAGGACGTCTGGCATCCCGAGATCGACACCTATTGGGGCGCGGAGAAGGAATGGCTCGCGCCTTCGGATTCGCGCTACGACAGCGTCGCGACCCCCGCCACCATGGAGAACCCGCTGGCGGCGGTGCAGATGGGCCTGATCTACGTGAACCCCGAGGGGGTGAACGGCAATCCCGATCCGATGGCCACCGCCGCGCAGGTCCGCGAGACCTTCAAGCGCATGGCGATGGACGACGAAGAAACCGCGGCGCTCACCGCCGGCGGCCACACCGTCGGCAAGTGCCACGGCAACGGCAACGCGGCACTTCTCGGCCGGGAGCCCGAGGCCGCGGGCATCGAGGAGCAGGGACTGGGCTGGTTCAATCCGGAACTGAAGGGCCGGGCCGCCAATGCGATCACCGGGGGACCGGAAGGCGCCTGGACCACCCATCCGACGACCTTCGACATGGGCTGGTTCGACATGCTCTTCGGCCATGAATGGGAGCTCACCCAGAGCCCCGCGGGCGCCAAGCAGTGGAAGCCCGTGAGCATCAGGGAAGAGGACATGCCCGTCGATCCGTCTGATCCGAGCAAGCGCCGGATGCCGGTGATGACCGATGCCGACATGGCGATGAAGGTGGACCCGGCCTATAACGCGATCTGCCAGAAGTTCATGGCCGACCCGGCATATTTCAAGGACACCTTCGCCCGCGCCTGGTTCAAGCTGACCCACCGCGACATGGGCCCCAAGGTCCGCTACATCGGCCCCGAGGTTCCCGACGAGGACCTGGTCTGGCAGGACCCGATCCCCGCCGGCCCCACCGGCTACGACATCGCCGCGGTAAAGGCGAAGATCGGCGCGAGCGGGCTGACCACCGCCGACATGGTCGCCACCGCCTGGGACAGCGCCCGCACCTATCGCGGCTCTGACATGCGCGGCGGCGCCAATGGCGCGCGCATCCGCCTCGCACCCCAGAAGGACTGGGAGGGCAACGAGCCCGAGCGCCTCGCCCGCGTGCTCGCGGTACTCGGGCCGATCGCCGCGGAGACCGGCGCCTCGGTCGCCGACGTGATCGTGCTGGCCGGCAATCTCGGCGTCGAGCAGGCGCTGAAGGCCGGCGGCCATGCCATCGAGGTGCCCTTCGCGCCCGGCCGCGGCGACGCGACCGACGCGATGACGGATGCCGCCTCCTTCGACGTGCTGGAACCGCTGGCCGACGGCTACCGGAACTGGCTGAAGAAGGATTATGCCGTCAGCCCCGAGGAGCTGATGCTCGACCGCAGCCAGCTCATGGGCCTCACCGCCCCCGAGATGACCGCCCTCGTCGGCGGGCTGCGGGTGATCGGCGCGAACCATGGCGGGAGCCCGCACGGCGTCTTCACCGACCGCGTGGGCGCGCTGACCACGGACTTCTTCGTCAACCTCACCGACATGGACTATCGGTGGGTGCCGGTCGAGGGCGGGATCTACGAGATCCGCGATCGCAAGACGGATGCGGTCCGGTGGACGGCCACGCGCGCCGATCTCGTCTTCGGCTCGAACTCGATCCTGCGCGCCTATGCCGAAGTCTACGCCCAGGACGACAACGGCGAGAAGTTCGCGCGCGACTTCGTGGCCGCCTGGACCAAGGTGATGAACGCCGACCGCTTCGATCTCGCCTGAGCCCTCGGGCGGTCGCCGCATCATCGGGGGGCGCCTTCGGGCGCTCCCTTTTTCGTCGCCGACGACCCGCCGGAAGGAAAGACCATGCCCGAAGCCCTCGAAGGTCCCTCTCCGGAGCGCATGGGCCGCCTGCAGGAATATCTCAAGCAGATCGTCTATGGCGGCAACGACGGCATCGTGACCACCTTCGCCGTGGTCGCGGGCTTCGCCGGCCTCGGGGCCGAGGGCGCGGCGACCGTGGGCAGCATCGCGGTGCTGCTCTTCGGCCTGGCCAATCTCTTCTCGGACGCCACGGCCATGGGACTGGGCGAATTCCTGTCGAGCCGGTCGGAGCAGGACGTCTACCGCGCCACCCTCGCGAAGGAGCGCCACGAGGCCCGGCACAACCCGGAATACCTCAAGACCGATGCCGTCGGGATCCTGACCATGCACGGCGTGGACGAGACCGACGCCCGCGACATGGCCGCGACCATGGCGCGCAATCCCGATTTCATGGCGGATTTCATGATGCAATACCGGGTCGGCATGGCCGATCCGACCGCCGACGGGCCGGTCGCGCGGGGCGCGATGACCTTCATCGCCTTCGTCGTCTTCGGCGCGGCGCCGCTCCTGCCCTATTTCCTGCTCGACCCCGTGCCCGCCACCTTCCGGGTTTCGGTCTTCGCTACCTTCGCGGCGCTGGTCGCACTCGGCACGCTGCGCTGGCAGGTCACCAACGCGACGCTCGCCCGCGCCGTCGGCGAATCCGTGCTTGTCGGGGGCATCTGCGCCGCCGTCGCCTATGGGGTCGGGGTGGCGTTCCGCGTGTAGCGTCCTTCTGCGCGGCGGATGAAGGTCGAACAGGTTGTGATCGCGCAAACAACCTGCATCCGCTTCCCCGGGCGCCTCCGTGCAGTGTGACGCCCCGCGTCATCACCCCGCCCCACCCCCCGCAGGCATCGGCTCACGCCGACACCTCCCGCATCGCCGCGGCATAGCCGCCGGCATCGAGGAACGCCTGCTCCGCCGGCGTGGTGAGCCGCCCGAGCGCGGCATTGCGATAGGGAAAGCGCCCGAAGCGGCGGATGACCAGGCGATGCGCCCGCGCATGGGTGAGGTTGCTGCCCCGCCCGAAGCGCATGAGGCTCAGCCGCACCGAGCGGTCCTGATCCGGCAGGGTCTCGGAATGCGCCAGCGGCAGGTGGAAGAACGCGCGCCCCGCGAGCGCCTCCCGCTGGTCGTGGCCGCGCGCGATGGCGGATTTCGTGACGGCGAGGGCCTTGGCGTCGCTGGCGAAGGAACGGCCATCGCCGCGAAACATGTTGCGCGGGAACTGGTCGAGCAGGATCACCAGGGCGAGACAGGATTCCGCTTCCGGGATCCAGATGTCGAAGGCGCCGCTGCGCGCGGCCTCCCACAGGTCCAGATATCGCTCGCGGATCGCGTCGTCGAGCGCGGGATCGACCTTGTACCAGCCCTCCGGCCCGACCTCATCGATCCAGAACCCGAGGATCTCGGCCGCTGCGTCATTCATCGCCCTGCCCTCCACCCGAGGAATGGTTCGGACACCATCCCTCCCCGGTCAAGCCGTAGTTTGCGCCGGCTCGCCCGCGGCCTTCTCGATGGCGACTTCCTGCGCAACCTCCAGCGCCACCGGCGTCGCCTGGGGCAGGACGGGCTGGTAGCGCGAGGTCTGGTCGACCGAGGGCGCCCGCCGGCGGGTCATCCGGTAGAGCGCATAGAAGGAGATCAGCGTGAACATCGCCGCCAGATAGGCGAAGAAGGCATCCGCCCCGAAGCGGGTCATCAAGGCACCGATCAGCAGCGGCCCGGTCATCGCCCCGAGACCGTTGATGAAGAGCAGCCCGCCGGAAGCCGCCGCCATGTCGGAGGGTTCCAGAAAGTCGTTGGTATAGGCGATCAGCAGCGAATAGAGCGGATTGGCGACGCTGCCGATCAGGAAGCCGATCGCCAGGAGCACGATATAGAGTTCCGACACCGCCATGCCCGCGAGCGTGACCACGGAGCCGCCCGCGGTCAGCCCGAAGATCAGCTTGCGCCGGTCCATCCTGTCCGAGGCCCAGCCGATGGGATATTGCGCCAGCAGGCCACCGGTGTAGATCGCCGCGACGAAGGCCGAGATCTGGACTACGCTGAGCCCCTTCTCGGTGCCGAAGACCGAGGACATGCCGAAGATGCCGGCGAAGACGCCGCCGAGCAGGAAGGTGCCGACGCAGCCGAGCGGCGAGGTGTTGAAGAGCTGGACCAGCGTCATCGGCTTGGTGGTCTGGAACGCGGGCGCGGTGCCCGCGGTCAGCAGGATCGGGGTGAAGGAGACCGAGACCAGCACCGACATGACGATGAAGAGCCCGTAGCCCGAGGGATCGCCGAGGGTGAGGATGCCCTGCGAGGCGATGATGCCCACCATCTGCACGATCATGTAGAGCGACAGCGCCTGCCCGCGGGTCTCGTTGGTCGCGGCGTCGTTCAGCCAGCTCTCGGCCACCACGTAGACGCCCGCGAAGCAGAAGCCCACGATCACCCGCATGCCGACCCAGATCCAGGGGTCGGGTGCGGCCGCATAGAGCACGAAGGCCGCCGAGATCATAGAGGCCAAAGCGGCGAAGACGCGCACATGGCCCACCTGCCGGATCATGATCGGTGCCCGTCGCGATCCGAGCAGGAAGCCGACGAAATAGCCGCTCATCACCAGCGACATGGTGGCGGCGTCATAGCCCTCGATCGCGCCGCGGATGCCGAGCAAAGTGCCCTGCAAGCCGTTGCCGAGCATCAGCAACATCATGCCCAGCAGCAGCGGCCAGGAATTGCGCAGGACGATCAGCATCGGAGGACCTTCTCTCGCTCGCGGGGTGATTCCGCGCGCTCACCGCTATCGGTCGGCGGGGGGCGGGCGCAAGCCGGATTTCTCAGCCGTGCGGCAGCAGCAGCGAGGCGTCCCCGTAGGAGAAGAAACGGTAGCGCCCGGCGATGGCATGGGCGTAGATCCGCCGGATGCGCTCGACGCCCATCAAGGCCGAGACGAGCATCATCAGGGTCGAGCGCGGCAGGTGGAAATTCGTCATCAGCCCGTCCGCGACCCGGAAGGCATAGCCGGGCCTGATGAAGATCTCGGTCTCCCCGGCCCAGGGCGCGATCTGCCGCGGGCCGGTGGCCGCCGTCTCCAGCACCCTGAGCGCGGTCGTCCCCACCGGGATGACGCGCCCGCCCGCCGCCATGGTCTCCCGGATCGCCGCGGTCGCCGCCTCGCCGATCTCGCCGCGCTCGGAATGCATCCGGTGGCCCTCGATCTCCTCGGCGGTGACCGGCAGGAAGGTCCCGGCGCCCACGTGCAGCGTCACCCGCACGCTCCGGATGCCGCGGGCCTCGAGATCGGCGAGCAGCACCCGGTCGAAATGCAGCGCCGCCGTCGGCGCGGCCACCGCCCCCGGCCGCGCGGCGAAGACGGTCTGATAGGCGCGCCGGTCGCCCGGCTCCGCCGCCCGCCGCGACGCGATATAGGGCGGCAGCGGCATCTCGCCGGCACGCGCCAGCGCCCGGTCGAAGGCGCGTCCCGAGAGCGCGAAGGCGAGCTCGATCTCGGCGCCCTCCCTGGCCATCACCTCCCCCACCAGGCCCGCGCCGAATTCGATGCGATCCCCGGGGGCGAGCCGCCGGCCGGGCCGCGCCAGCGCCCGCCATCTCCCGCCCTCGCCCGGTGCGAGCAGCGTCGCCTCGACCGCCACCTCGCCGCCGCCCGCCCGGCGCCGCACCCCCCTGAGCCGCGCCGGAATGACCTTGGTGTCGTTGAAGACCAGCAGATCCCCGGGCCGGAGCCAGGCGCCCAGGTCGCGCACATGCGAGTCGGCGATGGCGTCCCCCTGCGCCACGAGCAGCCGCGCGGCCCGCCGCGGCCGCAGCGGCCGCAGCGCGATCAGTTCCTCCGGCAGGTGATAGTCGAACTCCTCCGTCCGCATGTCGCGCTCCAGGCCGGGACCGGCGGGGTATAGGCAGCCCCGCGAGGCGCCTCAATGGCGGATTCCCCGCTGCCGCCCCTTGACGATCCGCCCGGCTGCCTGTCTGCCTCGGCGGGAGACGCAGCGAGGGAGGTTCGTCCATGACCGCAATCGAGGAAGGCCAGCAGGCACCGGATTTCCGCCTGCCACGCGACGGCGGCGAGAGCTTCGGCCTCGCGGAGGCGGAGGGCAGGAACGTCCTGCTCTATTTCTACCCCAAGGACGACACCTCGGGCTGCACCCTCGAGGCCGTCGACTTCACCGCGCTGATCGGGGATTTCGCGGCGGCGAACACCACCGTGGTCGGCGTCTCGAAGGACAGCGTCAAGAGCCACGAGAAGTTCCGCGCCAAGCACGGGCTCGAGGTCGTCCTTCTCTCCGACGAGACCGGCGAGATCTGCGAGCGCTACGGCGTCTGGGTCGAGAAATCGATGTACGGCCGGAAATACATGGGCATCGAGCGCGCGACCTTCCTGATCGACGCGTCGGGGCGCATCCGCCGCATCTGGCGCAAGGTCAAGGTCCGGGGCCATGCCGCCGCGGTCCTGGAGGCCGCCAGAGCGCTCTGAAGGCGCCCTTCGCAGTCGCGATCCGGCGGGCTTCCGGATAGCGATTGGCGAGTTTCCGCCGAGTTCGCGGAAGCGCCGCAAACGCCCCGCCCTGCGATTGTCATTCCCGGGCTTTCTCCCTAAGAGCGACTAGTGGTTGGGTCGAACCTGCCGGAATATACAACACGTATAGGGTGGCGGAATGCCGGGACTGGGAAAAAGAGTGAACGGATGGCTGTCCGCCTTCGTTCCCGAGAAGCGGCTTTTCATACAATCCCGCAATGCAACCAGCTACATCCGGCTGACGCCTCTCGTACAGCTTTCACTCGCCGCGGCGCTGGTCGTGCTGCTCGGCTGGATGGCGATCGCGACCTCCCTCGTGGTGCTCGACACGGTTTCGGGCGGCAGCCGGACGGTTCAGACCACCGTCCTGCAGAACGCCTACAAGCAGCGGCTCGAGGAACTCGCCTCCGAGCGTGACCAGCGCGCCGCCGAGGCCCGCTCCGCCCAGGAGCGCTTCAAGCTCGCCATGGAGCAGATCGGCCGGCAGCAGACCTCGATCCTCGATTCGGTCGAGGAACGCCGCGAGCTGGCCACGGCGCTCGAACTGATGCGCGGCCGGCTGCAGGACGCCGTCGAGGAGCGCCGCGAGATCGCCGCCGCCCGCGACGCGCTGCTCGCCGAGATGAGCGAGGTCAACGAGACGCTCGACCGCAAGCAGGGCACCGCCGGCGACCTCTCCCAGACGCTCGACACCGTGACCGGCGCGCTTTCCGACGCCGTGGTCGCGCGCGACGCCGCCGAGGACGAGCGCGAGACGCTCGCGGCCCAGGTCGCCGAGCTCGAGCTGCGCATCTCGATGAACACGCGGCAGCAGGAAGAGATGCTCGACCAGCTCGAACAGGCCGTGGCGATGTCCTTCGGCCCGCTGGAAGCGATGTTCAAGACGACGGATCTCGACGTGGACAGCCTCATCGCCTCGGTGCGGAACACCTATTCGGGCCAGGGCGGGCCGGAACTGCCCGCCGTGGTCAGCACGCGTTCCTTCAACGATCCCGGCCTGTCGAGCCGTCTCGACAGCGTCATGGTCTCCCTCGACCGCATGAACCTGATGCGCATCGCCGCCGGACGGGTGCCCTATGCCATGCCGGTGACCGCGAACTTCCGCTTCACCAGCGGATTCGGCACCCGCTCGGACCCCAAGGGCCGCGGCCGCCGCATGCACCTGGGCGTCGATCTCGCCGGGGCGAGCGGCACGCCGATCTTCGCCACCGCCGACGGCGTGGTGGTCTCGGCCAAGCGAGAGAGCGGCTACGGCAACGCCGTCCGGGTCCGCCACGATTTCGGGTTCGAGACGGTTTATGCCCATCTGAGCAAGATCAGGGTTGCGGCTGGACAGAAACTCTCGCGCGGAGATAGAATTGGTGATATGGGTTCAACCGGGCGTAGTACAGGCGTGCATCTCCACTACGAGGTGCATCTCAACGGACGCCCCGTGAATCCGATGCCCTATCTGGAGACCGCCAGGAATGTTTACTAAACCCCGTCCCAGCGACAGCAACGCGACTTCGACCCCCGAGACCGACATCGCGGCCGCGGCGCCGACCCCGCCCGCGAGCGAGCTCAGGCCCTCCTCCCCGAGCATCTCGCCGGCGCCGCTCAAGCCCAAGCCCGCTGCCTCCGTGCTCTCCTCGGACATCACCATCACCGGAAACGTCCGCTCCAGCGGCGACATCCAGATCGAGGGCACCATCGAGGGCGACATCCGCGCCCAGACCCTGATCGTCGGCGAGACCGCGACCGTGAAGGGCGAAGTGATCGCCGAGGACGTGGTGGTCAACGGCCGCGTCGTGGGCCGGCTGCGCGGGCTGAAGGTCCGCCTCGCCAATACCGCTCGCGTGGAAGGCGACATCGTGCACAAGACGATCGCCATCGAGAGCGGCGCGCATTTCGAAGGCTCGGTGCAGCGCCAGGACGATCCGCTCTCGAAGGGATCAAATTCCTCCGGCTCCGCGCCGCAGCGGCCGGTCGCCGTCACGGCCGCCGAATAACGCTCCCGACGCCCTCGGGGCGATTGCCCTCGGACCCGGCGCCCGGCCCCCGCGGCGCCGCCGTCCTTCCGACGCGGCTCGGAACCCGCGCGTCAGCCTGCCGACCATTGGGCCTTCAGGCGATCACGTTCTGTTGGCGCCCTTCCCCAGTTGCGCCGCCGCCTTCCCCTCGCGGATCTGGCGCATGATATCGGCGGCCCTCTCCATCGACTTGCATCCCGCGCCGGACCGGGTGTCCCCAGCCCGATCGACCCGTGGCGATCGGTGGTGAAGCTGCACCACCCTCGCCCTGCGGCTCGCGCCTCCGGGCGACCGGACCGGGCGACGCAGCGCCTTGCTGTTGTCGGTTCCGGGCGCCCCTCAACCGACCGGATTCACCCGGAGATCACAGGCTCAATCCCCGGACGGATCGCGCCCCGGCCCCTCGGGATCAGGCCGCACCCTCGGGCGGCACCACCTTGCGGTAGATGTGCCAGGTGGTGTGCCCCAGCACCGGCAGGGCGATGAAGAGCCCGAGGAAGAACGGCACCATCGCGACGAAGACCCCCACCGCGACGATCGCCCCCCAGGTCAGCATCGCCACCGGATTGCGCGTGACGGCCGTGTAGCTCGTGAGCATCGCCGTCACGTAATCCACTTCGCGGTCGAGCAGCATCGGCAGCGACACTGCCGTGACCGAGAAGAGCACGAGCGCGATCGCGCCCCCGACGATGGTCCCGAGAAAGAGCAGGAGCAGCCCGTTGCCCGTGGTCAGCAGCGCGCCGATATCCGAATAGACCGCGAAGTTCATCCGCCCGAGCACGATGGCGATCAGCATCGCCGCCGACCACATCCAGATCATGAAGCCGGCGAGGACGATGAAGGCCATGGTCGGCATCTGCCGCGTCCGCTCGCGCCAGATCACGTCGAGGATCTCGGCCCAGACCAGCGGCTCGCCCCTCTCGCGCCGGCGGCTGACCTCGTAGAGGCCGATCGCCGCGAAGGGCCCGATCAGCGGAAACGCCAGGGCGAGCGGCAGGATCCACAAGGGCTGGTCCCAGACCCAGAGCTGGAGGAAGATCAGGATGCCGGCGAAGGCATAGACCCCGCCGAAGAAGAGCCCGAATTCCGGCGCGGCCCGGAAATCCGCCCAGCCTTCGGAGAGTGCGGAATAGACGTCGTCGACGCTGATGCTGCGAACCGGATAGCGGTCGGCGGCGGTCGTGGCGGTGTTCATCGGATCCTCCCCGGAGCGGCGAGCTTCGCGGCCTGCATGGCCCCGGACTTTAGGACAGGTCGGCCGCGCGGCACAATAATCTTGACCCTCAATCCTCGGCCTGCGCCTCCGCCCGGCTCTTGCCGGTGACCTGCAGCGCCAGCGCCGCCGCCATGAAGGCGTCGAGATCGCCGTCGAGCACGCCGGCCGTATCGGAGGTCTCGTGGTTGCTGCGCAGATCCTTCACCATCTGATAGGGCTGGAGCACGTAGGAGCGGATCTGGTTGCCCCAGCCCGCGTCCCCCTTGGCCTCGTGCGCCGCGGTGATCGCCTCGTTGCGCTTGCGCAGCTCCAGCTCGTAGAGCCGCGACTTCAGCGCCGCCATGGCATTGGCGCGGTTCTGGTGCTGCGACTTCTCCGAGGAGGTGACGACGATATTGGTCGGGATATGGGTGATGCGCACGGCCGAGTCGGTGGTGTTGACATGCTGGCCGCCGGCGCCGGACGAGCGATAGGTGTCGATGCGGATGTCGTTCGGCGCGATCTCGATGTCGATGTTGTCGTCGACCACCGGATAGACCCAGACCGAGGAGAAGGAGGTGTGCCGGCGCGCGGCGCTGTCGAAGGGCGAGATGCGCACCAGCCGGTGCACCCCGCTCTCGGATTTCAGCCAGCCATAGGCGTTGTGGCCCCTGATCTGATAGGTGACCGAGCGGATGCCCGCCTCCTCGCCGGGGTTCTCGGAGATCAGCTCGACCTTGTAGCCGTGCCCCTCCGCCCAGCGCACGTACATGCGCGCCAGCATCGCCGCCCAGTCGCAGCTCTCCGTGCCGCCGGCGCCGGCATTGATCTCGAGGAAGGTGTCGTTGGCATCCGCCTCCTGGTCGAGCAGCGCCTCGATCTCCTTCTGCGCGGCGCGCTCGCGCAGGGCGCGCAGCGCGTCCTCCGCCTCCGCCACGACCTCCTGGTCGCCCTCCGCCTCGCCCATGGCGATCAGCTCGCGCTGGTCGTCGAGCTCGCGCGCGAGCGCCGAATAGCCGTCGATGGCGTCGCTCAGCGTCTGCCGGTCGCGCATCAGCTTCTGGGCGCGGGCGGGATCGCTCCAGAGCTCCGGATCCTCCGACATCGCGTTCAGCTCTTCGAGCCGATGCGCGGCCGTGTCCCAGCCCAGCCGCTGGCGCAAGAGCGCCAGCGACCGCTCGATCTCGGCAACGGCATGTTCGGTTTCGGCGCGCATGATCGGTTCCCGTCGGGGCGCGGAGCCCACCTTCGGACCCCGCGCGGCGCCGGTTCTAGCCCAGCCCAAGCCGGCGGGTAAAGGGCGATCGCCCGCGCCGAAGCCTCAGTAGAGCCCGCCGCTCGAGATCGAGCCAAGCGAGGGATTCTTCGGCAGGGCGCGGGACTGGCCGCGCACCTGGACGCGCTCGATGTTCTGGGCCGGCACCCCGTCGTAGAGCGGCACGTCGGCGCCGATCTTCCAGCCGCCGTCCACCGTCTGGCCGTAGCCGCCGACCACGGTCTCCTGGCCGTCCTTGATGTATTCGACCTGCACATTGGCCCCGGTGGCGCCGTCGGGCAGGCGCTGGCCGGAATGGCGGTCGATAGAGATGAACCGCCCGCCCGGCGGCACCGGGAAGGTCACCGGCCCCTGCCCCGCCAGCGCCACCTTGATGAACTCGGCGAAGATCGGCGCGCAAAGCGTTCCGCCGAAAGCCGATTTCCCCAAGGGCCGCGGGTTGTCGTAGCCCATGTAGCAGCCCGCCGCGATCCGCGGGGAATAGCCCACGTACCAGACGTCCTTGGCGTCGTTCGTGGTGCCGGTCTTGCCCGCCAGATTGAGCCCCAGCGAGCCCACGGCGGCCCGGCTGGTGCCGCGGCTGACCGCGCCCTGCAGCATCGAGGTGATCTGATAGGCAGTGATCGGATCCATGATCCGCTCGGCATTGGAGCGCAGGAACGGCTGGGCCGCCGCCGACAGCCGATCCGCGGTGCAGTTCTCGCATTCGCGCCGGTCGTGCCGGTAGATCGTCCGGCCGTAGCGGTCCTGCACCCGGTCGACCAGCGTCGGCTCGACCCTGAGCCCGCCGTTGGCGAACATCGCATAGGCCGCCACCATCTCGTAGAGCGTGGTCTCGCCGGCACCGAGCGAATAGGACAGGAGCTCCGGCATGTCCTTGTAGACGTTGAAGCGCTCGGCATATTCCGCCACCACGTCCATGCCGACGTCCTGGGCGATGCGCACCGTCATCAGGTTGCGCGACTGCTCCAGCCCGGTGCGGATCGGCGCGGGGCCGTAGAACTTGTCGCTGGAATTGGTCGGCCGCCAGATCCCCGCCCCGGTCGCGACCTCGATCGGCGCATCGACCACGATCGTCGCCGGCGAATAGCCGTTGTCGAGCGCGGCGGCATAGACGAAGGGCTTGAACGACGAGCCCGGCTGGCGCAGCGCCTGGGTGGCACGGTTGAAGACGCTCGACTGGTAGGAGAACCCGCCCTGCATGGCGAGCACCCGGCCCGTCATCGTGTCCATGGCCATGAAGCCGCCCTGGATCGCGGGCACCTGGCGATAGGACCAGCGCTCGAAGGCGCCGTCGGCGGTGATCGCCCGGACCTGCACCACGTCGCCCACGTCCCACATGTCGTCCGCGCCCTGCGCCTCGCGCAACCGGCCGTTCTCGCCGCGCAGCCGGGCCCATTTCGCGTCCGAGAAGCTCAGGAAATGCCCGTCCTCGTCCTCCTCGACCCCCTCGATGCCGATGCGCGCCGAGCTTTCGCCGATCTCGAGGATCACCGCCGGATGCCAGCCGTCGATGTCGCGCGGCACGGAAGCCCCGGCCAGCGCCGCCCGCCAGCTCGCCTCGTCCGAGGGATCGAAGCCCGCCGGGTCGATCTGCGCCGCGGGCCCGCGATAGACGCCGAGCTCGCGGTCGTATTTCTCCAGCCCGTCCCTCAGCGCCCGCGCCGCGACCGTCTGCAGGTCGGGATCGACCGTGGCGCGGATGGTGAGCCCGCCGGTGAAGAGCTCCTCGTCGCCCAAGCTCGCCGACAGCTCGCGCCGGATCTCGTCGGTGAAATAGTCCCGCGGCGGCATGGCGACGCGGGCCGAGGGCAGATCCCCGCTCTGGACGGTGCGCAGATCCTCCTCGCGCGCCGCGGCCGCCTCCGCGGCGGTGACATAGCCGTTCTCCAGCATCTGCCCGATCACGTAGTCCCGCCGGGCGATGGCTCGGGGCTTCTCGCGCACCGGATGCAGCACGCTCGGGGCCTGGGGAAGCGCCGCGAGATAGGCGATCTCCGCCAGCGACAGCTCCTCGAGCGACTTGCCGAAATAGACCTGCGCGGCCGCGGTGACGCCGTAGGAATTCTGCCCGAGGAAGATCTCGTTGAGATAGAGCTCGAGGATCTCCTCCTTCGAGAGCGTCGATTCCAGCCGCGTGGCGAGGATGATCTCCTTGATCTTGCGCTCGCCCGAGCGGTCGCCGGTCAGCAGGAAGTTCTTCATCACCTGCTGGGTGATCGTCGAGGCGCCGCGCAGCCGGCCGCCATGGGCGGCGGCCTCGTAGATCGCCTTGGCGATGCCGACCGGGTCGAAGCCGCCGTGCTCGTAGAAGTTCTTGTCCTCGGCGGAGATGAAGGCCTGCTTGATGCGGTCGGGGATCTCGTCGATCGGCGTGAAGATCCGCCGCTCGCGGGCGAATTCGTCCATCAGCGCGCCCTCGCCGGAATAGATCCGGCTCAGCGTCGGCGGCTCGTAATTGGCCAGCTGCGCGTAGTCGGGCAGATCCTTGCCGTAGATCGTGAAGACGGCGACGAGCGCGAGCAGCCCCATGATCGAGCCGATCGCGATCCAGGAAAACAGGAACCCGAAAAACTTAAGGATGATTCTTGACACGATTCGACGCCCGATACTTGCATCGAGACCATATCCGAGGGCCGGCAAAACGTCAAAACGCCGCTGCGGCGATCCGCGCGCGCCGTCGTCACTGCGACGCGGCGCGCGGCCCGTCTGCGACCGCCCATGCGTCGATTGCGACAGCGACGGCCTCGGCGGCCCGGATCCGCCAGCCCGGCGAGGTCAGGTTCTGCCGATCACGCATGTTTGAGAGAAAGCCCAGCTCCAGCAGCACCGAGGGCATCTCGGGCGCCGCCAGCACCGCGAAGCGCCCCGACTGGCGCGGGAATGTCCCCGCCGTCCCGAGATCGCGCTCGATCGCATCGACCAGCGCCGCGGCGGCCTCCTCCGAGCGCCGCGCCGCATTCCGGCGCGCCATGTCGGAGAGCACGAGCAGGATCTCCTCAGCTGGCGGCGGTCCGGCATCGCCGGCGGCGAGCCCGGCCGCATTCTCGAAGGCCACGCGCCCGGCGGCCAGCGCGCTCGAACTGCGCTCCGAGCGCGTGAAGACGATGGCGCCTCCGACGGTCTCGTCGGCCTCCGCATTGGCGTGCAGCGACAGGAGGAGATCCGCCTCCGCCGCCCGCGCCCGGCGCACGCGCTCGTCGAGCGCCACGAACTCGTCCGCCTCCCGCGTCAGGAAGACCTCGTAGCGGCCCCGTGCGGCGAGCCGGTCGCGCAGGGCTTGCGCGAAATCCAGCATCACGTCCTTCTCCGCCACGCCGCCGGCCGTCGCCCCCGGATCGACGCCGCCATGGCCGGGGTCGATGGCGATGCTCACCCTCCCGGCCCCGCCGCCGGCCCGCGCCGCGCCGAAGGGCCAGACATCCGGCGGCGCGCCCGAGGCCGCGGCGAATTCCGCAGCCGACCCGCGGCGGAGCCGGATATCGATCTCCGCGCCCTCCGCGGTCCGCCGCAACTGCGCCGTCTCGAGCGCGAGCGGCTTCCCGAGATCGACGGCCAGCCGCACCCAGCCATCATGGCTCGCGCCGGCGCGAATCCCCCCGATCGCCCGCGGCCAGGCCCGGCCCAGTAGCGCGGGCTCCAGCCAGCCCTCGGCCGCCACCTCCACGATCAGCCGGCGCGGGTCGTCGAGCGTGAAGACCCGATAGGGAACCGCCTCCGCCAGATTCAACCGCAGGGTCAGCGTGCGTCCGAAGAAGCTGCTCTCGACCCGAAGCACCTCTCCCGGCGCCGCCTGCACCGCCGGGGCCAGGCCCGAAGCGATCAGGGCCGCGAGAAGAATGCTTCGCAGATTCCGCCGCCATTTCATCGCATTGCCTCGCCGGATCCGCCGCGTGGGAGAGAAGCACCTGTCGGCCCAAATGCAAAAAATCATTGTATTTGCCGGTCCGCCATGCATATGTCGGCAGGTCGTCCAAATGCCAAGCTGGCGTGACGACACTCGTATTCGTCGCATGCTCGAGGCATTGCAAGAGCGTTTCACACGTCTTGGATGATCCCGGCAGAAGGCGACCGGCGTTCGCGCCGATATTGCTGCATCCGGGCCGCAAGCCCGACATAACGTGGCGCGGGACGGGTTGCCGCCTGCGCCGGAGACAAACCGCGGTGAAACGCGCTGGAACCGGACCGACACGAGCGACAGCCCCCCTGAAGGGCCCTTGTCCGTCGGGCATGTCCAGCATCCCCGCTCCTTCCTTCACGACGACCGGATCGCCCGCGCTTCGCGGCGCGCGCCGCCCGGCCGTCCATGAAAGTTGCCATGACACGGAAAATGCTCATCGACGCCACCCATGCGGAAGAGACCCGCGTGGTGGTGGTGGACGGAAACAAGGTCGAAGAGTTCGACTTTGAATCCCTGAACAAACGGCAGCTCGCCGGAAACATCTATCTCGCGAAGGTCACCCGGGTCGAGCCTTCCCTTCAGGCGGCTTTCGTCGAATACGGCGGCAATCGCCACGGCTTCCTCGCCTTCTCGGAAATCCATCCCGATTACTACCAGATCCCCAAGGCCGACCGCGAGGCCCTGCTGGCCGAGGAGGCCGAATACGCCCGCCAGGCCGAGGAGGAGGCCGCCCCCGAGAAGCCCAAGAGCCGCGGCCGGTCGCGCAGTCGCAGCCGCAGCAAGGCCGCAGCCGAGGGCACGCCGGCCGCCGAGGAGGCGGTGATCACCGCCGAGGCACCGCCCCCGGCCGAGCCGGAGACCATCGGCGCGGATTTCGAGGACGTGCCCCCGCCCTCCGCCGCCAGCGGCGAGATCGACATCGAGGTCGTCGAGGAACCCGCCGAGGCGGCCGCCGCCGCGCCGGGACCCGAGGCGGACGCCGAGCCGGAGGCCGAAGCGGAAACCGAATACGAGGCCGTCGGCGGCGACGACCTCGCCGAGGAACGCGCCGCCCCGCGCAAGCCGCGCCAGCGCCGCTACAAGATCCAGGAGGTGATCAAGGTCCGGCAGATCCTGCTGGTGCAGGTCGTCAAGGAGGAGCGCGGCAACAAGGGCGCGGCGCTGACCACCTATCTCTCGCTCGCCGGCCGCTACTGCGTGCTGATGCCCAACACCGCCCGCGGCGGCGGCATCTCGCGCAAGATCACAAATGCCACGGATCGCAAGAAGCTCAAGGACATCTCCTCCTCCATCACTGTGCCCGAGGGCGCGGGCCTGATCATCCGCACCGCCGGCGCCAACCGCACCAAGACCGAGATCAAGCGCGACTACGAATACCTGCTGCGCCAGTGGGAGGTGATCCGCGACCTGACGCTGAAATCCATCGCGCCCTGCCTGATCTACGAGGAAGGCAGCCTGATCAAGCGCGCGATCCGTGACCTCTACAGCCGCGACATCGAGGAGGTCCTGGTCGACGGCGAGCGCGGCTACCGCGAGGCCAAGGACTACATGCGCATGCTCATGCCGAGCCATGCCAAGAACGTGAAGCACTACTCCGACCCGCTGCCGCTCTTCTCGCGCTTCCAGGTCGAGAGCTACCTCGCGGGCATGTTCAACCCGGTGGTCCAGCTGAAATCGGGCGGCTACATCGTCATCGACGTCACCGAGGCGCTGGTGGCGATCGACGTGAACTCGGGCCGCGCCACCCGCGAGGCCTCGATCGAGGAGACCGCGCTCAAGACCAACATGGAGGCCGCCGAGGAAGCGGCCCGCCAGATGCGCCTGCGCGACCTCGCCGGGCTCATCGTCATCGACTTCATCGACATGGACGAGCGGCGCAACAACGCCGCCGTCGAGAAGAAGCTCAAGGAGAAGCTGAAATCCGACCGCGCCCGCATCCAGGTCGGCCGCATCTCCGGATTCGGCCTGCTCGAGATGTCGCGCCAGCGCCTGCGCCCGGGCATGATCGAGGCCACCACCAAGGGCTGCCCGCATTGCCACGGCACGGGCCGGGTGCGCTCGGACGATTCCATCGCGCTCGCCCTCCTGCGCGAGCTCGAGGAAGAGGGCGTGCGCGCCCGCTCGCGGGAAGTGCTGATCGCCGCCCCGGTCGAGATCGCCAATTACCTCCTCAACCAGAAGCGCGAGCATATCGCGATGATCGAGGGCCGGTTCGGGCTCTCGGTGCGGGTCGAGGGCGATCCCGCGCTCATCAGCCCCGACTACCGGCTGGAGCGGTTCAAGACCGCCTCGCGCATCGTGCAGGTTCAGGAAGGGCTGGCGCCGAGCCCGGTGGCCTATCCCGAGGAAGACGAGATCGAGGAGGAAGCGGAGGAAGGCGACGAGGCGGAAGCCGCTACCGGCGCCGGAGCCGGCGCGGGCGAGAAATCCGCGGGCAAGCGCAAGCGCCGGCGCCGCCGCCGCGGCGGGGCGGGACGGTCCGGCGCCGAGACCCCGGAGGAGACCGCCGAGGAGCAGGCCGCCGCCCCGGAAGCCGACGCGGAGGCCGAGCCGGCCCCCGAAGCCGCGGCGCCTGCGGAACCGGCCGAGCCCGCGGAGGCGGTCGAGCCGGCCGCCAAGCCGAAGTCCCGCCGGCGCTCGCGCGGCAGCCGCAGCGAGCGACCCGCCGCCGAGACCTCAGCCGAGACCTCAGCCGACACCGCCGCGGAGACGCCCGCGGAGCCGGAGTCCACGTCCGAGGAGACCAGGCCTTCCCCGCTCGGCGAGGTGATCGAGACCGGCGAGCCCGAGAGCTCCGGCATCGTCGAGGTGCCCGAGAGCGACGCGCCGCAGCCGCGCCGGCGCGAACGGGTGCGGCGGCCGGTCGCGGCGGTCCTCGCCGATGTCGAGGCGCCGCTGACCCAGACCCCGGCGCCGGAAACGCCTGAAGATGCGGCCGCACCCGGCCCCGAGGACCTCCCCGAGCCCCATCCCGCCGAGGCCCCCACCGCAGCCGCCGAGGCGGCTTCCGGCGAGACCATGGTCGCGACGGAGACGAGGCCGGAAACCGCCCAGGGCACCGAGGCCGCGGCCGATCCGGACGCCGCTCCCGAGAAGGAGGGCCAGAAGCGCCGCGGCTGGTGGTCGCGCGCGATCGGCGGCTCCTGAACGCCCGCACGGGGCCGGCCGCGCGCCGGCCCCTCCGCATAGCCATCGTTGGAGGAATTCATGCTGCGCCCGATTGCGCTGGCCATGGCGCTGGCCTTGTCCGGAGGGACGGCGCAGGCCGACGTCGTCCTCTTCGAAAACGTCCGGGTCTTCGACGGCACCTCGGCCGAGCTCAGCCAACCGATGAACGTGCTCGTCCGCGACAACCTGATCGAGCGGATCAGTCCCGACGCCATCGAGGCGGAGCCCGGCGCCACGGTGATCGACGGCGCCGGCGACACGCTGATGCCCGGGCTGATCGACGCGCATTGGCACACGACGCTGGTGCGTCCGACGCCCGCCGAGCTGCTCTACGGCGACGTCGGCTTCCTCAACCTCGTCGCCGGCGACGAGGCCACCAATACCCTGATGCGCGGCTTCACCACCGTCCGCGACATGGGCGGGCCGGCCTTCGGGCTGAAGCAGGCCATCGACGCCGGCATCGTCGTCGGCCCGCGCATCTATCCCTCCGGGGCGATCATCACCGTGACCAGCGGCCACGGCGACTTCCGCCCGGTCTCCGAGCTGCCGCGCACCATCGGCGAGCCTTCGTCCCGGATCGAGCAGCTCGGCGGCGCCCTGGTCGCCGACAGCCCCGACGAGGTGCGGGTGCGGGCGCGCGAGCAGCTGATGCTGGGCGCCTCGCAGATCAAGCTGACGGCGGGCGGCGGCGTCGCCTCGCCGCACAGCCCGATCGACGTCTCGACCTTCACGCTCGAGGAGCTGCGCGCCGCGGTCGAGGCCGCCGGCAACTGGGGCACCTACGTGGCGGTGCACGCCTATACCCCGGAGGCGATCCAGCGGTCGATCGCCGCCGGCGTCAAGGTGATCGAGCACGGGCACCTGATGGACGACGCCACCGCCCAGCTCATGGCCGAGAAGGGCATCTGGCTCAGCACCCAGCCCTTCGTTGACGACGAGGACGCGGTCCAGTTCCCGCCGGGCTCGCCGCAGGCGGCGAAGAAGAAGGCGGTCAGCGCCGGTACCGACTCCGTCTATGCCCTGGCCAAGAAGTACGGACTCAAGACCGCCTTCGGCACCGACATCCTGTTCTCGCCGGCGCAAGCCACCCGCCAGGGCGCCTGGCTCGCCCGGATGCTGCGCTGGTACACCCCCGCCCAGGCGCTGGCGATGGCGACCTCGGTGAACGGCGAGCTGCTGCAGCTCACCGGCCTGCGCAATCCCTATCCGGGACGCCTCGGCGAGGTGGAGGAAGGCGCGCTCGCCGACCTGCTCCTGGTCGACGGCGACCCGATCGCCGACATCGACCTCCTCGCCGACCCGGCCAACCTCGCCGTCATCATGAAGGACGGCCGCATCTACAAGAACACCGTCGGCCAGTAGCCCGCCGTCACCGCCCCGCCCAGGCCTGCAGCCGCCGCAGCCCCTCGGCGATGTCCTCGGTCGACCCGGCGTAGGAGAAGCGCAGGGTCCCCGAGCCGCGCCGGGGATCGAAGTCGAGCCCCGGCGTCACCGCCACCCCCGCCTGCCTCAGGATCTGCGCGCAGAGCTCCCGGCTGTCCCCGGTCATGTCGCTGACATCCGCATAGACGTAGAAGGCCCCGTCCGGCGGCGCGATCCGGTCGAATCCCGCCTTCGGCAGCCCCTCGAGCATCAGCGCCCGGTTGGCGCGGTAGACCGCGAGGTTGCCCTCGAGCTCCTCCGTGGCGTCGAGTGCCGCCAGCGCCGCCACCTGGCTCGCATGCGGGGCGCAGATGAAGAGGTTCTGCACCAGTCGTTCCACCCGCCGCACATGCGCCTCGGGCACCACCATCCAGCCGACCCGCCAGCCGGTCATGGAGAAGTACTTGGAGAAGGAATTGATGACATAGACCTCGTCGGAGATCTCCAGCGCCGAGACCGCCCGCGCGCCATACTGGATCCCGTGGTAGATCTCGTCGGAGACGACGGCGACCCCGAGCTCCTGCGCCCGCCCGACCAGCGCCGCGAGATCGGGGCGCGCCAGCATCGTCCCGGTGGGATTGGCCGGCGAGGCCACCAGCACCCCGGCGAGATCGGCGCCGAGATCCCCCGGCTCCGGCTGGAACCGGGCTTCCGGCCCGGTCCCGATCCCGACCGGCACCAGGTCGAGCGCCCGGAGGATGTTGCGATAGCTCGGATAGCCCGGCTCGCCGATCGCCACGCGCTCGCCCCGGTCGAAGAGGCTGGCGAAGGCGAGGATGAACCCCGCCGAGGAGCCCGCCGTCACCACCACCCGCCCGGGGTCGAGATCGAGCCCGTACCAGTCCCGGTAGAGCCGCGCGATCCGCGCCCGGAGCGCGGGAAGGCCGAGCGACACGGTATAGCCGAGCGGGCCGGCCGCCATCGCCCGCGCCACCGCCTCCCGGGCTGCGGCGGGCGCCGGCGTGCCGGGCTGGCCGACCTCCATGTGGATGATCGAGCGCCCCGCCGCCTCCGCGGCCCGCGCCGCCTCCATGACGTCCATCACAATGAAGGGATCGACCTCGCCCCGGCTTGAACTTCGCACCCTGGGTCTCCTAGGATCTGCCGCGCCCCCTTCAGCCATGATTTCCCGGCGGGCGCAACCGACGGAGACGACGACCTGCGGCTGCGGATTCTCCTGCTGGGCCTTCTCGCGCTCGCCGCCTCCCTCTCGGGGGCGGCGGCGCAGAGCCTCGTGCGCGATGCCGAGGTCGAGCGCACGCTGGCGCGCATCGCCAATCCGGTCTTCCGTGCGGCCGGGCTCAATCCCGCCTCGGTGCATGTCTATATCGTCAACGACCGCGAGCTGAACGCCTTCGTGGCGGGCGGGCAGAACATCTTCCTCTTCACCGGCCTGCTCGCGCGGCTCGAGACGATCGACCAGCTGCGCGCGGTGATCGCCCACGAGACCGGCCATATCACCGGCGGCCACCAGGCGCGCCGCGACCAGGCGATGAAGGGCGCGCGCGGCATGGCGCTCATCGGCATGATCGGGGCGGCGGCGGCGACGGCGGGCGGCAGCCCCACCGCCGGGCTCGCCATCGCGAGCAGCAGCCGCCAGGCGGCCGAGCGCAGCATGCTCGCCCACAACCGCGCCGAGGAGGCGAGCGCCGATCAGGCCGGGATCCGCTACATGGCCGCGGCCGGCAGCGACCCGGCGGCCATGCTCGAGGTGCTCGACCTCTTCCGCGGGCAGGAGGCGCTGATGCCCTCGCGCATGGACCCCTATGCCCTGACCCACCCGCTCTGGAGCGAGCGCATCGCCCTCCTGGAGCAGAAGACCGCCACCCTGCCCCACGGCGACGGGCCATCGCCCGAGGATGTCTACTGGCACGCCCGCATGGTCGCCAAGATCACCGGCTTCCTCGGGCGCCCGTCGGAGGTCCAGCGCCGCTATCCCGCCGGCGACGGCTCCGAGGCGGCCACGCTCGCCCGGGCGATCGCCGCGCACCGCCGCCCCGACCCGGCGCGGGCCGCGGCCCTGGCCGATACGCTGATCGCCGCGCGGCCCGAGGATGCCTATTACCACGAGCTGAAGGGCCAGTTCCTGCTCGAATCCGGCCAGGCCGGCGGGGCGGTCGCCGCCTATCGCGCGGCGGTCGCGCTCGCCCCCGACGAGCCGCTGATCCTCGCCGGCCTCGGCCGCGCCCTGCTCAACCTCGAGGATGGCGCGGCCGATGCCGAGGCCCGCGCGGTGCTGACCCGCTCCGCGGCCCTCGACAAGGCGAATGCGGGCGTGTACCGCGACCTCGCGCTCGCCGAGGCGCGTCTCGGCGACGAGGGCGCGGCCTCGCTCGCCACGGCGGAACGCTTCGTGCTCGAAGGCCGCTTCGCCGATGCCGAACGCCACGCCGGCCGCGCCGCCGGCCTGCTGCCCGCCGGCTCGCCGGGCTGGCTGCAGGCCCAGGATGTGATCACCGTCGCGCGCCGCGCGCAGAAGTGAGGTTGCCCATGCGATTCCCCTCCCTCCCGACCCTGGCCGTCCTGGCGGGCCTCGCCGCAGCGTCGCTCGCGGCGCCGGCGGGCCAGGCCTCCGAGACGCTGTCGGAGGCCGATCGCGCGATGCTGCACGCCGAGATCCGCGCCTATCTGCTGGAGAACCCCGAGATCCTGCGCGAGATGGTCGCCCTGCTCGAGGAGGAGGGCAAGGCCGCCTCCGCCGAGGCCGATCGCGATCTCGTCGCGGCCCATGCGGCGGCGATCTTCGACGACGGCTTCTCCTATGTGGGCGGCAACCCGGAGGGCAGCGTCACCGTGGTGGAATTCCTCGACTACCAATGCGGCTTCTGCCGGCGCGCCCATCCCGAGCTGACCCGGCTGATCGCGGAGGACGGCGACATCCGCTGGATCGTCAAGGAGATGCCGATCCTCGGCCCCGGCTCGGAACTGGCGGCCCGCGCCGCCATCGCCACTCTGCTCGCCGAAGGCCCCGAGGCCTATGGGACGCTGCACCACCGGCTGATGGGCCTGCAGGGCCCGATCGACGACGCGGTGCTCGACGAGGAACTGACCGCCGCCGGCCTCGACCCCGCGGCGATCCGCGCCGGCATGGAGGCCGAGGAGGTGACCCGCCGCCTCGCCGGGACGCGGGCGCTCGCCGAGAGCCTCGCGGTCTCCGGCACCCCGACCTTCGTCTTCGGCGACCAGATGGTGCGCGGCTATCTCCCGCTCGACCAGATGCAGACCCTGGTGGCGGCGCTGCGCGAGAGCGAGTGATCAAGACTCCACGGGAAATTTCCGCACTTTCCTCTTTCGCGGGCGCAGCCTATAGAGGATCCTGCCGGGACAGGGGCCGGCCAGGCCCGCACATAACAAGAACAGAACATGAGATGAGCAAGCGACCCCAGGATTCCGACGTCGATTTCATCCAGGCCCTGGCGGAGATGCTGCGCGCCAACGACCTCACCGAGATCGAGGTCAACCGCGAATACGGCGACGCCGACTCGCTGACCGTCCGCGTCGCCCGGCAGATACAGCATGCCGCACCGGTGCTCGCCGCGCCGGCGCCCGCGCCGGCCCCCGCCGCCCATGCCGCGGCAGCCGCCAGCGCGGCCTCGACGCCGCCGCCGGCGCTCGACCCGACCGAGGATCCCGGCGTCGTGCCCTCGCCCATGGTCGGCACCGCCTATCTCCAGGCCGAGCCCGAGGCGCCGCCCTTCGTCAAGGTCGGCGACGCGGTGACCGAGGGCCAGACGATCCTCATCATCGAGGCGATGAAGACGATGAACCAGATCCCCGCGCCGCGCGCCGGGCGGGTCAAGCGGATCCTGGTGGAGGACGGCTCGCCGGTCGAATTCGGCGCCCCCCTGATCATCCTGGAATGACGCGGCCGAGGGCCCGGAGACCCCGATGTTCAAGAAGATCCTGATTGCCAACCGGGGCGAGATCGCGCTCCGCATCCACCGCGCCTGCAAGGAGATGGGCATCGCCACCGTCGCGGTGCATTCCACCGCCGACGCCCATGCCATGCATGTGCGCATGGCCGACGAGAGCGTCTGCATCGGCCCGCCGCCGGCGACGCAGAGCTATCTCTCGGTGCCGAACATCATCTCGGCCTGCGAGATCACCGGCGCCGAGGCGATCCACCCCGGCTACGGCTTCCTCTCCGAGAACGCCGCCTTCGTGCAGATCGTCGAGGACCACGGGCTGACCTTCATCGGCCCGACTTCCGAGCACATCCGGCTGATGGGCGATAAGATCACCGCCAAGGAAACCATGCGCGACCTGGGCGTGCCTTGCGTCCCGGGCTCCGACGGCGGGGTGCCGACCCTCGCGGCGGCGCAGCGGGTGGCGGGCGAGGTCGGCTTCCCCCTGATCGTGAAGGCGACCGCCGGCGGCGGCGGCCGCGGCATGAAGCTCGCCCGCGGCCCCGAGGATCTCGCGCAGGCCTTCCAGACCGCGCGCTCCGAGGCCAAGGCCGCCTTCGGCAACGACGAGGTCTATCTCGAGCGCTACCTCGGCCGGCCGCGCCACATCGAGATCCAGGTCTTCGGCGACGGCAAGGGAAATGCCGTGCATCTCGGCGAGCGCGACTGCTCGCTGCAGCGCCGGCACCAGAAGGTGTTCGAGGAGGCGCCCTCCCCGGTCATCGACGCCGCGACCCGGGCGCGCATCGGCCAGATCTGCGCCGAGGCGGTGGCGCGCATCGACTACGCCGGCGCCGGCACCATCGAGTTCCTCTACGAGGACGGCGAGTTCTTCTTCATCGAGATGAACACCCGCCTCCAGGTCGAGCATCCCGTGACCGAGGCGATCTACGACGTCGACATCGTCCAGGAGCAGATCCGCGTGGCGGCCGGGCTGCCGATGTCCTTCACCCAGGACGACCTCGTTCCCGCCGGCCATGCCATCGAATGCCGGATCAACGCCGAGCGCCTGCCGCAGTTCACGCCGAGCCCCGGGCGGATCCGCACCTATTACGCGCCGGGCGGCCTCGGGGTGCGCATGGACAGCGCGATCTACGACGGCTACGTGATCCCGCCCTATTACGACAGCCTGATCGGCAAGCTGATCGTGCATGCCCGCACCCGCGACCTCGCGCTGGCGCGGCTGCGCCGGGCGCTGTCGGAGCTGATCATCGACGGCGTGGACAACACCATGCCGCTCTTCCACGCCCTGCTCGACGAACCCGACCTCCAGTCCGGACGCTACGACATCCACTGGCTCGAGAAATGGCTGGCGCGCGAAAGCTGATGCCGGCTCCGGCAGCTAGCCGCGAGCCGGCCAGTGGCATCCAGACGGTCCGCCTGTCCTTCGCGGATTTGGCGCGAGACAAATCCGCGCGCATCTTCCTGCCTGCGGCAACGTCCTCGCGCCCGGGGCCTCCGCGCTCGCGCGTTCCGCTCGAAAGGCGCGCAATGCCGCCACACATCCCGCCCGTGCGCCAGCACGGGCAGCGCCCGCCCGCCCCCCAGGCGGGCGCTTCGCGCCCAAGACGGGCGGCCGCTGCCCGTGCTTCCCGAAGGGATCGACCGGAACTGGTTTGAGGCCCAACCATGCGCGACGAGCCGACCGGAATCACCGCCGAGCTGCTGCTGCGCGCCTATGCCTCCGGCATCTTTCCCATGGCCGAGACCGCCGCGGCCGAGGACATCTTCTGGGTCGATCCGCGCTGGCGCGGGATCCTGCCGCTCGACGGCTTCCACGTCCCCCGCCGCCTCGCGCGCAGCTTCCGCAACGAGGATTTCGACATCCGCATCGATCGGGATTTCCCCGCCGTGGTCCGCGCCTGCGGCGAGCGCCCCGAGACCTGGATCAACCCCGCGATCGAGGCGCTCTATTGCGAGCTGCACCGCATGGGATACGCCCATTCCGTCGAGATCTGGTCCGGCGAGGATCTCGCGGGCGGGCTCTACGGCGTGGCGCTCGGCGGCGCCTTCTTCGGCGAAAGCATGTTCAGCCGCCGCCGCGACACCTCGAAATTCGCGCTGATCGCGCTGGTCGCCCGGCTGAACGCCGGCGGCTTCCGGCTGCTCGACACGCAGTTCGTCACCGCGCATCTCACGGGATTCGGCGCGGTGGAGATCAGCCGCGCGAGCTACCGCGACCGGCTCGAGGCCGCCCTCGCGGTCCCGGCCGATTTCTTCGCGCTACCCCGGGACGCCGGCCGTCAGCGATTGTTGCAGCTCAGCACCCAGACGTCGTAGCGCGGGTGGTCGAGCGCCGAGACCGCCGGCGAGGAGGCGAACATCCACCCCGAGAACCGCGGCGCCTCCTCGCGCAGGTCGCGGATGCGCAGGAAGGCATAGGCATCCGCCGCGGGATCCCCCCTGGGGATTCGGCAGGCCTCGGCGGTGATCTCGAGATAGCCGTAGCGCATGGTCTGCCCGACTTCGAGATCGAGGTCGCGCGTCGTGCCGTTGAGCGTGTCGAGGCCGCGCAGATGCAGGGAGCGCGCCTCGACCGTGTCCTGGTCGTTGTCGATCTGCACCGATTGCGCCGCGACGGCCTGAACCGCCACGAGCAGGCATCCCGCCAGGGACGCGAGGCGGATCCAGGATCCCGCCCCGGTGCCGTTAACACTTTTTCTCTTCGTTTTCATAGCGTTACACGTTGTCCTCATGGGGACGCCCCCGCGGAGGCGCAAGATCGCCCCCAACTCGGCCCGTCGCCCGGGGCCGTGCTCACTGCGAGGTCCCGAATTTCATCAGGAGATTGAGCAGGCTCACCGAACCTTGCGTGTTCACGATCTCGTCGCCCGCCGCCAGCATGAATTCCGAGGCGCCCGGGGTGATCTCGATGAAGGATCCGCCGAGCAGCCCCTCCGAGGCGATCTTCACGTCCGAATCCTCCGGAAGCCTGACCGATTCCGCCACCGTGAACCGGGCCTTGGCCTTGAAGCTCTCCGGGTCGAGCTCCAGCGCGGTGACCGAGCCCACCTTGATCCCCGCCAGCCGGACATCGGTGCCGACGGAGACGCCCTCCACGCTGCGGAAGGCGGCGGAAAGCTCGTAGCTGTCCCGGTTGAGCTGCAATCCCCGCGACTGCCCGGCATAGACGACGAAACCCGCGGCGACGGCCACCACCACCGCCCCGATGACGGTTTCCGCGATGCTGTTCGACATGGGTCCCGCCCCCTGCCCTATTCCGGCGACCAGGCCTCGTAATCCGCCGCGGGCGGCCGCGGCTGGCCGAGGATGCTCCCCGGCGGCCGATAGGCCGCATCCGTGCCCGTCAGATTCGCCTGATGCGGCTTCTCCCAGGGCTTGCGGGTGAGGGGCCGCGCCGTGGGCGGCTCCTGCCAGGTATGATGCAGCCAGCCGTGCCACTCCGGGGCCACCCGGCTCGCCTCGGAATAGCCGTTGTAGATCACCCAGCGCCGCGACCCGTCGGCGTTCTGGTAGAAGACGTTGCCCTGGGCGTCCTCGCCCACCCGCTTGCCCTTGCGCCAGGTATAGAACCGCGTCGCGATGGTCTCGCCGTTCCACCATGTGAATAGCTGCGCAAGCAGGCCCATGCTCGTCCTCATCGTAACCGTCTCAAGGCCCTTATGCCGCAACCAGGCCTGGCGGTCCAGTACGCCGGCGAGCGCCGCCACCCGATCGGCACCCGGTCACACAGAACTCGACGCTTCGTTGATTCCTCCGCTCCCGCTCCTGGACGGCTCGGGGAGAGCGATCGGCCCGGCTCGGGACTCAGGATGCCGAGGCCGAACCTTCCTTGCGGTCGGCATAGATCAGGAGCGGCTCACCCTTGCGCAGGATGCATTCCTCGTTGACCACCGCCTCCTCGACACCCTGCATCGAGGGCAGCTCGAACATGGTGTCGAGCAGCACCTCCTCGAGGATCGAGCGCAGCCCGCGCGCGCCGGTCTTGCGGTCGATCGCCCGCTTGGCGATCGCCTTGAGCGCATCGTCGGTGAAGCTGAGCTGCACGTCCTCCATCTCGAAGAGCCGCTGGTACTGCTTGATCAGCGCGTTCTTCGGCTCGGTCAGGATGGTGATCAGCGCGTCCTCGTCGAGGTCGTTCAGCGTCGCCAGCACCGGCAGGCGCCCGACGAATTCCGGGATGAGCCCGAACTTCAGCAGATCCTCGGGCTCGAGCTCCTGGAAGAGCTCGCCCACCCGCCGGTCGTCGGTATCCTTGACATCGGCGCCGAATCCCATGGCCGAGCCGCGGCCCCGCTGGGCGATGATCTTGTCCAAGCCGGCGAATGCGCCGCCGCAGATGAAGAGGATGTTGGTGGTGTCGACCTGCAGGAACTCCTGCTGCGGATGCTTGCG
>CALMSR010000059.1 GCA_937872465.1 uncultured Paracoccaceae bacterium
CCGGGCAGTATCCGTGTTTGGTCAAGGCCTGGTTGGCTGCCAGAGTCTGTCTTCGCCGAGAAGGACGTTGGCGAGGACGAGGAGGTTGCGCATCACGGCGGTGACGATGACCTTCGGCGGCTTGCCGCTGGTGGCCATGCGCTGCGCCTTGGCCTTGAGCCCGGCGTTGCAGCGCATGGCCACCAGCGCCGGCATGTACAGCGCGCGGCGCAGTCCCGGGCGGCCGCCGCGGATATGGGCCTGGCCCTGGGTCTTGCCCGACTGGCGGGGGACCGGGGCGAGGCCGGCGAGGCTCGCGGCCGCCTTGCCCGAGAGCGTGCCGAGCTCGGGCATGTCGATCAGGATCTCGGCGGCGGTGACCGGGCCGACCCCGGGGATCGAGCGCAGGATGGCGGCGCGCCGGGCGAGGCCGGGATCGGCGGCGATGCGGGCGGCGATCCCGGCATCGAGGGCGGCGAGCTGGCCCACCAGCAGGCGCTCGCGGGCGCGGGCGAGCCGGCCGAGCAGCGCGTTCGCGGGGGTCCGGGTGCGCTCGCGGGCGAGATCGCGGGCGAGCGCCCGCCGGGCGGTCAGCAGGTCCTTGAGCGCGCGGAGGTTTTCGGGCGCGGCCGGCTGCGCCTCCAGCGCCAGCGCCGCCGCCATCCGTGCCAGCATCTCCGCGTCGATCCGGTCGGTCTTGGCCAGCCGGCCGCAGCTCTCGGCGAAGCGGCGCGCCCGGAGCGGGCTCGCCTTGTAGAGCGGCAGACCCGCGGCGGCGAGCGCCCGCTCGAGCCCGCGGTGGTAGATCCCGGTCGCCTCGAAGATGACCAGCGGCGCGCCCAGGTGGCGCAGCCAGCGCACCAGCCGCGCCCACCCGGCCCGGTCGTTGCCGAAGCTCCGCGCCTCGCCGCTGGTCAGCGCGTGCGCGTCCAGCCGGTCTTTCGAGACGTCGATTCCGAGCGTATCCTGCATGGGTCTCTTCCTTTCCTGATCTTGTCTTCGAGCCCGAGGCTCAGCTATCCGTTCAGGCCTTGGAAAAGACGGGGCCGATCAAACTGCCCGGCGGCACTCGCTGCCCAGCGCCCTGCGATCCGACCCCGCCGCCGTCCGCCACCCCGGGGTGGCGGACGGCGGCTCCGACCCTAAGGCCGAAGCCGCACGCAGAATAGACAAGCGCCCGCCCCGCCCCGTCACGCCGAAGGAGTGCCTCTGGCACGACGCGGGCGCTTCGCCCCCGCCGGGCCGGGCGCTGCCCTCATCTGTGGCGGGCAGGTCGAGGAAGGAGGAATGCGCTCCAAGTGCAACGGTCTTGACCATTCCCGGAGCAAGCACGTCCAGCACCACCACCCCGCCCGCCGGGCAGCGACTGCACCGGTCGCGTCACGCCGAAGGCATGCCTCTGGCACGACGCGGGCGTTCCTTCCGCCCGGACCGGGCGCTGCCCTCATCTGTTGCGGGACCGGTCGTGCCGGGAACCGGCGAGCCAATAGCGATCGCCCGGAACAGGCGAAAAAATCGCCGTTAACACTTTACCTGTTCAATATCAGATGCTTACCTCCCGTCCCCATGGGGACGCCCCCCGAAACCGGCCCCGCCCACGGCCGCTCCGGACCGCAGAAAGGCCAGGGCTTTTCATTCCCGCGCGATCCGGCTATAGCCTGCGCGCCGACGGAAAGGGTTCCGCTGGCCCGTCTCGCCTGCGACCCCGCTGGACGACATCCCGGCCGCGGCCGGCTGCGAGATCGGCGTTTCGCAAACACCCACGAAAAGGACATGACCGATGTCGATCGCACCGGACGTCAAGGAAAAGCTGATCAGCGAATTCAGGACCAGGGAGGGCGACACCGGCTCGCCCGAGGTCCAGGTCGCCATCCTGACCAGCCGCATCAACACCCTCACCGAGCATTTCAAGACCCACGCCAAGGATCACCATTCCCGCCGCGGGCTGCTCAAGATGGTCTCCCAGCGCCGCAAGCTGCTCGACTACGTGCGGGGCAAGGACGAGAGCCGCTACCAGACGCTGATCGGCCGGCTCGGCATCCGCCGCTGACAAGCGGTCGGCGGGCGCGCGAAACCCCGCCCCCCCCCCCCTCCGCCCCCCCCCCCCGGCGCCGCCCCCCCCGCCTCCCCCCCCCCCCCCGGGGGCGTCCCGCAAACCCACCGGGGGTAAGGGACCCCGCCCGCGCGACACGGCGCCGAACCAGGGGGTTCCGCCGTCATGCAAGGAAGAGATATGTTCAACATCGTCAGGAAATCCATCGAGTGGGGCCATGACACGCTCACGCTCGAAACGGGAAAGATCGCCCGCCAGGCCGACGCCAGCGTGGTCGCCACCTATGGCGAGACCAGCGTCTTGGCCGCGGTCGTCTTCGAGAAGAAGCCCAAGACCGGCTTCGACTTCTTTCCGCTCACCGTCCACTACCAGGAAAAATACTATGCCGCGGGCAAGATCCCCGGCGGCTTCTTCAAGCGCGAGGCGCGGCCGACCGAGAAGGAGACGCTGACCTCGCGGCTCATCGACCGGCCGATCCGGCCGCTCTTCGTCGAGGGCTTCAAGAACGAGACCCAGGTCATCTGCACCGTGCTCTCCTACGACATGGAGAACGACCCCGACATCGTGGCGATGATCGCGGCCTCCGCTGCGCTGACGCTCTCGGGCGCGCCCTTCATGGGCCCGATCGCCGCGGCCCGCGTCGGCTTCGTGGACGGCTCCTACGTGCTGAACCCGGCCATCGACGACATGGAGAAGCTGCGCGAGAACCCCGAGCAGCGCCTCGACCTGGTGGTCGCGGGCACCAAGAACGCGGTGATGATGGTCGAATCCGAGGCCTATGAGCTCTCCGAGAGCGAGATGCTCGGCGCGGTGAAGTTCGGCCACGAGCAGATGCAGCCGGTGATCGACATGATCATCGACATGGCCGAGGAGGCCGCCAGGGAGCCCTTCGCCTTCGACGCGCCGGATTACGCGCCGCTCTACTCAAAAGTGAAGGCCGCCGGCGAGACCGCCATGCGCGCCGCCTTCGGCATCACCGACAAGCAGGAGCGCACCGCGGCCATCGCCGCGGCCCGGGCCGGGATCGCGGAGGCGCTCGACCCCGAGGAGCAGGAGGACCCCAACCTCGGCTCGGCGATCAAGAAGCTCGAATCGGAAGTGGTGCGCCTCGACGTGCTCGACCACGGCCGCCGCATCGACGGGCGGGACCTCACCACGGTGCGCCCCATCGTCTCGGAGGTCGGGATCCTGCCGCGCACCCACGGCTCCTCGCTCTTCACCCGCGGCGAGACCCAGGCGCTGGTGGTCACCACGCTCGGCACCGGCGACGACGAGCAGCTGATCGACGCGCTGCAGGGCACCTCGCGCTCGACCTTCTACCTGCATTACAACTTCCCGCCCTATTCGGTGGGCGAGGCCGGGCGCATGATGGGGCCGGGCCGGCGCGAGATCGGCCACGGCAAGCTCGCCTGGCGCGCGCTGCAGGCGGTGCTGCCGGCGGCGACCGACTTCCCCTACACGATCCGCGTGGTCTCCGAGATCACCGAATCGAACGGCTCCTCGTCGATGGCCTCGGTCTGCGGCGGCTCGCTCAGCATGATGGATGCGGGCGTGCCCCTGAAGGCGCCGGTGGCCGGCGTCGCCATGGGGCTGATCCTCGAGGGCGAGCGCTTCGCGGTGCTCACCGACATCCTCGGCGACGAGGACCACCTCGGCGACATGGACTTCAAGGTGGCGGGCACCGAGGCCGGCATCACCTCGCTCCAGATGGACATCAAGGTCGCGGGCATCACCCCCGAGATCATGGCCCAGGCTCTGGAACAGGCCAGGGCGGGCCGCATGCACATCCTCGGCGAGATGGGCAAGGCCCTGACCGCGGGCCGGGCGGAATTCTCCGCCCATGCTCCCCGCATCGAGACCATGCAGATCGCCGTCGACAAGATCCGCGAGGTGATCGGCTCGGGCGGCAAGGTGATCCGCTCCATCGTCGAGGAGAGCGGCGCCAAGGTCGACATCAACGACGACGGCGTCATCAAGATCGCCAGCGCCAATGCCGCGGCGATCGAGAAGGCCCGCGAGCTGATCGGCGCCATCGTCGACGAGCCCGAGGTCGGCCGCGTCTATACCGGCAAGGTCGTCAAGATCATGGATTTCGGCGCCTTCGTGAACTTCTTCGGCAAGCGCGACGGCCTCGTCCATGTCAGCCAGATGTCCAACGAGCGCGTCGGCCATCCCAAGGACGTGGTCTCCGAGGGCCAGTCGGTGAAGGTCAAGCTCATGGGCTTCGACGACCGCGGCAAGGTGCGGCTCTCGATGCGCGCCGTCGACCAGGAGACCGGCGCGGAGCTCAAGGAAGACGCCTGAGGCGCGGGGGCGGCGGCGACGCCGCCCCGGCCGACACCACGCTGGACGAGGGCGGTCCAATCCCGCCGGGGGGCAAGGGGACGGCATGGGTTTGCGATCGCGGATCAGACGGAGTCTCCTCGCCCGCGGCTACCGGGTCCCGGGCTTCCTCGTCCGCGAGCACGACCGGCTGTTCCACGAGGTGGTCCACAGCCTCCGGCCCGGCATGGTGGTGCTCGACATCGGGGCGAACCGCGGCGACATCGCCGCGGCCTTCGCCGCCCGCGGCGCCACCGTGCACGCCTTCGAGCCCAACCCGGACGTCTTCGCCGAACTCCGCAAGGCCGCCCGGGCCCATCCGACGATCCATGCGCAGAACTGCGGCATCCTCGACGCCGATGCCGAGATGAAGCTCTACCTGCACGAATCCTATGCCGACGATCCCCTGGGCCATTCCGAGAGCTCGTCCTTCGTCGCCGCCAAGCCGAATGTCTCGGCCGATGATTTCCGCAGCGTCCCGGTGCGCGACATCGCCGGGGTGATCGCCGAGATCGGCGTCCCGATCGACGTCGTCAAGATCGACGTCGAGGGGGCCGAATACCGCATCCTGAAGCGGATGATCGAGACCGGGACGATCGAAAGGGTCGGCCGGGTCTATGTCGAGACGCATCACGACCGCATCCCCGAGCTGCGCGCCGAGCACGAAGCCGTGGCCGCGGCGATCGCGGAGCGCGGCCTCGGCGGCAAGATCCGCCTCGACTGGGTCTGACGATGGCCGGGCGTCTCGACGTCACCCTGGTCGCCGGACGCCGCCCCGAGCTCCTGGCGCGCACGCTCGCCTCCTTCGCCGAAGGCCTCTTCGCGCATTTCGACCTGGCGGGCTTCCATGCCAATATCGACCCGATCTTCGGCGACGCCTCCGACCACGCCCGCTGCCGCGAGGTCATCCTCTCGCGCTTCCCGGATGCGGCGATCTCCGAGCCGCGCGCCGCCGGCTTCGGTGCCGCGGTGCAGCGGGTCTGGGCCGCGACCCGCGCCGATCTCGTCTTCCATCTCGAGGACGACTGGCTGCTCAACGAGCCCGTCGGCCCGGCGGAGGTGCTGCCGCTCCTGACCGGGAGCACGAAATCGGTCGCGCTGGTCGCCCGGGAATTCGGCTGGAACGGCCGCGACCTCTACAACGTCCGCCGCAAGCGGCGGCGCTTCCTCGGCATCCCGGTCGGCCGGCGCACCCTCAACGTCTTCGGGACCAGCCCGCGCTTTCTCGACGGCGCCTTCGCCCGCCGCTGCGCCGCGCTGATCGACCCCGCGCTCGATCCGGAGAAGCAGATGCGGCCCCCGGGAAACCCCGCGCTCATCGCCTATCTCAACCAGTATCGCTGCCGCTTCCTGCCCACGAAGGCCGGCGCGGCGCTCATCACCGACATCGGGCGGGAATGGCGCGACGCCCGCGGCATCGAGAAGGTCCTGGATCAGGGCGTCAGCCGCTGGAGGCAGGCGCCGTGACCCAGACGCTCGACCTCCTGCGCGCGGCGATGCTTCCCGCCCGGCGCCGAAAATACCTCGCCCGGGCGCTCCGGGCCGGGTCCGTCGCGCCGGGCGATTTCATCCGCATCGCGAAATCCTTCGGCATCGCGACCGTCGATGCGCCCTATCTCGACGCCTATCGCATCCGCCTCGACCTGAACGGGCGCAGCATCACCGAGGCGGTGCTCGCCAGGGGCAGCTTCCAGGCGGATCTCTTCGCGCGCTTCGCCGGAAACCTCCCGGACCGCGCCGCGACCTTCGTGAACGTGGGCGCCAATATCGGCACCACCTGCCTCAACGCCCATCACGCCGGCTTCCGCGACATCCTGGCCTGCGAGCCGGTCGCCTCGAATTTCGCGCTGCTGCAGGAGAACCTCCGCCAGCTCGGGGATGCGGCGCTGGCGCTCCATCCCGTCGCCCTCGGTGCACGGGCCGAAGAGCGGCGGATCTTCCTCAACCCTGAAAGCACCGGCCGCCACTCGCTGGTGCGCGACTTCGGGCAGGGCGCGCAGACCGTCCGGGTCTCGACCCTCGACGCGATCGCGCCGGCGCGGCCTTGCGCGCTCTGGATCGACGCCGAGGGTTACGAGGCCGAGATCCTGCGCGGCGCCGAGGAATTCCTGCGCGACCATTGCCGCGCGATGTGCCTGGAGATCACCCCGGAGCTTCTCGGCCCCGGCGATCTCGACTTCATCGACCGGATCGGCGCGCGCCATTTCAGCCGCATCCTCGGCCTCGAGGGCGCCGCCGTGGCCCGTGTCCGCGATCTCGATGCCCTGCGCGAAGGCCGACAGACCGATGTCATCTTCCTCCCCTGAACCGACGCTCGCGGTCGCCACCGGCATCCTGGGCAATCCGACCGAGACCGGCGCCCGCCGGCATCTCGCCATGCTCTTCGGCGGCCGGACCGTGGCGCTGGCCGAGCGCCGCTATCCCGGCTTCCAGAGCCCGCGGCCGGCGCTCGTGCTGAACGAACTCGATGCCGGCCCGCTCGCCTGGCTCGAGCAGGGGCTCGGCAAGGCAATCCAGAGCCGGCGCTACCAGTCGTCCGGCGTGCCCTTCGGGCGGCGGCGCGCGGCGCTCGAGGCCTTCCTGCGCGCCCATGGCGTGCGGGCGATCCTCGGGGAATTCGGGCATATCGGTTGCAACCTCGCGCCGATCGGCCAGGCCGCCGGCATCCCGGTCTTCACCTATTTCCGCGGCTTCGACGCCTCCAAGCGCCTGCGCGAGCCGCGCATCCTGCGGCGGTACCGCGCCGCCATGCCGCGGCTCGCGGGCGTCTTCTCGGTCTCGCAATTCCTGCTCGACAATCTCGCGGCGGCGGGCATCAGCCATCCGAACGCCGTCGTGATCCCGACCGGCGTCGACACGCGCGCCTTCGCCCCCGGCGCCAAGGATCCGCATCTGATCCTCGCGGTGGGCAGGATCGTGGCGAAGAAGGCGCCGATGGTGACGCTCAAGGCCTTCGCGGAGGTCTCCGCCGCCTTTCCCGAGCACCGGCTCGAAGTGATCGGGGACGGCGAGATGCGCGGCGAATGCGAGGCCTGGGCCGCGCACTCCGGCCTCGGCGGGCGCATCGCCTTCCTGGGGCGGCGCGACCACGATTTCGTCCGGGAGCGCCTGAGCCGGGCGACGGTCTTCCTGCAGCATTCGATCACCGCCGAGGACGGCAATACCGAGGGCCTGCCGACCGCGATCCAGGAGGCCATGGCCGCGGGCTGCGCCGTGGTCTCCACGCGCCACGCCGGGATCCCGGAGGCGGTCGAGGAGGGGCGGACCGGCCTGCTCGTGGAAGAATTCGACGGCGCGGGCTTCGCCGATGCGCTGCGCCGCGTTCTGGCGAGCCCCGAAGGCGCGGCCGCGATGGGCCGCGCGGCGCGCGATGTGGCCGCGGAACGCTTCGACTTCCTCAAGCTCCACGCCCGGCTGGAAGCGACGATCCGCCGGACCTGCCGGGAGCTCGGCGTGCCGGCGCCCTGACCGGCGACCCGGAAGGCTGGAAAATGGCAAGCCATTTTCCAGCCACTTTCCAGCCCTGTTCCAGCCACGAAAACCGACGCCATTTCAGCGCCTTGCGCCGAATCCGCCCCGGATCACACCCCCGGCCCGATCAGCCGGTTGGCCCGCTGCCGGATCCAGCCGCCCTGCTTGCCGGGATGCAGCCGGTTGGTGTGCAGGATGGCGGGCATCTGCCGGCCCTCCGCGAGCCAGTCGAGCCAGGTGAAGCGCCGGCGGTTGTACCGCTCCGGCAGCACAGCGATCCGCAGGTCCGAGGCCCAGAGGAGCTCGCGGAAGGTCCGCTGGTCGGCGGTGAGCCCGGCCTCGGCATAGGCGGCGCGCCATTCGGCGAGGAAGGCGCGCACCGCGGGCGTGCCGCGATAGAGAAGGACGCCGCCGTTGTGCTCGGGAAAGGAGGCCGGCACGTCCTCGCGCCAGCGCGGCATCTTGCGCCGCACCACGGCGCGATCCCGATGCGCGGCCGCGAGATCGAACCGCTCCAGAAGCCGGTAGAGGTCGGAAAGGTCAGCAAAAACACGGGTATCGGTGTCGAGATAGAGCGTCTCGTCGAAGGGGCTCTCGCCGAGATAATCCACCTTGGAGCGCACATGCGGCGCCGAGATCGTCCCGGTCCAGTCGAAGGCCTCGCCCGGCGCGTCGCTGTCGCTGAAGAGGCCGACGGACAGGCCGGGATTGCTCCGATGGACCGAGTCCGCCACCGCGCGCGCCGCCGCCACATGCGCCGCACCCGTCGCGATCAGCAGCACGCCCCGGCTCACGACGCCCGCGCCCGCTTCTCGATCCCGTCGGGCGTCCAGACCAGCCCGCTCCGCCGCTCCGCGCGCACCCGCGCTTTGTTGGCGCGCTTGTGCTCGGGATCGGCATAACCGCGCGGATGCTCGAGATGCACCAAGGGCGCGGTATAGCGCAGATGCTGGCCCGGCACGCCGCTGTTGGCGAGGCGCACGCCCAGCTCCTTGTCGCCGCCGCCGTATTTCATGGTCTCGTCGAAGCCGTTGACGGCGAGAAGCGCCGCGCGGAACGCCGAGGCATTGGCGCCGCACCAGGCGCGCTGCACCGGCGTCGCCCGGTCGAGCAGGGCCATGACCGGCTCGGGGAAGGGCATGGTCTTGAGCCATGTGCCGAAGCGGTCGATGGCGCGCATCCGGCGCAGCCAGGCGCGCTCGAAGACCCGGCCAGAGACGACATCCTCGACCGTCACCGCCGCGGTGGCCTCGGCGTCGAGCCGGATCAGGCTGCCCGACGAGAACCGGTCCGGGCGGGCCATCGCCACATGCCTTCCGATGAAACCCGGATGGATCAGCACGTCGCCGTCGATGAACACGAGGAATTCGGCCTCGGAGGTTGCGATCGCGCGGTTGAGGATCGCGCCCTTCTCGAAGCCGCGGTCCTCGTGCCAGACATGGCGGATCGGTGGTGACGGCCGGGCGGCGGCGACCTCGGCGATCGCGGCGGCGGTCTCGGGCCCCGAGCCGTCGTCGGCGATGCAGATCGATCCCGGCTGCAGGCGCTGCGCGGCCACCGAGGCGAGGCAGAGCCGCAGCGGCCCGGGGCTGTTGTAGGTCGCGACGATCAGCTCGATGCGCATGGGATCAACCCGAGCCGATCCGCGCCAGGAAGTCCAGCGCGGCGCGGTCCTCGACCTCCTCGGCCTCGATATTGGCCACCGTGCGCCGGACCTTGCGCGCATATTCGCCCGATTTGTCGCGCAGGTTCGGCCCCCGGGCAATCTTCGCGGCGAGCTCCGATTCCGAGCGCGTGTAGTAGTGGTTGAGCTGGACATGGGCCGCCGAATAGAACTCCCGCCGGCCCCGCTCGCCCTCGGCGGCCCGAAGGCCGAGATCGTTGCAGGCGGCGGCGGATCCGTCGGTCTCCATCGCATGGATGCGCACCGCGGTCAGGTGGCAGGGATCGACGATGTACTTGAAGGCCCGGATCCCGCGCGCCTCGCTCATGGGATCGGCCGCGCGCCTGAGATAATTCGCCACGACGCCGCCCTCCGGCGGCTCGACATGCCCGGAGCGCCCGAACATGTGCCAGGGCAGCGCGATGCTGCGGCAGCCTTCCAGATGGGCGAGGGCATCGTTCAGGCTGCGCGCCTGCCGCGGCACCAGGAATTCGTCGATGTCGATGAAGGCCATCCAGCGCAGGTCGCGGCCGAAATTGCGCGCCGCATGGGCATAGGCGAGCGCCTGATTGTGGATCTCGCGCCCCATCCTCGCGTCGCGGAACACCTGGTCCCAGGGAAGGATCGCCAGCGCCTCCGCCGGCAGGGTTCCGCGCAGGACCGCGAGCGTCCCGTCGGTGCAGCCGTTGTCATAGACGATGTAGCGGCGGACGCCGGCCGCGGCGTGGAAGGCCGCCCATTCGCCGATATGGCGTTCCTCGTTGCGCACGATCGCGGCGATGGCGAGCCCGTGGCGGTCGGGCGCCGGCGCGGGCGGCGTGATCGCGATCTTGCTGATCTTGCCGAGGATCGGGAGTTTCCAGAGCATGCCCGGGCCTTGCTGCCTGACGGCGCCCTCTAGCACCCGCCCGGAAGGATGGCAAAGGGCCGTTGCGCCGCGGGGCCGCGGTTCCTAATCTGGTCGGGCGGGAACAGTGGAGGCGCCTATGCGGCTGGGGCTCGACTATGGCGGCACCAAGATCGAGGGCATCGTGCTCGCTCCGGACGGAACCGAGCGCGCCCGGGCCCGGGTGCCGACGCCGCGGCACGATTATCCCGGCGGGATCAGGGTGATCCGCGATCTGATGCTGCATCTCGAGGACATGGCCGGCGCGCGGATCGAGCAGGTCGGCATCGGCGTGCCGGGATCGGTCGACCGAACGACGGGGCGGGTGACGCTCGGCAACTCGACCTGGCTGCACGGCCACGACCTCCGGGGCGATCTCACCGAGGCGCTGAAGCGGCCGGTGAAGATCGCCAACGACGCCAATTGCTTCGCGCTTTCCGAGGCCGTCGATGGCGCGGCGGCGGGGGCGGAGGTCGTCTTCGGCGTCATCCTGGGCACCGGCGTGGGCGGCGGCTTCGTGGTGCATGGAAGGCTCATCGAGGGCGTGAACGCCATCGGCGGGGAATGGGGCCATATCCCGCTCCCCACGCCGCGGGACGACGAGCGGCCGGGGCCGCTCTGTTCCTGCGGCGTGCCGGGCCATACCGAATCCTGGCTCTCGGGCCCCAATCTCGCCGCGGATCACGCCCGGCGGATCGGCGCGACCGAGGGCGAGGGGCCCAAGGTCCAGGAGATCGTCGTGCTGGCGCGCGGCGGCGATGCGGCGGCGGAGGAGACCCTGCGGCGCTTCGAGGACCGGCTCGGCCGCTCGCTCGCGGTGATCGTCAACATCCTCGACCCCGACGTGATCGTGCTCGGCGGCGGCCTCTCGAACATCGCCCGCCTCTACGAGAACGTGCCCGCGCTCGTCGAGCCGCATGTCTTCGGGGACAAGTTCAACACCCGGATCGTGCGCAACCGGCACGGCGACAGCTCCGGCGTGCGCGGCGCCGCCTGGCTCTAGAAGGGCACCGGCGCGTCGAATTCGACCCAGGCCCCGCCGTCGGGATGGCGGAAGGCGAGGCTCTCGGCATGGAGCTGGAGCCTGTCCGCCGCCGCCTGCGCCTCCGGCGGCCCGTAGAAGGGATCGCCGAGGATCGGATGGCCGAGTGCCAGCAGATGCACCCGCAGCTGGTGGCTGCGCCCGGTCAGCGGCGAGAGCTGCAGCCGCGTCGCGCCGGCCTCGCGGGCGAGCACCCGCCAGTCGGTGATCGCCGGCTTGCCGCGCAGGTGGCAGACCATCTGCCGCGGCCGGTTCGGCCAGTCGCAGATCAGCGGCAGGTCGATGCGCCCCGAATCGGCCTGCGGATGGCCCCGAACCCGCGCCACATAGCCCTTGCGCACCTGCCGCCGCTCGAATTGCCAGTTGAGATGGCGCTGGGCGAGCGCATTGCGCGCGAAGACCATCACGCCGGAAGTGTCGCGGTCGAGCCGGTGCACGAGCAGCGCGCCGGGGAAGGCGGCGCGAACCCGCGCCTCCAGGCAATCCTGCGGCCCCGGCGGCTTCGCCGGAACGCTGAGCAGGCCCGAGGGCTTGTCGAGCACCACGAGCATCGCATCGGCATGGCGGATCCGGAGGCCCGTCCCGACGGTCTCCGCGGTCAGCGCGCGCATGGAAAAGCCCCGATCATCGCGCATTCGCTCGCCGCTGCGGCCCCCGGTGTCAAGGCCGGGCGGGACCGGAGGCCGGCCCGGATCGCCCCGGCATCGGGCGGAAGGGCCGCAGGGGCCCGGAAACAGCCGGATTTCCCGCGGGATCGATGGCCCGCAGGTCCGGCATTTCGGCCCCTTGCCTTCGGCCGGCGAAGCTCGGCGCGCTATCCCTCGAAGCCGGTAACGCCCCTTTAAGCTTTGCGGCGCAGTCTCGCCGTCGCGTCGCGCAGGTCGATGGAGAACGGGATGACAGCCCAGTATCTTGAGTGTGTTCTGGCGGGTCTCGTATCGCTGCTTATGGCTATGGCGCCCGGTGTACGGGCCGCGTCCGCGCGGCCTGTTCCGGTGCGCGTCTCCCCGCCTTCGCCGGCCCGTGCGGCGCACCCCAAGAGCCGCTAGCGCCCGGTTCCGGGCTTTCGCCCGCCCCCGAAGCCGCAGCGAATACCGGGTCGCACCGACGCCGGAACGCCGTCAATATTCTGAATGTGTTTGATTCTGCCGCGATTGTTCTGCCAGTTTGTGGCCTGAGCAACGGGGGGGAGATGCAGATGACCCGCATTCTGGTCGGGCTGGACGGTTCTGCGCCGGGAGAGAGAGCCCTGGCACATGGCAAGATGCTTGCCAGTTTGATCGGCGATTGCGAGCTCATCCTGGTCTATGTGATCGAATGGTCGCCCTACGAGTTCCACACGCCGCAGGAGCTCGACGAACGGCACAAGCGCCGCGAGGAGGAGCTCGCGCAGGCCCATGCGCATATCCTCGAACCGGCGCGGAAGGCAACCGAGGCCGAGGGCTTCAAGGTGGAGACGGTCGTGCGGCACGGCGATCCCGTGTCGATCCTGGAGGAGCTCGCGGTCGCCAGGGGCGCGGCGCAGATCGTCATCGGGCGGACGGGCCATCGCGGCATGCGCGAGCGGCTCTTCGGTGGCGTGTCGGGCAAACTGATCGCAACGGCGAGCGTGCCGGTGACGATCATTCCGGAAACGGGGGCAGATCAATGACCGAATTGCAGAGAATGTCGCGCATCCCGGCCGTGCTGCTGGCGGTGCTCGGTCTGGTGCTGATGCTGGCGGCATCGCCGCTCGCCGCGCAGGAGGCCACCGATCCCGTCGCCTCCGAGCAGGAGGGCGCCGCGCCGGATGCGGTGATGGAGGAAACCCAGCAGGGCGCCGTGGTCGAAGAGCCGGCGGTGGAGACCGCCCCGGCCGCCCTGACCATCGACCAGAAGGTCGACCAGGTCTTCGCCTCCTCGACCGGCTGGTTCGTCTCGCTGATCTTCGCACCGTTGCCGGGCACGAGCTTTCCCTGGATCGTTCTCTGGCTCGTGGTGGGCGCGACGGTCTTCACGCTCTATTTCCGCTTCATCCAGTTCCGCGCCTTCGGCCATGCCATCAGCCTGGTCAGGGGCGACTATTCCGACCCCAACGACGCGGGCGAGGTCAGCCACTTCCAGGCGCTCGCCACCGCGCTCTCGGGCACGGTCGGTCTGGGCAACATCGCCGGCGTGGCGGTGGCGGTCGGAATCGGCGGCCCCGGGGCCACCTTCTGGATGATCCTCGCCGGCCTGATGGGCATGGCCTCGAAATTCACCGAATGCACGCTCGGCGTGAAGTACCGCAACGAATACGAGGACGGCACCGTCTCGGGCGGCCCGATGTACTACATGGTCAAGGGCTTCCGCGAGCGCGGTCTCGCGGGCGGCGGGATCATGGCGATCGTCTTCTCGATCTTCTGCATCCTCGGCTCCTTCGGTGGCGGCAACATGTTCCAGGCCAACCAGGCCCACGCCCAGCTCTCGGGGATCCTGGGAGACTATCCGGGCTGGATTACTGGCGTGATTTTCGCCGCGATCGTGTTCGCAGTCATCGTGGGCGGCATCAAGTCCATCGCCAGGGTGACCGAGAAGGTCGTGCCGTTCATGGGCATCCTCTACGTCGGCACGGCGCTGCTGATCATCGCGATCAACTACCACCAGATCGGCTGGGCCTTCAGCCAGATCTTCGCCGGCGCCTTCACCGGGCTCGGGGTCGCGGGCGGGCTGGTCGGGGCACTGATCCAGGGCTTCAAGCGCGCCGCCTTCTCCAACGAGGCGGGCGTCGGCTCCGCGGCCATCGCGCATTCGGCCGTCCGCACCAAGGAGCCGGTGACCGAGGGCGTCGTCTCGCTGCTCGAGCCCTTCATCGACACCGTGGTGATCTGCACCATGACCGCGCTGGTGATCACCATCTCGGGCGTGCAGCAGATCGACCCGGAGACCGGCCTCTTCATCCTCAACGACGCCGGCATGATCGCCACCACGGGCGACGTCCAGGGCGTTCAGCTGACCTCGGCGGCCTTCGCCACGGGACTGAGCTGGTTTCCCTACGTCCTGGCCATCGCGGTGATCCTCTTCGCCTTCTCGACGATGATCTCCTGGTCCTACTACGGGCTGAAGGCCTGGACCTACCTCTTCGGCGAGGGCAAGACGACGGAACTGGTCTTCAAGCTGCTCTTCTGCTTCTTCGTCATCGTCGGCGCGGCCGCCCAGCTCGGCGCGGTGATCGACTTCTCCGACGCGATGATCTTCGCCATGGCGGTCGTGAACATCATCGCGCTCTACTGCCTGCTGCCGATCGTGCGGCGCGAGGTCAATTCCTACTTCGACCGGCTGCGCTCGGGCGAGATCCGCAAGTTCGGCGCCCACGCCGCGGCCGAATAAGGCGACCGCAGGGGAGCCGCCGCCGTCGCGGCGGCTTCCATTCGTCCTTGGCCCCGTTCACATGTCGCCGCCGCGCCATGGACAGCGGATGCGCCGCGGCGATAGCCTGCGATGCCGCACGGCATTGGCGGCGGGGGCGGAGAAGCGACGGATGCGCAGATGGCTTGCAGCGGGGCCGGTGCTGGTGGCGGCGCTCTGCCTTCTCGCCCCCGCGCTCCGGGCCAACGAGGCGCCGCGCCAGCGCTACGTCGGCTCGGACAGCTGCACCGAATGCCATGGGCAGATCGCCGGCCTCTGGGCCGGGTCCGACCACGCGCTCGCCTGGACGCGCCCGACCGAGGCGAGCGTGCTGGGCGATTTCGACGACGCATCCTTCGAGCACGGCGGGATCAGCGCAAGGTTCTTCCGGCAGGACGGCGGATTCGCGATCGAGACCGAGGATGCGGCGGGCGTGCCCCGGGTCTTTCGGGTCGTCGGCGTCGCGGGGATCAGGCCGCTGCAGCAATATCTTCTCGAAGCCGGCCCCGGCCGGACGCAGGCCTTCGACATCGCCTGGGACGTGGAGCGGGGCCGCTGGTATCCGCTCTATCCCGACCAGCAGCTCCAGCCCGGCGACGGCATGCACTGGACCGGGCCCTACAAGAGCTGGGAGGCGCGCTGCGCCGAATGCCATGCGACCGGATTCAGGCGCCGCTACGATCCCGCGACGCGGAGCTATTCGCCCGAGGAAGCCGAGATCGGGGTGGGATGCGAGGCCTGCCACGGGCCCTCGAGCGCGCATCTCGACTGGGCGAAGGACCCCGCCGCCTACGACCCCACGCAATGGCCGGGCCTGACGCCGGAGGGCTTCACGGTGGATCTCGCGGCCTCCGCCGAGACCCAGATCGGGCAATGCGGCGGCTGCCATTCCCGGCGGGAGGCGTTCTTCGACGGCAATCCGGTGCCGGGCACGCCCTATCACGACGCCTATTCGCTCTCGCTGCTGCGCGAGGGCCTCTATCACGCCGACGGCTCCATCCAGGACGAGGTCTATGTGATGGGCTCCTTCCTGCAATCGAGGATGTATGCCCGCGGCGTGCGCTGCAGCGACTGCCACGACCCGCACAGCACCGAGCTCAGGGCCGAGGGCAATTCGGTCTGCACGCAATGCCATTCCCCGGCGGCGAACCCGCGCTTCCCCACGCTTCGCAAGGCCGATTACGACACGCCCGAGCATCATTTCCACCAAGCGGGCTCGGAGGGCGCGCAATGCCGGAACTGCCACATGATCGAGCGCACCTATATGGGCATCGACGACCGTCGCGACCACAGCTTCCGCGTCCCGCGCCCGGATCTCGCGGCCGAGACCGGCGCCCCGGATGCCTGCACCGATTGCCATTCCGGGCGCGACGCGGCCTGGGCGGCGGCGGAGATCGCGGCGCGCTTTCCCGAGAGCACGCGGCGCGGACCGCATTTCTCCACCGTCTTCGCGGCGGCGCGCTGGTCGCCGGAGGCGCAGCGGAGCGAGCTGCTGGCGCTCGCCCGGGATGCGGAGGCGGCCGGCATCGTGCGGGCGACGGCGATCGAGATGCTCTCGCTGACCGCGGATGCCGAGATCGCCCGCGAGGGCGCGGCGCTGCTCGACGATCCCGACCCGCTGGTGCGCGCCGCGGCGACCGCGCTGCAGCGCGGGGCGGAGCCGCAGGACCGGATGACCCGCCTCCTGCCCGCCCTGCGCGATCCGCTGCGCTCGGTGCGGGCCGCCGCCGCCAAGGTCACCATCGACGCGACGGAGCCCGAGGATGCCGCGGAAGGCGCGGCCCTGCGCCGGGCGCGCGCGGAATGGCGCGCCGCGCTCGCCTCCCGCAGGGATTTCCCCGAGACGCATCTGCAGACCGGCGGCGCGGCGCTGACCCTGCGCGACTGGGACGCGGCCGTCGCCGCCTTCGGCGAGGCGGTGTCGCTCGATCCGCAGCTGGTCGACGGCTGGTCGATGATCGTGCGCATCCTCGCCGCCACCGGCAGGGAGGCCGAGGCCCGCAACGCCCTCGCCGCGGCGCTGGCCGCCAATCCGGGCAATCCGACGCTGCTGTCGCTGCGCTAGCCGCGGGCCTCTGGACCGGGAGAAGGCCGCGCCCCGCGCGGCCCGATCGCCACGGGTCGAAAGGCGGAATTGGCAGAACCGCGCTTCGATCGCTCCTTGCGGGCGCCAAAGCGTCCCCTCGCCCGGCAGGCACGGATCGCGCACCGCGGCCTTTCGGGCGGAAGCGATCTATCCCCCGGTCATATAGGGCATCAGCACCACTTCGCTGTCCGGCCCGATCTCGGTGAACCAGGCCTCGCGGTAGATGCGGCCGTCGAGCGCGAGGCTGACCCCGCGGTCGATCTGGGGCTTCAGGCCCGGATAGGTCTCGGCGAGCCGGTCGAGCAACTCCTTGAAATTGCGCGCCTCGACCTCGACCTGGCCCTCCCCGCCGGTGAACCGACGCAAGGATCCCCAGAGCGTCACCGCGACCATGGTCAGCGGCCCGCGTTGATCGCCTCGAGCACGCGCGGCGGCGACATCGGCAGGCGGGTCATGCGATGGCCGATCGCCCGCGAGACCGCGTTCGAAAGTGCGGCCAGCGGCGGCACGATCGGCGTCTCGCCCACGCCGCGGACCCCGTAGGGATGGCCCGGATTCGGGATCTCCAGGATCACCGTGTCGATCTGGGGCAGGTCCGAGGCGACGGGCACGCGGTAGTCGAGGAAACCTGCGTTCTGCAGGCGCCCGTCCTCGCCGTAGATGTATTCCTCGTTCAGCGCCCAGCCGATGCCCTGAACGGCGCCGCCCTGCATCTGGCCCTCCACGTAATCGGGATGCACCGCCTTGCCGGCATCCTGGATGACCGTGTAGCGCAGCACCTTGGTCGCCCCGGTCTCGCGGTCCACCTCCACGTCGCAGATATGCACGCCGAAGCTGACCCCGGCGCCGTCGGCATGGGCCTCGTTATGCCCGGCGATCGGCCCGCCGGTCTTGAAGGAGACCGCGGCGATCTCCGCCAGCGTCATCGGCGGGAAATCCCCCGCATTGGGGCCCGAGGGCTTGGCCGCGCCGTCCTCCCAGAGCACCGCCTCCTCGTCGATCCCCCAGATCCGCGCGGCGCGGGCGCACATCTTCTGCTTCGCGTCGCGCGCGGCCTTGATCGTGGCGAGGCCGACGGCAAAGGTCACCCGGCTGCCGTCGGTCACGTCGTTGTGGCCGAGCGAGCTGGTGTCGGCGATGGTCGCGCGGACGCGCTCGTAGGGGATGCCCAGCTCCTCCGCCGCCATCAGGCTGATCGAGGCCCGCGATCCGCCGATGTCGGGATTGCCTTCGGTGATGCCCACCGTGCCGTCGGTATTGACGCTGAGCGACACCGAGGTATTGCCGCCGAAATTGAACCAGAACCCGGCCGAGAGCCCGCGGCCCTGGCCGGGGCCGAGCGGCGCGGAATAATGCGGATGCGCCTTCGCGGCCTCCAGCGTCGCCTCGAGCCCGATCGCCTCGAAGGTCGGCCCGTAGGACGATTTCGTGCCCTTGCGCGCGGCGTTCCTCAAGCGCACCTCGAGCGGGTCGAGGCCGAACCCCTGGCAGAGCTCGTCCACGACACTCTCCACCGCATAGATCGCCTGGGGCGCCCCGGGCGCGCGATAGGCCGCCTCCTTGGGGCGGTTGGTCAGCACGTTCCAGCCCAGCGTCCGCACGGCGCGCAGGTCGTAGCAGGCGAAGGCGGCCTGCGCGCCCATGTCCACGGTCTCGCAGGGAAAGGCGCCGCCGGAATAGCGCAGCACCGCCTCGCCGGCGGTGATGCGGCCGTCGCGGGCCATGCCGATCCTCACGTCGATCGAGGCCGAGACGGTCGGCCCGGTGGCGCGGAAGACCTCCTCGCGGCTCATCACGATCTTGACCGGACGGCCGGACTTGCGCGCGAGCAGCAGCGCCACCGGCTCGATGAAGACGACGGTCTTGCCGCCGAAGCCGCCGCCGATCTCGGAGGCGGTCACGCGCAGCTGGCTGGCCTGCATCCCCATCAGCTCGGCGCAGATGTCGCGCACGTTGTACTGCCCTTGCGTGCAGCACCAGAGATCCGCCCGCCCGTCGCCCGTCACCGAAGCGAGGCAGGCATGGGGCTCGATATAGCCCTGATGGGTCGCGGCGGTGGTGAAGCTGCGCTCCACGATCCGGTCGGCTTGCGCGAAGCCCGCCTCGAGGTCGCCATGCCCGAATTCGCAATGGTTGGTGACGTTCGGCGACATGCCGCCGGGCACGTTCTCATGCGCGCGCCCGGCGAGCACCACGGGGGCCTCGGGGCGCATCGCCGCGTCGACGTCGATCACATGCGGCAGGATCTCGTAATCGACCGCGATCAGCTTCAGCGCCGCCCGGGCGATCTCCGGGGTCAGGGCGGCGACCGCCGCGACGGCATGGCCGTCATAGAGCGCCTTGTCCCGCGCGAGGCAATTGTCCCGGACGTCGCGCAGCGAGGTCCGGTCCTCGCCCATGTCGATGATCTTGTCCCCCTCCAGCCGGGCGAAGTCGCGCGCGGTGACCACCGCCTTCACGCCGGGAAGCGCCTCGGCCGCGGTGGTGTCGATGGCGCGGATCCGCGCATGGGCATGGGGGCTGCGCAGGATGCGCCCGACCAGCATCCCCGGCGCCGAGACATCGGCGCCGTAGAGCGCGCGGCCGGTGACCTTGTCGACGCCATCGGGGCGCGGCGGGCGGGTGCCGACGACCTTGAAGACCCGCTTGCTCGAGGAATCGAGTGCCATGTTACGCGCTCCTCATCTTGGCGGCGGCATCCTGGACCGCGCGCACGATCTTGTCGTAGCCGGTGCAGCGACAGAGGTTCCCCGCCAGCCAGTAGCGGATCTCGGTGTCGGTCGGCTCCGGGTTGCGGTCGAGCAGCGCCTTCGCGGCCACCAGGATGCCCGGCGTGCAGATCCCGCATTGCAGGGCGGCGAGGTCGATGAAGCTCTGCTGCAGCGGGTGCAGCGTCTCGCCCTGCGCCAGTCCCTCGATGGTGTCGATCCGCGCGCCTTCGGCCTCCACGGCGAGCACCAGGCAGGAACAGACCAGCCGGTCGTCGAGCCTCACGCTGCAGGCGCCGCAATCGCCGGTGCCGCAGCCCTCCTTGGCCCCGGTCAGGCCGAGGCGGTTGCGCAGCGCGTCGAGCAGGGTCTCGTCGTGGCCGCAGACGAATTCGGCGCCGTCGCCGTTGACCGTCGTCGCTACCTGGATGGTCTTCATGACGTCCGTCCTGCACGTTGATGGGCGATCGCGGCCGCGCGCCGGGCGAGCACGCCCGCGACCTGGGAGCGGAAGGCGATGGTGCCGCGCTTGTCGTCGATGGGGCTGCAGGCCGCCGAGCAGGCGGCGGCGAGTGCGGCGAGGGCCTCCTCCCCGAGGCCGGTGCCGATGAGGCAGTCCGCGGCGGCCTCCACGAGCCGCACGGTCGGTGCGACCGCGCCGAGCGCCACCCGGGCCGCGGCGACACGGCCCCCGGCACCGAGGGTCAGGCTGACCGCCGCCGAGGCGACCGCGATATCCATCTCGGTGCGCGGGATGAAGCGCAGATAGGCGTCGCCGGAACCCGCCGGCCTTGCGGGCAGCAGGATCGAGGTGATGAACTCGCCCTTGCCGAGCGCGGTGCGCCCGGGGCCGACGGGGATCTCCGCCACGGGGCAGTCGCGCGTGCCCCCGGGGCCCTGGATGCGCGCGACGGCCGCCGCGGCCACGAGACCGGGCACGGCGTCGCCGGCGGGCGAGCCGTTGCAGAGGTTGCCGGCCATGGTCGCACGGCCCTGCACCTGGGTGGAGCCGATCAGCTCGAAGCCCTCCACCACCCCGGGCCAGAGCGCCTTCACGCCCGCATGCTCGCCCAGCATCGCCCCGGAGACCGCCGCGCCGATCCGGAAGCCGCCGGCCTCGGGCGTGATGTCGCGCATGCCCGCGATCCGCTTGATGTCGACGATGAGATCCGGCTCGACGAGGCCCGATTTCAGCTGCACCAGCACGTCGGTGCCCCCGGCGAGGATGCGGCTCACGCCTTCCTCCCGGCCGAGCAGGTCCGCGGCTTCTTCGGCGGTTTCGGGTCTCACGTAGCGCATCGCGCCCTCTTTCCTGCTATTCCGGCCCAGATCCTCGCGCGGCGCTCGGGCGGTCGCCCCCCCGGGGATGGATCTGCCGGATATTGCATATGCCCCGATCCGGAGTCCATGCGGGCGGGGTGCTCGATCAGGGCCATCGCATCTGGAGCCCAGACTTTCTTCTCCGGCCTTCCCGCCAAAGAAGGAGGGCAGCGCCTGGCCCGGCGGTGACCGCCGGGCGGGACGGTGAAGCCGGGCGCGCCCGGAACTCGGCCTGACGGTGTCGCGCTGCCCGATGCAATTCCCCTGGATGCGCGCTGGGCCTCCACGCCCGGACCGACCTTGCCGATTCCAGACCCGCGCCCCGGCCCGGAACCCAAAGGTTAACTCCCTGAATAACTGTGCAAAACCAAAGTCTTGCGGGATGTGCGCGCGCGCACAGCTCCCGCAACGGCACCCCGCCGGCGGCCCCGGCGGGGATGCAGGCCGCGCTAGCGACGCGGGCAGAGCGCCCCGAACACGGCCTGCGGCGTGACCGCCCCGAGCGTTCTGTCGCCCTCGATCACCCAGACCGGCGCGCTCTCCGCCGCGAAGAGCGGCAATGCCTCGCGCAGGGCGGTCTCGGGCGCGACGCTCCGGGCGGGGTCGGCCGGGCCGTCGACGGGACCCATGACGTCGACCGCGCGCAGCACGCTCAGCGGATTGAGCTGCGCCACGAAATCGGCGACATAGCCGTTCGCCGGGCGCAGCACGATGTCCTCGGGTCGGCCGGTCTGCACGATCCGCCCGCCTTCCATGATCGTGATGGTATTGCCGATCTTGACCGCCTCCTCGAGGTCATGGCTCACGAAGACGATCGTGCATTGCATCTTGGTCTGCAATTCGAGCAGTTCGTCCTGCAGCCGGCTGCGGATCAGCGGGTCGAGCGCGGAGAAGGGCTCGTCCATCAAGAGGATGCCGGCATCGGTCGCGAAGGCGCGGGCGAGGCCCACGCGCTGCTGCATGCCGCCCGAGAGCTCGGAGACGCGCTTCTCGCCCCAATCCTCCAGGCCCACGGTCGAGAGCACGCCGCGGGCCTTCTCGAGCCTCTCGGCATGCGACATGCCGGCGAGTTCGAGCCCGAGCGCGACGTTCTCGATCACCGTGCGCCAGGGCAGGAGCGCGAATTGCTGGAAGACCATCGAGACGGTGCCGCGGCGGATCGCCCGCAGCTGGGCGGGCGGGCAGGAGACCACGTCCACCATGGTGCCGTCGCGCCCGCGCACCTTCAGGCTGCCGCGGGTCACGGTATTGAGGCCGTTGACCGCCCGGAGCAGCGTGGACTTGCCGGAACCGGACAGGCCCATCAGCACCGAGATCTCGCCCTCGTTGACGGTGAGCGAGCAATCGTGGACCCCGAGGATCTGGCCCGTGGCCGCCTGGATCTCGGCGCGGCTCCTGCCCTGGTCCATCAGGGGGAGCGCGCGTTCCGGGTCGGCGCCGAAGACGATGGAGACCTTCTCGAATTCGATCACCCGTCCCATCGCGCTCAACCTCCGCGCCGGAACATGCGGTCGAGCATGATCGCGACGACGACGATGACGAGCCCGGCTTCGAATCCGAGCGCGGTATTGACGGTGTTGAGCGCGCGCACCACCGGCACGCCGAGCCCCGCCGCGCCGACCAGTGCCGCGATCACCACCATGGAGAGCGACAGCATGATGGTCTGGGTCAGCCCCGCCATGATCTGCGGCAGCGCATAGGGAAGCTCGACCTTGCGCAGCAGCTGCCCCGGGGTCGCGCCGAAGGCGAGGCCCGCCTCCCGGAGGTCGAGCGGCGTCGAGACGATGCCGAGATGCGTGAGCCGGATCGGCGCGGGCACCACGAAGATCGCCGTCGCGACCAGCCCCGGCACCATGCCGATCCCGAAGAAGACGATCGCCGGGATCAGATAGACGAAGGTGGGAAGCGTCTGCATCAGGTCGAGCACCGGCCGCAGCACCGCATAGAGCTTCGGGCGATGCGCGGCCGCGATCCCGACCGGCACGCCCACCCCCATGCAGACGAGGACCGAGCAGAGCACGAGGGTCAGCGTCTCGGTGGTCTGTTCCCAGTAGTCCTGGTTGATGATGAAGAGGAACCCCGCCACCACCAGCACGACGACGGACCAGGACCGCTGCAGGAACCAGGCCAGCGCCGCGAATGCCGCGATCACGACGAGGGGATGCGGGGTCTGCAGGACCCAGAGGATGGCGTCGATCAGCGCGTTGATCGCGTCGGCCATGCCGTCGAAGAACCACGCGCCGTTCGCCGTCAGCCAGTCGACGACGTCGCGTGCGACCTCGCCGACGGGGATCTTCGTGCCGGTCAGCCAGTCCATGGGGCGATGCCTGCCGGTTCGCTCAGATGCCGAGCGCTGCGTGGACGGCCCCGAGCCCGTCGCCGCCGTCGCGGGTGGTCACTCCCGACAGCCAGGTGTCGAGGATCTCGGGATTGGCCGCGAGCCAGTCCTTCGCGGCCTTTCCGGGCTCGACCCCGTCGTCGAGGATCGCCCCCATGATCTCGTTCTCCATCTCCAGGCTGAAGACCAGGTTCGTCAGGAACTGCCCGATATTGGGGCATTCCTCGACATAGCCGCTGCGGGTGTTGGTGAAGACGGTGGCGCCTCCGAGATCGGGCCCGAAGACGTCGTCGCCGCCCGTCAGATAGACCATGTCGAGATTGGCGTTCATCGGATGCGGCTCCCAGCCGAGAAAGACGATGCCTTCCCCCTGCCGCTCCGCCTTGGCGGCCTGGGCGAGCATGGCCTGTTCGGAGCTTTCCACGAGGGTGAAGCCGCCCAGGCCGAAGGCGTCGGAATCGATCATGCCCTGGATGAGGCGGTTGCCGTCGTTCCCCGGCTCGATCCCGTAGATCTTGTCGTCGAGCTGGTCGGAGAATTCCGCGATCTTGGCGAAATCGGTCAGTCCCTGGTCCGCCAGGGTCTTGGAGGTGGCGAGGGTGTATTTCGCGCCTTCCAGATTGGCGCGCAGGGTCTCCACCGTCCCGGCATCGCGATAGGGGGCGATATCGCCCTCCATCGTCGGCATCCAGTTGCCGAGGAAGACGTCGAGATCGCCCTCGGCGAGGCCGGTATAGGTCACCGGGACCGAGAGCACGCTGACCTCGGTGTCGTACCCGAGCGCTTCGAGCACGGCAACGGTCGCGGCGGTCGTGGCGGTGATGTCGCTCCATCCGACATCCGACAGGCGCACGGTGGCGCAGGACTCGGGTTCGGCCGCCGCAAGGGGCGTCGCCAGTAGCGCGGCAAGAGCAATGCTCGGGGCCAGGTGCTTCACGCTCAATCTCCATCTGTTGGTCGGGACGTCCTCTGCGCCCTTCGCCGCCAGAATCGCGCCAACTCGTTGACCGGCGCAAGCGAAACCTCTATTGATTGATTGGTCAATCAATCAATCGGTTTGGGGCGAATGAGGCCGAGATCGGGCATGTCCGAGTACCGCAGGCGGGCGCTGATCGGCGCGGCGCTCTGCGAGATCGCCGAGCGCGGGTCGCTCGATGTGACCGTCGCCCAGATCGCCGGGCGGGCGGGGGTGTCGGCGGCGCTCGCGCATCATTATTTCGGCGGGAAGGAAGACCTCATCCTGGCGACGATGCGCCACCTTCTGGCGGAATTCAGTTCGGTGCTGGTCGCGGGGCTGCGCGAGGCGCCCGACCCGCGGGCACGCCTCACGGCGATCGTCCGCGGCAGCTTCGGTCGCGAGCAGTTCCATCATGCGACGATCAGCGCATGGCTGACCTTCTATGCCAAGGCGCTTTCCTCCGAGGTCGCGGCCTGGCTTCTGGAGATCTACCAGCGGCGCCTGAATTCGAACCTCGTGCATGCCCTGCGCGCGCTGGTCCCGGGCCGGGACGCGGTCCGCATCGCCGAATCGACCGCCGCGCTGATCGACGGGGTCTATCTGCGCGAGGCCCTCAGGGGCGTGCCCTCGACGCCGGAATCGGCCATCGCGGTCATCGAGCACCACATCGACCTCGAGATCCGGGCGGTTCGGGCATGACGCGGCCGAACATCCTCGTCCTGATGGTCGACCAGCTCAACGGCACGCTCTTCCCCGACGGACCGGCGGATTGGCTGCACGTTCCCGCCCTGAAGCATCTCGCGGAGCGGTCGCGGCGCTTCGCGCGCAGCTATACCGCCTCGCCGCTCTGCGCCCCGGGGCGGGCGGGGTTCATGACCGGGCGCCTGCCCTCGGGCACCCGCGTCTACGACAATGCGGCGGAATTCGCGTCCGACCTTCCGACCTTCGCGCATCACCTGCGCCGTGCGGGCTACCGGACATGTCTTTCGGGAAAGATGCATTTCGTGGGGCCGGATCAGCTGCACGGTTTCGAGGAGCGGACCAATACGGATGTCTATCCCGCCGATTTCGGCTGGACGCCGGACTACCGCAGGCCCGGCGAGCGGATCGACTGGTGGTATCACAACATGGGCTCGGTCACCGGGGCGGGCGTGGCGGAGATCACCAATCAGCTCGAATACGACGACGAGGTGGCGCATTGCGCCGAGCAGAAGCTCTACGACCTGTCGCGCGGGCACGATGCCCGGCCCTGGTGCCTGACGGTCAGCTTCACCCATCCGCATGATCCCTATGTGGCGCGCCGGCGGTTCTGGGACCTCTATGGCGATTGCGCGCATCTCGAGCCCGGGACCGGCGAATTGCCCTGGGAGGAGCACGACCCGCATTCGCGCCGCATCCTCGACTCCTGCGAGCGGGCGGCCTTCGAAATCACGCCCGAGAACGTGCGGCGGGCGCGGCGGGGATATTTCGCCAATGTCTCCTACATCGACGACAAGATCGCCGGGATCCTCGACGTGCTGAAGCGCACGCGGCAGGCCGAGCGGACGGTGATCCTCTTCACCTCCGACCACGGCGACATGCTCGGCGAGCGCGGCCTCTGGTTCAAGATGAGCTTCCTCGAGGGATCGGCGCGGGTGCCGCTGATGATCGCCGGGCCGGGGATCGCGGAGGGCAGGGTCGAGCATCCGGCATCGACGCTGGACGTGGCGCCGACGCTCGCGGCGCTGGCGGGGGTCGATCTCGGCGAGGTCTCGCCCTGGTGCGACGGCGCCGACCTGATGGCCGGGCCGCGCGGCCCGGTGCCGATGGAATACGCCGCCGAGGCCAGCGTGGCGCCCATGGTGGCGCTGGTCGACGGCAGCTGGAAGGGGACGCTCTGCGCAGCCGATCCGCCGCAGCTCTTCGATCTCGCCGCCGACCCTTCGGAGCGGCACAACCTCGCCGCGGAACCGGCCCATGCCGCGCGCGCGGCCGCGATGGCGGCGGCGATGCGGGAGCGGTGGGATCTCGACGCCTTCGATGCGGCGGTCCGCGACAGCCAGGCGCGGCGGCTGGTGGTCTACGAGGCCCTGCGCAACGGCGCCTATTACCCGTGGGACTACCAGCCGCTGCAGAAGGCCTCGGAGCGCTACATGCGCAACCACATGGATCTCAACGTGCTGGAGGAGGCCCAGCGCTTCCCGCGGGGCGAGTGATGCCGGGCCGCGGCTTCCCTTCCGGCGCGCGACCGGCCCGTCGCCCGGCCGCCCCGCTGACCGTCTACGGCCGCGCCACCTCGTCGAACGTCCAGGCGGTGATGTGGGGCATCGCCGAACTGGGCCTCGAGTGCGAGCGCCTCGACTACGGCCACGCGTTCGGCGGCACCGACACGCCCGAGTTTCGCGCCATGAACCCCAACGGTCTGGTGCCGGTGCTGCGCGACGGCTCGCTGGTCATGTTCGAGAGCTGCGCGATCCTGCGCTATCTGGCGGGCCGCTACGGGAGTTCTCCGTTCTGGCCCGAGGACCCGGTGGCGCGCGCGCCGGTCGACATGTGGGCCGAATGGGGCAAGGCCACCTTCGCCCGCGACTTCTATGTCGTTGTCGGCCAGATGATCTGGACGCCGGCCGCGAACCGCGATCCTGCCGTCCTCGACGCGGCGCTCGAGCGTGTCGACGCCCATCTGGCGGTTCTGGAAGCACAGCTGGGTGAAAACCCCTTCGTGCTCGGCGGCGACCTCACCCTCGCCGACATTGTCGTCGGCCACCTGCTCTACCGCTACTTCACCTTCGACATCACGCGTCCCGATCGTCGCCGGCTCGCCGCCTATTACCGACGGCTCTGCGAGCGCCCGGCCTATGCCGAGCACGTGATGGTCGCATACGACGCTCTTCGCATTAAGGGGGAATGATGGAGGCAGATTTCGTCATCGTGGGCTCCGGCTCGGCGGGTTCGGCGCTGGCCTATCGCCTCGGCGAGGCGGGCCATTCGGTGCTCGTGCTGGAATACGGGGGAAGCGACTGGGGTCCCTTCATCCAGATGCCCGCCGCGCTCAGCTATCCGATGAACATGGCGCGCTACGACTGGGGCTTCCGTTCCGAGCCCGAGCCGCATCTGGGCGGGCGCCGGCTCGCCTGTCCGCGCGGCAAGGTGCTCGGCGGATCCTCCTCGATCAACGGCATGGTCTATGTGCGCGGCCATCCGCGGGATTTCGACGCCTGGGCGGAGATGGGCGCCGACGGCTGGGCGGGGTCGGATGTGGCGCCCTATTTCAAGCGGATGGAGAACTGGCACGGTCCGGCGCCCTCGGCCTGGCGGGGTAGCGAGGGGCCGCTGCATGTCACGCGGGGCCCGCGCCGGAACCCGCTCTACCACGTCTTCGTCGAGGCGGGCGCGCAGGCCGGGTTCGAGACCACCGAGGATTACAACGGCGAGAAGCAGGAAGGCTTCGGCCCGATGGAGCAGACCGTCTGGCGCGGGCGGCGCTGGTCGGTGGCGAATGCCTATCTGCGGCCGGCGCTGAAGCTCAGCAAGGTCTCCGTGCTGCATTGCCTGGCGGAGCGGGTGGTGATCCGCGACGGCCGCGCGGTCGGCGTGGAGGTGCTGCACGGCTCCGCGCGCGAGACGGTCACGGCGCGGCGCGAAGTCATCGTCGCCGCATCGGCGATCAACACGCCGAAGCTCCTGATGCTGTCGGGCATCGGCCCCGCGGCGCATCTCGCCGAGCACGGGCTGGCGGTCGTCGCCGATCGTCCCGGCGTGGGGGCGAACCTCCAGGACCATCTCGAGCTCTACATCCAGATGGCCAGCAAGAAGCCGGTGACGCTCTACCGGCATTACAACTGGCCGTCGCAGCTCACCATCGGGGCGCAATGGCTGTTCCTGAAGATGGGGCTCGGCACTTCCAACCAGTTCGAATCGGCGGGCTTCGTGCGCTCGGCGGCCGGGATCGAATATCCCGACATCCAGTTCCATTTCCTGCCGCTCGCCGTGCGCTACGACGGCAAGGCCGCGCTGAAGGGCCATGGATTCCAGGCGCATGTCGGCCCGATGCGCTCGCGGTCCCGGGGCTCGATCCGGCTGAACGGCGCGGATCCGGCCGAGCCGCCGGCGATCCGCTTCAACTACATGTCCGAACCCGAGGACTGGACGGAGTTCCGGCATTGCATCCGGCTGACCCGCGAGATCTTCTCCCAGCCCGCCTTCGAGCCCTATGCCCGCGAAGAGATCCAGCCCGGCGCGGGGCTCGTCTCCGACGACGATCTCGACGGTTTCATCCGCGAGCATGCGGAGAGCGCCTACCATCCCTGCGGGACCGCGCGGATCGGCCGGCGGGACGATCCGATGGCGGTGGTCGATCCGGAATGCCGGGTGATCGGGGTCGAGGGCCTGCGCGTGGCCGACAGCTCGATCTTCCCGGTCATCACCAACGGCAACCTGAACGCGCCCTCGATCATGGTGGGCGAGAAGGCGGCCGACCATATCCTCGGCCGCAGGCCGCTCGCGCCCTCCAATGCGCAGCCCTGGATCAACCCGCGCTGGCAGGTCTCGGACCGCTGAGGCGATGCGCCGCCGCCCCGCCCTGGGTGGGCGGCGGGGACGCGGGGCGGAGCGTCCCCATGGGGACAGGTTGTAACCATCTGAAATAGCTGCATAAAAGTGTTAACGGGTCGCGCGGCGCGCGGCTGCCATGGGACGTGGCGTCGGTCTGGGGACATTCCGAACCGGCGATAGCGAGGCACTGCCTCGCGCCGGTTCGTCGGAGGGACGCGCGCGCCTGCCGAGGGGCAGGCAGGCGCGCGCGGATTTGTCCTTGCCGAATCCGCGAAGAAGATACGCCACCGCCACGGTAGACCGGCGCCCGTCCGCAGCAATCACCCCCAAAGGGGTATCGGAGGCTCGATCCGCGGTTCATCGGGTCGACCAGGCAGAAGGGACGTTGGTATCGCCCGGACTTCGTATCATGGGAACGCCGCTCGGTTGACTCGGTCCGCCGCCATCACACCCGCCCGTCCTTGCCGAAGGCATCGGCCGGGGCCGGTTTCAGGCGTGCGGCCTCGTGTCGGTCGCCGGGGGGAGCGGCAGGCCGTGGCGGGCGGCGGCGGTGGCGAGCGCGTCCCAGGTGGCGGCATCGACGGGGATGCCGTCGCGGCGGCGCCGGTCCGCCTCGGCCTTCTCGAGGTCGCCGGGCGCCATGACCTTGCGTCCCGGCGCGGAGGGCTGGCTGCGGAGGTCCGACAGCAGGGCGGCGAGCCGCGCGTAGCAGGTCTCGGCGCCGAAGAAATCCGCCGGCCGGAAGAGGATGAAGAAATGGCCGATCGGGATCGGCCGGCCGTAGTCGGGCCCGCCCAAGGGTTCCATCGCCGCGCCATGCAGCATGCCGGTGAAGGCGGAGCAGAGGATGTCGATCATGGCGGCGAGGCCGGCGCCCTTGTAGCCGAAGGCGGCACCGCCCAGCGGCAGCAGCGCGACTGCTTCATGCGGGTCGCGGGTCGTGGCGCCCCGGGCATCGACCGCCACGTCCGGCGGCAGCGGCGTCCCGGTGTCGCGCCGCAGGATCACGCGGTTGAAGGGGATCGCGCTCGTGGCCATGTCGAGCAGCAGCGGCGCCTCGCCCGGCGCCGGGATCGCGAAGCTGATCGGATTGGTGCCGAAGAACGGCTCCCGGCCGCCGTCGGGCACCACCAGCCGGTCGGCATGGGTCATGCCGATCGCCGCGAAGCCCCGGCGGGCGGCTTCGAGCGTATAGACGCCGGTGGCGCCGTGGTGGCTCGACCGCGCCACGGTGACCGCGGCGATGCCGGTGCCGGCGGCGATCCGGCAGCCCTCCTCGATGGCCCGGTAGCTGGCGAGATGGCCGAAGCCGTTGTCGGCATCCACATGGCCGACGGCGCTGGCGGTGGCCGAGACCGTGAGCGTCGGGCGCGGGTTGATGCGCGCGCCCTCGAGCATCTCCAGATACCAGGGGATCAGGCGGATGCCGTGGGTATCGACCCCGCGCGCCGAGGCGTCGATCACCGCGCGTGCCACGGCCGCCGCGCTGGGCGCATCGGCCCCGGCGGCGCCAAGCAGCCCGGCGACGAGCCGGCGCAGGTCGGCCTCGGCGGCGCGCTTTCCCTCGATCGCTTCGATGGGCATCGGGCGTTTCGCCTCCCCCTCGGTCCGGCCGGCGGGTCAGGATCGCGCCGGGGCGTGCCAGCGCGCCAGCGCCGCCTCGTCGCTGGCGCGGGCATCGACCCAGCGGGCGCCCTCGGGCGTCGTCTCCTTCTTCCAGAAGGGGGCGCGGGACTTGAGGAAATCCATCAGGAATTCCGCCGCCTCGAAGGCGGCCGCGCGATGGGCCGAGGCAGTGGCGACCATCATGATCTGGTCGCCGGGCGCGAGCGGGCCGTAGCGGTGGAGGATGAGCACCGCCTGCAGCGGCCATCGCGCCGCGGCCTCTCTCTCGATGGCCTCGAGCGCGCGCCGGGTCATCGCCGGGTAATGCTCGATCTCGAGCCCGGTGATCGCCGCCGCGCCGTGGCGGTCGCGCACGAGGCCGGTGAAGCTGACCAGCGCCCCGAGATCCCGGCGGCCCGCCCGGATCAGGTGGAGCTCCTCCCCGAGGTCGAAATCCTCCCGCTGGATCCGGACCGCCATTCAGCCTCCGGTCATGGGCGGGAAGAAGGCCACCTCGCGCGCGCCGGCGATCGGGGCGTCGAGGCCGGCCAGCTCCTGGTCGATCGCCACGCGCACCGCGCCCATGTCGGAGAAGGCGAGCGCATAACGGTCCTCGCGGGCGCGGAGCTCCTCGACGAGGTCGGCGACGGTCGCAGCCCCGGTCTCGATCGTCTCGCCGGGCAAGCCGATCCGCTCGCGCAGCCAGGCGAAATAGCGCAGCTCGAGGCTCACTTGCCGCGGTCCTTCAGATGCGGCATCGCCTTCATCAGGTAGTCGTAGCCGGTCATGACCGTCAGCAGCCCCGCGGTCCAGATCAGGATCAGCCCGCCGTTCTGCAGCATCCATTCCGCCCAGTTGTGGAACCAGGAGCTGACCCAGGGCGCCCCGCGGCGGCGGTCGTATTCGAAGACGCCGGCCAGCAGGAGCACCGGGATCGCCACCATCTGCGCGGTGGTCTTCCACTTGGCGAGATAGGTCACCTGGAGCTTGCCGGCGCTGGGGCCGAGGAATTCGCGCAGGCCCGAGACGAAGACCTCGCGCAGCAGGATGAAGGCGACGGGCACGAGGATCAGCGGGTTGATGCCCGAGAGCCCGACGATCACCGAGAGCGCGATCACCACCATCGCCTTGTCGGCGATCGGGTCGAGCATGCGGCCGAAGTTTGATTCCTGGTTCCACGCCCGCGCGAGCTTGCCGTCGACGAAATCGGTCAGGGCGGCGACGATGAAGAGGATGATCGCGATCCAGTCCGCGGTCGGCCGGTCGAAGATCACGAAGGACAAAGCGACCCCCGGGGCCGCCAGGAGGCGCATGACGGTCAGTGTGTTGGGAATCGTCCAGCGCATTCGGATTCGTCCTGTCGGGGCCCCGCCCCCGGGAATAGATGTAGTCGCTCACGCGTCGCCATGGAAGAAGCCGTAGATCGTCTCGGCGAGCGCGCTCGATATTCCCGGTGCCGCGCGCAGGTCGGCGAGCCCGGCGCGGGCCACGGCCTTGGCGGATCCGAAATGCGCCAGGAGCGCGCGCTTGCGGGCGGCGCCCACGCCCGGCACCTCGTCGAGCGGCGTCGCCCGGGTCTGGGCGGCGCGCTTCGTGCGGTGGGCGCCGATGGCGAAGCGGTGGGCCTCGTCGCGCAGGCGCTGGATGAAATAGAGCACCGGGTCCTTGTGGCCGAGCGCCATGGGCGGCAGGCCGGGGCGGTGGAATTCCTCCTTGCCGGCGTCGCGGTCGACGCCCTTGGCGACGCCGAGGATCGCCACGTCGTCGATGCCGAGCTCGGCCAGCGCCTGGGCCGCGGCCGAGACCTGGCCCGCGCCGCCGTCGATCAGCACGAGGTCGGGCCAGGCGCCGCCCTGGCGGTCGGGATCCTCGCGGGCGAGGCGCGAGAAGCGGCGGGTCAGCACCTCGCGCATCATGGCGAAATCGTCGCCCGGGGTCAGCTCGGTCGAGCGGATGTTGAACTTGCGGTATTGCGAGCGCACCATCCCCTCGGGCCCCGCGACGATCATGCCGCCGACCGCATGGGCGCCCATGATGTGGCTGTTGTCGTAGACCTCGATCCGTTCGGGTGCCGCCTCGAGGCCGAAGGCGGCCGCGAGGCCTTCGAGCAGGGCGATCTGGCTGGCGCTCTCGGCCATGCGCCGGGCCAGCGCCTCGCGGGCGTTGCGCGCGGCATGCTCGACGAGCGCGGCCTTCTCGCCGCGCCGGGGGACCGCGATGGTGACCCTGCGGCCGAGCGCGCGGCCGAGCGCGGCCTCCATCAGGTCGGCGTCCTCGATGGCATGCGAGAGCAGGATCTGCCGCGCGGGGGTCTTGTTGCCGTAGAACTGGCCGAGGAAGGCCTCGAGGATCTCGGCCGGCTCGGCGCCCGCGCCGGTCCGCGGGAAATAGGCGCGGTTGCCCCAGTTCTGGTTGGCGCGGATGAAGAAGACCTCGACGCAGGCCTGGCCGCCCTCCTGGTGGAGCGCCACGACATCGGCTTCCTCGACGCCCTGGGGATTGACGCCCTGGCTGGCCTGGACGTTGGTCAGCGCGCGGATCCGGTCGCGCAGGGCGGCGGCGCGCTCGAATTCCATCGCCGCCGAGGCTTCGGCCATCTCCCGGGCGAGATGCTCCTGCACGCGGGTGGACTTGCCGGTGAGAAAGAGTGCCGCGTCCTCGACAAGGGCGGCATAGTCGGCCTGGGAGATCAGCCCGACGCAGGGGCCGCTGCAGCGCCGGATCTGGTAGAGCAGGCAGGGGCGGCTGCGGGAGTCGAACATCGAATCGGTGCAGTTGCGCAAAAGGAACGCCTTCTGCAGCTGGTTGAGCGTGCGGTTCACGCTGCCCGCCGAGGCGAAGGGGCCGAAGTAGCGGCCCTTCTCGCTGCGCAGGCCGCGGTGCTTGCGGATCTGGGGGAAGGGATGGTCGTCGGTGACGAGGATGTTGGGGAAGCTCTTGTCGTCGCGCAGCAGGACGTTGTACTTGGGCCGGAGCTGCTTGATGAGATTCTGCTCGAGCAGCAGCGCCTCGGTCTCCGTCTCGGTCGTGAGGAACATCATCGACGCCGTCGCGGCGATCATTCTACTTATGCGCGAGCTGTGACCGGCTGGTTTGGCATAGGAAGCAACGCGCTTGCGCAGGTTCCTAGCCTTGCCGACATAGAGCACCTCGGCCCTGGCATCGAGCATGCGATAGACCCCGGGCCGCTCGTCGAGGCTCCGCAGATAGCCCTTGATGACCGCGTGCCCCTGGCGGGCGGCCTTTCGGGAAACGCCGTCCTCCTCGAAGTCTCCGGTCATGCCCGACGGGGAGTCGACGGCGTTGATCATTCTACTCCTGGTTGATTCTTGAGTCGCGCTGCCCGGATTCGTTGTGGAGCGCAAGGAAAAAGGTGTCCACGGAATCTGTGGAAAACTCTGTTGGAAACTTTGCCGAAGAGGGGTTTTCCTCTGGATTCAAAGGCCGTTTACTTCTTTGCTCTTTTTTTGGGCAGTTTTGCAAGTGCATGTTATTGCTCGATATTTTGATTAAACACAGGTAAATTTCTGGAATCGTTGACAGAATCAACACGCTTTTGTGACGGCCTCCCACGAGGTGGAAAAGTCAACACGGATGGTCCGTCCGGCACCGGGTTTCTGCACTGCACTCACTCCAGGCCGAGAACATCCGGGGTCCTCCAGGCGAGGTGTTGGCCGCCGTCCACGCAGAGCAATTGACCGGTGAATCCGGGCGAGTCGAGGATGAAATCGAGCGCGCGGCAGAGCTCCTCGGGGTTCGTCCCCCGGCCCAGCACGGTGGCCGCGCGCTGGGCCGCGAAATGCGGCTCGCTCTGTCGCGAACCGCGCAGTGTCGGCCCCGGACCGATCGCGTTCACCCGGATGTCGGGAGCGAGGCCCTGGGCGGCGATCCGGGTCAGCGCCCAGAGGCCCGACTTCGCTATCGTGTAGGTTGCAAACTCCGGCGTGACCTTGCGGACCCGCTGGTCGATCATGTTGACGATGCAGGCGCTTGCGACCGGCTCTCCCTTCGTATCGCGCGCACCGCGCGGCGCCTGGGCGGCGAAGGCCTGGGTGAGCTCGAAGGGCGCGCGCAGGTTCGAGCCGATGTGGCGGTCCCAGCTCTCCCAGGTCGCGGTCCCGATCCGGTCGTGCTCGAAGATCGAGGCGTTGTTCACGAGCACGGTGATCGGCCGGCCGAGGCCCGCGGCGGCCGCGGCGACCAGGCCCCCGGTCTCGGCGCGGTCGAGCAGGTCGGCGGGCACCACCACGGCCTTCACCGAAAGGCCGCGCATCTCCTCGGCGAGCGCTTCGGCGGCCTCCCGGCTGGAATGGCAATGGATGCCCACGTCGAGGCCGCGGCGCGCGAGCGCTCGGACGAGCGCCGCCCCGACGCGCTGCGCCCCGCCGGTCACCAATGCCGCACCGTCGCGCATCATGCCGGATTTCCCCTGGAGAGAACGAGGACGGCAAGGTAGCCGACATAGGCGAGCAGGAAAACCGCGCCCGCGCCGCGGCCGACCGGCCGGCCGAGCAGGACGAAGCCGCCAAGCAGGAGCGCGCAGCCGAGCATCACCCAGAGGTCGCGCTCAAGGAAGCCGGCGGCGATGGGAATCGGCCCGAAGAGGCTGGTGAAGCCGAGGATCGACAGGATGTTGAAGAGGTTCGATCCGATCACATTGCCCATCGCCACGTCGCTGTGCCGCCGGAGCGCCGCCACGAGCGTGGTGGCGAGTTCCGGCAGCGAGGTGCCGACGGCGACGATGGTCAGGCCGATCACCGCCTCCGAGATCCCGAACTCCCGCGACAGGCCCACGGCGCCGGTGATCAGGAATCGGGCCCCGAGCGGAAGGCCGACGATGCCGAGCGCCAGGAAGAGGATCATCCGCCGCTGCGACATGTAGCTCGCAAGCGTCTCGATGTCCTCGACCAGATGGCCGGGATGCTTGCGCCCCTCGCGCACCATGTCGACCAGCATCGCCGCAAAGCAGGCCAGCAGCACCGCGGCGTGCCAGAAATGCAGCGGCCCGAGCAGGCAGAGCAGGATCAGGAGGATCGAGGCGCCGAGCATCTGGAAATAGCTGCGCCGGGATTCCGCATGGGACGGGGCGATGGCGGCGAAGAGCGCGGGTAGGCCCAGCACGAGCAGCACATTGGCGATGTTGCTGCCCACCACGTTGCCGACCGCGATGCCCGGCGCGCCGTCGAGCGCCGCCTGGATGCTGATGAGCAGCTCCGGGGCGGAGGTGCCGAAGGCCACCACCGTCAGGCCGACGATCAGCGCGGGAATGCCGAGCCGGAGGCTCAGCGCCACCGCGCCGCGCACCAGCAGGTCGCCGGCGATCAGGAGCAGCGCCAGACCGAGCAGGAGGAAGAGGATGTCCAAGGTGCGCCTCCCGCGAGGCTTCAGCGGTTCGGGCAGTCGGGGCGCCCGCAGGCGTCCGGGCTGGAGCCGATGAGATAGGTATCGCAGGCCCGGCATCTGCGCGCGGGCTCGATCGCCGGGCCGCGGTGCCGCGCGCCGGCGCCCGGGCGGCGCCACTTGCCGAAAATGCCCAGGACGAGCATCGCCACCAGAAAGAGCGCCACGGCCTTCACGATCATGGCGCGCCCAGCCCGAAGCGCGCCCAGAGCGCGCGATCCTCGACCTGGCCGAGCGCCTCGCCGATGCCGGGGAGCCCGAGCCGGCGCAGGAGCGGCTTGGCGCGGCTGATCGAGCGGAAGCGGATCTTCTCGCCGAAGAGCGCCTTCATCACCGGCACGAGATGGCCGATATCGTCGGCAAGCCCCACCTCGACGGCGGCCTGGCCGAGCCAGATGTCGCCGGTGAAGAGGTTCCCGCCCGAGAGGCGGTCGCCGCGGCGCGCCCGGACCTGCTCGATGAAGTTGCGATGGATCTGCGCCTGCAGGCGTTCCAGCCGCTCGACGTCCTCCGCCCGTTCGGGTCGGAAGGGGTCGAGCAGGCTCTTGTCCTCGCCGGCGGTATGGACCCGCCGCTCGACGCCGTGGCGCGCGAGCAGATCCTGGAAGCCGAAGGAGGCGGAAATCACCCCGATCGAGCCGAGGATGCTGTTGGCATCGACATGGATCCGGTCGGCGGCCGTGGCGAGCCAGTAGCCGCCCGAGGCCGCCAGGTCCTCGACGAAGGCGTGCACGGGGACGGATTTCTCGTCGGCGAGGCGGCGGATCCGGGCCGCGATCAGGCTCGATTGCGCCGGGCTGCCGCCGGGCGAGTTGATCGCGATGGCGACGGCCCTTGGCTTGCGCCGGAACGCCGCCTCGATCAGCGGCGCGAGGCTCGCGTCGGTGAGCGAGGTCGCGCCGAACCGCGCCGCGCTCCCGATCACGCCTTCCAGCCGGAGCACGTTGACGGTCTCACGGCGCGTCAGCGAAGCGAGGGGGTTTCTCATCGTTCCCGATGTAGGCCAGCGGCCCGATGCAGGCAAGGCCACGGCCAGCGCCGTTCCAGAGGGATCGCGTCTGGGCTCGTCCTTTCTTCTTCGACGGTCTCACGGGAGGAAGAGGGCAGCGTCCGGCCCGGGGGGTCGGCCGTTCAGAAATAGCTGCGCCGCAGGTTGTTCTTGGCGGTGTCGAGCAGGACGGCGGCGAGCACGAGCAGGCCCTGGATCATCATGGTGTAATGGGGCGGCATGCCCATGACGTTGATCGCGGTCTGGATCGAGGAGAGCAGCAGCACGCCGGCGAAGACGCCCGAGAGCCGGCCGACGCCGCCGCGCAGGCTGACGCCGCCGATCACCACCGCCGCGAAGGCCTGGAAGAGCATGCCGATCCCCAGGTTCGCCGTGGCGCCGGCGGTGCGGGAGGCGAGCAGCCAGCCGGCGAGGCCGGCCAGCATGCCCGAGAGCAGGAAGGCGAGGATGACGTTGCGCGCGACGCGGATGCCGGCGCGGTTGCTCGCCACCGCATTGCCGCCGATCATGAAGAGATGCCGCCCGAAGGGGGTCTTGGCGAGCAGGAACGCGAAGGCGAGATAGACCACGATCAGCACCCAGGCGAGCAGCGGCACCCCGAGGAGGCGTTGCACCGCGACGCCGCGCAGCGCGTCGGGAAGCCCGTAGACCGAGCGCCCGCCGGAGAGCGCGACCACGAGGCCGCGGCCCCAGATGTAGGAGGCGAGCGTGACGATGAAGGCGTTGATCTCGAAGCGCACCACCAGCAGGCCGTTCAGCGCGCCGACCGCCGCCCCGATCCCGAGCGCCATGGCGAGCGAGACCGGGAAGGCGAGCCAGGCGGGATGAAGTTCCAGCCCGCCGCCGGCGCCGCCGGTGCCGAAGGTGAGCGCGACCAGCATGGCGGCGAGCGCCATGACCGATTCGACCGAGAGATCCATTTCGCCGGCGACGAGCGTCAGCGAGAGGCCCACGGCGATCACGCCGACGAAGGTCGATTGCTCGAGGATGTTGAGGAAGATGCCGATCTGAAGGAACTTCGGGATGAAGAGCCCGAAGGCGGTCAGCGCGACCAGCAGGATCAGCCAGACGAGATTGTCGAGGATGAAGGCGAGGACCGGCCGGTAGCGGCGCGGTCCGGCGCCGGAGGAAGAGGGCTCAGGGGGCATGGCTGCGGTCCGCGCGGACGGGCGCCGGAGCGCGGCGCCCGTCGGGATTCTGTCAGGGGGTCACTCGATGGCCGCGACCGGCTCGGTCGGCGGCTGGAGGTTGCCCCAGAACTTCGGGTCGTCGACGTTGTCGGGCGTGATCGCGGCGCCGGGGATCTTGATGTTGGGCCCCCAGTCCTCGATCGTGAGCTCCGATTGCAGCCCGGTGATGTCGTAGGTGCCGGGCTGGAGCGCCTCTTGGTTGACCACCTTGTCGGCGAAGATCGCCAGCGCCGCGGCCTGGGCGTACATCGGCTGCTCCACCTCGACCTGCAGCCAGCCGTCGCGGATCAGGTCGAGCCCGACCGGCGCGCCGTTCGAGGACATCATCAGGATGTCGCCGGGCGCCTTGCCCTGGGCCTCGAGCACGGCGGCCACCGCGACCGAGAGATGCGCGGCATGGCTGAAGATCAGGTCGATGTCGGGATTGGTCAGCAGCTGGTCCTGGGCGATGTTGCCGGCGTTGGTCGCCTCCCATTGCATCGCGGCATGGGTGAGGATCTCGATGTCCGGGAATGCCGCGAGCTTCTCCTCGAAGCCCATCTGGATGTCGAGCGTGTAGGGATCGCCCGGATCGCCGAGGATCTGGAGGATCTTGCCCCGGGCCGCCCCTTTCTTCTCGGTCAGCAGGCGCAGCGCCTCGTCGGCGGCGATATGGCCGATCTCCACGGTGCCGGCGACCGAGGTGAGGTCGGAGGGCGTGGAGGTGATCTGGCGGTCGAAGATCATCACCGGGATGCCGGCGGCGCGCAGCTTCTCGATGCCCGGCTTGATGGCGTCGAAATCGACCGCGGCGAGGATCACCGCCGCCGGGTCGAGATTGAGCACGTCGTCGACCTGGTTGAGCTGCAGGTCGCTGCGGTTCTGGGCGTCGAGCGCGGTGACCTCGTAGCCGACGTCGCCCATGAACTTGGTGATGGCGTCGATCGAGCCGGTCTGGAACTCGTCGAGCAGCGTCGGGACGAGATAATAGATCATGCCCTTGCCCTGGGCGAAGACGGTGCCTAGGCCGGCGGCGGCGAACGCCGTCGCGAGCAGGGCAATGGCGCCGATGCGCTTCAATCCGGTCATGCGTTTGCTCCCTTTTCTGGTTGGACTTGCACGTGCCGCGGCGCGGCGCCGATGCGCTCGATGCCGCCGGTTATCAGGTGGACGACCTCGTCGGGGCTGGTCTCGCCGGTGCGCAGGTCGCCGGCGATGGCGCCCTGGCGCATCACGACGATGCGGTCGGCGACCGCGAAGGCCTGGGCCATGACATGGGTGATGAGGATCACCCCGATGCCGCGGGCGCGCACCCGGTCCACGGTCTCCAGCCCGCGGCGGGTCTGCTCGACGCCGAGCGCGGCGAAGGGCTCGTCGAGGATGACCAGCTTGCCGCCCCAGTGCACGAAGCGGTTGAGCTCGATCGCCTGGCGCTGGCCGCCGGAGAGATGCTCGACCCTGGTGCGCAGCGAGGGGATCTGCGTGCCGCCGGCCGCGAGCGCGCGCGCGGTCTCGGCCTCCATCTCGCGGTCCCTGAGGACGGGCAGGCCGAGCACGCGGCGGGTCAGCTCGCGGCCCATGAAGAAATTGGCGACCACGTCGAGGTTCGTGCAGAGCGAGAGGTCCTGGTAGACGGTCTCGATGCCGACGGCCTTGGCGTCGCCTGGAGAGGCGAAATGCCGCTCGATGCCGTCGTAGACGACCCGGCCCGAACTCTGCCGCAATTCGCCCGCGACGATCTTGACGAGCGTTGACTTTCCCGCACCGTTGTCGCCGAGCAGCGCCACCACTTCGCCGGGAAAGACCGAGAGCGTGACACCCCGGAGCGCCTCGATCGCGCCGAAGCTCTTGCGGATGTCGATGATCTCGAGCAGCGCTGCGGCGGGCAAAGTTCCCCTCCCTCCACGGCTTCACCGCCAGAATGGCCGATGCGGTGGTCCCGGGGCAAGCATCGAATCCCGAGCGGGGTTCCGGCGGAAGGCCAGGATGGTCACAGGTCGCCGCGCGCCCTCTCCAACTTTTGCTGGTGCCCTTTCAGGCGATCCCCGTTCTGCCCGCGGCCCGGGTGTCCCCAGCCCGATCGACCCGTGGCGATCGGGCCGCGCCGGCCCTGCCGGGGGCCGGCGCGCTTCGCACGCCGTCCAGGGCCGACGCGTCCCGATCCTCAACCGGTGGTGACGCTGCACCCCCCTCGCCCTGCGGCTTGCGCCTCCGGGCGACCGGACCGGGCAAGGCGCCACCGGCGCCTCGCCTCTTCGGTCCGGGGGAAGGCTCCGCGGGCCGCGCGGGGCGCGGCCATCTTCCAGTTTCGGCAGAGAGTTTGAAATCGGGTTCAACGTGCACCCGGCGTCGCCATCCGGTCCGGCGGAAGGCCCGCCCTCAGCCGCGAATCACCGCCAGCATGCGCTCCACGTTCGCGGGGGCGGCGTCGGGGGTGATGCCGTGGCCGAGGTTGAAGACATGGGGGCCGCCGGAGAAGGCCGCGACGCAGGCGCGCGTCGCCTCGTCGAGCGCGGGGCCGCCGGCCACCAAGAGCAGGGGGTCGAGGTTGCCCTGCACGCAGAGCCTGGGCTGGATCTCGGCCGCCGCCCAGGCCGGATCCACCGCGGCGTCGAGCGCGCAGCAATCCACGCCCGTGGCGGCGGCGAAGGCGGCATAGCCGCCGCCTGCGCCGCGGGGAAAGCCGATGACCGGCACGGATGGATGCGCCGCGCGGATCGCCGCGACGATGCGCCGCGCCGGCTCGATGCAGTAGCGCCCGAAGAGCGGGCCGGGCAGGGCGCCGGCCCAGCTGTCGAAGAGCTTGACGGCCTCGGCCCCGGCCTCGATCTGGCGCAAGAGATAGCGGATCGTGGCGTCGGTGATGCGCTCGATCAGCGCATCGAAGGTGGCCGGGTCGCGGTAGAGCAGCATGCGCGCCGGCGCCTGGTCGGGCGTGCCCCGGCCGGCGATCATATAGGTCGCCACCGTCCAGGGCGCGCCGGCGAAGCCGATCAGCGCGGTCTCGGGCGGGAGCTCGGCGACGACCCGCGCGACGGTCTCGTAGACCGGGCCGAGCCTCTCGTGAATGGCATCGGCTGGCTTCAGCCGGGCGAGGTCTCCCGCGCCGGTCACGGTGGAGAGCCGCGGGCCCTCGCCCTCGGCGAAGCGGAGCTCGGCGCCGAGCGCCTGGGGCACCAGCAGGATGTCGGCAAAGAGGATCGCGGCGTCGAAGCCGTAGCGCCGGATCGGCTGCAGCGTGACTTCCGCGGCGAGCTCGGGGCGGTAGCAGAGATCGAGGAAGCTGCCCGCCTGCGCCCGCACCGCGCGGTATTCCGGCAGGTAGCGCCCGGCCTGGCGCATCAGCCAGACAGGCGGGACGGGAAGGCGCTCGCCGGCCAGCGCGCGGAGCATGGGTTTCTTCGGGCGCAGGGTCACGGGGGCGGCGATCCGGTTGCGGAGAGGGCCGGGCGACCTTACAGACATAGCCCGGAATGAAAAGGGATGCCCGGCGCCCGTGACACGCGAATTGCCCGACCCCGACCGGCCGCTCAGGATCGGCACCCGCGGCTCGCCGCTGGCGCTGGCCCAGGCACGCGAGACGCGCGACCGGCTGATGGCGGCGCATGGCCTGCCCGAGGCGGCCTTCGCGATCGTGCCGATCAAGACCACCGGCGACCGGGTGCAGGACCGCCCCCTCGGCGAGATCGGCGGCAAGGGCCTCTTCACCATGGAGATCGAGGCGGCGCTGCTCGAGGGGACGATCGACATCGCGGTGCATTCCATGAAGGACATGCCGACCGCCCAGCCCGAGGGGCTCGCCCTCACCTGCTATCTGCCGCGCGAGGACGTGCGCGACGCCTTCGTCGCGCTCGGCGCGGCGGGGCTCGAGGATCTGCCGGCGGGGGCGGTCGTGGGCACTTCGAGCCTGCGGCGGCGGGCGCAGCTGCGCCATCGGCGGCCGGATCTGGCGGTTGTCGAGTTCCGCGGCAACGTGCAGACGCGCCTGCGCAAGCTCGAGGAGGGGGTGGCCCGGGCGACGTTCCTCGCCATGGCCGGGCTGCGGCGGCTGGGGCTCCACGCGGTGGCGCGCGCGCCGATCCCGCCGGAGGCGATGCTGCCGGCGATCGCCCAGGGCGCGATCGGCGTCGAGCAGCGTTCGGGCGACGATGCTGTCTCCGCGCTGCTCGCGGCCATCCACGACCCTCCCACCGCGCAGCGCCTGGCCGCGGAGCGGGCGTTCCTCGCCGCTCTGGACGGGTCCTGCCAGACGCCGATCGCGGGGCTGGCGGAGCTCGATGGCGGGCGGATCCGGCTGCGCGGCGAGATCCTCCGGCCCGACGGCTCGGAATGCCTCACCGCCGAGGCCTCCGGCGCGGTGGAGGATGCCGCGCGGCTCGGTGCCGCGATGGGCGCGGAGCTGCGAGGCCGGGCGGCGCCGGATTTCTTCGCCGCCTGAGCCCTCAGCCGGCGATCAGGCCATGCCGGAGCATCGGCAGGAGCCCGGCGGCCACCAGCCCGACGAGGATGCCGATCACGAAGCGCAACCCCGGCCGCCGCCAGAGCGGCGCGGCGAGGCCGAGCAGGCCGCAGATCAGCCCGTAATAGGCCAGCGTGATCGGGTCCACGGCATCTCCCCTGCGGTTCGGCGGCCGGTTTCCTGCATAGCGGACGGGCTGGGTGCTGTCATGCGCCGTCCGGGGGCAGCATCCGTCCTGGCCGCGCGCGGATTTGTCTGATGCGAAATCCGCGAGGGGAGGGCGGCGGCCCCAGGGGCCCGGTCCGGGGCAATCACTCGGCGACCGTATCACATGGAGTGTTGCCGCTGGGGGGCGCGCGGTGCAGAAACCCTTCATGGGAGACGTCACCATCACCTGCCCGGCCTGCGCGACCGAGATCCGGCTGACGGAATCGCTCGCCGCGCCCCTCCTGGCCGCGACGAGGCGGGACTACGAGGCGAAGCTCGCGGCGGAGCGGGCGGCCATCGCCGCGCGCGAGGAAGCGGTCCGGGCGAGCGAGGCGGGGCTGGCGCGGGAGGTCGAGGCGCGGGTCGCGGCGCTCGGCGCCGATCTGGCCGAGGCGGCGAAGCGCAGCGCGGCGGAATCCGCCGCGGCCGAGCTCGAGGGCCTCCGGGCGGTTCTCGCCGAGCGGGACGAGAAGCTGCGCGCGGCCCAGGCGGCGCAGGCGGAGATGCTGCGCAAGGCCCGGGCGCTGGAGGACCAGCAGCGCGAGCTGGAGCTGACGGTGGAGACGCGGGTCACCGAGGCGCTGGCCGGCGTGCGCGACAAGGCGCGGGCCGAGGGCGAGGCGGCCTTTCGCCTCAAGGTCGCCGAGAAGGAGGAGCAGATCGCCGGGATGCAGCGCCAGATCGAGGCGCTGAAGCAGAAGGCCGAGCAGGGCTCGCAGCAATTGCAGGGCGAGGTGCTGGAGCTGGAGCTCGAGAGCCTGCTGCGGAGCCGCTTCCCGCATGATGCCGTCGAGCCGGTGCCCAAGGGGGAGAGCGGTGCGGACGTGGTGCAGCGCGTGGTCTCGCCGGGCGGGCAGGGCTGCGGTGCGATCCTCTGGGAGAGCAAGCGCACCAAGGGCTGGAACGACGGCTGGCTCGCCAAGCTGCGCAACGACCAGCGCGGCTGCGGGGCGGAGGTGGCGATCCTGGTCAGCCAGGCGCTGCCGAAGGGGGTCGAGCGCTTCGGCCCGGTGGACGGGATCTGGGTCTCGGACTGGGCCTCGGCCTTTCCGCTGGCGGTGGCGCTGCGGCAGTCCTTGATCGAGCTCGCGGCGGCGCGGGCGATGCGCGAGGGCGAGGGCACGAAGATGGAGCTGGTCTACGATTATCTGACCGGGCCGCGCTTCCGGCACCGCGTCGAGGCGATCGTCGAGCGGTTCCGCGACATGTCCGAGGACCTGGCCCGCGAGCGCAAGGCGATGACCCGCCTCTGGGCCAAGCGCGAGATGCAGATCCAGGGGGTCGTCGAGGCGACCATGGGCATGTACGGCGACCTGCAGGGCATCGCCGGCAAGGCGCTGGGCGAGATCGAGGGATTCGACCTGCCGATGCTCGACGGGCCCGACGGCGAAGCCTAGACGATGGCCCGCGCGGCGTGTTTGATCAAAATCAAGGGATGCCGGCGCGGGAATCGCTAGGCTGAACGGGCAGGCCGATGGGATTCGCGCGATGCGGCGAGTCGGGGTTGCCACGGGCGGCGCGACGGTGTTGACTCTCGCGTCCGGGTAGGGGATCGGGCCAGCGCGGGTGCAGGGTCGGGAACGGATCACGCATCGTCACGGCCGCGACGGGGAATAGGGCGAAGGAACGATCGATGGATTTTGACGGGCTCTTTCGCCGGCAGCTTGATTCGCTCAGAAAGGAAGGCAATTACCGGGTCTTCGCGGAACTCGAGCGCTGCAGCGGCGCCTTTCCCAGAGCGAAGCGGTATCGCGGGCCCGACGATCCGACCGAGGTGACGGTCTGGTGTTCGAACGATTATCTCGGCATGGGCCAGAGCCCGGTGGTTCTCTCCGCCATGCACGAGGCGCTCGACCGCTGCGGCGCCGGGGCCGGCGGCACGCGCAACATCTCCGGCACCAATCACGAGCACGTGTTGCTGGAGCGCGAGCTCGCCGATCTGCACGGCAAGGAGGCGGCGCTCATCTTCACCTCCGGCTATGTCTCGAACTGGGCTTCGCTCGGCACGCTCGGCGCGCGGATCGAGGATTGCGTGATCCTGTCGGACGCCTTCAACCACGCCAGCATGATCGAGGGCATCCGCCACGCCCGCTGCGAGAAGCGCATCTGGCGGCACAACGACCCGGCCGATCTCGACCGCCATCTCGCGGCGCTCGATCCGGCACGGCCGAAGATCGTCGCCTTCGAGAGCGTCTATTCCATGGACGGCGACATCGCGCCCATCGAGGAGATCGTCGAGGTCGCGGAGAGGCACGGCGCGATGACCTATCTCGACGAGGTGCACGCGGTCGGCCTCTACGGGCCGCGCGGCGGCGGCGTCGCCGAGGAGCGCGGGCTGATGGACCGCATCACGCTGATCGAGGGCACGCTCGGCAAGGCCTTCGGGGTGATGGGCGGCTATATCACCGGCTCGGCGGCGCTGGTCGACTTCGTGCGCTCCTTCTCCAGCGGCTTCATCTTCACCACGGCGCTGCCGCCGGCGGTGGCGGCCGGGGCGCGGGCGAGCATCCGCCATCTCAAGGCCAGCGATGCCGAGCGCCTGCGCCAGCGCGCCACCGTGCGCAAGCTGCGGGCGCGGCTCGATGCGATGGGCATCCCGCATCTGCCCAACCCGAGCCATATCGTGCCGGTGATGGTCAAGGATCCGGTCAAGTGCAAGATGCTCTCGGACATCCTGCTCGACCAGTACGGAATCTACGTGCAGCCGATCAATTATCCCACCGTGCCCAAGGGCACGGAGCGGCTGCGCCTGACGCCCTCGCCGCTGCACAGCGAGGCCGATCTCGATCACCTGACCCGCGCGCTCGGCGCGCTCTGGAGCCAGTGCGCCCTGGCGCGCGCCGTCGCCTGACCAGAGGAGCGGGACGCCCGGCCTCCTGACAAGGCCGGTCACTCCGTCCGCTGCGCGTCTTCCGTCGAGTCCGCGGGCGCTGTTCCGGTGATCTCCGTCCGGCCGCTGCGCTCCAGCGCCGCCTCGACGCTCGAGGCGAAGCGCGCCAGCGGCGGGCGCACGCCGTGGGAGAGCAACTCGCGGCGCAGGGCCGGGCTGGTGCCGGTCACCCAGATCGCGATGCCGCGCCGGCGGGCCTTGCGCGCGAGCCCGGCGATCATGTTGGCGGCGGAGCTGTCGACCAGCGTCACCGCGGAGAAGTCGAGCACCAGCATGCGGTAGCCGTCGGAGATACGCTCCATCGCCGCGGCGACGGCGGAGACGGCGCCGAAGAAGATCGCGCCGCGGATGCGATAGATCAGCACCTCCGGATCCGAGGCCTCCGCCGGGACATAGGGGATCCGCGCCCCGCGGGCGGATTCCGCCGCCACGTCGACGGCGGTGGACATGCGGTGGATGAAGAGCATCGCCCCGAGCCCGAAGCCGACGACGATCGCCTCGGTCAGGTCGCGGAAGATGGTCAGGCCCAGCGTGACGAGCAGCACCGCCGCGTCGCCGCGCGAGGCCCTGAGCAGCGCCGCGAAGGCCGGCTTCTCGACCATGTCCCAGGCCACCAGCGTCAGCACCGCCGCCAGCGCGGCGAGCGGCACGTATCCCGCGAGCGGGGCCGCCACCAGCAGGAAGAGCAGCAGGAAGAGGGCATGGAGCATGCCCGAGACCGGGCCGTGCGCGCCGGCGCGCACATTGGTCGCGGTGCGCGCGATGGTGCCGGTGACGCAGAAGCCGCCGAAGAGCGCCGCGCCCATGTTGGCGATGCCCTGGCCGACCAGCTCGGTATTGGGCCGGTGCCGCCGTCCGGTCATGCCGTCGGCCACCACCGCCGAGAGCAGCGATTCGATCGCGCCGAGCAGGGTGAAGGCCACGGCGTTCGGCAGGACCGCGGCGATGGCGGCGAGCGAGAAATCCGGCAGGGCCGGCGCGGGCAATCCGCCTTCGAGCCCGCCGAAGGTGCTGCCGATCGTGGCGACCGGCAGGCCGAGCAGGGCGGCGAGGGCCGAGGCGGTCGCCACCACCACGAGCATGCGCGGCCAGTGCGGCCGGTAGCGCTTGAGCAGCACCAGCCCCGCGAGGCAGAGCGCCGACATGGCGGCGGTGGGCAGGCTGAGGCTCGGCAGCGCCTGCCAGAGCGCCGGCAGCTTCTCGAGCAGCGGGCCGGGTTCGGGCCCGGGGAGGCTGAGCCCGAGCAGCGGCTTGAGCTGGCTCGCGAAGATGATCGCGCCGATGCCGGCGGTGAAGCCGACGGTGACCGGGAAGGGGATGAACTTGACATAGGTGCCGAGCCGGAGCGCCCCGAGCGCCACCAGCATGATGCCCGAGAGGAAGGTGGCGAGCACGAGGCCGGCCACGCCGTGGCTCGCGACGGTCTCGGCCACCAGCACGATGAAGGCGCCGGCCGGCCCGCCGATCTGGAAGCGGCTGCCGCCGAGCGCCGAGACGAGGAAGCCGCCGACGATGGCGGTGGTCAGGCCCATGGCCGGGGTGACGCCCGAGGCGATGGCGATCGCCATCGAGAGCGGCAGCGCGACGATGGCGACGGTGAGTCCCGCCAGCGCATCGGCGCGCAGCTGCGCCGGTCCGTAGCCCTCGCGCAGGGTGGTGACGAGCTTGGGCACGAATTCCGGGGTCGGGGCGGGCAGGTCGGCGGCGTTGTGGGTCAGTATCGGGGCCATGGGCAGGGAAATGCCCCTACCTAAGCCCGATCGTGGCGCGCGGGCAAGGTTTGCCGCGCGCGGGGCGATGGCGCCCGAATGTTGCCCGCGGCCGGCTCCGGGGATAGGCTCGCGGAACGCATTGCGGGAGACGCCGATGCTGCGAAGGATCGTCCTGGCCGTGACCCTCGCCCTGGTGGCGCTGCCGCCGGGTGCCGGCGCGGTCGACGCGCGGCTGGCCCGCATGGCGACCGGCAGCCTCGCGGGCGCCTATTTCCCGGTCGGGGTGGCGCTCTGCCGGCTGGTCAACGAGACCCGCCGCACCCATGGCATCCGCTGCTCGGCGCAGCCCTCGGAGGGATCGGTCGCCAATATCGAGGCGCTGCGCGCCGGCGAGGTGGATTTCGCGATCGTGCAGTCGGACGTGCAGAGCGACGCGCTGCGTGGCGCCGGCGCCTTTTCCGGCGAGCCGGCCTTCGCGGCGCTTCGGGCGGTGATGGCGCTGCATCCCGAACCGCTCACTTTGGTGGCGCGGAAGGACGCCGGCATCGCGGGGATCGCGGATCTTTCCGGCAAGCGCATCGGCTACGGGCTTCCCGGATCCGGTGCCCGCGGGGTCTGGGACAGGCTCGCCGGGCAGATGGGATGGGACCAGCAGAGCTTCGCGGCGACGCTCGAGCTCGACCCGGACCGGCAGCCCGAGGCGCTCTGCGGCGGGAGCGTCGACGCCTTCGTCTTCACCGTGGGCCATCCGGCCCCGACCATCCACGAGGCGACCGCCGGCTGCGATGCGCTGCTGGTTCCGGTCACCGGACCGCGGATCTCGGCGCTGGTGGCGGCCAATCCGTTCTATTTCGAGACCGAGATCCCCGGCGGCCTCTATCGCGGCAATCCCGCCGCCGTGCCGACCTTCGGCGTCGGGGCGACGCTGGTGACGCGGGCGGACGTGGCGGAGGACGTGGTCGCAACGCTGGTCGAATCGGTCTTCGGCAATATCGGGACCCTGCGCGGGCTCGATCCGGTCCTCGCCGGGCTCGAGCCCGAGGCGATGGCGGCGACCGGCCTGACCGCGCCGCTGCATCCGGCCGCCGAGGCCCATTATCGCGCCAAGGGCTGGATCGAATAGCGCCGCGGGCAACCCCGGGGCGCGGAGTTACGGCTTGATGCGCGCGGCGATGCGGCGATGATGGCCGCGCGAAGGACAGGGAATCGGGGATGCCCGGGCCGGCAGGGCCCGGCAGCCAGGAGCCGGCGCAGCAGACGCCCAAGCCCGGCCGAATTCCCGCAGGGAGGAGGATCTGGCGATGTACCTGGGGATCGACATCGGCACGTCGTCGGTCAAGACCGTGCTCTTCGGCCGCGACCAGAAGCTGATCGGGCAGGCCAGCCGGCCGCTCGAGGTCACCCGCCCGCAGCCCGGATGGTCGGAACAGGATCCGGAAGCCTGGTGGGTGGCGGTCGAGGCGACCATCGACGCGCTGGCGGCCGAGCACGGGCTGGCCGGGCTGCGCGGCATCGGGCTTTCGGGGCAGATGCACGGGGCGGTCTGCCTCGACCATGACGACCGGGTGATGCGCCCGGCGATCCTCTGGAACGACGGCCGCGCCAGCGCGGAATGCGCCGAGATCGAGGCGGCCTTCCCCGACAGTCGCCGGGTCGCGGGCAATATCGCCATGCCGGGCTTCACCGCGCCGAAGCTCCAGTGGATCCGGCACCACGAGCCGCATGTCTTCGAGCATATCTGCACCGTGCTCCTGCCCAAGGATTACGTACGCTTCCGGCTGACGGGCCTGCATGTCTCGGAGATGTCGGACGCCTCCGGCACGCTCTGGCTCGACGTGGCGCGCCGCGACTGGTCGGACGACCTGCTGGCCGCCACCGGGCTCACGCGCTCGCAGATGCCAAGGCTGGTCGAGGGCAGCGCCGCCTCGGGCGAGCTGCGGGCGGAGCTCTGCCAGCGCTGGGGCGTCGGCGGCAAGGTGGTCGTCGCCGGCGGGGCGGGCGACAATGCCGCGGCGGCCTGCGGGGTGGGGGTGGTCACGCCGGGCTCGGCCTTCGTCTCGATCGGCACCTCGGGTGTGCTCTTCGTCTCCAATGCCGCCTTCTCGCCCAATACCGACGGCGCGGTGCATGCCTTCTGCCATGCGATCCCGGAGACCTGGCACCAGATGGGGGTGATCCTCTCGGCCTCCGACAGCCTGGAATGGCTGTCGCGGATCGCGGGGCGGCCGGCGGCGGAGCTCGCGGGGATGGTCCGCGCGGTCGCCGCGCCCTCGAAGGTGACCTTCCTGCCCTATCTCTCCGGCGAGCGCACGCCGCACAACGACGCGACCGCACGCGGTGCCTTCGTGGGCCTGAGCCAGTCCGACGGGCTCGCCGATCTGGTCCAGGCGGTGATGGAAGGGGTGGCCTATGCCTTCGCCGATTGCCAGATGGCGCTTGCCGGGGCCGGCACGGATTTCGAGAGCGCGCTGGCGGTGGGCGGCGGCGCGCGGTCGGAGACCTGGCTCGGGATCGTCGCGAGCGTTCTCGACCGGCCGCTGGCGCTCGCCGCCGACAGCGACGTGGGCGCGGCACTCGGGGCGGCACGGCTGGCAATCTGTGCCGCGGAGGGAGCGGAGCCGGCCGAGATCTGCGCCGCACCCGCCACGATCCGGGTCATCGAGCCCGACCCGGCCCTGGTCGCGCGCTATCGCGAGGGCCATGCGCGCTATCGGGCGCTCTATCCTGCACTCAGGGAGGGCCGGGCATGAGCGATTTCTTCGCCGGGATCGACAAGGTCCCGTTCAAGGGTCCGGAGAGCGACGATCCGCTCGCCTTCCGCTTCTACGAGCCGGACCGGTTGGTGCTCGGCAAGCGGATGGAGGACCATCTGCGCATGGCGGTCTGCTATTGGCACAGCTTCGCCTGGCCGGGCGGCGACCCTTTCGGCGGCCAGACGTTCCAGCGGCCCTGGTTCGGCGACACGATGGAGCATGCAAGGCTCAAGGCCGAGGTCGCCTTCGAGATGTTCGAGCGGCTCAGGGTGCCGTTCTTCACCTTCCACGACCGCGACATCGCGCCGGAGGGGGCGAGTCTGGCGGAATCGAACGCCAATGTGCGCGCGATCGCCGAGATCTTCGCCGAGAAGATGGCGGCGACGGGCGTCGGGCTGCTCTGGGGCACGGCGAACCTCTTCTCGAACCGCCGGTTCATGGCCGGGGCGGCGACCAATCCCGATCCGGAGGTCTTCGCCTATGCCGCGGCGCAGGTGAAATGCGCGCTCGACGTGACTCACGAACTCGGCGGCGCCAATTACGTGCTCTGGGGCGGGCGCGAGGGCTACGAGACGCTGCTCAACACCGACATGAAGCGCGAGCTCGAGCAGGCGGGGCGGTTCCTGTCGATGGTGGTGGAGTACAAGAACAGGATTGGCTTCCCGGGCACCATCCTGATCGAGCCGAAGCCCCAGGAGCCGACCAAGCATCAATACGACTACGACGTGGCGACGGTCTTCGGGTTCCTCCAGCGCTTCGGGCTCGAGGGCGAGGTGAAGGTCAATATCGAGACCGGGCACTCGGTGCTTGCCGGTCATTCCTTCGAGCACGAGATCGCAACGGCAGTCGCACTCGGGGTCTTCGGCAGCGTGGATGCCAACCGCAACGACTACCAATCCGGCTGGGACACCGACCAGTTCCCCAACAACGTTCCGGAGGTGGCGCTGGCGATCTACCACATCCTGAAGGGCGGCGGCTTCACCACCGGCGGCTTCAACTTCGACGCCAAGCTGCGGCGGCAGTCGCTCGACCCGGTCGACCTGATCGGCGCCCATGTGGGCGGTATGGACGTCTGCGCGCGCGGGCTCCTCGCGGCGGCGGCGATGATCGAGGACGGCGGGCTGGAAGCCGCGCTCGCAGAGCGCTATGCCGGCTGGGAGACGCCGGGGGCGCGGGCGATGCTCGAGAGCGATCTCGCCGCGATCGCGGAGCGCGTCGAGCGGGAACGGATCGATCCCGAGCCGCGTTCTGGTCGTCAGGAGCGACTGGAGAACTGGATCAACCGCTTCGTCTAGATGGCGCGCGCCGCCGCAACCGGAAAGGGAGCCATCGCATGGCTACGACATCGAAGACCGACAAGGACGCCGAGCCCGAGGCGGAGGCCGCTTCGAGCGCGCTCGGCACCGAGATCGCGGCGCTGCGCGCCGATCTGAGCGAGCTCGCGGCGCATGTGGCGCGCATCGCCAAGACGCGGGCGAGCGGGCTGAAATCCGTCGCCGACGCCAAGTCGGAGAATGCGCTGGCGACCGGCGAGGCGACTCTGCAGGAGATCGCCGGGGAGCTGCGCTCGCTCGAGGACGAGCTGGCGGATGCGACGCGGCGCCGGCCGCTGACCGCGATCGGGCTCGCGGCGCTGGCGGGGTATCTCTTCGGCATCCTCTCGCGGCGCTGAGGCGTGGCGCGGCTCTTCGCTTCGCTGGCCGGCGTGCTCGAGGCGCGGGTGCGGCAGGTGGCGCGGAGGGCGCGGCTTCGCGCGATCCTGATCGCCTGCATGGCCGTGACTGCGGTGCTGGCGGTTTTCTTCGCGCTCGGCGCGGCGACCGCCGCGCTGGCGGCGCGGCTGGGCTGGGTGGCGGCGCTCGCGATCATGGCGGGCGTGATGCTGCTCGCGGCGCTGATCCTCGCCGCGGTTCTCGCCGCGGAGCGCCGCGAGGCGCGGCGGCTGGCGGCCGAGCGCTCGACCCTCGACCGCAAGCTCGCCCGCGCCGCGCTGCTCTCGGTCGCGCCCACCCGGCTCCGGCGCCCGTCGCGGGGCATGGTCGGAGCCGGGCTGGTGGCGCTCGGGGCGCTGATCATCCTTCTGCGCCGCGACGAGGAGGAGTGAGCCGCCGGCGGCGGGGTGTCATCCAGGGGCAAGACGGGAGGAAGCGATGCTGAAGATCACCGAAGACGAGGCGCATAACTGCTTCGTGCTGGAGCCCTCGGGCAAGCTCGACCGGGCGGATTTCGCCAAGCTGACCGAGCGTTTCAACGCGCGCGTCAATGCCACGGACCGGATTCCGAACCTGGTGATCCATGCCCCGAGCTTTCCCGGCTGGTCGGATTTCGCCGCCTTCTTCGGCCATGTGGAATTCATCCGCGAGCATCACCGGCTGGTCGGCAAGATCGCGCTGGTGTCGGATTCGCGGGTGCTCGACATCGCGCCGGCGGTGGCGCGGCAGTTCCTCGCGGCGGATGTGCGGCATTTCCCGGCCGACGGTCTGCAGGCCGCGCTCGACTGGGTGGCCGAGACCGGGGAGGCGGCCGAGCATGTGACGGTGATGACGGATCTGCCCGACGACGTGGTGGGCATCTCGGTGCGCGACGTGATCACCGCGCGCGACTATTCCGAGCGCATCGTGCCGCTGATCGAGGAGCGGCTGAAGCGCCACGACAAGATCCGGCTGCTTTACCGGATCGGCCCGGAGTTCAGCGCCTTCACCCCCGGCGCGGCCTGGAGCGACACCCGCGTCGGGCTCATGCATCTGACGCAGTTCAGCAAGATCGCGGTGGTGTCGGATCTCGAATGGATCCGGCACGGCACCCGCATCTTCGCGCCGCTGATCCCGGCCGAGGTGCATGTCTTCGGCGACCGGGATCTCGATGCGGCGAAGGCATGGGTCAGCGCGCCGCCCGCCGAGGCCGCGCCGCGGAGCTAGGGGCTCAGGACCAGCGGCAGGACGGTTCGTCCCGGCGGGAAGCCCTCGCCGTCGGAGGCATCGGTCTCGAAGACCTCCAGATGGCCGATCTGCGTCGCCTGGACCTCGAAGGCGACCGCGAAGGCGAAGGGTGCCGGGCCGTCGACGCCACCGCCGCTGGTGAAGCCTTCGGCGAGAACGCCGCCGTCACGCCCGAGCAGGCGCCAGTTCACGGTGCCCTCGAAGCTGCGCGAGCAGCCCGAAACCGCGAAGCCGGGGTGGACGACCGCGCCGGCACCCGGATCGGTGGCGACCACGAAGGCGGCCTCCGGCAGGGCAGCGGCGACCGCATAGCAGGCGCCGGCCGCCTCCTTCGCCGCGGTCGCGGCGGTGCCGCCGAGCGCGACCGCGGCGGTCAGCGCGAGGATCGTTCGCATCAGATGGACCTCCTGCCATGTGCCCTGGCCGGCAGGCTAACCGATCTGGTGGTCTGGCGCGACAGGTCGGGCGGTATTGCGAGGGCGTTCCATATGGCCACGCGAGCCTTTCCGCCCGAGGTCCGGATGCGCCTGGTGCCGCCTTCCGGTCCGGCGGGCACCGCCGGGCAGCGGGAGCGTCGAAGGAGGAAGATCCAGCTCCGAATGCGATGACATCAGCCGACAATGCCGACGAACTTGCATGATTGACGATCGGTGATAGGGTTAACGCCTCGCTGGGGGACCGCCGTCGGCTTGCGTCGGGGGCGGCTGCGGGGGAGGGTGTGATGGGAGACGAGGCCCGCGCCGGCAGGCTGCGGCAGGCGCGCTTGGGCGCGGGGCCGGGTGCATCCCCGATCGTGGAACTTCTCGACACGCCGGCCTTCGAACGTCGCCTCGAACTGGCGCGGATCCGGCGTGCGATCTCGCTGGGAAGCTGCGCCGCCGAAGGTGCCCCTGCGGGCGAGGGCACGCCCGTCCTGGAACTCGCCCCGGGCTGGGCGCCGGCATTTCGGGTCGTGGCGGAAGCGCGGCCCGTGCCGGTTTCGGAAGCTGCGGGCGCCGGCCGCGGCCGGATCGCGGTGATCGGGGTCATCTTTGCCGCTGGGCTTGCGCTCGGCCTCGGCCTCGCGGTCTTTCTCGCGCTCTCGGGGGGCGGTGCCGGCAGCATGGCAGAACCGTCGCCGCCGGCGGTGACCGCGGTGGCCCCGCAGCTGTCCGGCCTGCCGCCGCCGGGCCCGGCGGCCGTCTGGGCGCCGCCCGAGTCATCGCGGTCGGTGCCGGCGCGGCCGGCTGCGCTCGCGGCTCCCGGTCGGCCGACGGCGCCGCTGCCCGGCCTCGGCCCGGGCTGGCGGGTGATCGCCGCAAGCGTCGCGGGCGGCCATGCCGATGTGGATGTCCGGCTGAGCGCGCCGCCGAGCCTCTCCGAGGCCGAGATCGCCGCGGCGGCGGCGGCGCTGCAGGATGCCGGTTTCGGGGAGGTGGCCTCCGCACGGGCCGGCGTCTCGATCGGCCGCACCAATGTCCGGTACTTCGCCGATGCGGATGCCGATGCCGCCGGGGCGGCGGCGGTGGCGCTGTCGGCGGTCTGGCCGGATGCCGAGGCGCGGGATTTCACCCATCTGTCGGCCCGGACGGGCTCGGGTCGGCTCGAGGTCTGGCTCTCGGGCGAAGCGCCGGCCCGTGCGGCGGCCGGCGCATCGCGCCAAGGCACCGGATCCGCTGCGGTCGCAGTCGCGGCCGCGGGGGATCCGGCGGAGGCGCCGCAGGGGGCGGGGCTTGCCGGGCTGCTCGGGCGGGTTCTCGGCGGCGGCGCGGGTCGCGGTTCCCCTCGAGGGGACGGCGGCGGCGTGCCGGCCGCCCGCGCCACGATCCTGGTCGAGCCCTCGGCGGCACCGGCGGCTTCCCGGGTTTCCACCGGAGGCTCGGCGCCGCGCGACGGCACCGCCCCGGCCGGTGGATCGGGGAAGGGGACGGGCTCGGCTTCCGGAGGCGCCGGCGGGAAGGGCGCGGGCGAGTCCGCCGATTCGCGATCCGGCGTGACGGCCGGAGCCGGCGGCTCGGGCAGCAGCGGCGGCGACGTGGCCGCAGGGGGATCGGACCGGGGCAGCGGCGGCACCGCAACGGGCACCACCGACCGGGCCGGTGGGTTCGGCGGCGGGACAGGGAGCGGGAAGAGCGGGGCGGATCGCGGCGACCGCTCCGGCGGCGGCTGGAGCAGGGGCGGCGGCGCCAGGATATCGAGGGGCGGCGTGCAGGGCGTCTCGAAGGGTCGCGGCTCGGAGGTGTCGAGGGGCGGCGGAAAGGGCGGATCGAAGGCCGGCGGCCGGAGCGCCTCGAAGGACCGCGGAAAGGGCGCCACCAGAAGCGGCGGCAGAGACGGAACAAGAGGCGAGGGCCGGGGCAGGTCGGGGTCCGGCGGCAGGGGCGGGCGGAACCGCTAGCGCGCCGGCGGCCGTCCTAGCCGCGCTCGCGCATCAGCCGCGCCTTCTGGCGATCCCAGTCGCGCTTCTTCTCGGTCTCGCGCTTGTCGGTGAGCTTCTTGCCCTTGGCGATGCCGAGCTGGAGCTTGGCGCGGCCCTTGTCGTTGAAATAGAGGCGCAGCGGCACCAGGGTCATGCCCTCGCGCCCGATCCCCTGCCAGAGGCGGGCCAGTTCGCGCTTGCTGACCAGGAGCTTGCGTCGGCGCCGCTCGTCATGGCCGAAGGCGCGCGCCTGCTCGTAGGCCGGGATATAGCCGTTGATCAGCCAGAGCTCCCCACCCTCGACCGAGGCATAGCTCTCGGCGATGTTCGCCTTGCCGGTGCGCAGGCTCTTCACCTCGGAGCCTTCCAGCACGATGCCGGCTTCGAGATCGTCCTCGATGAAATAATTGTGCCGGGCCTTGCGGTTCTCGGCGACGATCTTCCGCGGCCGTTCAGGTTTCTGCGCCATGATCGCGCCGCTCTAGCCGAGGCCGGGAAAGCTGTCCAGCGCGGGCGCGGGTTTCCGCCGCGGGGGTTCATGCTAGGTTGTTTGCGGAGCCGCAGCATTCCGGAGGCCCGCCATGCCCGCCATCCTCGTCACCAGCGCCAGCCGCGGCATCGGCCGCGAATTCGTGCGCCAGTTCGCCGCCGACGGCTGGCAGGTCATCGCCGGCTGCCGCGATCCCGGTGCCGTGGAGGCGGAGCTGCGCGCCCTCGGCGACCGCGTGCTTCCGGTGGCGATGGACGTGACCGACCTCGCCTCGGTCGAGGCCGCGGCGCGGGCCGAGGCGACGCCGATCGACCTGCTGATCAACAGCGCCGGCATCATGGGGCAGGGGGACGACGGGCCGGGGGCGGTCGACTATGCCGAATGGGCGCGGGTGCTCGACGTCAATACCTTCGGCCCGGTGCGTGTGCTCGACGCCTTCTTCCCGCGGCTCGCGGCGGCCGGGGGCGCGAAGGCGATCACGCTTACCAGCGGCTACGGTTCCATCGGCGATGCGGGCTCGGGCGGGTCGATGATGTACCGCACTTCCAAGGCGGCGGTGAACATGGCCATGCGCGCGCGGTCGTTCCAGCTCCGGGCGCAGGGGATCGTGGTCGCGGTCATCAACCCCGGCTGGGTACGGACCGACATGGGCGGGCCGAGCGCCCGCATCTCCGCCGAGGAGAGCGTACGGGCCATGCGCGAGGTGATCGAGGGGCTGACCCTCGAGGACACCGGCAGCTTCCGGAACTGGAACGGCCGGGAATTTCCCTGGTAGGCGCAGCACCCGCGTCAATGCCGATAGGACGGTGGCGAAATCGGAGCATGATTCCGCGTCCCGCGTGCACCGGTGGTGCCATTCCAGGGGTATCGTCGCCAGGTCGGACAGAAGCAGGGCGCGCTGCCATGGATTGGCGGGGAGTCGACCGAATCGGGAAGGTGCCGACCGGCGACGACGGCGGGCTCGCCGAGGTCGATTTCGCCAGCGGCGGGTTCATGGTCGGCAGCCCGGCGGTTCCGGTCACCGTGCCGACCTGAGCGGCGGTGTCAGTTGAGCAGGCCCGCGTGGCGCATGGCGGCCTCCATGCGCTCGCGCGTCGCCGCCTCGACGGTGACCAGGGGCGAGCGGACGTCGTCGCTGCATTTGCCCAGCACCGAGAGGGCGTATTTGGTCGGGCAGGGGTTCGATTCGGCGAAGGCGGCGCGATGCAGCGGCATGAGCCGGTCCTGATATTCCAGCGCGCGGGCGAAGTCGCCTGCGAGCGTCGCCTCCTGGAATTCGGCGCAGAGTCGCGGCGCGATATTGCCCACCACCGAGATGCAGCCGCGCCCGCCATGGGCGTTGAAGCCGAGCGCCACGTCGTCGTTGCCGCAGAGCTGGAGGAAGTCGCGGCCGCAGGCGATGCGGGTGTCCGACACCCGGCCGATGTCGCCGGTCGCGTCCTTCACGCCGATGATGCGCGGCAGCTTCGCGAGCTCGCCCATGGTCGCGGGGCTCATGTCGATCACCGAGCGGCCGGGGATGTTGTAGATGATGATCGGCAGGTCCACCGCGTCGTGCAGGGTGCGGTAATGGTGGTAGAGCCCACGCTGGCCGGGCTTGTTGTAATAGGGCGTGACCACCAGGGCCGCATCCGCGCCGACCGATTTCGCGAAGGCCATCAGCCGCACGGATTCGGCGGTGTTGTTGGAGCCCGCGCCGGCGATCACCGGGATGCGTCCTGCCGCCGTCCGCACCACGATCTCGACGCAGCGCTCGTGCTCCTCGTGGCTCAGCGTCGGCGTCTCGCCGGTGGTGCCCACGGCGACGAGGCCGTGGCTGCCCTCCTCCACATGCCAATTGACCAGATCGACCAGCGCCTTTTCGTCGATCCCGCCGTTGCGGAACGGCGTGATCAGCGCGGGGATCGAGCCTCTGAACATGGTCCTTCCTCCACGTCTGCCCGTTGCGCCGGGCCGAAAGCCGGGGGAACCTAGTCGCGAAACCCGCCCGCCGCAAGCGGATGATTGGTGGCGAAAGACACACGTTATGGTATATCATCGTGAAGGTAGAACGACCTTAGGAGGATTCGGATTGCGGCTGCGACCGATCATGGCCTGCATCGCGCTTCTCTTCGTGCTTCCCGCGGCGCCCGGCCCGGTCGAGGCGCAATCCGATGCGCCGCAGGCGGCGCTCCTGGGATCGGCGCTGGAGGCGGCGCGGGTCGGTGACTGGGCGGGCGCGGCGGATTTCGCGGCGCGGAGCGGTGACGGGGTGGTGCGCGACCTCGTGCTCTGGACCCGGCTCCGGGACGGCGCCGGGCGCTGGCGCGACTACGAGGATTTCGTGCTGCGCAACGCCGACTGGCCGGGGCTGAAGGTGCTGCGGCGGGCCGGGGAGCGGCTGATGCCGCCGGATCTGCCGGCCGAGGAGGTCTTCGCCTTCTTCGACGGCGAGCCGCCGCAGACCGGAACCGGGGCGCTGCGCCTCGCCGACGCGCTGGTGGCCGCGGGTCGCGAGGAGGAAGCCGAGGCCGAGGCCGTGCGCGGATGGCGCGAGCTGTCGCTGGGCCCGCCGGAACAGGCGGAGTTCCTCGGGCGCTGGGGCGACGTGCTGGCGCCGCATCACGTCGCCCGGCTCGACATGTGCCTCTGGGAGGGCTGGACCCGGGAGGCCGAGTCCATGCTGCGCCTGGTCGACGAGGACTGGCAGGCGCTGGCGCGCGCGCGGATCGCGACGCGCCGGGACACCGAGGGCCTGACGCTCGCGATCCGCGCGGTGCCGGGCAAGCTGAAGCGCGATCCCGGCCTCGCCTTCGAGCGCTATCGCTACCGCGTCGAGAAGGGCCGCTGGGAGGATGCCGAGGAGTACCTTCTGGAGAAATCGACCACCCGCGAGGCCCTGGGCAGGCCGGAGATGTGGATGGAGCGCCGCGCCAATCTCGCGCGCCAGGCGTTGCGGCGCGGCGAGGTGGATCACGCCTATCGGCTCGCTTCGAAGAGCTTCGGGGCGGGCGGCGCGGATTACGCCGATTCGGAATGGCTCGCGGGCTTCATCGCGCTCACACGCAAGAACGATCCCGAGCTGGCGCTGGCGCATTTCCGGCGCTTCGGGGCCGTGGTCGCGACGCCGATCAGCCTCGGCCGGGCGGGCTACTGGATCGGGCTGGCCGAGGAGCGCCTGGGCGATGCCGCTGCAGCTGAGGCGGCCTTCCGGGCGGCTGCGCGGCATCAGACGAGCTTCTACGGGCAGCTGGCGGCGGAGCGCGTCGGGCAGGCGCCCGATCCCGCCCTGGCGGGCGAGGCCGCGCCCAACTGGCGCCGGGCGGCGTTCCGCAAATCCTCGGTGATCCGGGCGGGCTATCTGCTTCATCTCGCCGGCGAAGGCCCGCGCGCCTCGCAGTTCTTCCGCCATGCCGCGGAGGAGCAGCCCGCGGCGACCCGGGCGGCGCTGGCGCAGATGGCGATCGACATCGGCAGGCCCGAGATCGGCATCCGCATCGCCAAGGACGCCGCCGCGGAGGACATCATCATCGCCGCGCAATATTATCCGCTGCATGCCATCGCCGAGCGGGACTGGCCGGTTCCGACGGAATACGCCATGGCGATCGCGCGGCAGGAATCGGAGCTGAACCCGCAGGCGTCGAGCGGGGTCGGGGCGCGCGGGCTGATGCAGCTCATGCCCGCGACCGCCGAGCACATGGCGACGCTTGCGGGCGTGGATTTCGATCTCGACCGGGTCGGCACCGATCCGATCTACAACGCCACCCTCGGCACGGAATACCTGTCGCGCATGCTCAACCGCTACCGGGGCTCCTACATCCTCGCGACGGCGGCCTATAACGCCGGGCCGGGAAGGGTGGACGAATGGATCGGCACCTTCGGCGACCCGCGCCGGCCGGAGGTGGATCCGGTGATCTGGGTGGAGACGATCCCCTTCTCGGAGACGCGCAACTATGTCATGCGAGTGCTCGAGGCGCTGCACGTCTATCGCGCGCGGCTGGAGGGCCGCACCGGACCCGTGCGGCTCACCGCCGACATGACGCGCACCGGATAGTCCGCCGGGCTCCGGGTGCCCGGTGGTGCCCCGCAAGGTCTCGAGGTGACTGTTCCGGGCCGGCGTCCGTCCGAGGCGGACTCCCGCTGTCGACCCCAGGGGCTCCCGCGATGACCGAGGAACCGGAGGGGCGGGTCACTCGGTCCAGGGGTCCGTGAGGTGGCCCCCATTTCGCGGACAGGGTCGCTGCGTCGGCAGGCTCGGTCCAGGTCCTCGCCAGGCCGCCGCCTCGCAGCCGACCGGAGCCGCGTGGCCACAGGGCGGGTCGTTTCTGCCGCCTTGGCAATGGGCTTGAATGGTAGTATGTAGATTGGGACGGCAGGAGGTTCCGAGCCCTTCCAATGGACATGTCGCTTCCTCCCGACGCCTTCCGCCACGGAAGCGTCAGCAACAAGGTCTACGACCTGCTGCGCGACGCGATCATCCAGCTCAAACTGCGGCCGGGAAACCCGCTCTCCGAGACGGAACTGGCGCGGCAGCTGAAGGTTTCGCGGCAACCGGTCCGCGAGGCCTTCATCAAGCTCGCCGAGGCGGGCCTCGTGGAGGTTCGCCCGCAGCGGGGAACCTATGTCCTGCTCATATCGCGCCGGGACGTGGACAATGCGCGCTTCATCCGGGAGGCGATCGAGGTCGCTTTCGTGCGCAAGGCCGCCGCGGAGGCGAGCGATGCCCTGGTCGACGAGCTGAAGCAACTGATCCTGCGTCAGGCGGCGGCGCGCGATCGCAGCGACCATGTGGCGTTCCTGGAACTCGACGAGGAATTCCACCAGGCGATCGCGCGCGGCGCCGGATGCGAAACCGCCTGGAAGCTTCTCGAAACGCTCAAGGCGCAGATGGATCGCGTGCGGTTCCTGTCCTTCGCCGAGGCGACGCCGATCGATACCCTGATCGGACAGCACGAGGCGATCGCATCCGCCATAGCGGCGCGCGACCCGGAGCGCGCCGAAGCCGCCATGCGCGTGCATCTCGGAGAGCTCCTGAAGTCACTGCCGAAGCTGGCGGAAGCGCATCCGGACCTCTTCACCGCCTGACGCGAAGCCCCTCACCGATGCGCCGCCGCCCAGCCCGAGACTCCGGTCATTGCGGCAAACCCAGCTCGGAATGGGTCATCGCCGTCATGATGCCGCGGAGTTCCGCCAGCCCCTTGAGCCGGCCTATCGCCGGATAGCCGGGCTGGGCGCGGCGCTTCAGGTCGTCGAGGATGTCCTGGCCGTGGTCCGGCCGCATCGGGATCGCCGCATCGGCGCGCCCGGAGGTCGCCCGGCGGCGCTCCTCGCGCACCACCGCGGCGATCAGCGCCACCATGTCGGTGTCGCCGCCGAGGTGCTCGGCCTCGTGGAACGAGCCCCGGGTGTCGCCGGATTCGCGGGTCACGTTGCGCAGGTGCAGGAAATGCACCCGGTCGCCGAGCCGCTGCATCATGCCGGGCAGGTCGTTGTCGGGCCGCGCGCCGAGCGAGCCCGAGCAGAGGGTGATGCCGTTCGCAGGACTGTCGACCGCCGCCATGATCGCGGCGTAATCCGCCTCGGTCGACATGACCCGCGGCAGCCCGAGCAGCGGGAAGGGCGGATCGTCCGGGTGGCAGCAGAGACGGATGCCGACCTCTTCGGCGGTCGGCACCACCTCCTCGAGGAAGGCAACGAAATGCGCCCGCAACGTCCCGGCATCGATGGCACCGTATTCGTCGAGATGCGCGCGCAGGTCGTCGAGGGTGAGGCTCTCGGCGGCGCCGGGCAGGCCGAAGGCGATGTTGCCGGTCAGCCGCTCCCGCTTCTCCGCGCTCATGGCGGCGAAGCGGGCGGCCGCCTCTTCGCGCAACGCCTCGGAGTAATCCTCCGCCGCCCCGCGGCGCGCGAGGATATGCAGGTCGAAGGCGGCAAAATCGGCAAGATCGAAGCGCATGCAGGTGCCGCCATGGGCGACCCGGAATGCGAGGTCGGTGCGCGTCCAGTCGAGCACCGGCATGAAATTGTAGCAGACCACCTCGAGCCCGGCCTCGGCGAGGTTCTTCAGGCTCGCGCGGTAATTCGCGAGATGCGCACGCCACTCGCCCTTCTGCTTCTTGATGTCTTCGGAGACCGGAAGGCTCTCGACCACCTCCCAGGCGAGGCTCGAGGGCCGGCCGTCGGCGCGCCGCCCGATCTCGGCCTGGCGCCGCGCGATCTCCTCGGGGCTCCACACCGCCCCGGTCGGAAGGTGATGCAATGCGGAGACGACCCCCTCGACGCCCGCCTGGAGCATGTCGTCGATCGAAACAAGGTCCCTGGGACCGAACCACCGCCACGTCTGTCGCATATCTGCCCCTTTCGTCGCATTGCACCGGCTGCCTCATCGTTAGCACATGCCGACTGGGTTGACTAGTATGGAAGTATGCTTGTATGAAAGGCCAATAGGGAGATTCGCTGCGCGCGGACGATGGTCCGAAGCGGCGACCGCCTCTCCCCGGGTCGAAAGCAAGAACTGGCAACTGGAGGATAACGTAATGAAGTTTCAGGGAATTCGCTTTGGTGTGCTCGCCGCCGGGCTCGCCGGCACGCTGCTGGCCGGCACGGCGATGGCGCAGGAGGTCACGCTCAAGCTCGGGCACCTGGCGAACGAAGACAACATCTGGAACAAGGCCGCGCTGAAATTCGGCGAGGAGGTCTCGGCGCTGACCGACGGGCGCATCGCCGTCGAGGTCTTCCCCAACGAATCGCTCGGCAAGGAGATGGACCTCATCAACGGCATGCAACTCGGCACCGCCGACATGACCATCACCGGGGAGAGCCTGCAGAACTGGGCGCCGCTCGCGGCGCTGCTGGCGGTCCCCTATGCCTATACCTCGCTCGATGAGATGGACAGCGTCGCCGGCGGCGAGATCGGCGACCAGATCGAGGCGCAGATCATCGAGCGCGCGCAGGTCCGGCCGATCGCCTATTTCGCGCGCGGGCCGCGCAACCTGACCTCGAACCGGCCGATCACGAGCCCCGACGATCTCGACGGCCTGAAGATGCGGGTGCCCAACGTGCCGCTCTTCGTCAGCGTCTGGGAAGCGCTGGGTGCCGCCCCGACCCCGATGGCCTTCTCCGAGGTCTTCACCTCGCTGCAGAACGGCACGATCGAGGCGCAGGAGAACCCGCTGGCGCTGATCAAGTCGGCGAGCTTCCCGGAAGTGCAGGATTACGTGAACCTCACCGAGCACGTGCGGTCCTGGATCTATCTGACGATCTCGGAACTGACCTGGAACAACCTCTCCCCCGAGGACCAGGAAGCGGTGCTCGAAGCGGCGCGCCGCACGCAGGAATACGAGCGCGAGCTCTTCCTGGCGGACGAGGCGCAGCTCACGGAAGACCTGCAGGCGGCCGGGATGGAATTCGTCGAGGTCGACCAGGAGGCCTTCGCGGCGCAGGCCAAGGACGCGGTCCTGGCGAACGTCAGCGACGAGATCAAGCCGGTGGTCGAGCAGCTCTTCGCGCAGTGACGCCGGGCGGCGCCGCGCCGGTTATCCGGCGCGGTGCGCAGGCACCAGGCGGCCCCGGCCGTCGCCAACATCATTAAAGGATCGAATGCCATGCGGGAACCGGGCCTGATGGGTATTGTCGTGGGGGCCAGCCGCATCGCGGTCGGCATCGCCTTCGCGGTACTCTGCGCCTCCGTGATCATCCAGGTGCTGGGACGGTCCTTCGCCGCCTCGCCGGTCTGGACCGAGGAGCTGACGCGCTTCGCGCTGCTCTATCTCGCGGCCTTCGGCGCCGGGCTCTCCTACCGCTCCGGCGACCTCGTCAACGTCGACCTCGTCTGCGAGGCCCTGCCCGGCCGCTGGCCCTGGGTCCTGCGCCTCGTCTCGGCGATCGCCACCGCCCTGCTCTGCCTCCTGCTGGTGCCGGCGGCCTGGCGCTACACATCGATCGGCGCGATGCAGACCTCGCCCGCGCTCTCCTGGCGCATGGACTTCATCCACGCCAGCGTCCTCGTCCTGCTCGTGTCGCTCTTCGTCTTCGCCGCGCTCCGGGCGGTGCGCATGCTGACCGGCAGGAGCGACGGCAAGCCGCTCGCGGCGGAGGAGATCTGACCATGGGCCTCGCGGTTCTCATCGGCGTCTTCGTCCTCGGCCTCGTCATCGGCGTGCCGGTGGCGGTCACCCTCGGGCTCGCTTCCGCCGCCTACCTGCTGCTCGAGGGCATCCCGCTCGTCTCGGTGCCGCAGAAGATGTATGCGGGCATGGACGTCTTCGTGCTGCTCTGCATCCCCGGCTTCATCCTGGCCGGCAACCTGATGAACTCGGGCGGCATCACCGAGCGCATCATCCGCTTCGCCAGCGCGCTGGTCGGCTGGTTGCGTGGCGGCCTCGGGCTCACCAATGTCGCCGGCTCGATGCTCTTCGGCGGCATCTCCGGCACCGCCGTCGCCGACGCAGCCTCCATCGGCGGCATGATGATCCCCGGCATGAAGAAGGCGGGCTACCCCGCCGACTTCTCCGCCGCTGTCACCGCCGCCTCCTCGACGGTCGGTCCGATCATCCCGCCCAGCGTGCCGATGATCATCGTCGGCGCGCTCTCCGGCATCTCGGTCGGCAAGATGTTCCTCGCCGGCGCCATACCCGGCATCCTCATGGGGCTCGCGATGATGGTGACCTGCTACATCATCGCCCTGCGCCGCAACTTCCCGCGCCAGCCCTGGGCCGGCTTCGGCGAGCTCGGCCGCGCCTTCCTCGGCGCCTTCTGGGCGATCGCCATGACCGGCCTCATCATCGGCGGCCTGCTCTCGGGCCTCGCGACGCCCACCGAGACCGCCATCGTCGCCAGCGTCTATGCGCTCGTGGTCGGGCTCTTCATCTACCGCGAGCTGCCGCTCGCGCAGGTCCCGAAGATCTTCATCGACAGCGCGGTCTCCTCCGCCGCGATCCTGGTGCTGGTCGGCTTCGCGAATGTCTTCGGCTGGATCCTGGTCTCGGAGCGCATCCCACAGGCGATCGCCGACGCGGTGCTCTCGGTCACCGACAACAAGTACCTGGTCATCCTGCTGATCAACCTGCTCCTGCTCTTCGTCGGCATGTTCATGGAGACGATCGCGGCGCTGATCATCCTCTTCGTGCCGCTGCTCACCCTCGCGCAGGGCGTCGGCATCGACCCGCTCCACTTCGCGACCTTCGCGGTGCTGAACCTGATGATCGGCCTGACCACGCCGCCGGTGGGGGTCTGCCTGTTCATCTGCGCCAACATCGCCCGGCTTCCCCTGACGCCGGTGGTGGTGGCGATCGCCCCGTTCCTGCTGACCAACTTCCTGGTGCTGCTTCTGGTGTCCTACGTGCCACCGATCGCGACCTGGCTGCCCACGACCCTTCTGCCCTGAAAGGAGTGATCCGATGAAGACCCGCGTCTGCCGCCTCTACGGCCAGGGAGACCTCCGCGTCGAGACCGACGAGGTGCCCGAGCCCGCCCCGGGCCAGGTGCTGCTCCGAATCGGCGCCGGCGGCATCTGCGGATCGGACCTGCACTACTTCCAGGACGGCGGCTTCGGGCCGATCCGGGTGCGCGAGCCGATCATCCTCGGCCACGAGGCCGCCGGCACCGTCGAGGCGGCCGGAGAGGGCGTCGCGCTCGTGCCCGGCGACCGGGTGGCGCTGAACCCGAGCCGCCCCTGCGGCAGCTGCGCCTATTGCCGCGAGGGGAAGTTCCAGCACTGCCTCGCCATGCGCTTCAACGGCTCCGCTTTGCGCTTCCCGCACGAGCAGGGCGCCTTCCGCGACCTGATGCTCGCCGATGCCGCGCAATGTGTCGCGATCGGGCCGGAGACCAGCCTCGCCAAGGCCGCCTGCGCCGAGCCGCTGGCGGTATGCCTGCACGCCCGCAACCGGGCGGGGGAGCTTCGCGGCAGGCGCGTCCTCGTGACGGGCGCCGGGCCGATCGGCAGCCTCTGCGTCGCCGCGGCGGCCCATGCCGGCGCCGGGGAGATCGTCGTGACCGACCTGCACGACGCCACGCTCGCGGCGGCGCGCGCCATGGGCGCCACCCGCACCGTGAACGTCGCCCGCGAGGCGCTGACGGAATTCGCCGCCGACAAGGGCCATTTCGACGTGACCTTCGAATGCTCCGCCGCGGCGCCGGCCGTCCGGAGCGCGATCGAATGCACCCGGCCGCTCGGCCGCATCGTCCAGGTCGGCGTGACCGGCGACCTGCCGGTGCCGATCAACATGATCGTCGGAAAGGAGATCGAGCTCGTTGGAGCGCATCGTTTCCACGCGGAATTCGCCGAGGCGGTCGCACTGATCGATGCCGGCACGATCGACCCGACGCCGATCCTGACCCGGACGTTTCCGATCGCCGAGGCGCTGGACGCCTTCGCTCTGGCCGGCGACAGGACGAGGGCGGTCAAGGTGCAGCTCTCCTTCGCCTAGCAGGCCGCCGAAAGCGCCGCAGCGTCCGCCGGTGTGATCCGACATCCGGGTGACGACCTCGGACCGGCGCCGTCCCTCGCGGCGGCCGGTCGCCTCACCCGATCGTCGTACGATGCGGGACGTGACACGAACGCCGCATCCGATGGCGCGGCTCGTCTTGACCCCGTCCGGTGCGGCTGCCACCCTACTCGTTCCTCGATTGCGACCGATTTTTCGGAGGGTTCCAAGGTGACGATTCGTGCCGTGTCAGGCGCCGGCCTCGCAGCCGGTGTCGCATTGCTCGCCTATCCCGGTTTCGTCCATGCGGCGGCGCTCGAGAATGCCGTACCGCAGCCGGTCCGGCTCCTCTACGAAGACGGGACCTATGGCGAGATCGGCCTCGTCTATGTCGATCCGCATCAGAGCGGCGACGACGCGACCGATCCGACCTCGGGCCTGACCTTCAGCGGCAATACCGGCGACGTGTTCAATTCGCGGACGCATGTCGGGGCGGCGCTGAAGGGCGACATCAACGACCGGCTGTCCTATCTGCTCGTGCTCGATCAGCCCTATGCGGTCGATACTTCATACGGGCCGGGCAGCTTTCCCGGCGGCTTCCCCTATGACGGCACGACCGCCAAGGTCCAAACCTACCAATTGACCGGGGTACTGGCCTACGACCTGAACGATCGGGTCAAGGGCTATGCCGGCCTCAGGGCGGAGCGGCTCGATGCCAAGGCGACGATCCCCTTCATCGCCGACTATTCGATCGATGCGGGTGAAAACTGGGGCTACGGCTATCTGGCCGGCGTGGCCTATGCCCGCCAGGAAATCGGCCTGCGCGTGTCGCTCACCTATTTCTCCGGGATCGACCATTCCCTCGATTCGGACGAATTCTCCACCGCGACCGGCGCGCAATCGACGCAGACCGACATCGACACACCGCAATCGGCAACGCTCGACTTCCAGACCGGCCTCAACCCGAAGACGCTGCTGTTCGGCTCGGTCCGCTGGACGGATTGGTCGGACTTCAGCATCGAGCCGCCAGTCTACACGCAGGTCACGGACCGCCCGCTGGTCGACTACCAGGACGATTGGTGGACCTATACGCTCGGGCTCGGCCGGCAGTTCACCGATGACCTCGCAGGGTCCTTCTTCGTGAGCTACGAGCCCTCGGTGGGCGGCACCATGACCTCGCTCGGACCCTATGACGGCAGATCCACCGCAACGGCGGCGCTGAGCTATGATTACGAGCGGTTCAACTTCCTCGGGGCGCTGAGCTACGGGGTGCTGGGCGACACCCACAATCTGCTCGACACCGACTACAACGACGGCTCGATTTTGGGCATGTCGTTGCGGGTCGGCTACAACTTCTAGAAGATCTGTGCGCGGTGGGCAGGCTCGCGCCCCGAGGCATGCGAATGGCGGAGATCCTGGCGCTCGCACCGCGCTGAGTGAACCAGCCGGCGCGACAGCGTCATCCTGAGTGTGCGCGACGGCGCCGGCTGGAAAGCCGAACCGAGGCGCGCTCTGCCAGAAGGCGTCCGGCTCGTCCATCCGCTGCCCGGCACCGAAGCCCCCTGCGGCCGGCCGTCGAACGGCCCCCCGACACTCCGCCGCTTCGGGTCCCTCGACGCCGTCTCCGCCGCCCGTTGTCGCCTCCTCGAACAGGACCGCGACATCATCGCCGCCAACACCGCCTTCCACGGTTGGCCCGAGCCCGATCCCGCAAACCGATCAGGTATGTCCGGTATCAGATGCGCTGCGAGGACTTGCGGTCGAAGAGGTGGACGTTCGTCGGGTTGATGCGGAAGGAGATCTGCTCGCCGGGCCGGGCGCGGATCCGGTCCTTGACGATGGCGTCGATCAGCTCCTTGCCCGCCTTGCCGAAGACCTGCGTCTCCGAGCCGGTCGGCTCGACCACCACGACGCTGACCGGGATGCCGCCTTCGCCGATCTCGATGTGCTCGGGGCGGATGCCGTAGGTGACCTCCTGCCCGTCCCGCACGTTCGCGGGGGGAAGCGGCAGCTCAAGGCCGCCGTTCGACACGAACCGGGCCTGGCCGTCGCCCCCCGCGATCCGGCCCTGGATGAAGTTCATCGACGGCGAGCCGATGAAGCCGGCGACGAAGACGTTCCGCGGATTGTCGTAGAGATCGAGCGGCCCGCCGATCTGCTCCACCCGGCCGTCGCGCATCACCACGATCTTGTCGGCCATGGTCATGGCCTCGATCTGGTCGTGGGTCACGTAGACGATGGTGGTCTTCAGCCGCTGGTGCAGCTCCTTGATCTCGATGCGCATGGTCACGCGCAGCTTGGCGTCGAGGTTCGAAAGCGGCTCGTCGAAGAGGAAGACCTGCGGATCGCGCACGATCGCCCTTCCCATGGCCACGCGCTGGCGCTGCCCGCCCGAGAGCTGCCGGGGGAAGCGGTCGAGCAGATGCGAGAGATCGAGGATGCCGGCGGCGCTCTCGACCTTCGCCCTGATCTCCTCGGCCGGCCGCTTGGCCATCTTCAGCGGAAAGCCGATGTTGTCGAAGACGGTCTTGTGCGGATAGAGCGCGTAGGACTGGAACACCATGGCGATGTCCCGTTCCTTCGGCAGCACGTCGTTGACGACCCTTCCGCCGATCGAGATCTTGCCGTCGCTGATCTCCTCGAGGCCAGCCAGCATCCGCAGGAGCGTGGACTTGCCGCAGCCCGAGGGGCCGACGAGCACGACGAATTCGCCGTCCTCGATGTCGACGCTGACGCCGTGCATGACTTCCACGGAACCGTAGCGCTTGATGACGTTGTCGATGGTAACTCCGGCCACGTCGGTCCTCCCTATTGCGGCAGCTCGATCTGCATCTTCACGTCGGCCGGAGGGGCGGACGCGGCGATCTCGAAGGCGCGGACGCTGTCGTCGAAGGCGAAGGTCCGGGTGATGAGCGGCTTCACGTCGATCGTGCCCGACGCGAGCATGGCGACGCAGCGCGGAAAGACGTGGGCGTAGCGGAAGATGTTCTCGACCCGCGCCTCGCGGATCATCGCCGCGCCGGCGTCATAGGCGATCGGGTCGGGCTGGCCGCCGATCATCACCACGCAGCCGCCCGGGGCCAGCGGCTCGAAGACCCTGGCCGCGGCATGGGGCGAGCCGGTCGCCTCGAAGACGAGGTCGCAGCCCCAGCCGTCCGTATCGGCCCGGAGGCGCTCGGCGATGTCCTCGCGGCCCACGTTCACGCCGGTGATCGCGGGGCTCAGGCTCTCGGCGATCTCGAGCTTCTTCTCGGCGAGATCGGTGACATAGACCCGCGCGCAGCCGGCCGCGAGCGCGGAGAGCGCGGTCACGAGCCCGATGGGCCCGGCGCCCATGACCACGGCGATGTCGCCGGGCCTGACCCGCGCCTTGGTCGCCGCGTGAACGCCCACGGCGAGCGGCTCAACCATGGCGGCCTCGGCGAAGCTCACCGAATCTGGGAGCCTGAAGGTAAAGGCCTCGGGGTGGGTGCAGGTCGGCCGCAGGATGCCGTGGATCGGCGGGGTCGCCCAGAAGCGCACCGCGGGGTCGACGTTGTACATCCCCAGCCGGGTGGCCCTGGAATTTGGGTCCGGGATGCCGGGCTCCATGCAGACCCGGTCGCCCGGCTTCAGCGTGGCGACCTCGGAGCCGGTCTCGATCACCGTGCCCGAGGCCTCGTGGCCGAGGATCATCGGCGCCTCGACCACGAAGGGGCCGATCCTGCCGTGGGTGTAGTAATGCACGTCGGAGCCGCAGATCCCCACCGTATGCAGCTTGATCCGCACGTCGCGGGGGCCGAGGCCCTCCTCCGCCGCCTCGATGGGGAAATCGCGGAGCGAGAGCTCGTCCTTGCGTTCGAGGACCAGGGATTTCATCGCTCACCCCCTCCTTACGATATGGACGGCGATGGCCAGCGAGAGGGCGTTGCCGATCCAGATCGACAGGCCCGCGGGCTCGAGAAACCGGAACCAGAGCAGCGAGATCGCGACCCAGATCACCACGCCGATGAAGCAGCGGTCGAACCAGTTGGTCTGGATCGGGAGGAAGCCGGCCCGCTCCCGGATCGCCGGGGCGTCCTCTTCGGATACGTCGATGGGGTCGATATCCTGCGAGTTTGCCATGGGATCACCCTTTCACCGCGCCGAAGGTGAGGCCGGCGACGATATGGCGCTGCACCAGGCTGAAGATGATCAGCGCCGGGATCAGCGTGAAGACCGATATCGCGGCCATGATGCCCCAGGACGTGCCGGTCGTGGTGATGTATTCCGACAGGCCGGTCGTCAGCGTGCGGGCGTTGAAGTTCGTCAGCGTCGCCGCCAGCAGGTATTCGTTCCAGGCGAAGACCCAGGTCAGGATCAGCGTGACCGCGAGGCCCGGCCGGCAGAGCGGGAAGACGATTTCGGTGATCACCTTCCAGGAACTCGCGCCGTCGACGAAGGCCGCCTCGTCGAGCTCCTTCGGGATGCCGTCGAGCGTCGGGCGCAGCGTCCAGATCGCGAAGGGCAGGTTGAAGGTGCAATAGACGAGGATCATGCCGGTCCGGGTGTCGAGCAACGTGAAGTTCCCGATCCGGTAGACCTGGGTCAGCAAGAGGAAGAGCGGCAGGAGGAAGACCGCCGGCGGGGCCATGCGGTTGGTGATGGTCCAGAAGAAGATGCTCTCCTTGCCGCCGAAGTCGAAGCGCGACAGCGCGTAGCAGGCGAGAAAGCCGAGCGTGGTCACCAGGAGCGCGTTGCAGGAGGAGATGATCAGCGAATTGAGCATGTAGCCGCGCAGCGTGCTGTCGTTCAGCACGTCGATGTAGTTCTGCCAGTAGGCGGAGCGCAGGATCACTTCCGGGGTGGAGAAGAGCTCCACCGCCGGCTTCACCGAGATCACGAAGAGCCAGTAGATTGGAAACAGCGTCAGGAAGCTGACGAAGGTCCAGAACAGGACCGAAAGCCACGGGTTTCCACGCTTCATCGGCTCAGTCCTTCTTGGGGTTGCGCGGCGCGAGCATGCTCACGTAGAGCAGCCAGCAGACCACGATCGTGAGATAGAGCACGATCAGCGAGACGGCCGAGCCGTAGCCGTAGCTCGTGCGCGGGAACACCTCCCGGAAGATGTGCACGCCGAGGAAGCGGGTGGCCGAGCCCGGGCCGCCGCCGGTGAGCATGAGCACCTCGTCGACGATCCTGAGCGCGTCCATCAGCCGGATGAAGACGGTGGCCATGAGCGCGGGCAGGATCATCGGCAGGGTGATGTGCCAGAAGATCTGCCGCTTGCCCGCGCCGTCGATCTGCGCCTGCTCGAAGGGGTCGGGCGGCAGCGAGACCAGGGCGGCGATCAGCGTCAGGGTGACGAGCGGCGTCCAGTGCCAGATGTCCATGATCACGGTCACCACGAAGGCCGCGACCGCGCTCTGGCCGATGTTCAGCTCGTAGCCGAACCAGCTGTCGAGGAAATGCGGGATGATGCCGATCGAGGGCGTGGTCATCAGCTTCCACACCGAGCCGACGATGATCGGCGCCATGATGAGCGGCAGCGTGTGGATGGTGCGGAAGAAGGCCTTGCCCGGGAAATCCTTCATGAAGGCCTGGGCGAGAAGATAGCCAATGACCAGCTCGCTCAGCACCGCGAAGGTCACGAAGGCCAGCGTCACCCCGAGCGACGCGAGGAAGCCGGGGTCGAATACGAGCTTCCGGAAGTTGTCGGCGCCGATGAAGATGATGTCGGGATTCACCGCGGCCGGGTTCCACTGATGGAACGACAGCCAGATGATGTAGAGGAAGGGGACCACGCCGAAGAGGAAGAGGATGATCATCGTCGGAGCGAGCAGTATCCAGCCGAGTCTGTTGGATCGCATCTGCCTGACCCCCCTGGTTGCGATGCACGGGCTGTTCGGGTTCCGCCGAGGCGGCGCGGGGCGGGCCGCCGCGAAACGGCGACCCGCATCTGCGGAGGATGCCTACTGGCGGTAGCCGAGGTTGCTCAGCTCTTCCTCGGCCTGGGCGGCCATCATGTCCAACCCCTCGTCGACGGAGAGATCGCCGGTCAGGATCTGGTAGAAGGTCGGCGCCGTGGCCTCGATCACCTGCCGGTGGAACGGATAGGGCGGGGCGCCCTTGAAGAGGCGGCCGTCGTCGCGCAGCATCGAGTAGTAGCCGCCCAGTTCCGCGTCGAGCGCCTGGACGCTCGGCGCGTCATAGGTGGAGGTCAGGGTGATGCGCGGGGCGGCCACGGCCCATGCCTCCTGCACCTCCGGCAGTGCCATGAACTGCAGGAAGAGGAGCGCGGCGTCCTGATTGCCCGAGGTCACCGGCAGGCCGAAGGCGCCGCCGTCGTAGTAGCCGACATAGCCCTCGCCGCTCTCGGCGGCTTCCATGACGCCGTCGGAGAGGGGCGGCAGCGCCACGCCCACGTTGCCGACGACCTTGGACTGGGATTCGTCCGAGGCGATCCAGGCCGCGTTCTCGCCGTAGATCAGCCCCTGGGCGACCCGGCCGGCCGCGAAGGTGGTGGCGGTCTCGGACCAGGTGGATTGCACCGATTCCGGCGGCGCGATGTCGCGCAGGTGGAGCCACCAGGTCAGCGCCTCCTTGGCGGTGTCCGAGTTCATGCTGCCGCCGTTCTCGACCGAAGCGGCGTAGTTGTTCCCGGCGTCGATGCCCCAGTTGTAGACGCCGAAGGTCGGCGCGACGGATTCGAAGAACTCGTACCAGGAGGCCGGGTGCCCGGTATGGGCCTGGGCCGTCGTGCCCCAGAGATCCATGTCGTGGTCCTTGCCCCATTGGGTGAAGAACTCGGCGATCTCGGTGTATTCCTCGTGGGTCGTGGCCGGCGCGAGCGGACGGCCGTATTGCGCCTCGAAGGCGGCCTGGACGTCCGGATCGTTGAACAGGTCGGTCCGGTAGAGATAGATCTTGATGAAGGCCTCCATCGGGATCCCGAAGAGGTCGCCGTTGTCGCCCCGGAAGTTGTCCGCGAAGGTGGTGAAGTTCTCCTCCGAGAAATTCGCCGCCTTCAGCTCGGGCTTCTCGTTCAGCGCCGCGGTGATATCCACCAGGAAGTCGCGCGCGAGGTAGAAATAGATGATGTCCTGCTCGATATAGACCATGTCATAGATGCCGGTCTGGGCTTCCATGTCCTTGATGGCCTTGTCGTACATCTGGTCCCAGGAGGTGGTCTCGATGTCGACGCCGATGCCGGTCAGTTCCTCGAACTTCGGTGCGAGAACGTCCGAGATGAAGTTGGACGGCGGCGTCGATTCCGTCACGCCCCGGAGCGTCACCCCGTCGAACTGCGCCCCGGCCTCCTGCCACCATTCGGCATTCTCGATCGGCAGATCCTGCGCGACCACGGCGCCGGTCGCCAGCGCGAGCGCCAGCACGGACGCGCTGAACCTCAATGCGATTTTCATGGACTTCCTCCCTGGTCGGTGACGCCACTCCTCGCGAGTGGCGCCCTTCGGGCAGGGGAAGAAACGCACCCTTGCCCACCGCTCCAGTAAACAGGTGTATGCTCTTCGATGCAAGAGCATTTGCATCTGCAATGGTTGTGATGCAGATGTATTATGTGCATTCTGAACGAACCAGCCGCGACCGCGCCACCTCCGAAAACGGGAAGGTCCCGACATGTCCCCGGACGCGCATGACGACAGCGACGCCTTCCTGAGCGAGGTGTGCTGGCATTATTTCGTCAACGAGATGACCCAGGCCGAGGTTGCCAGGGCGCTCGGCGTGACGCGGCTGCGGGTCAATCAGGCGATCCAGCGGGCGCGGCAGCTCGGCATCGTGAAGGTGCAGATCGAGTCGCCCCTCCTGGCGCGGCTCGAGCTCCAGGAGCGGCTGCAGGCCGACCTCGGGGTGAAGAAGGTCCTCGTCGCCCCGGCGCATCGCGACGCCTATGATTGCCACGTGCCCGCCGGTGCGGCCCTTGCGAAATACCTGGTCGAGTGCCTGAAGGCCGGGTCCTGGAGCAAGATCGGCGTCGCATGGGGCATGACGCTGCAATGCGCCTCCGAGAGGATCGCGCGGCAGCCCCAGCCGGGCCTCGAGATCGTCTCGATGATCGGCGGCACCACGACCGGCGCTTCCTTCAACGCCTTCGGCATCGCCTCCGGCTTCGCCGAGCGCTTCGATGCGCATTATTCGCTGCTCGCAGCGCCGATCTATCTGTCGGAGGGCGTGGACCGCGACGTCTTCCTCTCGCAGGAGATCTTCCGCAGCCATTTCGAGAAATGCCGGGCGCTCGACGCCGCGGTCCTGGTCGTCGGCGACGTCTCGCCGCGCTCCTATCTGGTCTCGAACGGATTGCCGAAGGAGGTGGCGCCCAGGGACCTGACCGCCGCGGGGGCCGTGGGCGATCTCCTGGGGCATTTCCTGGATCAGGAGGGGAACGAGATCCCGCATCCGCTCAACCAGCGCACAATCGGCGTCGATCTGGAGATGCTGGCGGCGATCCCGTGGAAGATCCTCGCGGCCGCCGGGCCGCACAAGGTCGACATCATCCGCGCGGCGACGAGGCGCGGGCTCGTCGATGTCCTGATCACCGACGACGTCACCGCGGAACTGCTGGCCGAACCCTGAGAGCCGGTCTCGCGCATGCAGTTTGTTGCGTTGCAGCACAAACAGGATTTCGTGTCCTGATGCCGGGATTCATCGCTAAACCTGCGTCCAAACGGTGGTCTGTTGCGCATTGGATGGCTGGTGCAGGGCGGCGGCCCCGGCGTGTGACATAATATGTTGTGATAAGCATCAAATCAGTGTATCTCGTTTCCCGGGTGACCGGACGGGAGGGAATCGGACCATGAGGCGTTTGGGGATCCACTCGTTCGTGTGGACCGGCGGCCAGACCCAGGACGGCCTGGAGATGGCCCTCGAGAAATCGGCCGAGCACGGCTACCGGATGATCGAATTCGCCTATCTCCGCCCGGAGCGCTTCGACCTCGACCGCCTGTCGCGGAAGGCGCGCGGCCTCGACATCGAGATCGTGGTGACCATGGGACTCCCGGCAGAGGCCGACGTCTCGAGCGAGGATGCGGCCGCGGTGGCGAAGGGCAAGGCGCTGCTCTCGGATGCGGTGAAGGCGGTTCGCGACATCGGCGGCATCCGGCTCGGTGGCATCCTCTATTCCATGCACGGGAAATACGCCCGCCAGCCGACCCGGCGGGGCTGGATGAACAGCGCCGAGACCATCGCCGCGACCGCCGAGGTGGCGAAGGACTGCGGCGTCGAGATCGTGCTCGAAGTGGTCAACCGCTTCGAATCGAACCTTCTCAACACCACGGCGCAGGGCCTGAGGTTCCTGCGCGACACCGGGCGCGACGATGTCTTCCTGCATCTCGACTCGTTCCACATGAACATCGAGGAGGCCGATCCCGCGGCCGCGATCCGCCTCGCCGGCGACAAGGTCAGCTATTACCACATCGGCGAGAACTACCGCGGCTATCTCGGCACCGGCACCGTCGATTTCGATGCGGTCTTCGGGGCGCTGATCGACATCGGCTACGACCGCGACATCGTCTTCGAGAGCTTCTCGACCGCGATCGTGGACGAGGGCCTGTCGCTTGTCTGCGGCATCTGGCGCGATACCTGGACCGACAACGATCGGCTGGCGGCCCATGCCAGGACCTTCATCGAGATGAAGTGGCAAGAGGCGCAGAGGCGGCACGCCACCAACGCGGGGGCCTGACCGCGCCCGGTCCGCCGAAAGAGGAGCCGCGAGGCAAGCGACCGCAGCGATGAGCGATTTCTCCTCCCTTTCCAGCTCTCCCCGCCGCGTGCGGCAGGCCAATGTCGCCGCCGCCCTGCAGGCGATCTTCGCCGGCCGGCAGCTCAGCCGCGCCGATCTCGCGCGGCAGCTCGGCCTCAACCGCTCGTCCTCGGGGAACATCATCTCCGAGCTCGTCGGCAACGGGCTGGTGCGGGAGGTTGCCGAGGATGCGCCGAAGCCGACCCGCGCCGGAAGGCCGGGCATCCTCCTCGAACTCGTCCCGGAGGGCGCCTGCTTCATCGGCGTGGAGATCGGGGTCGAGCACATCACCGCCCTGCGCATCGGCCTCACCGCCGAGGTGAGCGACGTCCGGGTGGTGCCCTTCGACGGTCGGCACGCGCCGGTGGCCGAGGCGGTCGACCGGGCCGTCGCCATCGCCCTCGACGGCATCGCCTCCGGCGAGATCGAGCGCTGCGAAGGCTTCGGGCTGGCGACGCCGGCGCAGATGGACCGGCGGGGGCGCGTCCGCATCGCGCCGCTTCTCGGCTGGCGGGACGTCGATCTCGCGGCGATCACGCGCGAGGCCCTGCCCGCCGGGATCCCCTCGCTGGTGGAGAACGACGCCAATGCCTTCGCCATCGGCGAGGCCTATGGCAGCCGCGGCCGCCAGCGCGGCGTGACCCTCGTGCTGGTGATCGAGAGCGGGGTCGGCGGCGGCATCGTCATCGACGGCCAGCTCTTTCGCGGCGGGAACGGCCTCGCGGGGGAGATCGGGCATGTCCATGTGCCGGATGCCGATTGCGCCGAACTCGAAGAGGCCATCGGGCTGGAACTGCTGCTCAAGCGCTACCGCGGCGTCGCGGGCACCGGGGACGCGACGCTGGCGGGCCTTCTGGCGGATGTGCGCGACCGCGCCCCGGCGGCGGTGGCGATCGCGGAGGACTGGGCGCGCCATCTCGCCTTCGCGCTGGTCCAGGCCTGCCGGCTGGTCGATCCCGACCGGATCGTGCTCGGCGGCTCGGTCGCCGGGCTCTATCCGATGGTCTCCGCACGGGTGGCGTTCCACATGGAGACGCTGCAGGCCGACAGCTTCCCGCTGCCCGAGATCGTGCTGCACGAGGCCGCCGAGACGGGCGCGGCCTATGGCGCGGCCTGCATGCTGCACCAGCGCTTCCTGTCGCTGGAAAACGACCTGCTCGCCGGCGACGCCATGGGAAAGGATTGGGGGAACCTCTGACATGACTTCCGAAGGCGCGCTGGCTCGCGATGCGCTGGGTCCCACGGTCTGCGTCGGCGAGATCCTCGTCGAGATCGTCGCGACCACCGTCGGCGAGGGCTTCCTCGAGCCGCAGCCGCTCGTGGGGCCCTTCCCGAGCGGCGCGCCCGCGATCTTCATCGATCAATGCGCGCGCATGGGCGGCTCGGCGGCCATGGTCGGCGCGGTCGGGGACGACGATTTCGGCCGCCTCAACATCGCCCGGCTCGCGCGCGTCGGCGCGGATGTCTCTGCCATCACAATCGACCGCGGAAGGCCCACCGGCAGCGCCTTCGTGCGCTATCGCCCGGACGGGGCGCGCGACTTCGTCTACAACATGTGGACCTCGGCGGCCGGGCGCCTCGGCTGGACCGACGCCGTCGCCGCGCTGATCTCCCGCGCCGGGCATCTGCATGTCATGGGCACGGTGCTCGCGGAGCCCGGCGCCTGGGCGATCATCGAACGCGCGGCCGACATCATCAAGGACCGCGGCGGCAGCGTGTCGCTCGATCCCAACCTGCGCAAGGAAATCAGGGGCGACGGGGAGACCGACCGGCGCTTCGCCAGGATGGTGGCGATGTCCGATCTCCTGCTCCCCTCGGGCGGGGAACTGGAGCGCGCGGCCGGCGTCGCGGGCGAGGCCGAGGCGCTCCGGCGGCTCTTCGCGCTCGGGGTCGCCGAGGTGGTGCTGAAGCGGGGTGCGGACGGGGCGAGCTATTTCGACCGCGACGGCCTGCGGGTCGATGCCCCGGCCTTCGCCGTCGAGGAGGTCGATCCGACCGGCGCCGGCGACTGCTTCGGCGGCGCCTATCTGGCCTGCCGCCGGCTCGGCATGGCTCCGGAGGCGGCGCTGACCTATGCCTGCGCGGCGGGTGCGCGGAACGTGACGCGGCGCGGGCCGATGGAAGGCGCCGGCACGCGCACCGAGCTCGACCGTTTCATCCGCGAGACGGGAAGGCGGGCGTGATGCGGGTGGCGCTTGACGATCTGGCGCGCCTGCGCATCGAGGGACGGCCGCGGGGCATCCCCTCGGTCTGCTCCGCGCATCCGATCGCCCTGCGCGCCGCCCTGCGCCACGGGAGCGAGACCGGCGCCAAGGTGCTGATCGAGGCCACCTGCAACCAGGTCAACCACCGGGGCGGCTATACCGGCATGTCCCCGGCGGATTTCGCCGCGCTGGTCGGCGGGCTCGCCCGGGCCGAGCGATGTCCGGAAGACCGGATCATCCTCGGCGGCGATCACCTCGGCCCCAATCCCTGGCGCGACCTGCCCGCGGAGGCGGCGATGGCCGAGGCGGAACGCATGGTCGCGGCCTATGTGGCGGCGGGCTTCCGCAAGCTCCACCTGGACGCCTCCATGGGCTGCGCCGGGGAGCCCGCGGCGCTCGACGACACCGCCACCGCCCGCCGCGCCGCGCGGCTCGCCGCGGTCGCCGAGACGGCGGCGCGGGCAGCAGGCGGCCCGCCGCCGCTCTATATCATCGGGACCGAGGTGCCGCCGCCCGGCGGCGCGGACCACGCGCTGGATGCGATCACGCCCACCGCGCCGGAGGCCGCCCGCCGCACCATCGCCGTCCATCGCGCGGTCTTTGCAGAGGCGGGCCTCGCGGAGGCCCTCGACCGCGTCCTCGGTCTCGTGGTCCAGCCCGGCGTGGAATTCGGCAACCGCAACGTCATCGCCTATCGGCGTGAGCGGGCGCAGGGCCTGGCCGCCGTGCTCGCCGAAGAGCCGAAGCTCGTCTTCGAGGCGCATTCCACCGACTATCAGGGCGCGGCGCCGCTCTCCGAACTGGTCGGGGACGGGTTCGCGATCCTCAAGGTCGGGCCGGAGCTCACCTTCGTGCTGCGCGAGGCGCTCTACGCGCTCGACCTGATCGCCTCGGATCTGCTGCCCGATTACGGCGACCGGCCGCTCCTGCGCGCGATGGAGGCGCTCATGCTCGACCGCCCGGGGGACTGGCGCCGGCACTACGACGGCGACGCGGCCGAACGGCGGCTCCTGCGCCATTATTCGCTCTCGGACCGCATCCGCTACTACTGGACCGCACCCGAGGCCCGCGCCGCCGTCGATCGGCTGGTGGCGGCGCTCGCGGGGCGGCGGATCCCGCTGCCCCTGATCTGGCAGCACCTGCCGGGCGCCGCGCATTTCGCCGACCGGCCGCTCGAGCCGGAGGAGGTGCTGATCTGGCGCTTGCGCCGGAGCCTCGCCACCTATCATGACGCCTGCCGCAACTGAGCGGCGCCGACCACAGGGAGATAGAGACATGCCCCTCGACCAGTTCCGACTCGACGGTAAGGTGGCGCTCGTGACCGGGGCGAGCCGTGGCATCGGGCTCGCCATCGCCAGGCTCTTCGTGGAGGCGGGCGCGAAATGCCTCGTCACCGGCCGGACCCGCACGCCGGAGGTGGGCGCGCTGGAGGATGCGAATCCCGAAACCGTCGCCTGGGTCGCGGCCGACGTGAACGACCCGGCCACGCCCGACAGGCTGGTGAAAGCCACGCTCGACCCTTTCGGCCGCCTCGACATCCTCGTCAACAACGCCGGCGTCGCCGCCAACGGCCCGTTCCACGAGTTCGACGACACCCAGCTCGCCTTCATCATGGACACCAACGTGATCGCGCCCTTCCGCATCGCCCGCGCCGCGGTCCGGCCGATGCTCGCGCAGGGTGCGGGCGTGGTGCTCAACGTGGGCTCGATCTCGGCCTATGTCGCCAACAAGCCCCAGGACCAGGTGGCCTACAATGCCTCCAAGGCGGCGGTGCACCAGATGACCCGGGTGATGGGCTTTGAGTACGGGCCCCGCAACATCCGGGTGAACGCGCTGGCGCCCGGCTATGTGGTGAGCGACATGACCGCAGGGGGGATCGCCAAGGAGGCCTGGAACCGCATCTGGACCGAGAACACGCCGATGGGCCGCTTCGCCCAGCCGGAGGAGATGGCCAATTGCGCGCTGTTTCTCTGCTCCCCCGCCGCGAGCTACGTGACCGGGACCGTCCTGGTCGCCGACGGCGGCTATACCACGCATTGAACGAATCAGGGGCCGCCGGGTGGCGGCCAGTCACGGGAGAGAGACAATGGCCGAGGGAATGCAGGGAAAGGTCGCGCTGATCACCGGCGCCGCCTCCGGGATCGGGCTCGCGACCACCGAGGCGCTGATCGCGGCGGGGGCGAGGGTCGTGCTGGCGGACCGGGACGAGAAGGCGCTCGGCGCGCTTCGCGGTCGGCTTGGCGAGGCCGCCATTCCGCTGGTGGTCGACCTGCTCGATCCGGAGAGCTGTGCCGCGATGGTCCCCGGCGCGCTCGAAAAGGCGGGCCGGATCGACATCCTGCATTGCAACGCCGGCACCTATATCGGCGGCGACCTGATCGAGACCGACACCGCCACCATCGACCGCATGCTGAACCTCAACGTCAATGCGGTGATGAAGAACGTCCGGGACGTGCTCCCGCACATGATCGCGCGCGGCAGCGGCGACATCGTCGTCACCTGCTCGGTCGCGGGCCATGCCGCGGTGCCTTGGGAGCCGGTCTATTCCGGCTCGAAATGGGCGATCACCTGCTTCGTGCAGACCATGCGCCGCCAGCTCAACAGGAAGGGCATCCGGGTGAGCCAGGTCTCGCCGGGCCCGGTAGTCAGCGCGCTGCTCGCGGACTGGCCCGAGGAGAACCTGCGCAAGGCCAAGGAATCCGGCAGCCTGATCGAGCCGACCGAGGTCGCCGACGCGGTGATGTTCATGCTGACGCGGCCGCGGAACGTCACCATCCGCGACATGATCGTGCTTCCCACCAATTTCGACATCTGAGGCGGCGATGGCAGACCTTTCGGGACTGACCGCGCTCGTCACCGGTGCCGGCGGCGGCATCGGCGTCGCCATGGCCGAGACCTTTGCCGCGGCCGGGGCGCGCCTCGCGCTGGTGGACATCGTCGATTGCGGCGCGCTCGCGGCCCGGCTCGGGGAAGGGCACCGGAGCGACCTGCTCGACCTGCTCGATCCCGAGGCCATCTCGCGGAAAGTCGCGGCGATCGGCCGGGACCGCGGCATCGACATCCTGATCAACAACGCCGGGCTCGGGATTGTCGCGCCCGCCGAGGAACAGTCCGTCGCCGACTGGGACCGCACCCATGCGATCAACCTGCGGGCGCCCTGGCTCACCGCCGTGGCGGCGCTGCCCTTCCTGAAGGCTTCGGGCCGCGGGCGCGTGGTCAACATCGCCTCGCAGGCGGCGGTGATCGCCATCGCCGAGCATGCGGCCTATGGGTCGAGCAAGGCGGGCCTCATCGGGCTGACCAAGGTCCTGGCGCTGGAATGGGCGCGATACGGCATCACCGTCAACGCGATCTCGCCGACCGTGGTCGAGACGCCGATGGCGCTGGTCGGCTGGTCGGGCGAAAAGGGCCTGCGCATGCGCCAGGAGATCCCGGTCGGCCGCTTCGCCCGGCCCGGCGAGATCGCGGCGGCGGCGCTCTATCTCGCCTCCGATCAGGCCGGGATCGTCAACGGCGAGAACCTCATGGCCGACGGCGGCTATTCCATCCGCTGACGCGCGGGACCGCGCCCTCCGGCGCCCGTCAATAGGGCGCCTCGACATCGTTCATCGAGACATAGACGGTCTTCAGCTCGCTGTAGTGATTGATCGCGAGCTTCGAGTTCTCGCGGCCGATGCCGGACATCTTCGACCCGCCGAAGGGGGCTTCCACCGGGGCGAGGTTGTAGGTGTTGATGTAGCAGGTCCCGGCCTCGAAGCCCCGGACCACGCGATGCGCGCGGCTCAGGTCGCGGGTGAAGACGCCGGCGGCGAGGCCGAATTCGGTGGCATTGGCGCGGGCCATCACCTCCTCCTCGCTCGCGAAATCCAGAACCGACATGACCGGGCCGAAGATCTCCTCGCGGGCGATGGTCATGTCGTCGGTCACGTCGGCGAAGACCGTGGGCTCGAGGTAGAACCCGGCCCGGTCGAGCTGACGGCCGCCGAAGACCAGCCGCGCGCCTTCCGCGATCGCCTTGGCGATATAGCCCTTGACGATCTCCATCTGGCCCTGGCTGACCACCGGGCCGAAGCTGACCTCCGGATCCATCGGATCGCCGATCCTGGCCTTGGCCAGGCGTTCGGCGAGGCGGGTGAGGAACGCCTCCTTGATGCCTTCCTGGACGAAGACGCGGGTGCCGTTGGAGCAGACCTGGCCGGACGAATAGAAATTGCCGAGGATCGCACCCGAGACCGCGTTCTCCACATCCGCATCGTCGAAGACGATCATCGGCGACTTGCCGCCCAGCTCCATCGTGACATGCTTCATGCCGCCGGCGGCGGCGGCATAGACCTTGCGCCCCGTCGGCACCGAGCCGGTCAGCGACACCTTGGCCACGCGGGGGTCGGTCACGAGCGCCGCCCCCACGTCGCCATAGCCCTGCACGACGTTGTAGACGCCCCTCGGCGCCCCGGCCTCGACCAGGATCTCGGCGACTTTCAGCGCCGAGAGCGGCGTGGTCTCCGAAGGCTTGAACACCATGGTATTGCCGCAGGCCAGCGCCGGCGCGCCCTTCCAGCAGGCGATCTGGGTCGGGTAGTTCCAGGCCCCGATGCCGACGCAGACGCCGAGCGCCTCGCGGATGGTATAGGCGAAATCCCCCCCCGCCAGCGGAATGTGCTCGCCGGTCAGGCTGGGCGCCAGCCCGCCGAAATATTCCAGCGCATCCGCCCCGGAGGTCGCGTCGGCCACGGTGGTTTCCTGGATCGGCTTGCCGGTGTCGTGGGTCTCGATCACCGAGAGCTCGTGGTTGCGGTCGCGCATGATGTCGGCGGCACGGCGCAGCACGCGGCCGCGCTCGGTCCCGGTCATCGCCTCCCAGGCCCTCTGCGCATCCTTCGCCGCGGCCAGCGCCTTGTCCACGATCGCGGGGGTGGCCGAATGCAGGCGTGCGATGACCTCTCCGGTCGCGGGATAGACGACATCGATCGGGGCACCGGCCGTATCCTCGACATATTCCCCGTCGATGAAATGGCTGGCCTTCGGCTGGAACTTCATACCCGCGTCCTTTCCTGTCTCTGGTCTTGTCCGACAGGGACCATGACTGCGCCGCCTTCCGCAATGGGGATCCTGCCCGCTGCGGGGATTCCGGACCCGCAAAGGCTCGGCAATGCCTCGCACCGGTTCGTCGAAGGGACGTGCCCGGGCCAGGGATTTCCGAGCCCGATCGACCCGTGGCGATCGGGCCGCGCCGGCCCTGCCGGGGGCCGGCGCGCAAACGCGCCGTCCAGGGCCGACGCGGCCCGATCCTCAACCGCCGGCGAAGCTGCACCCCCTCGCCCTGCGGCTCGCGCCTCCGGTCCGGGGGAAGGCGGCGCGGGCCGCGCTGGGCGCGGCCTTCTTCCCAACCCGAGGCTTGCTCGGGCGGAAGTGCCGCCCGTATCAGGCGATCCGGTCGCCGTTGCCGTCGAAGAGATGGAGGCGATCGGCGGGCATGGTCACCGTGACGCTCTCCTGCGGCGTGAGGTAGCGCCGATCGGTGGTCAGCGCCTTGAACGGCTGGTCCTGGAGCCGCAGGTGCAGGATGATCCCGTGCCCCGTCGGCTCCACCAGTTCCACCGCCGCGGCGAGGCCGCCTTCGCCGCCGAGCCCCACATGCTCGGGGCGCACGCCGACGGTGATCGCACTCCCGTCCGGCAGATCGATCGCACGTTCGACCGGCAGGACGCTGTCGGCCTTAAGGCGGACGGCGCGCGCGCCGGCATCCCAGCGGCCGGGAAGGAAATTCATGCCCGGCGAGCCGATGAAGCCCGCGACGAAGAGATTGGCCGGGCGGTCGTAGAGATCGAGCGGCGAGCCGACCTGCTGGATGATGCCGCCGTGCATGGCGACGATGCGGTCGGCGAGCGTCATCGCCTCGACCTGATCGTGGGTGACATAGATCGAGGTGGCGCCGAGGCCGGCGTGGAGCTTGCGGATCTCGGCGCGCATCTGCTCGCGGAGGCGGGCGTCCAGGTTTGAGAGCGGCTCGTCGAAGAGGAAGGCCTTGGGCGCACGCACGATGGCGCGGCCCATGGCGACGCGCTGGCGCTGGCCGCCGGAGAGCGCCTTGGGCTTGCGGGCGAGGAAGGCGTCGAGCCCGAGCTTCCGGGAGGCGGCCTCGAGCTTCTCGGCGACCGTGGCCTTGGGCGTCTTCTTCAGGCGCAGGCTGTAGGTCATGTTCTCGGCCACGGTCATGTGCGGGTAGAGCGCATAGCTCTGGAACACCATGGCGATGTCGCGCGCCTTCGGGGCGAGATCGTTCACGACGCGGCCGCCGATCGCGATGGTGCCGGCGCTGATCGCCTCGAGGCCGGCGATCATGCGCAGGAGCGTGGACTTGCCGCAGCCCGAAGGCCCGACGAGCACGATGAACTCGCCGTCGCGGATCGAGAGGTCGATGTCGGTCAGGACCGGCGCATGGCCGCCGTAGGCCTTGGAGACGGCGCGGATGTCGATGGTGGCCATGGGGCTATCCCTTCACGGCGCCGGCGGTCAGGCCCTGGACCAGATACCGCTGGATGAGGAGGAAGAAGAGGCAGGCGGGGATGAGCGCGAGCACGCCCGCCGCCATCATCTGCCCGAAATCGACCGAGAACTTCGAGACGAAGGAGAGCAGCCCCACCGGGAAGGTCGCCTTCTCGTTTGAGGAGATGAGCATGAGCGCGAAGATCATCTCGCTCCAGGCCGCGGTGAAGACGAAGCCCACTGTGGCGGCGATGCCGGGCAGGGTCAGGGGCAGGATGATCTGGCGGAAGGCGCCGAAGCGCGAGGCGCCGTCGATCATCGCCGCCTCCTCGAGGTCGCGCGGAATGCCGTCGAAGAAGGATTGCATCAGGAAGCAGGCGAAGGGGACGTTGAAGGCGACATAGACCACCACGAGGCCGGTCAGCGAATTGGTGAGCCCGAGCGGCGAGAGCAGCTTGAAGATCGGCGCCACCAGCATGACGAGCGGGAACATCTGGGTGACGAGCAGGAGCCCCGAGACCGTCAGCTTGCCGCGGAAGGCGAAGCGCGAGAGCGCGTAGCCGGCGAAGCCGGCGAGCGCGGTCGCGACGAAGGCGGTCGCCAGGGAGACGATCAGGCTGTTGCGGAAGAAGAGCGGGAAGTCCGAATGGGCGAGCACGAACCGGAAATGCTCGAAGGTCGTGCGCGACGGCCAGAGCCGGATGCCCTCGGAATAGAGCAGGTCGTTCGGGGTCACCGAGACCTTGACCAGCCAGAAGAGCGGGAAGAGCGCGAAGGCGATATAGGCGAGGATCGCGAGGCGGTGGGCGAGGGTGCCGATGGCGCGCATCTACTTGTCCCGGTCGATGAGGCGCTGGCGCAGCAGCAGGATGAGCAGGGCATAGGCGAGCAGCAGGAAGAGCAGGACGAGCGAGATCGCCGAGGCATAGCCGAAGTCGAGCCGCTTGAACGCCTGGGTGAAGATGTAGCTCGCCACCGTCTGGGTGCGGTCCGCCGGGCCGCCGCCGGTCATGACGATGATCAGGTCGGTGAAGTTCGCGACCCAGACCGTGCGCAGGAGCACGGTGATCGCGATCACCGGCGCGAGGAAGGGCAGCGTGATCGACCAGAAGCGCTGGAACGGATTGGCGCCGTCGATGGCGGCGGCTTCGTAGAGATCGGAGGGGATCGACTGGAGCGCGGCGAGCAGCGTGATCGCGAAGAAGGGGATGCCCCACCAGACCGCGGCGGTGATCGGCCCCCAGAGCGCGAGGTTCGGGTCGGAGAGGATGTTGCTCGGCTCCGCGAGCAGGCCGAGCGCATGGAGCCAGTGCGGCAGCGGGCCGATGGTCGGGTTGAAGAGCCAGGCCCAGTTGAGGCCGGTCAGGAAGGTCGGCACCGCCCAGGGCAGGAACACCAGCGCCTGCGCGATGCCGCGTCCGCGGAAGGGCGTGTCGAGCAGAAGTGCGAGGACCAGCCCGAAGAGCAGCTGGATGAGCACCGTCAGGACCGTCCACCAGAAGGTGTTGACCAGCGCCACCCGGAAGGCCTTGTCCCCGGCGAGCGCGCGGAAATGGTCGAGCCCGACGAAACCGCCGGAGAAGGGGTTGAGGATCTGCACGTCGCGGAACGCATAGGAGATGCCGACGACGAGCGGCACCAGCATGACCGCGGCGATGACGATCAGCGCCGGCGCGCTGTAGAGCCAGGGCTCGGCCCGGTCGCCGAGCCGCTGCAGGAAGGGCCGCCGGGGGGCAGGGGTCATCGGGAGCACGCCTCGAACGGGGCCCGGCGTCCGGGGCCGCGCGCGCCCCGGACGCCGGAGACGACGCTACTGGGAAATGTACTTCTGTTGCGCCTTGGTCAGGTAATCCGCCCATTCCGCCGCGAGCTCCTCGGGCGTGATCTCGCCCAGGAGCGCCTTCTGCCCGGAGGAGATCGCCAGGCTGTCCTTGAAGAAGGCGAATTCCTCGAGCCAGGTCGGCATGGTCGTCGGCTCTACGTCCGGATCGGCGAGCTCATCGAACCAGCCCTTGAAGGCCTCGCTCTGGTAGAAGGGATCGTTCTCGGCCGATTTCAGCGCCGGCAGCGCGCCGGTCATCTTGTTCCAGGGCACGTTGCCCTCCGGCCCCTCGAGCGTGGCGATGAGCTTCCAGGCGAGATCCTTGTGCTCGCTCGGCTCCATCAGCGACCAGCCGGCATAGCCGATCGTCGGGAAGGCCTTGCCGCTCGGCCCCTTCGGGAAGGTGGTCACGCCGTATTGCTCGGGCTTCATGCGCTCGGCGATGGCGATGAGCGCGTCCGGATCCTGGTCGAGGAAGGCGCATTGGCCGGTGTAGAAGCCGGCGACGATCTCGTTGAAGCCCCAGTTGACGCTGTCCTTGGGCGCGAGCCCGTCCTTGTAGAGGTCGATGAACCAGGTGAGGCCCTCGACCCAGCCCTCGCTGTCGTAGGTCGAGTTCCCCTCCTCGTCGAAGAAGACGTTGTCGCCCGCCACCGTCGCGGGGAACATCACCCAGCCGTTGAGGCCGCCCGGGCCGCCGCGCATGCAATAGCCGGCCTTGCCCGGAAGCGCCGAGACCTTCTCGGCGGCGGCGCGGAACTCGTCGATCGTGGTCGGCACTTCCTCGACGCCCGCCTCCGCGAGCAGGTCCTTGTTGTAGAACATCGCCCGCAGGTAGAAGCCGTAGGGCAGCATCACCGGCTTGTCGTCGACCTGGCCGAGGGCCACGGCGCGCTCGGAGAGGTCGTCGGTATGCTCCCATTCCGCGAGATAGGGCGAGAGGTCGGCGAGCAGGCCGTTGCCGGCATAGAGCGAGACCCAGGTGTCGGGCATCTCGATCACGTCCGGAATGTCGCCGGCCGAGACCATGGTGGCGAATTTCTGGAAGGCCTCGCCCCAGGGCAGCGAGATGATCTCGACGGTCGTGCCGGGGTTCGCCGCTTCGAACTCCGCGACGATGCCCTTCAGCGTCTCCGTGCGCTGCGGGCTGGTGATCACCTCGACGAGCTTCAGCGTCTCGGCCGAAACCGGCCCGGCGAGCAGGGCGGCGAGGGCGGCGGTGGTGAACAGTCTCTTCATTGCTTCGGTCCCCTGTTGAAATCCGGCTGGTGATGCGCCGCCTCGAATCCGGCGACGAGATCGGCCCAAAGCGCCTCGGTGCCCTCGAGGCCGACATGGATGCGAACGGAACGCGGGCTGATGCCGAAGGCATGGGCCGAGTTCGGCCTGGCCTTCTGCTGGAGCACGACTTCGGCCGGCACCACGAGGCTCTCGTAGCCGCCCCAGCTCACCCCGAGCTTGAAGAGGCGCAGCGCGTCGCAGAAGGCGCGGACGTCGATGCCTTCGGCCAGCTCGAAGGAAAAGAGCCCCGAGGTGCCGCGCAGCCCCGGCGGCAATGTGCCGAGGCCGGGGTGGTTGACGCCCACGACCTCCGGCCGCGCGGCGAGGCGGAGCGCGAGGGCGAGCGCGGATTCCTGATGGGCCCGCATCCTGATCGGCAGCGTCCGCAGCCCGCGGACCAGGAGCCAGGCGTCGAAGGGCGCGAGCCGCCCGCCGACATAGGGATATTGCTCGCCCCGCAGGCGGTCGATCAGCGCGCGCGGGCCGGCGACGACGCCGGCGACGACGTCGCTGTGGCCGCCGATGTATTTCGAGGCCGAATGCAGCACGAGATCGACCCCGAGGGCGAGCGGGTTCTGGAAGACCGGCGTCGCCCAGCTGTTGTCGATGATCGAGAGGACGCCGGCCGCCCTCGCGGCGGCGGCGAGGGCGCCGACGTCGAGGGCCTCGATCTGCCAGCTGGTCGGGCTCTCGAGATAGAGGAGCCGCGCGCCGTCGAGCGCGGCGGCCAGTGCCTCGGGATCGCGGCCGTCGACATAGGCCACCGTCACGTTCAGGCGGGACAGCAGCGTGCCGAAGAGGCGGAAGGCGTCGGGATAGACGTTGCGGACCGCGACGATGCGGTCGCCGGGGCCGACGAAGGAGAGAACCGCCGCCGAGATCGCCGCCATGCCGCTCGCGAAGCCCAGCGCATCCTCGGCGCCCTCGAGCGCGGCGATCATTTCCTCGAAGAGCCGGACGGTCGGGTTGAGGCCGCGGCTGTAGATCGGCCGCTCGATCTCGCCGCGATAGGCGGCGACCATCTCGTCGTAGCTCCCGAAGGTGAAGAGCGAGGTCTGCACGATCGGCGGGGCGACGGCCGAGAAGGCATGGGTCTCGTCATGGGTGACGAGGAGGCGGGCCGCCTCGACGGGATCGGGTTCCAGGTCGTGTCGGGAGATCGTCATCGGCTCATGTCCCGGATGTCCTCTTCGACGATGTCCAGAATGGCGCGGGTGTGCCGGGCGGCGGCGGCTGCGTCGCCGTCGCGGATCGCTTCGAAGAGCTTGCGGTGGAACGGGAAGGATCGGCCGGCGAAATCCGGCCGGTCGAAGGGCTGGTCCCAGAAGCGCTCGAAATGGCCGCGGAGCTGTTCGAGCACCTGGCCGAAGAGCGGATTGCCGCTCGCCTGGTAGATCGTGAGATGGAAGGCGAGGTCGGCCGGGCCGGAGGTGCCCTCGCTGAGATGCACCCGCTCCATTTCCTCGAGGGTGTCGGACATGCGCACGATGTCCTCGGGCGTGCGGCGCCGGGCGGCGGCCATCGAGGCCTCGACCTCGATGCCGCGGCGGACCTCGAGGGTCAGCATCAGGCCGTCGGCGAGGTTGTGCGCCTCGATCGACAGCGGCAGGTGCAGGGTATGGGCCGATACCGGCTTGCGGACATAGGTCCCGCTGCCGATGCGGGCCTCGAGCACGCCGAGGGCCTGCATCTGGCTCACCGCCTCGCGCAGGCTTGACCGGCCGATGCCGAGCGCCGCCATCAGCTCGCGCTCGGAGGGGAGCCGGTCCCCGGCTTCGAGCCCGGCCTCGTCGATGTAGCGCGACAGCGCCTCGGCCACCTGCCGCGCCCGTCCGAGCGGGGGCAGGACGTCGAGCTGCGGCCGGGGTCTGGAAGCTGGCGGCACCGATGATTCCCTCTCGAGTCATCAGACGTCAGACGACATGACTTGGCAAGTGGGCGCTTCGAAACCGGCAGGGCGATCGAATCTGGAGTTCATTCTTTCTTCCTCGACGGTCCCCCTATGAAATGCGGGCAGCGCCCGCCTGGGGCGGGGCGGGCGCTGCCCGGCGGTGCCCGCCGGGCGGGATGGTTGCGCTGGGCGCGGCCGGAGGGAGATGCGTTGCCGGATGCAATTCCCCGGCCGGCCGACACCGCCCGGCGCCGCTTCCCGGCCGCTACAACCCGTGTTTCCGAAGCTTGCGGACCACCGACGGCTGGCTGATGCCGAGGCTCGCGGCCATCTCGTAGGTCGAGGAATGGCGCTTCTGGGCATCCTGGAGGAGCTGGCGCTCCACCCGGGCGAGGACCTTCGGCAGCGGTTCCGCCCGCCCCTCGGACACGGGCGCCGAGGCTTCGGGCAGGGGCGGCGCCGTCATTCCGGACAGGAGCCCCCGGATCGCCCGGTCGGAGCCGATCCGCGGGCCGGTCTCCGTGACGTACAATCGCTCCAGCACGTTCTCCAGCTCCCGGACGTTCCCCGGCCAGTGGTAGCGCAGGAGCGACTCGATCAGCGAGGGTTCCAGTACCTTGCCGCCGCCATAGCGCTTGTCGACCTTCGCCCAGAGGCGATCGACCAGGCCGGGCAGGTCCTTCTGCCGCTGGCGCAGCGGGGGGATGATGATGGGCACGACGTTCAGGCGGTAGTAGAGATCGGGCCGGAACTGCCCGCTTGCGACCCGCGCCTCCAGATCCACGTTGGTCGCCGCCACCAGTCGGAAATCGACCGACCGCTCCCGGGTGGCGCCCACCCGCATGATCCGGCGATCCTCGAGCGCCTTGAGCAGCTTGGCCTGCACGTCGAGCGAGGCCTCGCTGATCTCGTCGAGAAACAGCGTCCCGCCGCTGGCCTCCTCGATCAGCCCGGCCTTTCCCTTCTGGCGCGCGCCGGTGAAGGCGCCCGATTCGTAGCCGAAGAGCTCGGCCTCGACGAGGCTGCCCGGCAGCGAGGCGCAGTTCAGCTCCACCAGCCGCCCGGTGCGGCGGTCGCTCTGCTGGTGCACCAGACGGGCGAACATGGTCTTGCCCACGCCGGTCTCCCCGAGGAACAGCACGCTTGCAGGCGTCCTGGCCACCCGCCACACCAGCTCGAAGATGCTCCGCATCGCCGGGTCGATGGGCTGCGTGATCTCGGACTCCGCCCCCCGGCCCCGCGCGGCGCCCTCCTGCTTGTAGAAGCGCTGCTGCAGATACTCGTACTCCTCGCGGAGGATATGCAGGTCGGTCATGTCGTAGGAGAAGCTCGCGACCTGGACGATGCTCCCCGCCGCGTCCCGGACCGGGAAGCCCTGGGCCAGCACCGTGCGTCCCATCCGGGTCGTCAGCATGAACTGGACCTCGCGGTCCTCGCGCAGCACCTTGGCGGTGACCGAAGGCGTCAGGACGCCGCTCTTCTCCAGATCGAAGGCGCTGCAGCCGACATAATCCTCCGCCGTCCCGCCATAGAGCGCCGCGAAATTCGGGGCGACGTTGAGGAAGACGCCGTGCCGGTCCGCGACCGCTATTCGCGAGTAGCTTTTTTCCACGATGACCTTCACTAAGGCATCGTGGAGGCTGAAGGTCTCGGGCTGCGGCATCTCAGAAGCTCCACGTCATCGATCAGATCCTGATCACGGACCGACAAGAAGTGATCCACAATCGTATCATCAGCACACAAAACCGTTTGCTGTAAATGAGTTACGCCTTGGCACGACACTTGCATTGCATCTTCACCAAGGATGCGCGTGCAGAAGGGCAACAGTCTCCGGATCTGTCAAGCCGGCACGTGTGGGGGTCAAATACGAAATCGGAGCGGGAGGAACCTCGTGTACAGCTATGCAATCAGACCCGGCGCCATGACACTGGCGGCGGTGCGGCGGATCTACCAGGAGCCGGTGGAGGTCCGGCTGGATGGCTCCGCCGACGCCGCGGTCCAGGCGTCGGTCGATGCAGTCAACCAGATCGTCGCCGAGGACCGGACGGTCTACGGCATCAACACCGGGTTCGGCCTGCTGGCCAATACCCGCATCGAGCGGGAGAACCTGAAGCTCCTGCAGCGCTCGCTGGTCCTGTCGCATGCGACCGGGCTCGGGGATCTCATCGACGACGCCATGGTCCGCCTGATCATGGTGCTCAAGGTCAACGCACTCGGGCGCGGCCATTCGGGCATCCGCCGCGAGCTCCTGCAGGCGCTCATCGCGCTGATCAACGCCGAGGTCTATCCCTGCATCCCCTGCAAGGGCTCGGTGGGCGCATCGGGCGATCTCGCCCCGCTCGCCCATATGAGCGTGGTGCTGCTCGGCGAGGGCGAGGCGCGCCACGGCGGCAAGATCCTGCCCGCCCGCGAGGCGCTGAAGATCGCGGGCCTCGAGCCGCTGGAACTGGCGCCCAAGGAAGGGCTCGCGCTCTTGAACGGCACCCAGGTCTCCACCGCCTTCGCCCTGCGCGGGCTCTTCGAGGCCGAGGATCTCTTCGCCGCCGCCGTGGTCTGCGGCGCCCTGTCGAACGAGGCCATGCTCGGCTCCCGCCGGCCCTTCGACGCGCGCATCCATGCCATCCGCGGCCACCGCGGCCAGATCGACGCGGCGGCGGCCTACCGGTTCCTGCTCGGGGCCATGAGCGAGATCGGCGCCTCGCACCGCGACTGCGACAAGGTGCAGGATCCCTATTCCATGCGCTGCCAGCCCCAGGTCATGGGCGCCTGCCTCACCCAGCTCCGCCAGGCCGCCGAGGTGCTCACGGTCGAATGCAACGCGGTCTCGGACAATCCGCTGATCTTCGCGGAGGATGTCGACGCCATCTCCGGCGGCAACTTCCATGCCGAGATCGTGGCCATGGCGGCGGACAACATCGCCCTGGCGCTGGCCGAGATCGGCGCGCTCTCGGAGCGGCGCATCTCGCTCTTCATGGACAAGAACATGAATGGCGACCTGCCCCCGTTCCTCGTGCGGGACGGCGGCGTCAACTCGGGCTTCATGATCGCCGACGTGACCAGCGCGGCGCTGGCCTCCGAGAACAAGGCGCTGGCCCATCCGGGCAGCGTCGACAGCCTGCCCACCTCGGCCAACCAGGAGGACCATGTCTCCATGGCGCCGGCCGCCGGCCGGCGGCTCTGGGCCATGGCCGAGAACACCCGCGGGGTCCTCGCCATCGAATGGCTCTGCGGCTGCCAGGGCATGGATTACCGCGAGGGCATGAAGACCACCGAGCCGCTGGAACAGGCGCGGGCCTGGCTGCGGGAGAAGGTTTCCTTCTACGACCGGGACCGCTTCTTCCACCCCGACATCGCGGCCGCCAACGACCTCATCAAGGAACGCATCCTGAATAGGCTGGTGCCCCAGGACCTGCTGCCGAGCTTCGGCGCCGATAGCTGAACCGAGCGATGCGCCGGGCCGCGAAGGCGGCCGGCGCGATGCGATGCAACAGGGTTGCCGCCACCGGCGGGAACTCGACGAAGGCGGCTGGCCCGGTGTCGGGCGCGAGGACGGCCGCCGAAGCCTTCAACTGAGAGAAACCCGGCCCTGCGCCCGCCGATGAGCGATGCAGGCGTCAAAGGGGCCGGCGAGGGACGAAGATGAAAAGGGGAGGAAGAGTTCGATGAATTCAATCGTCTTGGCCGTCATCGTGATGATGGCCTTGAGCCTGGTGCGCGTTCCGGTGATCCTGGCGCTCATCATCGCCACGTTCGCTGGCGGAATGAGCGCCGGAATGAGCGTGGGTGACGTGATCGGTGCCTTCGAGGGCGGTCTCGGGAACGGCGCGACAATCGCGCTGTCCTATGCGCTGCTCGGCGCCTTCGCGGTGGCGCTGTCGCGCTCGGGCATCACGCATCTCCTGGCGGAGAAGATCGTCGGCGCCATCGGCGCCGAGCCCGGGGGGCGGAACATCTTCTATGCGAAGATGCTGCTCTGCGGGGCGCTGCTGATCTGCGCCAGCCTGGCCGAGACCATCGTCCCGGTCCACATCGCCTTCATCCCGATCCTGGTGCCGCCGCTGCTCGAGGTGATGGACCGCATCAAGCTCGACCGCCGGGCGGCCGCCTGCGCCGTGACCTGCGGCCTGATCCTGCCCTATATGCTGCTGCCGGTGGGCTTCGGCGCCGTCTATCAGCAGAACATCCTCGGCGAGAACATCAATCTCGCGGGGGAGGGTCTCGACTTCGTCATCGACACGGCGACGATCCCGCTCGCCATGGTGATCCCGTCGCTCGGGATGGTGGCGGGCGTGCTGATCGCCGTGCTGATCAGCTACCGCAAGCCGCGCACCTACGAGGTCAAGGGCGTCGGCGCCCGGAACGAGAAGGTCGCGGTCTCGACCACGCTCACCACCGGCCAGATCGCCCTGAGCATCCTCGGCATCGTCGCGGCGCTGGTTACCCAGCTCGCCACGGATTCGATGATGCTGGGCGGCCTGATCGGCTTCGCGGTGCTCAGCGGCTCCGGCTTCTTCAAGTGGCACGAGGTGGACGACGTCTTCGTGACCGGCCTGCGCATGATGGCGCTGGTCGGCTTCATCATGGTCACCGCCCAGGGCTTCGCCGCCGTGATGCAGGAGACCGGCGAGGTCTCGGCGCTGGTCGAGGGCTCCACCGCGCTGATCGGCGACAGCAAGGGCCTCGCGGCCTTCATGATGCTGCTCGTCGGGCTCCTGATCACCATGGGGATCGGCTCGTCCTTCTCGACGGTGCCGATCATCGCGGTGATCTACGTGCCGCTCTGCATCAACTTCGGCTTCTCGCCGCTCGCGACCGTGGCGCTCATCGGCACCGCGGGGGCGCTGGGCGACGCCGGCTCGCCGGCATCCGATTCGACCCTCGGGCCGACCGCCGGCTTCAACGCCGATGGCCAGCACGACCATATCTGGGACACCGTCGTGCCGACCTTCCTGCATTTCAACCTGCCGCTGCTGGCGGCGGGCTGGATCGCGGCGATGGTACTCTGACGCGAGCGCGTGCATGGATAGAGCAACCCCGACCGCTGTCCCTTTCGCCACGACGACTGCCAATTGAGGAGGAAACCGACCCATGAATGATCCCCGTCTCGACAACACCCGCGTGATACGCTCGCCCGTGGGCACCGAGCTCTCCTGCAAGAGCTGGCTCACCGAAGCGCCGTTCCGGATGCTCCAGAACAACCTCGATCCCGACGTCGCCGAGCGGCCGGAGGAGCTGGTGGTCTACGGCGGCATCGGCCGCGCCGCGCGCAACTGGGCCTGCTTCGACAGGATCCTCGACACGCTCAAGACCCTCGAGGAGGACGAGACCCTGATCGTGCAATCCGGCAAGCCGATCGCGGTGCTCCGGACCCATGCGGACGCGCCCCGCGTACTGATCGCCAATTCCAACCTGGTGCCGCGCTGGGCGACCTGGGAGCATTTCCACGAGCTGGACCGCAAGGGCCTGATGATGTACGGCCAGATGACGGCCGGATCCTGGATCTACATCGGCAGCCAGGGCATCGTGCAGGGCACCTACGAGACCTTCGTCGAGATGGGGCGGCAGCATTTCGGCGGCAATACCAGGGGCAAGTGGATCCTCACCGCCGGGCTCGGCGGCATGGGCGGCGCCCAGCCGCTCGCGGCGACCATGGCCGGCTTCAGCATGATCGCCGTCGAATGCGACGAGACGCGCATCGATTTCCGCAAGCGCACGCGCTACGTGGACGAGAAGGCCCGCACCCTGGAAGAGGCGCTGGAGATCGTCGAGCGCGCCCATGCCGAGGGCAGGGTGGTCTCCGTCGGCCTGCTCGGCAATGCCGCCGAGATCCTGCCCGACATGGTCCGGCGCGGCATCAAGCCGGATGCGGTGACCGACCAGACCTCGGCGCATGACCCGATCAACGGCTACCTGCCGATCGGCTGGACCGTGGGCCAGTGGCGCTCGGAGGCCCAGAGCGACCCGGAGAAGGTCGCCCGCGAGGCGCGGAAATCCATGGCGGTCCATGTCCAGGCGATGCTGGACTTCCACGCCCAGGGCATCCCGACCGTCGATTACGGCAACAACATCCGCCAGGAGGCCAAGGACCAGGGCGTGGCCAACGCCTTCGACTTCCCCGGCTTCGTGCCCGCCTATATCCGGCCGCTCTTCTGCCGCGGCAAGGGGCCGTTCCGCTGGGTGGCGCTCTCCGGCGATCCGGAGGACATCTACAAGACCGACGCCAAGGTCCGCGAGCTGATCCCGGACGATCCCCATCTGCATAACTGGCTCGACATGGCGCGCGAGCGCATCTCCTTCCAGGGGCTGCCGGCCCGCATCTGCTGGGTGGGGCTCGGCGACCGCCACCGGCTCGGGCTCGCCTTCAACAAGATGGTGCGCGACGGCGAGCTCTCGGCGCCGGTCGTGCTCGGCCGCGACCATCTCGACTGCGGCTCGGTCGCCAGCCCGAACCGCGAGACCGAATCGATGAAGGACGGCAGCGACGCGGTCGCCGACTGGCCGCTCCTGAACGCGATGCTGGCCACGGCGGGCGGCGCGACCTGGGTGTCGCTGCACCATGGCGGCGGCGTCGGCATGGGCTATTCCATGCATTCGGGCATCGTGATCTGCTGCGACGGCAGCGAGGCGGCCGACCGGCGCATCGCGCGGGTGGAATGGAACGACCCCGCGACCGGGGTCTATCGCCACGCCGACGCAGGCTACGAGATCGCCATCGAATGCGCCCGCGAGAAGGGCCTCAACATGCCGATGCTGCGGCCGTGACTAACCGCGCCCGGCGCCCGGCCTCCGGGCCGCGGCGCCGGGCGCCCCGTCCGGACCGCGCCGTCCGGCTGGCGGGACATGCGAAGAACAGGGGAGGAAGGCGAATGAACATGGCGAGCAGGCAGGCGTGGCTTGGGGTGCGGCTCTTCGACGGCGCGATGCAGCACGAAGAACCCATGGCGGTTCTGGTCGAGGGCGATACCATCCGCCAGGTCGTCCAGGCGCAGGATCTGAGCGAGGCCGCGCTCGAGGGCTACGAGATCGTGGCGCGCCAGGGCGTGATGACCCCCGGTCTCATCGATTGCCACACCCATGTGGTCTATGGCGGCAACCGCGCCGCCGAATTCGAGGCACGCCTCGAAGGCGCCGACTACAAGGAGATCGCCCGGCGCGGCGGCGGCATCCTCAGCACCGTGCGCCAAACCCGCGCCGCCTCCGAAGAGGAGCTCTTCGCGGCGGCGCTGCCGCGGCTGCGCGCGCTGATGGCCGAAGGGGTGACGACGATCGAGATCAAGTCCGGCTACGGGCTCGACCTCGAGACCGAGCTCAAGCTCCTGCGCGTCGCCCGGCGCGTGGCCGAGGAGCTCCCGATCCGGGTCTCCCCGACCCTGCTCGGCGCCCATGCCCTGCCGCCGGAATACGCCGGCCGGAGCGACGATTACATCGCCCTGGTCTGCGAGGAGATGATCCCGGCCGCCGCCGAGGCGCGGCTGGCCGATGCGGTCGACGTCTTCTGCGAATCGATCGCCTTCTCGGTGGCGCAATGCGAAAGAGTCTTCGAGGCCGCCGCCCGGCACGGGCTGGCGATCAAGGGCCATACCGAGCAGCTCTCGAACCTCGGCGGCAGCGCGATGGCCGCCCGCCACGGCGCGCTCTCGGTCGACCATATCGAATATCTCGACGAGGCCGGGGTCGCGGCCATGGCCGCCTCGGGCACCGTGGCGACCCTGCTGCCCGGGGCCTTCTATTTCCTGCGCGAGACCCAGCGGCCGCCGATCGCGCTGCTGCGGCAATACGGTGTGCCGATGGCGGTGGCGACCGACGTCAATCCCGGAACCTCGCCGCTCTCGAGCATCCTGCTGATGATGAACATGGCCTGCACCCTCTTCCAGCTGACCCCCACCGAGGCGCTGCGCGGCATCACCGCCAATGCGGCGCGGGCGCTGGGCCTCGGCGAGAGGCTCGGCACCATCGCGCCGGGCATGCAGGCCGATCTCTGCCTCTGGGACGTGGAGCAGCCGGCGGAGCTCGCCTATGCCTTCGGGCCCGCGCGCCTGCGGCAGCGGGTGCTCGCCGGGGAGATGCGCGATGCAGCCTGACATGAGCCTCTGGACCGGGCGCGTCGATCCCGAGCCCCGGACGGAGCGCTGGCATCAGGTCGTCGCGCCGCTCGGCGAGGCTTCCCCGCCGGGCCGGGTGCTGATCGGCTTCCGCTCCGACGAAGGGGTCCGGCGCAACAAGGGCCGGCCGGGCGCGGTCGACGGGCCGCTCGCCATCCGCAAGGCACTGGGGCCGCTCGCCTGGCATTCCGCGGCGCCGGTCTATGACGCGGGCGACATCGCCTGCGCCGACGGCGATCTCGACGCCGCCCATGACGCGCTCGCCACCGCGGTCGCCGGGGCGCTGCGCGGCGGGCACCTGCCGCTGGTGATGGGGGGCGGGCACGAGATGGCCTATGGCTCCTGGCTGGGGCTGGCCCGCCATGCCGAGACCCTCCCGGCCGCGCCGGTCATCGGCATCGTCAATTTCGACGCGCATTTCGACCTGCGCAGCCCGGAATTCGTGATCTCCTCGGGAACGCCCTTCTCGCAGATCGCCCGTGCCTGCGCGGAGCGCGGCTGGCCCTTCCGCTATCTCTGCTTCGGCGTGAGCCAGGCCGCCAATACCGCCAATCTCTTCGCGCGGGCCGAGGAATTCGGCGTCCGCTTCCGGCTCGACAGGGACATGACGCTGGCCGATCTCGACGCGACACGGCGGGAGCTCGCGGGCTTCCTCGCGGGATGCGACCTGATCTACATGACCACCTGCCTCGACGTCTTCCCGGCGGCGGTGGCCCCGGGCGTGAGCGCCCCGGCGGCGCGCGGCGTCGCCGTGGAGGTGATCGAGCCGCTGATCGAATCGCTGCGCGACAGCGGCAAGCTCGCCGTCGCCGATATCGCGGAACTCAGCCCCGGCCTGGATCTGGACGGGCGCACGGCGCGGCTGGCCGCGCGATTGCTGCACACCATGAGCAGGACCGGGTAGGCCCGTCCTACCGGCGCCCCTCGCCGTCGACCCTCATCCCACCAAGGGCCGGGTGTCCCCAGCTCGATCGACCCGTGGCGATCGGGCCGCGCAGGCCCTGCCGGGGGCCGGCGCGCTTTGCACGCCGTCCAGGGCCGCCCCGTCCCGAACCTCGACCGACGGTGACGCTGCACCCCCTCGCCCTGCGGCTTGCGCCTCCGGGCGACCGGACCGGGCAAGGCGCCGCCGGGGCCTCGCCTTTTCGGTCCGGGGATGCTCTGCGGGCCGCGCTGGGCGCGGCCTCTTCCCTGTCCCGAGATTCGGTCTCGGACCGAAGGGCCGGTCGCAAGGGGCGCTGGCACGACAAACCTGCGACCCTTCCCCTACTGCCCGAAACGCTCCGCGGTCAGGCCGTCGAAGGAGATCTCCGGGTCGCGGCCCATCACCGCATCGGCCACCGCGCGCCCCGATCCCGCCGACATGGTCCAGCCCAGCGTCCCGTGCCCGGTGTTGAGATAGAGATTGTCGTAGCGGGTCGGCCCGATCACCGGCGTGCCGTCCGGGGTCATCGGTCTGAGCCCGGTCCAGCCCTCGGCGCGGGCGAGATCGCCCCCCTTCGGGAAGAGGTCGTTGACGACATAGCGCACGGTATCGGTCGCGCTGCTCCCCAGCTTGCGGTTGTAGCCGATGATCTCCGCCTGGCCCGCCACGCGGATCCGGTCGCCGAGGCGGGTGATCGCCACCTTGTGGGTCTCGTCCATCAGCGTCGATTGCGGCGCCGCCTCGGGATCTTTCACCGGCAGGGTGATGGAATAGCCCTTGATCGGATAGATCGGCAGCCGGATGCCGACGCTCCGCAGCACGATCGGCGCATAGGGTCCCAGGCAGCAGACATAGCGGTCCGCCGTCTCCCGCCCGGTGTCGGTCTCGACCCCCACGATCCGGTCGGCCTCCACCGCGAAGGACTGGATGGTGACCCCGTAGCGGAAGGTGACGCCGAGCTCCCTCGCCTTCTCCGCCAGCGCGAGGGTGAACATCCGGCAATCGCCGGTGCGGTCGGCGAGGAGCCGCAGACCGCCGACGAATTTCTCCGAGACATGGGCGAGGCCGGGCTCGGCGGCGATGCAGCCGTCGCGGTCGAGCACCTCGAAGGGCGAATCGAATTCCGCCAGCACCTCCTGGTCGGCCTTGGACGCCTTGACCTGCTTCTCGGTGCGGAAGACCTGGAGCGTGCCCTGCTCGCGCTGGTCGAAGTCCAGCGGCACCTCGGCCATCAGGTCGGTCAGCGCGTCGCGGCTGTAGTTCGAGACCCGCACCATGCGGCTCTTGTTCCGCCGATAGGCCTCCGGGTTGCAGTTCATCAGCATGCGCAGGCCCCAGGCCCACATCCGCGGGCTGATCATCGGCCAGATGAAGAGCGGCCGGTGGCGCATGAAGAGCCATTGCACCGCCTTCTTGGGTACGCCGGGCGCCGCCCAGGGCGAGGTCATGCCGTAGGAGAGCTCGCCTGCATTGGCGAAGCTCGTCTCCATGCCCGGCCCGGACTGGCGGTCGAGCACCAGCACCTCCGCGCCCTGCCGCGCCAGATACCAGGCGGTCGTGACGCCGATGACGCCGGCGCCGAGCACGATGACTTTCATGGATATACCCCCTCGGGACGACCGAAACCCAGGCGCCAGCCTAGCGGTTCCGCATCGGCAACGGAACCGCCGGCGCATCCGGCGCGACCCGGTAATGATAGCGGGCGACCTCGCGCATCCCCAGCCCGCCGTAGAGCGCGCGGGCGGCCCCGTTGGCCTCGGTGACCGCCAGCGCCAGCACCGCGCCGCCCCGCGCCGCCGCCCAGCGCGCCGCGGCGCGCGTCAGCCGCGACCCCATGCCCATGCGGCGGGCCTCGGGGACGACCTCGAGGGCATGGAGCATGGCGGTCTCGCCATGAACGGCCACGAAGGCGCAGGCCGCCGGCCGGTCGCCCTGCCGGCCGAGCAGCCAGACCCTCGGGCCCGCCACCCGCGCCATCACCGCGCGCCGGCCCGGGCCGATCCCCCCGGCCTCCCAGATCTCCTCCATGCGCGCGACCGGCGCGCTGCAGCGCACCGTGGTCCCGCCATCCTCCGGCGCCGCCAGCGCATCGCTCGGGGCGGCGAGGATCAGCGTCGGGTCGCGCCGCCCGTAGCCCATGGCGGCGAGGCGCGCGTCGAGCGCCGCCTCGCCGTTGCGGATCATGAAGAGCGGCACCTGGCCCCAGGCGCGCATCGCCTCTGCGGCCGCTTCGATCGTGCCCTCCTCGCCCTCGAGGGTCGCCGCCGAGACCCGGCTGCCGCCCCCCGCCCCCCGTCGCAGCGTCCAGGGCCCGAGGCGCACCGCCTCCGCGGGCGGCCAGGTCGCGGCGAGAACGGCGAAGGCATCCATCAGATCACCGCCCGCTCGGGATCCGGCCGGCCCGCAGCGATGCGGGCGAAACCGAAGGGCGCGAGATCGAGGCTGCGGAACGCCCCCTGCCGGATCCATTCCGACAGGGCCCGCCCCACCGCCGGCGCCTGCTGCAGCCCGTGGCCGGAGAAGCCGTTGGCGAAGAGGAAATTGCCGATCGCCGGATGCGGGCCGACGATGGCGTTGCGGTCGAGCAGGTTCATGTCGTAATGCCCGGCCCAGAAGCCGCGCAGCTTCAGCGCCTCGAAACGCGGCGAGCGCGTGGCGAGCGCCGGCCAGACGAGATCCTCCCACTCCGCATGCGCCGGCTCGAAATCCTCCGCCCCGACCGCGAGATCGGGATCGGGCGTTGCGCCGGCGATGAAGCCCTCGCCCTCGGGGCGCCACCAGACGCCCGAGGGCTCCACCGTCAGGGGCAGCGGCCCTTCGGGCGGATCGGCCGCGGCGAAGACGAAGACCGTGCGCTTGCGCCGCTCGACCGGCAGCGCGATGCCCGCCAGCGCCGCGATCTCGGCACCCCGGCCGCCGGCGGCGTTCACGAACCAGTCGCAGGCGATGCGCCCGCCGCCGGCGAGCCGCACCGCCGCCACGCGATCCCCCGCGAGATCGAGCCCCGCGACCGCATCGGCCAGATAGACGACGCCCGCCGCCTTCGCGCGCGCCCGCAAGGCGGCGAGCAGCCCCATGTTGTCGAACCAGCCCTCGCCGCTCAGGCCCAGCGCGCCCAGCACCAGATCCCCGGTCGCGAGATGCGGGAAGCGCGCGGCGAGCGCCCCGGGATCGAGCAGGGCGATCTCCGCCCCCTCGGCGCGCTGCACGGCATGATTGGTGCGCAGGATCGCGGCCTGGGCCTCGCTCCCGGCCAGGGTCAGATAGCCATTCTCGCGGAAATCGACGCCGAGGCCGCGGATGAACTCGAGCCCATAGGCCGACATCCGGACATTGAGCGGATGGGAGAACTGCCGCCGGATCCCGCTCGCCGCCAGCGCCGTCGCCGCGCGCGCATAGCTCGGGTCGGGCTCGACCACCACCACGCGGCCGGGAAAGCCGAGCATCGCCAGATGGCAGGCGGTGGCGCTGCCGAGCGCGGCGCCGCCGCAGATCACCACATCGGCGTCACTCGCCATCGTCGGGATGGCCCGTGGCGGCGAACCAGCCCCCGACCACGCGCGTGCCCACCGCGGCGGGATCGGGGCGCTCGCTGCGCGCGATCACCTCGGTGGCGAAGCCGTCGGCGCTGTCCCGGGGCCGGTAGCCGATATGGCCCGCCCGCGCGTTCGAGACCGCGGCACGCGCATTGTCGGAGGTGCCGTAGATCACCGAGAAGCCGACCCGCGGCGCGGTGAGCGCGGCCTCCGCCAGCCGCACGCAATCGGCGAAGGAGAGCCAGGACCAGAGCATGCGCCGGTCCTGCGGCGCCTCGAAGCAGGAGCAGATCCTGAGGCAGACGCTCTCCACCCCGAACTTGTCCCAGTAGAGGCTCGCGAGATCCTCCACGAAGGTCTTGGTCAGGCCGTAGAAGGTGTCCGGCCGGTGCGGCACCTCGGTATCCGGCACCGCCTCGACGGCATGGAAGCCGACCGCATGAATCGAGCTCGCATAGACCACGCGCCGGACCCCGTTCCGCCGCGCGCCCTCGTAGACGTTGTAGGCGGCGGGCAGGGTGTCGGCCATGATCTCGTCGAAACTCTGCTCGCGCGGCTGGCCGGCGAAATGCAGGATCGCGTCGCAACCCTTCGTCGCCGCCAGCGCCTCCTCCCGGTCGGCGAGATCGCATTGCACGATCTCCTCATGGGCCGCCGCCGCGCCCATGTCCTTCACATCCACCAGCCGCAGCCGCGCGGCGAGATGCGGCAGGCCGGCCCGCAGATGGCTTCCGAGGCTGCCGGCGGCGCCGGTGATCAGGATGCGTTCGAATTCGGGCATGGGGTCAACCTTTCTCGGCGGCTTCGCGCATGGCGCTCAGCGTCTGGCGCGGCGTGAGGCTCTCGACATCGATCGCGAGAGTGAGCAGGGCGCCGCCTGCCGAGGCCCGCGCGCGGGCGAAGGCGGCGGGAAAATCCTCGCTGCGCGCCACCCGCTCGCCGTGGAAGCCATAGGCGCGGGCCAGCGCGGCGAAATCGGGATTGACGATGTCGGTGAAGCTGACCCGGCCGGGAAAGCTGCGCTCCTGATGCATGCGGATCGTGCCGTAGCTGCCGTTGTCGAGCACGAGCACGATCGGCCGCGCGCCGGTCTGGAGCGCGCAGCCGAGCTCGGAGGCCGTCATCTGGAAATCCCCGTCGCCCGCGAAGCAGACCACGCAGGCTTCGGGGGCCGCCAGCTTCGCGGCGATGGCGGCGGGCAGGCCGTAGCCCATCGCGCCCGATTGCGGCGCCAGCAGCCTCGTGCCGCCGCGGAAGCGGAAATGCTTGTTGAGCCAGATCGTGAAATTGCCCGCCCCGTTGGTCAGGATCGCACCCTCGGGCAGCACTTCCCCGAGATGCGCCATGACCGCGCCCATGTCGAGCGCGCCCGGCTGCGGCGGGGTGGCGAGGCTCGCGATCCACTCGGCCCGCGCCGCCGCCGTGCGCGGCGCCCAGGCCGCCCGGCCGTCCAGCTCGATCCCATCGAGGGCGAGGAGCAGATCCTCGGGACGGCAGGCGAGCGCCAGTTCCGCGGAGAAGACCTTGTTCGGCACTTCCGGGCCGGGATGGACATGGATCAGCCGCTGCGCCGGTTGCGGGCTGGCGAGCAGCCCGTAGCCGTCGGTGGTGATCTCGCCGAGCTCGCTGCCGAGCGCGAGCAGCACGTCGGCGTCGCGGATCAGCGCGCGCACCCCGGGCGTCTTCCCGAGCCCCGCATCCCCGACATAGCTCGGGCTGTCGTTGTCGAGCAGATCCTGGCACCGGAAATCGGCGAGGACCGGCAGGTGGTTCGTCTCGGCGAAGCGCCGGAGCGCCGCCCGCCCGGCCTCGGACCAGCGCCCGGCGGCGATCACCAGGGGCGCACGCGCCTGGCCGAGGAGGCGCGCCACCGCCTCCCGCGCCCCGGCGCCCGGCCCGGGGCGCGGCACGCAGATCGAAGGGCCGGGCGCGGCCCCGGTCGGGGCGGTCAGCACGTCCTCGGGCAGGGCGACCACCACCGGGCCGGGCCGGCCCGATTGCGCCACCGAAAAGGCGCGGGCGATGGTCTCGGGCACGCGGTCGGCATGGCCGATCTCGGTGGCCCATTTCGCGATCGGCCCGAAGGCCGCGCGGTAATCGATCTCCTGGAACGCGTCCCGCCCCGCCGCCTCGGTGCCGACCTGCCCGACGAAGAGGATCATCGGCGTCGCGTTCTGCATCGCCGTATGCACCCCGATGGCGGCATTGGTCGCGCCCGGGCCGCGGGTGACGAAGACGATGCCGACGCGCCCGGTCAGCTTGGCCCAGGCCTCGGCCATAAAGGCCGCGCCGCCCTCCTGGCGGTTCGGCACCATCCGGATCCGCTCCGCGGCGTCGTAGAGCGCGTCGAGCACCGCGAGATAGCTCTCGCCGGGCACGCCGAAGGCCGTGTCCACCCCCTGCGCCAGCAGGCAATCCACGAGAAGCTGTGCACCGGTCCGCATCGCCGCGATCCCCCCGGGCCGGAGAGCATCACATTTTCGGGGCGGATGATAGGGGCTGCCGCCGGTGCCCGCCGCACCATGCCGGATTCGGCGCGTTAACACTTTTATCGTTATGTTTCATGGGCTTGCGCCCTGTCCCCATGGGGACGCCCTGCATCCCGCCCCGACCGGAGGGATTCCGGGGCAGGCGGGCTCAATCCACGCGCCGGAACCTGAGCCGCCCCAGCGCCGCGGCATCGACCTCGACGCCCGGCCCCGTGGCCCGGAAGCGGAAGACCCGCCGCAGCCGGCCCCGCCCATGCACCGCGCTCTCCGCCTCCGCCCGGTGCGAATGGGCGTGGAATCCCTCCGGCATCTCGTCGAGCGTCGCCTCGTTCCGGGCATCCTTCGGCTCGGACCCGCGCCTGCGCGAGGCATAGAGCCCCAGGGCCGCGACGGCACCGAGCCGGATCGCGGTCCAGGCCAGGGGCGAGAGGGCGAGCGGAGCGGGCATCTGATCCTCGCGGCTTCCTGCGTCACCGGCAGAATATAGGGTGCAATCCCCCAGATCAAACCGGGCATCGCGCGCGGTGGCGACGGCGGTGGTGGTGGCGGGTGATTCGCCAGGATCGCGGAACGGACCACGCGCGTGTTGCACCGGCCGAATCGGGTGCTAGTTGTTTGATCCCACGGTTTGATGGTGCGATCCATTCGTCGGAATGGAAGGA
>CALMSR010000060.1 GCA_937872465.1 uncultured Paracoccaceae bacterium
TCGATGCCGACGGCAACCGGGTCGAGCAGTTCGAGCCGGGGCTGATCGCCTATGCGCGGGGCGGCAAGGACATCCGCTTCAACCAGCCCGCCGCCACCGGCGGCTACGGTGAATACAAGCGCGCCAGCCTGCACACCATCTCGGCCGGGTTCCGCGTGCCCTACGAGCTGCTGACCGGAGACCTCAGCCAGGTCAACTATTCCTCGATCCGGGCGGGCCTCGTCGAGTTCCGCCGGATGATCGATGCTGTCCAGTGGCAGCTCTTCATCCCGATGCTCTGCGCCCCGGTCTGGCGCTGGTTCACGGAAGCCGCATGGGCGGCAGGCCAGATCCCCACGCCGGACGTGCCAGTCGAATGGTCGCCGCCGAAGTTCGAGGCGGTCGACCCACAGAAGGATGCACTGGCGAACCTGCTCTCAATCCGCTCGGGCACCATGACCCTGGCCGAGGTAATCGCGAAGCAGGGCCGCAACCCGGATGCGGTTCTGGCGGAAATCGCCGCGACCAATGCCAAGCTGGATGCCCTCGGCCTCGTCCTCGACAGCGACCCGCGCCGCGTCACCAAGACCGGCAGCGCGCAAACCAGCGATCCGGCCGCCGACCCTGCCGCCGATCCGGCTGGATCCCCATCCACTGCACAGGAGTAACAGGGCCATGCCCGAGACCATCATGGCGGCCCCGGTCGCCCTGCCAATGCAGCTGCGGCGCGCGCCCATCCTGCCCGCGACCGTGAATTCCGAGGCGCGTTCGGTTGATGTGGTATTCACCACCGGCGCGGCCGTCCGACGGCGACGCTGGACTGGCTGGGACACCTCCGTGCCCTTCGACGAAATCCTCGAGGTCAGCGACAGGGCGGTGGACCTGACCCGCCTCAATGCCGGTGCCCCGGCGCTCGACAGCCATTCGGTCTGGTCCTCGCATTCGCAGGTGGGCGTCGTCGAACGCGCCTGGATCGAGGGCAAGGAAGGCAAGGCCACCATCCGCTTTCCCCGCGACGGGCTCGACCAGGCCGCCGACCGCATGTTCGGCCTGATCAGCGACGGCATCATCCGCAACGTCTCGGTCGGCTATTCCATCGAGCGGGTGAAAGTGGTGGAGCCCGCCGCGAAGGGCGAGGTCGAGCAGCGCATCGTCGAGCGCTGGACGCCGCTCGAGGTCAGCTTCGTGACCGTTCCCGCTGATCCCCGCGCCCAGGTCCGCGCCGCGGATCAGGCCAGCTATCCCGTCGAGATCGTCGATACCCGCATGCAAAAGGAGGCATCCATGCCTGAGAGCACGACCACCGTGGCCGGGGATGTCCCCGCCTTGACCGAGACCCGCCAGCAGCCCGTCGCGGCCTCGGCGCACCCCGAACCGACCAGCGCGCGCATGCCGGAACCGGCTCCGGCGCCCGACAGCGAGGCCATCGCGACCAGCGCCCGCGAGGCTGAGCGCGACCGCGTCTCGACGATCTACGATCTGACCGGCCGCCTGAACCTCGAGCGCAGCTTCGCCGAGGATCTGGTGAAACGTGGGGTCAGCGTGGACGAGTCCCGCCGCCTGATCCTCGATCAGGTCGCCGCCAAATCGGACGAAACCCGCACCTTCCCGCACGTCTCCGTGCCGCTCGGCGGGCGTGACGAACGCATCACCCGCCGCGACGCGGTGGCCAATGCGCTCCTTCACCGCTACAGCCCGACGCTGTTCCCGCTTGAGGATGCCGCGCGCCAGTACCGTGGCATGACGCTCCTGGAATTGGCCCGTGAAAGCCTCGGCAATGCTGGGGTCAACACGCGCGGCCTGTCGCGCGACGAGGTGGCAACGCGCGCGCTGCACTCCACCTCGGACTTCCCCGAGATCCTGTCGGCCGTCACCAACAAGACCTTGCGCCAAGCCTACGACGCCTATCCCCGCACCTTCGCGCTTTTCTGCCGCCAGGTGCTGGCCACCGACTTCAAATCCATGCACCGCGTCCAGCTGGGCGAGGCGCCGCAGCTTCTGGAAGTGGGCGAAAGCGGCGAGTTCAAGCGCGGGACGTTGGGCGAGAGCAAGGAGAGCTACAAGGTCAAGACCTATGGCCGGGTGGTTGCGATTACCCGGCAGGTGCTGATCAACGACGACCTCGACGCCTTCACCCGGATTCCGGCGATGTACGGCAACTCCATCGCGCAGCTGGAAAGCGACGTGGTTTGGGGCATCATCACCTCGAACCCGGCGATGGCCGACGGCAATGCGTTGTTCCATACCACGCACAAGAACCTCGCCGGGACGGGTGCTGCACTGGACGTGGCGAGTGTCGGCGCGGCCCGGGCGGCGATGGCGCTGCAGACCGGCCTCGACAAGAAGACGGTGCTGAACATCCGGCCCGCGTTCCTGATTGTGCCTGCGGCCCTCGAACTGAAGGCCGAGCAATTGGTCGCCCAGAACCTCGTGCCGGCCGACAGTGCCAAGGTCGTGCCGCAGTCGATCCGCACCCTCTCGCCCATCAGCGAGCCGCGCCTTGATGCGGCCAGCGCCACCTCCTGGTATCTGGCGGCCTCGCCCAACCAGATCGACACCATCGAATACGCCTATCTCGAGGGCCAGCAGGGTGCCTACATCGAGACGCGCAACGGCTTCGACGTCGATGGGGTCGAGATCAAGTGCCGCCTCGACTTCGGCGCCAAGGCCATCGACTGGCGCGGCCTTTATAAGAACTCGGGCGCGTAAGGTCAGATGAGGCCGTAGAGATCGCGCCGCCCGTGCACTGCGCGGACGATCTCGATGTCGACGCCGACGATCCGGCAGAGCAGCAGGTAGGACCCGCTCACCAGATAGCGCAGCCCGGGGCGGATATCGTCCCGGGCCGGACCCATCTGCGGGTTGTCCACCAGGTGGCTGGCAACCTCGTCCAACCTGTCGAGCACACGATCGGCTGCGGACGGATCGTCCTCGGCGATGTGCGTCCAGATATCGATCAGGTCTTCGCGGGCCGCCCGCGTGAAGAGGATCCGCGGCATGCGTGTCAGGACGCGCTTCTGCGGCTGCGGGCCTCGCGCTTGATATCGGCCATGGTCAGCCCCGGCTCGGCGCGGCCGCTGGCGAGTCCTGCGTCCCAGAGTTCACCCACGACCCGCCGCGCCCGCCACTCGCGCAGCGCCTCGCGGACCACTTCGCTCGACGAGGCATAGGCGCCGCTGCCCACGGCCTCCTGCAGAAGGGCGGCATGCTCGTCGGTGATGGAAATGCTGATCTTGCCGGCCATGTCCGATCCTCCTGCCGCCAAGGTAGGAAAAATTCGCACCACGCGCAACTATCACCAGAAGGGACACCCCGATGAAAAACTACGTCCAGCCCGGCAATACCATCACCCTGACCGCACCCTATGCCGTCGCCTCGGGCGATGGCCTGCTCGTCGGTGCTATCTTCGGCGTCGCCGCTGGCACCGCTGCCCTCGGCGAAACCGTCGAGGCCGCGCTCACCGGCGTCTACGACCTGAAGAAGGTCGCATCGCAAGCCTGGGCCGCAGGCGACAAGGTCTATTGGGACAACACCGCCAGGGAAGCGACCAAGACCACCACTTCGAACACCCTGATCGGCGTGGCCGTGGTCGCGGTGGCGGGCGGCGCAGGCGACACCATCGGCCGGGTGCGGCTGAACGCGAGCTTCTGATGAGCGCCTTCGCCGCCGCGCTCAGTGCGCTCTTCGCCAATCCCAACATCGGCCGGGACGCGGTCTACATCGCCGATGGCGGTGCGCCCGTCCTAGTGCGCATCGTCGCCCGGCGTGCAGACGCGGTCACCGACTTCGGCGATGCGCGGCTTTGGTCGGAAACCACCCGCGTCGACCTGCGCGTGGCCGAGGTGCCAGCCCCACGCCCCGGCGACCGCATCGAGATCGACGGCGACGCCTTCCTGATCCAGGGCGAGCCCGTTCGCGACCGTGAGTGGCTGGTCTGGACCGTCGACCTGCGCCCGGTTTGACCACGATGAAGCTCAAGCTCGACATCGATCCTGACATCGTGGCGATGATGGCGGCCGAGGTCGCGGCAGGGGAGCGGGCTGTATCGGCTGCGATCCGCGAGGCGGGGACAGGGCTGAAGGCCGCTTGGCGGCTGCAGATCACCGGTGCGGGCCTCGGGGTCCGGCTTGCCCGCACCATCCGGTCGGAGCAGTTCCCAAGGCGAAGCCCAGCCTCAACGCGGCGGCCATGGTCTGGTCCAACGCCCCGGTCATCGTCGGCGCCCACGACACCGGCCCGCTGATCCGCTCGAAGAACGGCTTCTGGCTGGCGATCCCCACACCTGCTGCAGGCAAGTCCCTGCGCGGCGGCCGGATCGCTCCTGGCGAATGGGAACGCCGCACCGGCCTGCGCCTGCGCTTCATCTATCGCCGTCGCGGGCCAAGCCTGCTGGTGGCCGAGGGGCGGCTGAACACCAAGGGCCGCGCCGTGGCGTCACGGTCGAAGACCGGCCGGGGCGTCGTCACCGCGCCGATCTTCCTGCTGGTGCCACAGGTCAAGCTGCCGAAGCGGCTGGACCTGGCACGGGATGCCGGCCGGGCGCACGATGCGGTGCCGGGGCTGATCGTGGCGAACTGGGTGGAGGCCAAGGTGTGATCACCACCCGCCCATCAGTAGCCTGCCTCGCGCTGATGGCGCACGGCCAATACGACCGCCGTCTCGCCGTCGAACCGATAGAGCGACACATAGCCACTGTCGCCAAAGGTGATGAACCACTCGCGGAATTCCGGGGCCATGTCCTCGACCGGCCGCCCGGCACCGGGCTGATCGCGCAGGATGTTCATGCCTTCGCGGATGGATTTGGCCGCACGGCGGGCGGCCTCAGGATTCTTGTCGGCAAGGAAGCGATAGAGCCGCTCGACATCCCGCAGGGCTGCGGGCGACCAGATCAGTCGTGGCATTCGGGAGCAGCCGCCGCTTTGCCTGCTTCCAGCTTGGCAAGCCAGGCATCGGCTTCGTCATGGGTGACGTGCTTGCCGGTCGACTGAAACTCTTCCCATGCCTGTAACCCCGCTTGCCGGAACGCCTCACGCTTCTCTTCGCGCTCGACGAATTGCGCGACGGCCTCGCGCAGCATCCAATGGGTCGAGCGGTCCTTGGCATCCGCCAACCGCTTGAGGCGTTCGCGGGTATCCTGATCGAGCTTCACGGCGATGGGGCGGACGGCGTTCATGGGTACGGCTCCGGGTGAGTATTCATGGGTATTACCTTTAGCATATCGCTGACTGTCGCAGAAGTCACAATTGAGCCAAGGGCCGCCGAATGCCAACTTCTCGCGAAACCATCCTCGCCGCGCTGCACGCGCGGCTGTCGGCGCTGCCCGCCACCGCCCTGCGCGGCGACGTGCTGCCCGAGCGCGTGCCCGCCGCGGGTCTGCTGATCCTGCGCGACGGCGAGCCGGGGGATCCCGAGGTCACGCTCTCGCCGTTGCGCTACCACTACCAGCACCGGGCCGAGATCGAAGCGGTCGTGCAGGGTGCCACCCGTGACGCCGCCTTCGACACGCTCTGCGCCACTGTCGGCGCAGCGCTTGCCACCGACCGCACACTTGGCGGCCTCTGCGACTGGGTTGAGGCGGAAGCGCCGCGCCCGGTCGATCTGGCCGTGGAGGGTGCTGCCAGCCTGAAGGCGGCGGTGATCCCGGTCGTCCTGCACTATTCCACGGCCGACCCGCTGGCCTGACACCCTTCACCACAGGAGACTACGATGGCACGAGCCCATGGGGCGCGGGCGCAGATGGCGCTTGCGTTCGAGACTGTCTACGGCACCCCGCCCACCTCTGGCTATCGCACGGTGCCCTTCGCCAGCACCACGCTCGGCTCCGAACAACCGCTGATCGCCTCGGAACTGCTGGGCCAGGGGCGCGACCCGCTGGCCCCGATCAAGGACGCGGTCACCGCCGACGGCGATGTGGTGGTGCCGATCGATGTCGAGAACCTTGGCCTCTGGCTGAAGGCGGCCTTCGGTGCGCCTGTCACCTCCGGCACGACGCCGAAGACCCACACCTTCCAGTCCGGCAACTGGACGCTGCCGAGCATGGCCATCGAGACGGCGATGCCCGAGGTGCCGCGCTATGCGATGTACAGCGGTTGCGTTTGCGATCAGCTTTCGTGGCAGATGGCGCGGTCGGGGCTGCTGACGGCGACAGCGCGGCTGGTGGCGCAGGGTGAAAGCGTGGCAGCGGCCACGGCGGCCGGTACGCCGACCGCGCTGGCACTGCAGCGGTTCGGGCATTTCAACGGCGCGATCACGCGCAACGGCTCGCCCCTCGGCAACGTCATTTCCGCCGAGGTGACCTATTCCAACGGGCTGGACCGGATCGAGACCATCCGCTCGGACGGTCGCATCGAAGGGGCAGACCCCGGCATGGCTGCGCTGACTGGCCGAGTGGAGGTCCGTTTCGCCGACAGCACGCTGATCACGCAGGCCATCGACGGCACGCCTTGCGAGTTGCTCTTTGCCTGGAGCCTTGGCGCAAACGCCAGCTTCACCTTCACCGCCCATGCCGTCTACCTGCCGCGCCCTCGGATCGAGATCCCGGGCCCACAGGGCATCCAGGCCACCTTCGACTGGCAGGCCGCCAAGGCCGCCAGCCCCGCCCGGATGTGCACCGCCGTCCTCGTCAACACCGTCGTGAGTTATTGAACATGATCAGACTGAACCTGACCGCAACCCCTTCGTGGCTGACCCTCGCACCCGGCCTTCGCCTGCAGGTCGCACCGCTGACCACCGCCTTGATGGTCTCGGCCCGCGCCGACCCTGCCATCGAAGCCCTGCCGAACACCGCCACCCAGGAGGAAATGGCGCTCGCTATGGCTAAGGCCGTTGCCCGCCGCGCGGTCCTGGATTGGGAGGGGGTCGGCGACGACGCGGGCAACATCGTCCCGGTCTCGCCCGAAGGCATCGATGCCCTGCTGGAAATCTGGCCGGTCTTCGAAGCGTTCCAGACCCAATACGTCGCCAAAGGCCTGATCCTGGACGCGGAAAAAAACGTCTCCGCGCCCTTGCCGAATGGTCCTTCGGCGGGGGCGACCGCTACTGCGCGGCCTGCGAGGGGCGCTGCCCCGACTGCCCTGCAAGACTGAACCGGCCGCAGACGGAAGATGGCTGGCAGGTCTGGGATCTGGTTGGCCGACTTGGTGGGCAACTGCGGGTGATCCCCGGCGCGGTGCTGGGCTGGGACATGGGCGCTGCCCTCGCGCTGGCGCAGGCGCTGGGCATCAACACCCTGATCGCCGCCGAGCTGCTGCCCGAGATCGAGGCGGTGATGGTGCGCAAGCTCAACGAACAGATCGGAGACGGCCATGGCTGAGAAAAGGGTCAGTGTCCGGCTAGTCGCCGAAGGCGGCCGTCAAGTCCGTGCCGAGCTGGAAGGGATTGGCGAGGCGGGCACGCGCGGGTTTGGCCGCCTTTCGTCGGAGATGGAGCTCGCCAACGCCCGCCTCGGCAGCTTCGCCCGCAAAGCCGGGATCGCATTGGCCGCCATTACCGCTGCCGCCGCAGCGGCTGGCGTGGCGATGGTCCGTTCGGGACTCGACGTGATCGGTGCGCAGGCGGACATGGCTGCTTCGCTCAGGACGACGGTCGAGAGCCTGCAGGTGCTGACATGGGCTGGCGAGTTGGCCGGGGTATCGATGGGCGAGATCGAACAGGCCACCAAGAAGCTGACCACGCGGCTGTCGGAAGCGGCGGCCGGATCGGGATCAGCAGTGGGGGCGCTGCAGCGGCTGAACCTGACAGCCGCGGAGTTGCAGGCGCTGCCGCTCGATCAACGCATCGCGGCCATTCAGGACGCCTTGGCCCGTTATGTCCCGGAGGCCGAACGCGCCGCAGTGGCATCCGATCTCTTTGGTGATCGCGCCGCACTGGCGTTCCTGCGCATCGACGCCGCCACCTTACGGGAAGCGGCACAGGACGTGCAGGATTTCGGTGTGGCGGTGAGTGCGGCCGATGCGGCGCAGATCGAACGCACCGGCGATGCCATCGCCAAGCTGAGCCTGATCTGGCTCGGCCTGACCAACCGGCTGACCGCCGCTGTCGCCCCGGCGCTGGAAACCGTCGCGAATGCGCTGGCCGATATGGCGCGCGGCACCGGGCCCATCGGCGGCGCGATCACGGCGGTCTTCGACAACCTCGCACGGCTTGCCACCTATGCCGCGACCTTTGCGGCCATCATGGCCGGGCGCTGGGTCGCCGGGATGGCGGCTGCAGCCCTGTCGGTGCGCGGCGTCGCCACCGCGCTGGTGTTCCTGCGCGGGGCGCTGATCCGGACCGGGATCGGAGCGCTGATCGTCGGCGCGGGGGAACTGGTCTATCAGTTCTCGCAACTCCTGGCCCGGGTCGGTGGCGTCGGCGAGGCGTTCCGGCTGCTCGGCGATCTTGCCCGCGAGGTCTGGTCCCGCATCGGCCTGTCGCTGGATGCGGCCCTCGCGCGGACGTCGGCCGGGTGGGAGGGGCTGAAGGCGGCAGGTCTCTCGGCGCTGGAAGGCACCATCGCGGGCGTTGTCAGCTTCGGCGACCGGACGGCAGCGATCTTCCAGGGCGCCTATGATGCGGCCGTGGCGATCTGGGGTAGTCTGCCCGGCGCCATCGGTGACTTCGCGTTCCAGGCGGCGAACGGGCTGATCTCCGGCGTCGAGGCGATGCTGAACGGCGTCGTTACGCGCATCAACGGCTTCATCGAAGGGCTGAACGGGGCGCTGGCGCTCCTGCCGGACTGGGCGGTTGGCGAAGGCGGGGTGCGGATCGGCACGCTCGACCCGGTGGAACTCGGCCGGATCGGCAATCCCTTCGAAGGGGCGGCGACGGCTGCTGGCACTGCTGCGGCGGAAGCCTTCTCGACGGCCCTTGCGGGAACCTATCTCTCCGCACCCGATCTCGGTCTTGGGGCCATGGCGGAGGATGCCCGCACTGCCGCTGCGGGTTACCGCGAGGCGGCCGACATGCTCGCCGATGCCGCCGGTCGGCCGCTTGCCAGCTGGCAGGCGCTGAAGGCTGCGGTGACCGGCGCGGGCCGCGCCGGCAGGCGACGGGAAATCCGGGCGCGGACAGGCAAGGCGGGA
>CALMSR010000061.1 GCA_937872465.1 uncultured Paracoccaceae bacterium
TGTCAATTCGCGTTCAATCGCCGCCCCTTTTCGCTTCCAAAGCTATCCCCCTCGTGTGACGCAGACGAGAGCGGCCGCCCCGGCGGAGATGGTCGGGGTTTCGCAGCCGGGGCGGCTGCGGTTCCAGAGGGCGGTGACGTCGTGAGGCTCAGGCGCGGTTTTTGAAGCGCCAGCTCTCATTGCCGGTTTCGACGATGTCGCAATGATGGGTGAGGCGATCGAGCATGGCTGTCGTCATCTTCGCGTCGCCGAAGACCTGCGGCCAGTCGGCGAAGGCGAGATTGGTGGTGATGATGATCGAGGTGTTCTCGTAGAGCTTGCTGATCAGATGGAAGAGCAGCTGTGCGCCCGACTGGCTGAAGGGCAGATAGCCGAGTTCGTCGATGACGATGAGGTCATGTCGCAGAAGCGTTTCGGCGATCCTTCCGCTTCGGCCGGCGGCCTTTTCCTGTTCGAGTTGGTTGACGAGGTCGACGAGGTTGAAGAAGCGGCCCCTCGCCCTGGCGCGGATCACGGCGGCTGCGATAGCGATCGCCAGATGCGTCTTGCCGGTGCCCGTTCCGCCGATCAGGATCAAGTTGCGCTTCGCCTCGATGAACTCGCCTTGCGCCAGCTCGCGTATGTGGCCCTCGTCGACCGGCGTGTCCCGGAAGACAAAGGCGTCAAGGTCCTTCAGCACCGGGAACCTGGCGCCGCCGATGCGATAGTTGATCGAGCGCGACTGGCGGTGGGTGATCTCCGCCCGGATGAGGCTGGCCAGAAGAGGATAGAGTTCGTCGCGCCGGTTGAGCCCCTTGCCGGCGATCTCGTCGAAGCTCGCTCGCATGCCGTACAGCTTAAGGCTCGTCATGGCCTCGATCAGTTGATGGCGTTCCATGGCCGTGTCTCCTTCCTCCCTCGCAGGGCGTCGTAGCGGGAGCAATCGGCGACGGGCTCGGCTTTGAGCCGGAGCGCGTCGGGCGTGGTGATGCTGGGCGGGGTCGGCGGCTGGCGCTTGCGGGCCAGGATCGCGACGATCACATCGCCATTGGCGATGCCGGCGGCCAGTGCCTCGCCGCAGGCGTCCGCGACGGCGCCGATCCCGTCATCGGGAACGCGGCCGAGGATCTTCACGAACTGGCGGTCTCCGTCGGGATGGCGGGCGAGCTGCGCCCTGACCTGCGCCAACGGTTCGGGCAGGTTCCAGTCCTTGAAGGGCGCGCCGTTCCTCAGCGCACCGGGCTTGCGCATCAGCACCGGCAAGTAGTGCCAGGGATCGTAGATCACCTGCTCGCGCCTGAACGAGCGGGGATGCTCGGCCACCACCTCGTCGCCGAGCAGGACCACGATCTTCTCGGCGTAGGCTCTGACCAGCACCGGACGGCCCGCAGCTCTGGCGTCGACGCTGTACTTGTTGCGGTCGTGCGCGATCAGGCAGGTGGTCGTCGCCCGCATCGGCTTCTCGACGAAGCCGGCGAAGGGGCCGAGATACGGCGTCAGCTTCGCTCGCTCCTCCTCGAACACCTCGAAGATCGTCCGGTCCTTGAACTCGGGATGCTTGGTGCGCGTGGCGTAGGCGACACACTGGTCGGCGAGCCAGGCGTTCAACTCATCCAGCGTCTTCACCCGCGGGCGGGGGCGGAACAGAAGGTCGCGGACCGTGCCGACCTGGTTCTCCACCTGCCCCTTCTCCCAGCCCGACGCCGGCGTGCAGGCCACGGGGTCGACCAGATGGTGCGAGCACATCTGCAGGAAGCGGCGGTTGTACTGGCGCGCCTTGCCGACGAAGATCGTCTCCACCGCCGTCTTCATGTTGTCGTAGATGCCGCGCCGGCACACCCCGCCGTAGAAGGCGAAGGCCTTGTCGTGCGCGTCGAAGACCATCTCCTGCGTCTCGCGCATATAGGCCCGCGCGATTGGCATCCGGCTATGGGAGAGCCGCATCTGCGCCACCTTCACAGTCATCGGCAGGCCGTTGAGCTCGATCGCCTCGTGGCTCCAGTCAAACTGGTAGGCCTCGCCAGGTTCGAAGCTCAGCGGAACGAAGGCCTGCGCCGGCGTCCTTGCCCGCTCCATACGCCAGGTCTTCGCGAAGCGGTGCACACTGTCGTGCGCCCCGTCGTAGCCGCGTCCGCGAAGCTCCTCGAACAGCCGCACCGTCGAGCGCCGCTCGCGCCGGGGCAGCTTCTCCTCCGCCTCCAGGATCGCCGTCAGGACCTCAACCCAGGCGCCGAGCTTCGGTAGCGGCTGGACCTCGCGCCTGTAGGTGAACTCAGTCTTGCCCGACCGCAGAACTTTGCGAACCGTGTCCCGCGAGATGCGCAGCTCACGAGCGATCCGCTTGATCCCCTTGCCATTCTGGTAATGCTCGAACCGGATTCGCGCGATCGTCTCCACACCCGTCATCCCCAGACCCCCTCCAAAGACGGAAAGGATCGTGCGTCACTGCGTCAGGGGGGAGGAAATTGG
>CALMSR010000062.1 GCA_937872465.1 uncultured Paracoccaceae bacterium
GCGGCGTCCGCACCTGCCCTAGCTGGTCGTCTGCGGTGCCGGAACGGGCGGAGTGACCATGCCCGGGTGCCTGGCGATGACCCGGACATAGGCCACGGCGAAGTCCGGCGCGGTGGCTCGGGCCTGCTCCCAGTCGCGGAGCGTGCCGACGGGGACATGGAACCGGGCGGCGAATTCAGTCTGGGACAGGCCCAGGCCGGTGCGGGTCCGGCGGATCAGCCGGGCACGCTGCGCACGGTCCAGCGCCTCGGCGCTGACATCGAAGTCCTCGGGGTCGTCGGGATCAGCCGGGATCACGATACGCTCTTTCTTCACTGCGGTTGCTCCTTCTGACGGAGATGAAACGGGGCAGGCCGTTGCGCCAAACGAAGACGCCGGTGAACAGCTTGCCGTCCACCAGCCCGACGACCTTGAAACGGTCCTCACGGTCGACCGGCCGGATCGACGAGATGATGAGGTGGTCGATGTCCTCGAAAACCCGATCGCCGAAGGCCAGCGAAAGCCCATGGCTCTTCCGGTTGGCTGCGTCTTTGGCGGGGTCGAATCTCTCTTCCATGTAAGAGAGATTATACGGTAATCCCGTATCTGTCTACTGGAAATCAGTAGTCCGCGCGAGAAAAGTGAGGCCCAGGCGCAATTGCCGCTCGGGCCTTCGACGCTGACTGCGCCGCCGCGGCGCGTGGTAATCTCACAAGGAGAAAAGGCACATGACGGACATCGTTATCACCGCGGCGAATGTCGTCGCGGGCAGCGGGGCCACGACGGAGACCGGGATCTCCGGCGACACGATCACCGCCGGGCAGGTCGTCTACCGCAACGCCGCAGGGCGTTACGTGCTGGCCGACGCCGACGAGGACACCGCCATCGAGCGGGCGCCGCGCGGCATCGCGCTGAACGGCGCCTCGAGCGGCCAGCCGTGCATCATCCTGAAGTCCGGGCCGATCACCATCGGCGCGACCCTGACGGCGGGCGTCGCCTATTACCTGTCGGACACGCCGGGCGGCATCTGCCCGCTCGCGGACGTGACCGGCGGCGACTACCTGGTGCTGGTCGGCCTCGCGCTGAGCACGAGCGTGCTGCAGGTAGGCTTCGTGGTGACGGGCGTCGCGACCTGAGCGTGGCTGATATGCGTGTCTGGCTGCATCCGAAGGATTGGCGCTTGTACCGCGCGGGCTGGCATCTGGTTGTCAGCGTCTCGGCGGTCTTCACGGGCAATTCGCTCTATCGCCACTGGCATCGGATCGGGTGATGGAAGCCGGAACGCTTGACCGCCGGATCACCTTCCTGCGCGCGGTGGAGAGCTCCGACGCGCTCGGGGGCGTGGTTCAGGACTGGATGCCGCAGGCGACGGTATGGGCGGCGGTGCTGCCGATCAGCGACGGCGAGCGGTGGCGCGCCGGCGAGGTCGGGGCGTCGGTGACGATGCGGTTCCAGGTGCGATGGTCACCGCAGGCGGCGGATTTCGGGCCGCTCGACCGGATCGAGTTCGATGGGCGGTCCTATGACATCGCCGGCGTCAAGGAGATCGGCCGGCGCGAGGGGCTGGAGTTCACGGCGTCGGCGCGGGCGGAGTGAGTTTCGGACGCGGTTGGGTCGCTGCGGTTCTAGTCTACGACCAGCCCGCGTCCGGGGGTCCAGCGCGCCAGGCGCTTGTTCGTGCGGTTGCTGACGAAGTCGATCGAGGCGAGCATCTTTCCCGGCCCGGCGACCGCGCAGTTGAGAGTATCCGCGAACCCTGTCTTGGTCGCGAAATCGACGGCCATGAAGGTCTCTTCATCCACTGAAGCGGTCGGCCTCCCGTCGACCATGCCTACCCCGTAGACGATGCCGGCCTCCTCGGCCTCAAGCCAGCGATCCGCGCAATCCTGCTGGGTCTCTGGGTCGGCGGCCATGGCGGGCGTTGCAGCGAGCATGGCGGCGATGGCGACGGCGATATGCGTGTGCATGGGCGGCTTCCTGCGGTTCCAGAGTGAGAAGGATCGGGGCGATGGCGGCGAAGGTCAAGGTCGAGGGGTTGCGCGAGACGGAAGCCGCCCTGGCCGAGCTCGGCAAGTCGCTCGGCAAGGGCGTGCTGCGCCGGGTGGCGATCAAGGCGTTGCAGCCGTTTGACAGCGCATGGCGCGGCATGGCGCCGGACGATCCGGGGACCGGCGGCGACGACCTTCGATCGTCCGGTGGGGTGTCGACGCGATTGAGCAAGCGGCAGGCGAAGCTGCATCGCAAGGCGTTCAGGAACGACCGCGCCTCGGTCGAGGTCTTCGCCGGGCCGAACGACGCCGCGGCGGTGCCGCTGGAATTCGGCACGGTCGAGCGGTTCCAGAAATCCGGCAAGGCGGTCGGTGCTGTGGCGCCGCATCCCTTCGTGCGGCCGGCCTGGGATGGGACGAAGGACGCGATGCCGGCGGCGATCGGGCGCGACCTATGGGTCGAGATCGAGAAGGCGGCGGCGCGCAAGGCGAAGAAGGCCGCGAAGCTGGCGGCGAGGGGATAGCGACGATGGAGTTTGCGCTCAAGGAACTGCCGGACCGCAAAGGATTCGCGCTCTGCGATGCGAAGACGGGCGAGGTCGTTCCCGGTCAGGTTGCCTGCACCGTAGACACGAGCCCCAACCTTCAAGAGGTCGTCGTGTCGCTTCGGTTCTTCTGCCTGCCCCTCTTCAAGGGCTGACCGATGCACGAAGCATTGCGCGCGCTGCTGCTGGCGGATGCCGGGGTTTCGGCACTGGTCGGGACGCGGGTGACATGGGGCGCCCGGCCGCAGGGTTCGGCCCTGCCGGCGGTTGTGCTGCACCTGATCTCGGACGTGCCGGGATACACGCTGGCTGGCGACAACGGACACCGGGACAGCCGCGTGCAGGCCGATTGCATCGGCGAGGGACGATACGAGGCGGTGCTGGGCGTGGCGCAGGCGGTTCAGGCGGCCCTGAGCGGCTATTCCGGCACCGTCGCCGGCACGATCTTTCAGGGCATCTTCATCGACCAGGCCCGCGACCTGAGCGAGCCCGCCGTGGAGTCGGAGCGGCGGCTGTTCCACCTCTCGACCGACTTTCTGATCCACCATCTAGAGGAGTAAGACCGGATGGCATCGAAGCAGATCATCTCCTACGGCGCCACGGTCGAACGCTCGACCGATGGCGTCACCTATACGCCGATCCCCGAATGCAAGGGGGTTGCGGTTCCGGAGGTCGAGCAGGAATACCCCGAGGTCACGAGCTTCGACTCGCCGAACGGGTTCCGCGAGTACATCAAGGGCCTGAAGGACGGCGGAGAGATCGAGGTGCCGTGCGGCTATACCGCCGCCGGCTTCGAGCAGCAGCTGGCCGACCAGGCGGCGGCTGATGCGATCTACTACCGCGCCACGCTGAAGCCGGCGCCGGACCAGTCGACCGGCGACAGCTTCACCTATCGCGGCTTTCCGACGCCGCGACTGGCGCCGGGCGGCGTGGGCGATCCGATCGAGATGACGGTGATGATCCGGGTGACTGGCGACTTCACTTGGACGCGCGGCTCGTGACCGGTTTCGAGTACAAGGGCCAGAGCTATACGCTCGGCTTCGGCATGGCGGCACTCAAGGCATACCAGGCCGCGCGGGGCGGCGAGACGGTGGTCGCTGCCTTCAATGCGATGGAGACGACGCCGGACGACGCGAACCGTCTCTCCGCGCTGTTCCGCGCCGCCTGCAAGCCGGCGGTCAGCGAGGAAGAGGCCGACGAGATGATCGACGCGCTCGGCATCACCAGGGCGCTGACCATGCTCGCCGATGTCGCGCGGGAATATTTCGAGGACCCTTCGGATGCCCCGCGGGCGAAGTCGACGGCTGGCTCAAAGCCTGGCTCGAAGCGGGGCTGAGTTATCGCGATTTCTGGCGCGCCTCACCGTTCGAGGCGAACGCAACCCTCGCCGGCCGCCGCGCGGCGATCCTGGCCGAGCATGACCGGCTCCGGATGGTGGCATACGAGCAGGCGCAATGGATGGCCCACGCCTTTCACGACCCGCAGAACATGCCGGCCTTCGTGCCGCTGGCGGGCGCGACGACGGGAACGGAAGACGCGCAGCGCGCGGTCGATGACGCCAAGGTCCGGGGCTGGTTCATCGCCATGAGCATGAGGAAGCACTGATGGCATCAGCGGTGGTCGGCGCGCTCAGGGTCAACCTCGGGCTGGACACGGCGGCCTTTCAGGAGGGCCTGAAGGGCGCCAAGTCTCGGCTCGCCAAGTTCGGATCGATCGCGAAGACCGGCGCTCTGGCGGTTGCTGCTGCGGCGGCGGCCAGCGCGGGCGCGCTGGCGGTCTCCATGCGTGGCGCGGTCAATGCGGCCGACGACATGAGCAAGGCCGCGCTGAAGATCGGCATCCCGACCGAGGAACTGTCGCGGCTCAAGTACGCTGCGGACCTGTCCGGTGTCAGCTTCGCGCAGCTTCAGACCGGCGTCGGGCGGCTGTCGCAGAACATGTCCGACGCGGCAAAAGGGGTTGGCGAGGGCGCGGAGGCATTCGAGGCGCTCGGCATCAGCGTGACGGATGCGGATGGCAATCTGCGCTCGTCGAGCGACGTGATGCGCGACATCGCGGACCGCTTCGCGGCGATGCCGGAAGGAGCCGAGAAGACCGCGCTGGCGATGGACCTGATGGGCCGCGCAGGCAAGGACATGATCCCGCTGCTCAACGGCGGCTCTGACGCGCTCGGAAAGCTGATGGCCGAGGCGGATACCTTCGGCCAGGTCTTCACCGACGAGATGGGCAAGAACGCCGAGGCGTTCAATGACAACCTTTCCCGGCTCGGCGGCGCCTTCGGGGCGATCTCGGCCGATCTCGCCGAGAGGCTGCTGCCCTATCTGGTGCAGTTCACGGACTGGCTGGTGCAGAACGCCCCGGCGATCGCGGAAGTCGTCGCCTCCGTCATCGAATTCGGGATCCAGATCGTGCAGGCGGGGGCGGCTGTCGGAGCGTTCGTCGCCGACACGCTCGAAGCTGTCCGGCAGTTCGGCGAGGACGTGAAGGCGGCGTTCCTCGCGCTGCCGGAGGCGTTCAAGCAAATCGGCGTCGACGTGGTCGACGGGCTGCTGGCCGGGCTGCGCGAGAAGTGGGCCGCGGTCCGGGAATGGGTCGATTCCGCGGCACAGCTGTTGCCGGCCTGGTTTCGCGAGTGGTGGGGCATCAACTCGCCGAGCCTGGTCTTCGCCGAGATCGGCGCGAACATCATGCAGGGCCTCGCTCGGGGTCTGGAGTCCGAGCAGGGTGCCGTTCGCGACGGAATGCAGAGCTTCGCGCAGGACATCGCCGCCGAGTTCGGCAACATTCTGAAGGGCGCGACCGACTTCCGCAGCGCCCTCGGCAACATCCTCGGCAACCTGGCCGGGCGGTTCCTCGATGCGGGCATCAGCGGCCTCGGTACGGCGCTGAAGCTGCCCGGCTTCGCCAATGGAACGCCGTTCGCGCCCGGCGGGCTGGCGCTGGTGGGTGAGCGGGGGCCGGAGCTCGTCAATCTGCCGCGCGGGTCGCAGGTGATCCCGAACCACGCGCTCGGCGGGGCGCAGGCGGTCCATGTCACCGTCGGCATCGCCTCGGACTCGGGGCTCAACCTGATGCCCTACGTGAAGGATGTCTCGCAGCGGGCGGCGGCGGGGGCTGTGGGGGATTACGACCGGCTGCTGCCGGACCGCATCGCCGGCATCAACCGCGACCCGTGGAAGAGGGGCTGACGCATGGCGGTCACCTTTCCGCTCTCGGTCACGGTCTTCCAGGACACGCTCAAGGTCGTCTCGGTCAAGTGGTCCCTGAGCGAATTCGTGATCACGTCCGGCGTCACCGCGGGGCAGATCGTGACATCGGAGGTGGCCAGCCCGAAATGGTCGGCCGAGATCGCGTTGGCGCCGAGCTATCACGATGATGCCCGCAAGGTCCGCGCCATGCTGCGGCGGATCGGGGCGGCCAATCCGTTCTACCTCTACAATCCGGCCGCGCCCTATCCGCGCATGGACCCGGACGGATCGGCGCTCGGGTCGGCCACCGTGACCATCGCCTCGATCTCGGGGCGGCAGATGTCGCTGACCGGCCTGCCGGCGGGATATCAGCTGAAATGGGGCGACCTCTTCAGCGTCGACTACGGGACGGCCCCGGTGCGCCGGGCGCTCTTCGAAGTCAACGAGGACATCACGGCGAACGGCGCCGGGACCACCGGCAATTTCGAGGTCACGCCGCCGCCGAAGACGGGGGTGGTGGCCGGGCTGGCGGTCACGCTGAAGAAGCCGTCCTGCAAGATGCGGCTGCTGAGCCATGACGCCGGCATCACCGAGCCGATGATTGCGAGCGGCATCACGTTGCAGGCGATGGAGACGGTCTGATGGTGCGGGCGGTCAACACCCAGGCCCAGAACATCCGCGAGCGGCGCAACGCGCTCTCGACGCGGCTGATGCTCTGGATCGAGGGCAGGGAGCGCGACACCGGCCTTCCCGCTGCCCTCGGTCTCTGGACCGGCGAGGATGTCGAGGACATCACCTTCGCGGACATGTGGTCCGGCGCGAGCGTCACGCGGACCTTCTACGGCGCCGGCGAGATGCTGGGTGTCGGCGCGATCCGCTGGCACGCCGGGCTCGAGGTGCGGCCGGTGACGATCACGCTCTCGTCGGTCTCGCCGGCGGTAGTGACCGCCTTGCGCGTCTACGAGCCGCGCGGCGCGCGGGTGCAGATCCTGAAGCGCAGCTATGAGCCGGACCTTGGCACGGAAGCGGGGATCGAGCCGGTATGGATGGGATTCGTCAACGGCGCGCCGATCCCGCGGCCGGCGCCGGGAGGGGATGCAAGCATGTCGCTCGAGTGCGTTTCCTCGGCGCGGCTGCTGACCATCCCCTATCCGCGGCGCAAGAGCCATGCGGCGCAGGGGCAGCGGGCGGGCGACAAGTTCCGCCGCTATACCGCCACGGCGGGGCAGTGGGACGTGCCCTGGGGCCTGGAGAATTCGCGGTGAGGCCGGCGGGCTGGCGGGGGCGGCTCCATGCCTATCTCGCGGAGGTGCGCGGGCGGCCGTTCCGCTACGGCGAGCACGACTGTGCGCTGTTCGCGGCCGGGGCGGTGGCGGCCATGACCGAGCGCGATCCGGCGGCGGAGCTGCGTGGGCATTACCGGACGCTGAGAGCGGGCCTCAAGGCAGTGAACGCCGCCGGCTACATCGATCACGTCGACATGGCCAAGGCGCTGTTTCCGGCCATCCATCCGAGCCAGGCGCGGGCGGGCGACCTGGCCGTGGTCGAGAGCGAATCGGGGCCCGCGCTCGGCGTGGTGGGAGGGCCGATGGTCTTCGTCCTGCGGCAGGAGGGCATGGCGCAGGTGCCGCTCATGGCCGCTGCAGAGGCGCTGAGGGTCTGACATGCCGCAGGTAGGGGCTGGAATTGCGGCGGTCCTGGTCGGATCGACTGCGGCACCGCTGGCGGGAACCGGGCTGCTCGCGGGCCTCTATGGAACGTCGGCACTGGTTGCGGTCGGCGGGCTCGCCCTCAAGGCCTTCACCCAGATCGCGATCGGCACCGGCCTTTCGGTGCTCGGGCAGGCCTTGCAGAAGCGGCCGGAGCAGCGGCTTCAGACCGGCGTCCGGGTGTCCGAGACGGTCGGCGAGGACGTGCCGGCGACCATCATTCTCGGCCGCGACGCCACCCGCGGTCATCGGGTCTATATCGGCAGCCAGGGGGAGACCGGCGACGCGCCGAATTCGTTCCTGACCGAGGTGCTGGAGATCAGCGATTTCCCGGCGACCCTGCGCCGGGTCATGGTCAACGGCGAATGGGTGCGCCTGAGCGCGGTCTCGGATCCGACATACGGGCCGCAGGTGGTCGAGTATCGATCCACCAAGAAGGACAATTATTACCTCTGGATCAAGTACTTCGACGGCACGCAGACCGCGGCCGCGCCGGCGTTGCTGGCGATGTTCCCGGGCGGCGAGCGGCCATGGACATCCGACATGGTCGGCCGCGGCATCCCCTATGCCGTCGTCACCGCGCGCACCAACCCGGAGATCCACCGCGGCAAGCCGGAATGCGTCTTCGAGGTGGACGGGACGCCGCTCTATGACCCGCGGCGCGACACGACGGTGGGCGGGGCCGGCGCGCATCGGCTCGACGATCAATCGACATGGGAGCAGACCGACAACCCGGCGGTGATGATCTACAACATCCTGCTCGGGCTGCGCGATCCGGTCACCGACGAGACGGTCTTCGGGGGAGGGGTCGGGCAGTTCCAGCTGCCGCTCTCGGTATGGGCGGCGGCAATGAATGCCTGCGACGCGGATGCGACGGGCGAGATGTCGGACGAGCCCGCCTACCGCGCCGGGATCGAGATCCCGCTGAGCGACAGCTACACGCCGGCGGATGCCATCGGCGAGCTGCTGACCGCCTGTCAGGGGCGGATCGCCGAAGTCTGCGGGCAATGGCTGATCGCGGTCGGCGCCCCGCCTCCGGCGGTCTACGCCTTCACCGACGACGACGTCATCGTGACGGAGCCCGACGAGCTCGATCCCTTTCCGGGCCTCGACGAAACCTTCAACGGCGTCGCATCGAGCTATCCCGAGCCAGAGGACGGCTGGCAGCCGCGCAGCGGGCCGGCGCGGATCTCGGCGGCCTGGCTCGCGGCCGACGGCGGGCGGCAGAACGTCGCATCGGTGCAGTATCCGACCGTCTGGGCGCGGGCGCAGGTGCAGCGGCTCGACAAGGCCGCGCTCGCCGATCACCGGCGGATGCGGCGTCACACGCTGGTCCTGCCGCCCGACTGCCGGGTCGGGCCGCTCGACGTGGTCGAATGGACCAGCGCGCGCAATGGCTATGCCGACAAGGCGTTCTTCGTCGACCTGGTGGAGGAGGACCAGGCGAGCGGCTGCGTGGCGCTGGCCCTGCGCGAGGTCGACCCCAACGACTACGACTTCGGCGAGGGCGACCTGCTGCCGACCTCGGTGGGCTACACCGGGCGCCTGCCGGTGCTGCCGCTGCCGATCCCGTTTTCGGTCGAGGCGGCCTATGTGACGGATGCGGCCGGTGGCCAGCGCCGCGCGGCGATCCGGATGAACTGGGACCCGGATGTCTCCGAGGTCAACGGGGTCCGCTACGTGATCCGGGTGGCCGCGCAGCCCGAGCACGAGCCGCTGGCGGGCGGGGCGGATTTCTCGGACGACGACCTGACGCTGACCGAGCTGGAAGAATATCCCGGCGTGCCGCTCTACGAATATCCCGACGTGCCGCTGGTCCAGTCCGTCTATGCGGATGTGGCGCGCGGCACGATGATCGTGTCGGCCGGCATCCTGCCCGAGACCGCATACGAAGTGCGGATGCGCTACCGCCGTCCGGGCAAGGACGGCCCCTGGTCGGCATGGATGCCGGTGACGACCTTCGACCTGCGCATCGGCGACGAGGACCTGACGACGGCGGTCCGCGAGAAGATCGAGGACGCGCGGGCGCAGGCGGCGGCGGCCGCTGCGCTGGCGGACGAGGCCATGGCACTGGCCACGGCGGCGGCGGATGCGACCGGAACGGCCGGGCGGCTGGTGGCCGGCGGGTGGGTCGAGGATCCCGGCTTCAACGCCTGGACCGGCGACGATCCGGACAACTGGACGGTGGGCAACTACCCCTCCGAGGTCAGCTTCACCGCGGGCGGATTCTACGACGACAGCGCGGCCGAGATGGACTGCGCCGCCAGCGCGACGGGGACCTATCTGCGGGCCGGGCATCTGGCCGGGCAGATGAATGCCGCCGTGGTGCTGGCGCAGGAATACGTCGTCGTCTCGCTGATGCTCGAGTACCTCTCGGGCGATCTCGGGTCCGGGCGGTGCCGGGCGCGCTGGCAGGTGGCGAGCGGCTATGTCACCGGCGAATTCCCGATGCACTCGACGCCGACCGGCGACCTCGACGAGCTCGGGCTGCGGCCGCAGGTCACCACGCGGCAGTTGGTGCAGTTCGTCCAGAAGAAGCCCGCGGGCACGGCGACGGACATCCGGCTGGAATTCTATGCCGGGATCAATGCGGCGCTGCATGTGATCGTGCATGCGCTCGACGTGCGGGCGGCGACGGCGGCCGAGATCGACGCGATCAACCTGCGCAACGAGGTCGAGGCCTCGCTCGACGCGCTCAACCTGACGATCGCAGGCATCAACACCGCGCTCTCGGCCGACATCACCAGTCTGGCGGCGACCGTGGGGGCGAATACCGCGGCGATCACCGATCAGGCGGTGGCCATGGCGACGGCGGACGGCGCGCTGTCACAGCGGCTGATCACGGTCGAGGCGGGCCGCGACGGGGCCAACCTGGTGCGCAACGGCGCCTTCCTCGACGGCGAGCGGCTTCCGGGCGATGCGCCGGATTTCTGGTCCGACTGGCCGGCAAGCTGGCGGGTGGCCACGCTGGGCGACACGGCGCTCGGCTCGACGCTCGCCTGGTGCCCGGGCAAGTACGCGGTGCGCATGCCGCTCGACGCCTCGCTGCAGGAGGCGACGGTGACCGGGGCCGGGCCCATGGGCGACCAGTTCCAGGCCGCCGGGGGCGACAGCTTCCACGTTAAGTTCCGCTATTCGGTTTCCGGCGGGTCGCGGGACGCGACGATCCGGGTCTTCCTGACCTTCTACGACGCCGCCGACGGTGTGATCACCTCCGCGCCGGTGGGCGTGGTCAGCACCGGCGATGCCTCGAACCCGTGGCCGACCTTCGAGGCCTCGGACATCATCGCGCCCGCCGGGACGGCCTATGTCAAGATCCGCATGCGGCGCGGCGGCGGCGGGGCGGGGGTCGCGTTCTTTACCGCGCTCGAGGTGCGCAAGACCGATCCGACCATCAACGGGCGGCTTCAGTCGGTGATCGCGCTCAAGGCGGTGGCGGGCGAGCCGGCCGCGCTGGAGCTGGTCTCGGTCAAGGACGGCAACCTCGACGCCTCGGTGGCGCGACTGAAGGGCAAGACGATCATCCTCGACGGCGATGTGCTGATGACCTCGGCATTCGTCGAGGAGCTGCTGGTGACGGCACTGACGGCGCAGACCGCATGGATCGTCAATGCGAACATCGAGAATCTGACGCTGGCCGGGGAGAAGCTGGAGCCAAACGCGGTCAGCGACCTTGGATACGATGCGCTGTCGAGCAGCCTGACCGTCACCAACGACGACCAGTGGTACACGCTCGCCTCCGTCACCATCCCCAGGGTGGCCGGGGTGCCGGTGCTGCTGTTCCCGAACTGGAACCAGTCGCGGGAGTCGAACTGGAACCTCGGCGGGATCAGCACGAAGCTGGCGGCGGATCACGACTACCGAATCCTCCGCGACGGCACGCAGGTCGAGGCGCGGCCGTTCCCGGGGCGCGCCTACGTGGATTTCGGCGGCGCCGCGGGCAACCGAACCTACTACCTGCAGGTTCTGACGCGGAATCCCGTATCGGTCGAGATCGGCGGGCTCACCTACGGCACGACCACCCGCAACCAGTCGGCGATCTACGCCGAAGGCTCGCTGATCGTGCACCAGATCAAGAAATAGGCCCATCCATGGCAATCAGCACGCAGACGGCGGTCGCGCCCGCGGCCGGTGACGAGACCCTTGCATGGCGACCCATCGCGTCGGGCGAGGGGGCGCCCGGCAAGGTGATCCGCACCACCTCGGAGCCGGGGACCGGCACGGGCGGGGCCGGCGGCACGCTCTATGGCTCGGGCGTGCCGGGCGGCGGGCTCGGGGCCGATGGCGAGACCTATTTCGACGTCGCCGGCATGGACTTCTACGGGCCGAAGGCCGCGGGCGACTGGGGCTCGGCAACGCCCGTCCTGCCGCAGATCGCGCGCATCCTGACGGCGCTCGATGCGATCGAGACGGCCGGCGGGGCGCCTTTCGCCGACGTGCTCGCCACCTTCGCCTCGATTGTCGCGGCCTTTCCCGGCGTCAACGACGGCGAGCTCTACCAGCGGTCGTCCGACGACGTGATCGGCAAGGCGATCGTGCCCTTCGTCTCGCCGACGCTGGCGCAGTTCATCACCGGCATTTCGACCATCCCGATGGCGCCGTCGACGCTGCTGAGCCTGCGCACGCCGCAGCCGATGACGGTCACCGCCGGCGAGGCGACCTGCGACCTGAACCTCGGCCTGAACTGGGGGCTCTTGGTGGATGGCGCGGTCAACCTCGCGCCCTTCACCATGCCGGCCGTCACGACGCAGCGCGCATGGGGTTCGATCCTGGTCACCACCACGAGCACAACGCCGGTCTTCGGGCAGACCGGGACGCAGCATCTGTGGCCCGAGGCGCAGGGCGGGCCGCCCGAGCTGGAGGCCAACAAGGAATACCTGCTCCTCTTCCGCACGCGCCCGGGCAACACCTTCATGTGGTATTCCGGGCTGAGCTGGGCCGTCTGATGAACCTCGGGGACGTGGGATTCGGCGCGCTCATGGCGCAGGCGGTCGAATATCCCGCCATCGCGGCCCATGGCTTCCTGCGCAAGGGCACGAGCGGCGTCGGCGTCATCAACGTGCCGCTGCCGGCCGGCGCGGCGGCCGGCAACAAGATGCTCTACGTCCAGATGCGCCAGGGCTCGACCCTGCCGAACGCCTATGGCGGAGGCGAGACGAGCCTGGTCGCGGCGCTGCCCGACCACGATGACGGCCCCTACGAGATCGCGACCCGCGTGGCGTGGATCGAGGTGACCTCCGGCATGGAGTCGGACGGCTATATCGCGCTGCACGTCGGATCCTACGGCTCCGGCCTGACGATGATCTTCGACCGCGACGACGTGGTCTTCCGGGCAGTCAACGGGACGCCGGGCAACGCGGCGAACTGGGAGGACGGGCCGAACGCGATCGGCGGCGGGCATGCGACGATGAACACCACGGCGGGCCTCGCGGGCGATCTCGCAATCAACCTGGTGATCACGAGGGACTATGGCGCGCAGAGCGTGGGGTCGCCGTGGGCGAATTACCTGGCGGGCGCGATCCCCAGCTCGATCGGGGCGACGGTGAAAGGGAACCCGGCCGTCTTCACCCAGGAGATCGAAACCGACGGGCAGGCGACAGGGGCGACGGCCTACACCACCGATGGCCCGGACAACAGCTACACGAACATCCCGATCTTCGTGCGCGTAGCGTAGCGCCAAGGCGCGAATTCAACAGGACAAGCTAATGGCTTTGCTCGCTTTTCTTGGCCCCTGGGGCCTCTATGAGGCGTCGGACGACGAGGTCGATCGGCCGGACGCGCCGACGACGGCGGACATCGTGCGCGACGAGTCCGGCAATGGCTACCTGATCCTCGGCGATCCACCCGAGGGCGCGCAGGAATACCGCGTCTACATCAACGGCCGGATCCTCACCGTGCAGGCGGCCAGGGGCAGGGTAAGCTTTCCGATGGGCCACTTCTTCGGCGGGGACACGCCGCCGGCGGATGCGGAGTTCCGGATCGACGTGGTGATCGACGGGGTCGGCAGCGTGCCGCTCTACCTCACCCGGGCCGAGGAGGCCGCGCCGGTCAGCGCGCCGACGGTCATCGAGCCGCCCGCGATCATCGGTGACGTCCTGATCGGCCGGGTGACGACGGCCTATTTCGGCGACTTCACCGACATGCGGCTGGCGGTGCCGACCATCGAGTGGCTGATCGACGACGTGCCGGTGCCCGGCGCCACGGGCGAGACATACCGCCCGGTCGCGGCCGATGACCTCAAGGCGCTGAAGGTTCGCGTGACGGCCGACAACGGGGTCGGCTCGCCGGCGGTTTCCACCTCGGCCGGGGTGACGGTCACCTATGCCAAGCCGGTCATCGAGACGCCGGTCGAGGACCTCGCCCTGCGGCAGGGCGATCCCGCGGTGGTGCTGTATCTCGATACCCGCTTCCGCACGATCGACGAGACGGGCGCCCCCTCGCTGGCGGGGACGACCTTCTCGCTGTCCGGGACCGACGTGACGCTGGACGTGGAGGCGCGCACGGTCACGATCGGATCGGCGGTCCTGCGCACCGATTCCCCGGTCACCATCACCGCCTCGAATTCCGGCGGCGATACCGATCTGACCTTCGCGGTGACGGTGACGACGGCCGGGGCGCTGCCGGAGTTCCCGCCGCCGCTCGGCGACGAGGACTGGTATTCCCGCGAGGTGCGGGACTCCGAGCCGACCGGCCGGCGGCGGCTCGATGTCGACGGTGATGTCGAGGTCCCGGCCGGCTTCGAGCTGCGCTGGTATTCCGGGTACACGAATGGCGGCGTGACATCGACCACGAGCCTCGTCACGCCGGGCACGCCGGTCACCACCGGGAGCGGCCACCCGATCGGGGCCAGGATGCACGACGTGCTCTTCTGGAAGCGCCTCGAGGATGGCGCGTTCCAGGACGCCTACCTCGTGCAGGTGGAATACGTCCTGAAGGGGCTCTATCCGCAGCCGACGCTCGTCGAGCCGATCAGCGCCAAGTCGGCGGTGGTCGGCGGGCCGCCGATCGTCTTCGACGCCTCGCTCGCATTCTATCCAGAGGGCGCCGACCCGGACAACAACAAGGCCGGCGCGACATTCTCGATCGCGGGCGGCGGGTCGATCGACCCCGCCACGGGGCTCGTCACGCATGCGACGGGCTCGGCCGTCGCGCCGACCACGATCACCGTCACCGCGACCACGGTCGGCGGTGCGAGGGATGCGCCCTACACGCTGGAGATCGTCGCCTCTGGCGGCGCGACGCCGTTTCCGCCGGACGTGCCGAGTTCCAAGTGGTCGGACGGCGAGCAGCGGCTGGTGGCCCCGGCCGGGCGCTTCACCTGCACGATCGACCCTTCGCTCGTCATCCCGGAGGGTTTCGAGCTCTACTGGTCGCCGACCGCCAATCCCGAGGGCGTGCCGGAATGGGCACGCAAGATGGACCCGGGCGACACCTATACGACCAACAGCACGAGCTCGATCGGGACCACGATCTACACCATGCTCTTCTGGCGTCGCGGCGAGGGCGGCGCCTTCGCGCGCTGCTCGGAGGTGCGGGAATATGTCGTCCAGGGCCTCGTCAGCCCGCCGGACACGGGCGGGGACGTGCCGCTGGTATCCTCGACGGCGCTCGATCCGGCGCTGAATGACGGGGTCCTGAAGACCAGGCACAACGGCGACTATTACGGCACCCGCAGCCCGGCCAACTACGGGCCCTTGCCGGTGATCCTGGCGGCCCGGCGGATGGCCGGGGCGCATACCGCGACAGAGGACAAGCTGAAGACCCAGATCGACGCCTCGCTGGCCGGGGACACCGGGCCGCTCTGCCTGACCGGATACACCGCGCAGTACGACCTGATGCATGTCAGCATGTTCGCGCTGATCCGGAACACGCCGGCCTTCTGGAACGGCGCGTGGATGAACTCGAGCAACAGGAAAGCCAAGATCGACGCCCTGATGGAGGCGGCGGTGGTCGGCGGCGCCTGGGCGTCCTGCGACAAGAACGGGGGCGGGAACGTCGACGATTTCCTCGGCTATAGCCACTACAACCGCGGCTGGGCGCCCAACTTCCGGCTTGCCATGGTCGGGACGCTGCTCGCGGCGATCCCGTATTACGGCGGGGCGTCTGCGGTGCTGTCGTTGCTCAACAACGCCTCGATCAGCAGCCTGAAATCGAGGCTGAACTCGCTCGACCTGACGAATGCCCACAAATCGATCGCCGGCATCGGCTCGGCCTCCGGGGCGCCCTCCGTCTCGCAGGTCCAGAACGCGATCAGCGGCTACAAGTACCGGACGCGGAGCCTCAGCGACATCTTCGGCATCTGCAAGGTCGAGAACGACAACATGTGGGGCAAGCCGATCTCGGCGGGCCTGAACAACGGCAACGGTGCGAGCTATACCCGCACCAAGAACGGCAAGAAGGAAACCGAGATCCGTGGCGTGGTCATGTCGGGAAAGAGCACGCTGCCCAATGTCGGCCTGACCGGGCTGGGGAAAGAGTTCGACGTGTCGGACGGCAGTTGCCGCCGATCGTCGTTCTCCTACGTGGTCGGCGGCGCGCGGTGCGAGCTGATGTACCTCTGCGTGCTGGCGGCGACGGGCTATCTGACCCCGGACATCGCCGGCATGTCCGCTTTCATGGCCCAGACGGAGCGCGGGTACAACGACCTGCTCGAAAAGGACCAGCGTGGCTACAAGTCGGTGGCCAAGTGCTGGGGCGGCACGGGCGGATCGGAGAACTGGACCCACTCCTGGGGCGTGAGCAACTACCGATTCCCGGCAACGCCCGCGCTCTTCTATGACTTCCTGAACCCGCTGCTGACCTGAGGGGTGCCAATGCCTTACCTCGTCTCGATCGCGCCCGCCGATGACGGCGGCTCACCTCCTGCGGCCTGGCTGCATGCCAGCGGCATCCAGAAGTCGGCTCGCCGACACCCCGATTTCGCCCATGCCGGGCCCGGCGTGCTCTTCCAGGGCGGCGCCGGCTGGGTCGTCGACAGGGACACGATGACCGAGGTCTGGGTGCCTGCCACGAAATGGGCAGGCCTGCAGCCGGAGCAGCATGCCCGCTACGGGATCTGCGAGGTGGGCGACCCGACCGCGGGGCATCGGGTCACCGGCTGGACGATCGACCGGGCGGCGCCTTCGGTGACGCTGGTCGAAGTCCTGATCGATCCGACGGACGCGCTTCCGCTCGTCACCGAAGCGCAGATCGATGCGGGCCTGCCGCCGCTGGTGGCGGAATTCGTGTTGCGCGAGCAATGGCGCGAGTATGACGAGGCGTTGGCGGCGCGCAACGAGGTGCTGGATCGTTTCCGGCCGATCATGAAGGCGCGGCTGGCGGAGAGCGGAAGGCGTCTCAATGCGGCGCGGCGGGCCTACCTGCTCGCGGCCTTCGAGGCGCAGATGGCCGCGGCCGGGCGGCCGGTTCCGCCGATGCCCGTCCCGCCGTCCTCGCCGCGGCCGGGAGTGACCTGATGCAGGAGACCCCCGAAAAGCGGATCTTTGTGGACACGATGATCGTCGCGTGGCGCGCCAGCGTGATCATCGCCGGGTTCGGCGTGTTCTTCGCCTTCGGGCGGGCCGATCACCGGATCGAGGCGATCGAGACGTGGCGGGACGCCACCGATGCGGCGGCAGTGGGGCGGGACGGGCGCATCCGGGTGCTCGAGGCGCAGGCCACCGGCGTGCAGCGCGACCTCGAGGCGATCCGGGGATCGCTCACCCGCATCGAGCAGGCCTTGAGCAAGGAGGCGAGGGAGCAATGAACCGCGCTGAATTCTTCGACCAGGTCCGCAGCGGCCTCTTCGGCGGACGGCTGTCCCAGGGTCAGGTGACGGGCATCGAGGGTCTGCTGGCCGCCTGGGAGATCGACGGCGACGGCGATTTCGAGAACTTCGCCTATGTGCTCGCCTCGGTCCACCACGAGACCGGCCGGCGCATGGTGCCGGTGCGCGAGGGCTTCGCCGCCAGCGACGCGGAGGCCCGCCGGATCGTCGCAGGCCGCCGCTACGGCAAGCCGGTGCCGCCGCACGGCCACGTCTACTACGGCCGCGGCCCGATCCAGCTGACCTGGGCCGACAACTACCGGGCTGCGGCGCGGGACCTCGGGATAGACCTGTTCGGCAATCCCGATCTCGCGCTCGATCCGGTGATCGGGGCGCGGCTGGCGGTCCGCGGGATCCTCGACGGCCGGTGGAACGCGCGGGGCAAGGGGATCAAATTCTATCTCAGGGGGCCCGGCGCCGATGACGACGACCTGCAGGGCGCGCGCCGCACGGTCAATGTCACCGATCGGTGGCAGACGGTCGCGGGCTACTACCGGGGGTATCGGGCGGCGCTGCTGGCCTCGGGCTACGGCGCGGCCGTGCCGGCGCCGGAAGAGCCGCCGGAATGGATGGCGGCCGCCCGGCGGCTCGCCGAGTGGCGCGCCCGGGAACCGGCGGGCGCGTTGGATTGGATGAAGGAGATGCCGACATGATCTGGGCGACGGTGGCGGCGGAGCTCGCCAAATCGGGGCTGAGCAGGCTCGCGAAGGAGGTGTCGCGCAACCCCACGGGTCGCGTCGTCCTCGACATGGCCAGGGCGCTCGACGTGGACCCGTCGCCCGAGGCGGTGTCGACGGCGCTCGCCTCCGACCCGGCCGCGATCGCCAAGTTGATGCAGTACGAGATCGCGCAGCGGCAGCTGGACGAGGCCAGCGCGGCGGCGGCGCGGAAGGCGCATGCGGGATCCTGGGTGCCGGCGCTGCTGGCCGTACTGCTCCTGATCGGCGTGGGTCTTTTCGGCTGGGCGCTTTTCACCAGGGAGGCGCCGGCCGCAAACCGGGACATGGTCAACATCCTGCTCGGGCTGGTGGGCGGCTGGACGGGCGCCGCCGTGACGTTCTGGGTCGGGTCGAGTCGCGGCAGCGTGACTAAACAGTCCGACCTGGTCGACGAGATGCGGCGCTGACGGGCGCCGGCAGGGATGCCGATCGACTATGTCGGGGCCGTCACCGACCAGGCCGCCGACGTCGCATTCGACGCGGCCTCGGGCGAGCTGACGGTGTGGATCAACGGGCGCCCGCTGGTGCGGCTCGGACTCCCCCAGGCCCGCCGCCGGCAGCTCGCCGCGGCGCTGCTCGAGCGCCCGATCTGCTCGGAGGGGTGACGATGGCG
>CALMSR010000063.1 GCA_937872465.1 uncultured Paracoccaceae bacterium
CGTCAGCGGGTTCGTTCAATCCCCTCATTTCAGCCGCTTCTGTGCAACAACGCCAATCCGGTGCAGTTACCCTGCCCGTCAGCGACTCTCCGCCGCGTCGGCGAGGGCGTCGACCTCGGCGAGGACCTGCGAGAGCAGTTCCTTCGCCGCCTCGTTCTCGGTTTGGAGCCGGTCGATCTCGGCCTGGGCGCCGCGATGATGCATGCTCGATTCGAGCTTGAGCGCATTGGCCGCGAGCATCGCCGATTTCGCCTCGGCGATGCGCGCGCGCTCCTCGGCGGAGCGGATGCGTTCCTCGGCATTGGCGAGGCGCTGCTCGACCGCCATCATCGTGTCGCCGAGCATCAGCCCGGCGAGCAGCAGCATGCGCTTCTCCACCGAGCGGCCCATCTCGTCGGTGAGACGGCTGGCCTCGGCGTCGAGCAGGGCCGCGGCGCGTTCGAGCGAGGCTTCCTGGCCCGACTCGCAGGCGACCTCGTAGAGACGGCCGCCGATCTCAAGCGTCAGTTCGGGCATGTCAGACCTCCTCGATCAGCGGCTTGAGCTGGGCGATGAGCTCGTCGAGATGCGCCACGTCCCTGTCCCGCTTCTCGCGGAGACGCTCGAGTTCGGCATTGAGTGCAACCCGTTCCTTTTCCAGCTCTTCCACGCGCCGGGCGAGGGAGGCATCCGCCGGAGCGGCGGCGGGTTTCGGGCGATCTTCGATTCCTGCGCGGAGACGGTTCAACGCGACGGTGAACCGGTTTTCTAGTTCGCTGATCTGGCTCATGTCCTGCGCTTTCGAGTTCGGTCGCCCCGTTTTAGGCACCCCCCCCCGACATTGCAATCTGTCACGGACACGGGCCCGGCGCTAGGGCGGGCGATCGAGGCGCGCGCAAGGCCCCTGCCGCCCGCCTTTGCGTCATGGCTGCGGAACCGCGCTCAGGCCGCTGTTTTCCCGAAGGAAGGTGCGCCCAGGCCCCGGCGGCGGCTGGCGGGCGGCCGCGCCCGGTTCGGAAAGCGCCTTGACCCGAGGCGGCCGGCTGGTATCAGTGCGGCCATTCTTGCGGCCCCGTCGCGGAACGGCCGCGCCCTGCGCGAGAAAGGCCAGACCCCGTGGAAATCTCAGAACTTCGTGAACGTCACCCCGATCACTGGATGAAGGCCGCCGCGCTGCGCGTGCTGGCTATGGATGCGGTGCAGAAGGCCAATTCCGGCCATCCTGGTATGCCGATGGGCATGGCCGACGTCGCCACCGTGCTTTTCGAGCGGCATCTGAAGTTCGACGCTAAGGCCCCCTACTGGCCGGATCGGGACCGCTTCGTGCTCTCGGCCGGCCACGGGTCGATGCTGCTCTACGGACTGCTCTACCTGACCGGCTACGAGGACATGACGCTCGACGAGTTGCGCAACTTCCGGCAGGTCGGGTCGAAGACCGCCGGGCATCCGGAATACGGCCATGCCAGCGGCATCGAGACCACGACCGGGCCGCTCGGCCAGGGGCTCGCCAATGCCGTCGGCATGGCGATGGCCGAGCAGGCGCTGCAGGCCCGGTTCGGTCGGAAGATCGTCGATCACCATACTTACGTGATCGCCGGCGACGGCTGCCTGATGGAGGGGATCAGCCACGAGGCGATCGGGCTCGCGGGCAAGCAGAAGCTCTCGAATCTCATCGTCTTCTGGGACAACAACGGCATCTCGATCGACGGCAAGGTCATCCTGTCGGACGTCACCGACCAGAAGCAGCGCTTCAGGGCCGCCGGCTGGTCGGTGCATGAATGCGACGGGCACGATCCGGCCGACATCGAGCGGGCGATCATCGAGGCCAAGTCGAGCGAATGGCCGGCGATTATCGACTGCCGCACCCATATCGGCTTCGGCGCCCCGAGCAAGCAGGACACCAAGGCCGCCCATGGCTCGCCGCTCGGGCCCGAGGAGATCGCGAAGGTCCGCGAGATCTACGGCTGGCCCTGGGCGCCCTTCGAGATCCCCGAGGAGGTGCTGCGCGGCTGGCGCGGGATCGGAGCCCGCGGCACGGAGGCGCATGCCGCCTGGAAGGCGCGCTTCGGCAAGCTCTCGGGGGCGAAGCAGGCGGAATTCGAGCGGATCGTCGCGGGCGAGGCGCCGAAGAAGCTCGGCACGGCGCTCGCCGCCTTCCGCAAGGCGACGGTCGAATCCGCCCCGAAAGTGGCAACGCGCAAATCCTCGGAGCTGGTGCTCGAGGTGGTCAATTCGGTGATGCCCGAGACCCTGGGCGGCTCGGCGGATCTGACCGGCTCGAACAACACGCTGACCGAGGGCCTCGGCACCTTCGCGCCGGAGAGCCGCGGCGGGCGCTACGTCCATTACGGCATCCGCGAGCACGGCATGGCCGCGGCGATGAACGGCATGGCCGTGCATGGCGGGGTGGTGCCCTATGGCGGCACCTTCCTCTGCTTCGCCGATTACGCGCGCGGCGCGATGCGGCTCTCGGCGCTGATGGGCACGCGGGTGGTCTATGTGATGACCCACGATTCGATCGGGCTCGGCGAGGACGGGCCGACGCACCAGCCGGTCGAGCATCTGGCGATGCTGCGGGCGACGCCGAACATGCAGGTCTTCCGCCCCGCCGACACGATCGAGACCGCGGAGGCCTGGGAGCTCGCGCTGACGAGCCTGCGCACGCCCTCGGTGCTGGCGCTGACCCGGCAGAACCTGCCCACGGTGCGCACGCGGCACACGAGGCAGAACCTGACCGCGCGCGGGGCCTATGTGCTCGAGGAGGCGGTGGCGCGGCGCAAGGCGATCCTGATCGCCACCGGGTCGGAAGTGGAGATCGCGCTCGAGGCGCGGATCCTGCTCGAGCGCAAGGGGATCGGCACGCGCGTCGTCTCCATGCCCTGCTGGGAGCTCTTCGCGGCCCAGGAGGAGAAATACCGCAAGTCGGTGCTGCCCGCCGGGCCGGTGCGGGTCGGGGTGGAGGCGGCGGTGCGCTTCGGCTGGGACCGCTGGCTCTGCGGCGAGCGCGGCGCCGAGAAGAAGGCGGGCTTCGTCGGCATGGCCGGCTTCGGCGGCTCCGGGCCGATCGAGGCGCTCTATCCGCATTTCGGCATCACCGCCGAGGCGGTGGTGGCCGAGGTCGAGGCATTGCTCTAGGGGGAGGCGGCCGTGGGCTGGAAGACGCTCGACGACATGGATCTCGACGGCAAGGTGGTGCTGACCCGCGTCGACATCAACGTGCCGGTGGAGAATGGCAAGGTCACCGATGCGACGCGGATCGAGCGGATCCTGCCGACGCTGAGGGACATCCTTTCCAAGGGCGGCAAGCCGGTGCTGCTGGCGCATTTCGGGCGGCCGAAGGGCAAGCCGGTGCCGGAGATGAGCCTGCGCGTGGTGCTGCCGGCGCTGGAGGAGGCGCTCGGCCGGCCGGTGGCCTTCGCCGGCGATTGCATCGGCGAGGCCGCGGCCGAGGCGATCGGGGATCTGCCGGCGGGCGGCGTGCTCCTTCTGGAAAACACGCGCTTCCACAAGGAAGAGGAAGCCAACGACCCGGACTTCGCCGGGGCGCTGGCCGCCAATGGCGACGTCTATTGCAACGACGCCTTCTCGGCGGCGCACCGGGCCCATGCCTCCACCGAAGGCATCGCGCATCTGATGCCCTCCTGCGTCGGGCGGCTGATGCAGGAGGAGCTGACCGCGCTGGAGAAGGCGCTGGGCAAGCCCGAGCGGCCGGTGATGGCGGTGGTGGGCGGGGCGAAGGTCTCGACCAAGCTGGAGCTCCTGGGCAATCTCATCGACCGGGTGGATTCGATCGTGATCGGCGGCGGCATGGCCAATACCTTCCTCGCCGCCCAGGGCCTCGAGGTCGGCAAGTCGCTATGCGAGCATGACATGACCGGCACCGCGCGCGAGATCCTCGCCAAGGCCGGGGACGGCGGCTGCACCATCCTGCTGCCCGTGGACGTGGTGGTGGCGCGGGAGTTCAAGGCGGGTGCGGCGCATGAGATCGTGCCGGCGAGCGCCTGCCCGGCCGATGCGATGATCCTCGACGCCGGCCCGGCGACAATCGCGCGCATCGCCGCGGCCTTCGGCGAGGCGCGCACGCTGGTCTGGAACGGCCCGCTCGGCGCCTTCGAGATCGCCCCCTTCAACGCCGCGACCGATGCCGCCGCGCGCCAGGCGGCGAGCCTGACCCGCGCCGGGCGGCTGCTCTCGGTGGCCGGGGGCGGCGATACGGTGGCCGCACTCAACGCCAGCGGCTCGGCGGAGGCGTTCTCCTATGTCTCCACCGCCGGCGGCGCGTTCCTGGAATGGCTTGAAGGCAAGACGCTGCCCGGCGTCGCCGCACTCGATCAGGGCTGAGCCCGCAGCACCTCACCAACGGAGAAGACCATGAAGGCCACGCGCACAGTCCAGAAGATCCTCGCCAACTACGAAGGCGAAACCCCGGGAGTGAAGGCCAATCTCTGCCGCATGCTGATGGCCGGCAAGCTCGGCGGCACCGGCAAGATGATCATCCTGCCGGTCGATCAGGGCTTCGAGCACGGGCCCGCGCGCAGCTTCGCGCCGAACCCGGCGGCCTATGACCCGCATTACCATTACCAGATCGCCATCGACGCGGGCCTGAACGCCTATGCCGCGCCGCTCGGCATGCTCGAGGCCGGCGCGGACAGCTTTGCAGGCCAAATCCCGACGATCCTGAAGGTCAATTCCTCCAACTCGCTGCTACCCGGCGCCGCCCCCAAGGATCAGGCGATCACCGCGAGCGTCGCGGATGCGCTGCGGCTCGGCTGCTCGGCGATCGGCTTCACGGTCTATCCCGGCTCCACCGCCAGCCTCGAGATGTTCGAGGAGATCGCCGCGATGCGCGCCGAGGCGGCATCGGTCGGCGTGGCGACGGTGATCTGGTCCTATCCGCGCGGCGAGGAGCTTTCCAAGGACGGCGAGACGGCGATCGATGTCACCGCCTATGCGACGCAGATCGCGGCCCTGCTCGGCGCCCATGTGATCAAGGTCAAGCTCGCGAGCGACTTCCTCGATCAGAAGGAAGCGAAGAAGTCCTATACCGACAATGCGATCGACATCTCGAGCCAGGCGGCCCGTGTCGCCGATTGCGTCCGCTCGGCCTTCGGCGGGCGGCGGATCATCGTCTTCTCCGGCGGGGCGGCCAAGGGGGCGGATTCGGTCTATGACGACGCCCGCGCGATCCGCGACGGCGGCGGCAACGGCTCGATCATCGGGCGCAACACCTTCCAGCGCTCGCGCGAGGATGCGCTCGCGATGCTGGGCAAGCTCGTGGAGATCTACAAGGGCCGCGACTGAGACCGGCGACCCGCGCCGTCGACGATCACCCCACGCGGGCTAATCGTTCCCTGCCGGATCGACCGGTGTCGATCGGCGGGGAGGCTGCACCTTCCGCACATCGGAAGGCCCGGGCGAATTGGGGGATTCCCTTTCGCCCGGATTTCTGGCATGGTCGCGCGCGAGGCAGGTAGAGTTCGCAACGGGCTGAAATGCATAACCAATCGGAGCCGGCGCACAGAAGGTTCGGCGGCGCGCTCTTCGCCACGGCGCTCATCGCGACGATGGGCTACCTGAGCTTCGCCGCGCTCCAGGGCGAGCATGGGCTCTTCCGTCTCTTCCAGATCGAGGCGCAGGAGGCCAAGCTGCGCAGTGAGCTCGCCGCGCTCAAGTCCGAGCGCGCCGCGATCGAGAACAAGACCCGCCGGCTGTCGGACCGGAGCCTCGACCTCGACCTGCTCGACGAACAGGCCCGCAAGGTTCTGAGCCTAGCCCGCACCGACGAGATCCTGATCCCCTGAGCCCGGACGGCCGGGCAATCGCGAAGCCGAGGCCGAATCTCGGGATAGGGATAAGGCCGCGCGCCGCGCGGCCCGCACCACATTCCCCCGGACCGAGAAGGCGAGGCGCCGGTGGCGCCTTGCCTGGTCCGGTCGCCCGGAGGCGCGCGTCGCAGGGCGAGGGAAATGCAGCAGCACCGTCGGTTGAGGATCGGGACGCGCCGGCCCTGGACGGCGAGCAAGCGCGCCGGCCCCCGGCAGGGCCGGCGCGGCCCGATCGCCACGGGTCGATCGGGCTGGATCCCCTCGGCCGCGCAAGGAACGGGCGTGGAGGTGAGATCCACTGGTATCAGACAGTAGTCGCTCGATCTTCCATCGTCATGTGCGGCCAATCGCTCCGCCCGGCTCGAGCAGGTCGCCGGCAAGGTCTCGCCCCATGACCTCCGGATACCGTTCCGGGACGAAGCGGCCGACGAGGACGGTGGCCGTGGCGATCCAGAGGAGATGCATGATCCAGCCGTCGGCGAAGCTTCCCGTGGCCTGGTGGATGCCCGCCAGGATGAGCGGCGGGGTGGCCGCGACGATGAAGCCGCCGCCCTGCATGAGCGCGGCGAGCGGGCCGGCCTGGGCGGGGTTCGGAAGATGATCGAGCGCCACGATTAGGCAGAGCGCGAAGCTGCCGGCCAGTCCGACGCCGCAGAGCACCACCCAGAGCACCGGCAGCACCGACGGAGCGAGCACCAGTCCGGCGAAGCCTGCGGCCTGCATGGCGATGCTGGTCCAGAGCCAGGGGCGGCGGTCGGTCCGGTTGCGGGCGAGCAGCGGCAGGACGACGGCGCCGAAGCCCTGGCTGATCGCCATGATCGCGATCAGGACGCCGCTCTCGGCGCTGCTCCAGCCCTGCGCCTGGTAATAGGGCGCGAGCCAGGCGATCATCGACGAATAGCCGCCGTTGATCAGGCCGAAGGCCGCCATCAGGACCCAGGTTCTGCGCCGGCGGAGGAGCTGGGTGACCAGGCCGCGCTCGGGACGGACGACCCGCGTTTCCGACAGGAGCCCGGCGGCGACCGCCATGGCGAAGAGCACGGGCAGCGACAGGGCGGCCAGCGCCGAGGTCCAGGGCCAGCCGCTTTCCACCAGCGCCGGCGTTAGCTGCGCGCCCAGGGCGCCGCCCGTCATGATCATCGCGGAATAGAGCCCGGTCATGCCCGCGACGCTCGCGGGGAACTTCTCCTTGATCAGTCCCGGAAGCGCCGATTGGATGAAGGCCGCACCCGCGCCACAGAGGAGCGCCGTCGCGATCAGGAGCATGCCGTTCGCGGCGAAGAGCCGGAGCGCGCCCCCCAGGAACAGCAACGCCAGCGCCGAGAGAAGCCCGCGCCGCGTGCCGATCCTGGCCTGGATCGGCGGCGACGCGAAGGCCCCGATCCCCATCAGCATCATCGGCAGGAGGGTCAGGAGCGACAAGGCGCCGAGGCCGAGCCCGGTGTCCGCGGCGATATGTGGCAGGATCGGGCCCGGTGCGGCCAGGAAGGGCCGCAGGTTGAGCGCGATCACCACGATGAGGAAGGCCAGCGCGGCTCGCCGCGAGGCAGGCGCATTCGCCAGGCTCGTCATCTTCGGATCCTAGGCCGTCTTCGCCGATCGCGCGGCCCAGAGGCGGTCGAGCTCGGGCTGCCCGGCGTCGCCGGGCGCTATCAGTTCGGCATGGGCGGTCGGGTCGTGATCGGCCTCCAGCCAGTTGCCGGCGCGGACGATCACCTCGCCGTCCCGGATCAGCACCGCACCGAAGGGACGGCCGCCTCGGCCGACGTTTTCGCGGGCGAGGTCGATCGCCTCCTGCACGAACGCCGCGTCACCCATCTCGCCCCTGCCCTTTCGCATGTCCCTGCAAGGTCGGTCTATCCGCGCAGCCGGGCAGGTTGCAATGGCGCAGCCCGCCCATGATCGGCAGCGAGGCCGAGCAGGAGGTCCTCCTGCCCGATGTCGGCGATGAGCTGGAGGCCGACCGGGATGCCCTCCACCGGCGGGCCGACGGGAATGGCCAGGCCAGGGATGCCCGCGGCATTGACCCAGCCGGTATAGATCGCATGGCCACGGGGGCCGACGCTCCGGCCGTCGATCGTGTCGGGATAGGGGGTCGCGGCGGCCCAGGGGCGGGCGGCGGCGCAGGGCATCATCACGACATCCCAATCCGCGAAGATCCGCGCGGCGTCCCTGCGCAGGTCCCGGACGATGTCGAAGATCTCCCAGAGCTGCACCGCCGGGATATTGCGGCCCTCCACCGCCATCTCCAGATAGGGCGGCGAGGCCCGGGCGGCGAGATGCGGGGCGGCGTCGAACATCCTTGCCAGTCCGATCCGTGCGATCCGCGGCCAGATCGCGTTCAGCGCCGCGAGGTCCACCGGCATCTCGGCCGTCTGGACCAGATGGCCGAGGCTCCGCATCGTCTCGGCGGCACGATCGCTGGCATCGAGGATGGCCCGGTCGCAGGGCTGGTTCGCGAGGGTCGGCACATGCAGGATGCGCAGCAGCCCGGCGGAGGCCGGAACCCGCGGATAGCTCCGCGATGCCGGATCCCGGCGGTCCGGTCCCGCCAGGCAATCGTGCAGCAGCCGCAGATCGGCGACCGATCGGGCGAGCCCGCCGACGACCTCGAAATCGAGCAGGACCTGTGGCAGGCCGCCCGAGCGCGGGATCGCGCCGATGCCCGGCTTGAGCCCGTAGAGCCCGGTATAGCCGGCCGGCCGCCGGATCGACCCGCCGCCGTCGGTCCCGAGCGCCGCCATGGCCATGCCGGCGGCGACCGCGCTGGCGGAGCCGCCCGAGGAGCCGCCGGGGGTCAGCGCCGGGTTCAGGGCGTTCCGGGTCGTGCCGAAGCGCGCGTTGCTCGTGTAGCCGTCGACCGCGAATTCCGGCGTGTTGGTCTTGCCGAGTACGATCGCCCCGGCGGCCCGCAACCGCGCGAGCGGAAGCTCGTCGGCGGCGCGGATGTCGTCGGCGAAGGCGGCGCTGCCCCAGGTCGCGGGCATGCCGGCGGCGACCAGGTTGTCCTTGACCGCGATCGGCACGCCGTCGAGCGCGGAGAGCGGCACGCCGTCGCGCCAGCGCGCCGCGCTCCGGCGGGCTTCGGCGTCGAGCGTCGGGTTCATCGCCACGTAGCAGTTGAGCTCCGGATCCCGGTCGGCGATGCGGCGCCGGAACGCCTCGACCACGGCGACGGGATCGGTCTCGCCGCTCTGGAAGAGATCCGCGAGCTCGGCGATGCTCAGGGTCCAGGGTTCGGTCATGTGGGGCTCCCGTTCTTCGGCTCGGCGCTCACATCGCGAAGAGCCGTCCCCAGCTCCGGATCCGGGCGGGGTCGTCGCCGGCCAGCTTCATTCCGGTCCAGACCGCGGCGGCGGTGGAATCAAAGATCGGGATCCCCAGCTCCGCCTCCAGTTCGGGCACGATGCGCGCGCCGCGCATATTGGTGCACATCACGGTGATCGCATCCGGCCCGGTCTCGGCGACCGCGCGGATCTGGGCCGCGATGGTGGCTTCGTCGAATTCGGCGAAGGCGTAGTTCACGGTCTCGTTCAGGTGCCGCTCGGCCACGCATTGCAGCCCGTTGCGGGCGTAGTTCGCGACGATGCGCTCCTGTACGTCCTCCACATAGGGGCTGACCAGGCCGAAGGTCTTCACGCCCGCGGCGGCGAAGAGGTCGTTGATGGCGAGCACCGAGGACCCGGCGGGAATGCCGGTCTCCGCGGCGATCCTGGCGCAGAGATCCCGGTCCCGCTCGAAGCCGAGCCAGCTGGCCGAGGTGCCGCTCCAGACGATGGCGTCCACGCGCGCATCGGCCAGGAGCCGGGCGGCGGCGAGCGGGTTCTCGAGCTCGAACTGCGACTGCGAGCCTTCGTTCATCGAGATCTCGGTCACCGAGAAACGTCCGAAATGGGCGGAGACGTCGGGCAGATCCGCGATCATGGCGCTGGTCAGCGGTTCGAGCACAGTGTTGGACGACGGCGTCAGGACGCCGATCAGCGTTCGATCGTCTGGCATGCGAATCCCTTCCTCTCTCGGCAAGGGCAGCATAGCAGAATTGTATGATTGTATGCAATATGCTATTAATTATTTGATTTTAAACAATATATTTTTCTTCCATCGCAGGAGTTTTGTTGCGATACTGTTGCCATGGAAACGGTACGCCCCACCCTGCCCATCAAGCGGCCGCTGCGGCGGCGCTCGCTGCATGCCGAGGCGGTCGAGACGCTGCGCGAGATGATCATCGCCGGCGAACTGGCGCCCGGCGTCCGGCTGATCGAGGCCGAGCTCTGCGAGCTCTTCAGCATTTCCCGGACCCCGCTGCGCGAGGCGCTTCGGGTTCTGGAGGTCGAGGGACTGGTCGACTTCTATCCCAACCGCGGCGCGGTGGTGTCGACGATCTCGGCGGAGGAGGTGGTGCAGCAATTCGAGGTGCTGGCCAATCTCGAACGGGTCGCGCTGGAGCTGGCGATGGCGCGGATGTCGCCGGCCGATCTCGCGCGGATCAACCGGATGCACGACCGGATGATCGCCCTCTACGAAGCGAAGCAGCGGCGGGAGTGCTTCCAGAAGGATTTCGACATCCACAACCGCATCGTCGCGCTCTGCGGCAACCCGGTGCTGCGGGACATGCATGCCGGTCTGATGACCCGCTCGCGGCGGGTCCGATATTTCGCGCTGCATTCGAAGAGCCGCTGGAGCGAGGCGATGTCAGAGCACCAGGCCTTCATGCAGGCGATCAACGACAAGGACATCCAGAGGGCGAGCCTGCTGATGCGCGACCATGTCCTGCGCACGGGCTTTCTCGTCGGCGAATTCGTCAGCGGGAGGATCGACGCCTCACCGGAGATGCTGAGCCACTTGGATCGGGAAAGCGACTGATCGCGCGGCCTTATCAAGACCAACTTGTGCCAACGGAGGAGATGCACATGAAGAAACTGACAACCCTGACCGCGATGGCGCTGAGCTGTCTGCTGGCCACGGCAGCCACCGCCGATACCCGGACGCTCAAGGCGCTCGGTCAGCCCGGCGCAACGGGCGAGATCCAGAAAAACAAGGAAGGACCCTTCTTCCAAAGCTTCGCGGAGAAGACCGGGCTCGACGTGAACGCCAACTTCCAGACGCTCGACCAGACCGGCGTCAAGGGTGCCGAGGAGCTGCGCATCCTGAAGTCCGGCCTCTTCGACATCATTTCCCTGCGCCTGCAGCAGGTCAGCCGCGACGCGCCCTCCATCATGGGGCTCGACCTGGTGGGGCTGAACACCGACTACGACAACGGCCGGCAGACGATGGCAGAATTCGGCCCCATCGTGGACCAGCAGCTTCAGGAAAACTTCAATACCAAGCTGCTCGGACTCTGGCCCTTCGGTCCGCAGGTCCTGTTCTGCAACCGCGAGATCGGCGGGCTTTCCGACCTCAACGGGGTCAAGATCCGCACCGATGACCAGACGCTCTCGAAGTTCATCGAATCGATCGGCGCCATTCCGGTCCAGATGGGCTTCTCGGAGGTCTATCAGTCCCTGGCGCGCGGCGTGGTGGAATGCGCCATTACCGGACCGAGCTCGGCCAATGCCTCGGACTGGCCGGAAGTCACCACGCACGTGCTTCCGCTGTCCTTCCGCTTCGCAATCCAGGGCTACGGCATGAACCTGGACACCTGGAACAGCTTCTCCCCGGAAGAGCAGCAGCAGATCCAGGCGGCCTTCGACGGGCTGGTCGACGAGATCTGGGTCTATTCGAAGGAGCTCTACGACGATGCGATGAACTGCAACGTCGGCAAGACCCCCTGCGAGCTGAACAAGCCCTTCAATCTCACCGAGGCTCCGGTCTCCGACGCGGATCTCGCGGTGGTCTCCGACGGGCTGATGGCCGTGTCTTTCCCCGCCTGGGCGGAAGTCTGCGACGTGACCTTCAAGGAATGCTCGCAGGCATGGATGGATACCGTCGGCAAGCGCGTCGCCAACTAGGCGAAGCCGACCGGCCCGCGGCCCCTCACCGGGCCGCGGCCTCGGTTCCACAAGGGGGGGTCTCATGCATCGTTTCATCACCATCACCAGCTGGCTCTTCGGCCTGCTCCTGATCGGTCTGTCGCTCTTCGTGACGCTGGAGACCATCATGCGCAAGGTCTTCGGCGCCTCGCTGCAGGGCGCCGACGAGCTCGGCGGCTACGTGCTCGCCGTCAGCGGCGCGCTCGCCTTCACCATCGCGCTTTCGGAGCGCGCCCATATCCGCATCGACCTGCTCTACAGCCGGTTCTCGCCCAAGGTGCAGGCCTTCCTCAGCTGGCTGGCAGCGCTGTCGCTGGCACTCTTCGGCCTTTTCGTCGCCCGCTACATCTGGTCGGTGATCCGCGACACGCTGAGCTACAATTCCACCGCGCCGACCGCCTGGTCCACGCCGCTGATCTATCCGCAGACGGTCTGGTACATCGCGATGCTCATCTTCACCGCGGCGTCACTCTGGGCCTTCGCCCGCGCGTCACGCCTTCTCTTCACCGGGCAGTTCGACCTCCTGAACAAGGAATTCCATCCGAAGACCGCCGAGGAGGAACTGGCCGAAGAACTCTCTGATCTGGAGCGTCGCTGAATCATGGTCGGAATCTCAACAATCGCCGTCGCCTTCCTGATCATGCTCGTGATCATGCTCATGGGCATCCCGATCGCTTCGGTGATGCTGATCATGGGCGTGATCGGCGGCGTGCTCGCCTTCGGCTGGCCCCTGGTAGACAGCACCGGCCCGGTCATGTGGTCGGTGATGAACGACAACCTCCTGACGGCGATCCCGCTCTTCATCCTGCTCGGAGAGCTGATGCTGCGCTCCGGCATGGCCGACAGGATGTACGGCGCCACCGCGCTCTGGCTGAATCGCCTGCCGGGCGGGTTGCTGCACACCAATATCGGCTGCTGCGCGATGTTCGCCGCGACCTCCGGCTCCTCGGTGGCCACCGCCGCCACCATCGGCACGGTCGCCACGCCGTCCCTGAACGAGCGGGGCTATGACAAGGCGCAGTCGCTGGGCTCCATCGCCGCCGGCGGCACGCTGGGCATCCTGATCCCCCCGAGCGTCAACCTGCTGATCTACGGCTCGCTCGCCGAGACCTCGATCGGCCAGCTCTTCGTGGCCGGGATCGTCCCGGGGCTGCTGCTCGTGGTGTTCTTCATGCTCTGGATCGTGATCCGGAACTGGAACGACACCTCGACCCAGATCGAGGACGTGCCCCTGGCGGAGAAGCTGCGCGCCTCGAGCGCGATGATTCCGCCGGCGATCATCTTCCTGGTGGTCATGGGGTCGATCTATCTCGGGATCGCGACACCGACCGAATCCGCCGCGCTCGGCGTGGTCACCGCGCTCGTCATCGTCGCGATCGGCGGGCATCTCAGCGCCGAGTTCTTCGGCCGGTGCTTCATCCAGACCGCCCGCACGACCGGAATGGTGCTGCTGATCGTGCTCGCGGCCTTCATCCTCAACGTGACGCTGTCGCTGACCGGCGTCGCGCAGACGACGACGAACTGGGTGACCTCGCTCGGCCTCTCGGCCACTGAGCTGCTGCTGGTGCTCATCGTCTTCTACGTGCTGCTCGGCATGTTCATGGACGTGCTGTCGATGATGGTCCTGACGATTCCGATCGCCGTTCCCGTCGTCACCTCGATGGGCGTCGATCCGGTCTGGTTCGGCATCTTCATCATCATCATGTGCGAGCTCGGCATGATCACGCCGCCGGTGGGGATGAACCTCTACGTGGTGCATGGCGTTCGCCAGGATGACGGGCCGTTCACGGATCTCATCCGCGGGGCGTTCCCCTATGTCATCATCATGATCCTCTTCGTGCTGCTGCTGATCTGGCTTCCCGGCATCGCGACCTGGCTGCCGCGGACCATGTACGGCTGAGGGGGCGGATCATGACAGTACCCTATGACCTCGTGATCCGCGGCGGGACCCTCGCAACGGCTTCCGAGGTGTTCAAGGCCGACATCGGCATCCGGGGCGGCCGCATCGTCGCCCTCGCCGCCGACCTCCCCCGCCAGGGAGAGGAGATCGACGCGACCGGGAAACTGGTCCTGCCGGGTGGGGTGGATGCGCATTGCCACTTCGACCAGCCGACCTCCGACGGCTCCCGCATGGCGGACGATTTCGGCACGGGGCCACTCTCGGCGGCCTTCGGGGGCACCACGACCGTCATTCCCTTCGCCTGTCAGATGAAGGGCCAGAGCCTGCGCGCGGCGGTCCGCGACTATCACGAGCGGGCGAACGGCAAGTCGGTCATCGACTATGCCTTTCACCTCATCGTCACGGACCCGACCGAGCAGGTCCTGGGCCAGGAGCTGCCGGCGCTGATCCGTGACGGATACACCTCGTTCAAGATCTACACGACCTATGACGACCTGAAGCTGGACGACCGCCAGATCCTCGAGGTCCTGGCGCTGGCGCGGCGCGAGGGCGCCCTGACCATGATCCATGCCGAGAATTCGGACGTGATCGCCTGGCTGACCGATGCGCTGGAGCGGGCCGGGAACACCGGGCCGCGCTATCACGCGACCGCCCGCCCCGCCATCGCCGAACGCGAGGCGACGCATCGCGCCATCTCCTTCGCGGAGGTGGTCGATGCGCCGGTCCTGGTGGTCCATGTCTCCGGCGGCGAGGCACAGCAGCAGATCGCCACCGCGCGCCAGCGGGGGCTCCGTGTCTTCGCCGAGACCTGCCCGCAATACCTCTTCCTCACCGCCGCCGATCTCGACCTCGACGGCTTCGAGGGCGCCAAGCATATCTGCAGCCCGCCGCCGCGGGACAGGGCGAGCCAGGAATCGGTCTGGCGCGGCCTTCGGGACGGCACCTTCCAGGTCTTCTCCTCCGACCATGCCCCCTTCCGCTACGACGACCCGCAGGGCAAGAAGGTAGCCGGCGAGAGGGCCAGCTTCGCCCATGTGCCGAACGGGATTCCAGGGGTGGAGACCCGGCTGCCGCTCCTGTTCTCGGAAGGGGTGCTCAAGGGGCGCATCTCGCTGCGCCGGTTCGTCGAGCTGACCTCGACCAATCCGGCCCGCCTCTACGGCCTGATGCCGCGCAAGGGCACGATCGCGATCGGCGCTGATGCGGACATCACCATCTGGGATCCGGGCAGGCAGTTGACGATCACGAACGCGATGCTGCATCACAACGTCGACTACACCCCCTATGAGGGGCATCAGGTGACGGGCTGGCCCGAGACCGTGCTCTCGCGCGGCGAGGTGGTGATCCGCGGCGGCAAATGCGTCGGCGAGGCGGGGCGGGGCGCGTTTCTCGAATGCGGCACCCCGGACACGCTGCAGTGATCCGACGGCCGCGATGAGCCTCGGGCTGGAGATCGAGCTTTCGGTCCGGATCCTCGCCACCGCCGCGATCGTCGTCGGCATCACGCTCGCAGCCGAGCATCTCGGCCCGAAGCTCGGCGGCGCGCTGGCCGGATTGCCGATCGTCATCGGCCCCGCCTTCTTCTTCCTGGTCCGGGACCAGAGCCTCGCCTTCAGCGCCGATGCCGCGGCCGCGGCGCTGACCTCGTTGGCGGCGACGCAGGCCTTTATTCTGGGCTACGTGGCCGTCGCCGAGCGCTCGCGGGCGGCGATCGGCGCGGCGGTGCTCGCCTGGCTCCTGGCGGCCTCGCTTCTCTCCCTGGTCCCGGCATCGCCCTGGCTGGGGCTGGCGATCTTCACCGCGTCGATGCTGGCGGCACGCCACCTCGCCACCCGCTTCCTGAGGCCCCATGGCCCGGGGCGCGCGCGCGGCAGCTTCCTGTCGCTGGTCCTGCGCGGCCTGGCCGCCGGCCTGCTGGTGGCGGTGGTGACGCTGGCCGCGGATCGGCTGGGGCCGGTCTGGGCCGGCTTCCTGATCGCCTATCCGATCGGCATGACGGTGATCTCGGTGACGCTGCACCAGCGGCTGGGGTCGGCGATCGCCGTCGCCACCTTGCGCGCGACCATGCTCGGCATCGCGAGCCTCGCCGCCTTCGCCTTCGTGCTGGCGATCGCGCTGCCGCCGCTCGGTCCGACCGCCGCTTTCGCGGCTGCCCTCGCGGCAAGCGTGCTGGTGACGCTGGTGCTGGTCGCCCTGGCGTCCCGACTGGCCCGGGACCGGCCGGCGCGGACGGGTTCGGGCTATGGTTGAGGCGACCCTGCGCATCACCCCGCCATGGCCGAGGCCATGGTGGCTCAGGATTCAATGAAGGAGCCAGAGATGCAGTTCACCATGGACGGAGCCCCGCTCGATCTCGACATCGGCGATCTGGTCATCGCCGGCTGGACCGGCCGCGATCAGGCGGCGATCCAGCATCACATCGAGGAGCTGGTCGCAATCGGCGTCAAGCCGCCGTCGGCGACGCCGCTCTACTATCGCGCCGCGGCGGCGCAGCTTACCACCGCCCCGGAGATCCAGGTGGTGGGAGAGGCCACCTCCGGCGAGGTCGAGCCCCTGGTCGTGCAGGCCGGCGGGCGCCGCTGGCTCGGCCTCGGCTCCGACCACACCGACCGCGCGCTCGAGGCGCATTCGGTGGCTCTGTCCAAGCAGATATGCGCGAAACCCTGCGCGAACGAACTCTGGCCCTGGGACGCGGTCGCCGGCCGGCTGGAAGACCTCCTGCTGGAGAGCTGGATCGAGGAAGCCGGTGGCTGGGTGGTGTATCAGCAGGGTACGCTCGCCGCGATGCTTCCCCTCGCCGTGCTGATCGAGGGGGCCGGGCTGGAACGGCTGGCCGCGAATGGTGGCGCCGCCATGATGTGCGGCACCCTCGGCGCGAAGGGAGGGGTGCGGCCGGCGGCGCGGTTCCGCATGCGGATGAGCGATCCCGCGACGGGGCGCAGGATCGAGCACGAATACCGGACGACGACCCTTCCGGAAGTGGCGTGACCTCGGCGGCGCTCGGGTTGAGGGACGAAGGGTGCATTGCCCTCCGCCTGGACCGGCATTGCGACCGATGCCGTTGCGGATGGGGCCGGGCGAAGCCACGAAACCATAGGAAGAGAAGGAGAATCCGATGACCGACACCGTGAAGATCACCGCCGGCGGCCTGGTGTTCGACGGCCGCCTGGAGTGGGAGAAGGCCCCGAAGACGGTCGCCGCCTTCCGGAAGCGGCTTCCCTATCTGAGCCAGCTCGTGCATGTGCGCTGGAGCGGAGAGGGCGTCTGGGTTCCGCTCGGAGACGAGGATTTCGGCCTCGGCTACGAGAACCACACCAGCCACCCCGCCCCGGGCCAATTCCTGCTCTATCCCGGCGGGATCAGCGAGACTGAGATCCTGCTGGCCTATGGCGCGGTCGATTTCTCCTCGAAGATGGGACAGCTGGCGGGGAACCATTTCCTGACACTGACATCCGGTCTCGAACGGCTTGCCGAACTCGGCCGCAGAGTTCTGTGGGAAGGCGCGCAGGATCTTGCGGTGGAGCCGGCCTGACCGAATGCCTGCGGCCCCTCGGCCGTGCCTCGGGACACGGAGAGCGCAAGCTAACTCGCGCACTTTCCAGGATGCCATCCGCAAGGCGGACGAACTCGGCGTGGACCTGAAACACATCGGGCCCGAGGACGCGATTGTGCCGGCCGACCGCCGCCGCGAGCCGACACACCGGTCCGGCGCATGGACGGCACACGAAAGCCTGTCCGAAACCGAGAACCTCGCCAGCGGCGCGCCGCGCCGCCGGATGGTCGAGGGAGCGGCCGGAGCCGTGACCCCAAGGGTGGGACAGGGACCGAGTCAGGAAACCGCTCTGGACGTTCCTGGAAACCCCACTGGCACGGTACTGAAAACACAATGGAACCGTCGGAAACTGGCGACCCCGGCAGGACTCGAACCTGCAACATCCTGATTAGAAGTCAGGTGCTCTATCCGGTTGAGCTACGGGGCCGCTCCGCCGCGACGGCGCATTCTCGCGCTCAATGCGACCAGGGGACGCGGCGCTGGGAGGCGAAATTGTCCCCGTAGCCGTTCTGGCGCAGCACGAAGGCGCGCCGCTTCGGGTCGAAGACCTGGAAGGGAATGCCGTGCTTGCGGGCATAGGCCACCGCCGCCTCGCGGTCGGGGAAGCTGAGCCGCAGCTGGCCCTTCATGTCGCCCGAGCCTGTCCAGCCCATCAGCGGATCGATGGCCTTGGCATCTTCGGGCGCGTAGTCCAGCACCCAGTCGCGGGTCCTGGCCTGCCCCGATTGCATGGCGTTGCGGGCGGGCTGGTAGATTCGCGCGAGCATGATCCGGCTCCCCTGAAGACATCACGGTTATCGCCGCTCGGGCGGATGGGATCAAGGGTCGCGGTGCGGGGGATTTGCGCGAGCAGCGGGTCGTCGTCCGAGTGTGAGGGAGCGAGGGGTGGGGTGGGTGTACACACCCGGCCGACGACCACTGTGCTGCTTGCAACACCCGTATAGCGCGAGTCGGGAGGCACACGCAAGGGTTTAGTTACCTAAAATGCCCTACACCATGAGCCGAGCATTTTCCCGGCGTTCTGAAGCGGTTAACCTTGCCTTTCGCCACCCGTCGGCCCAAGTGAGACGGATCCGCATGCGAGGATCGTCATGGCCGCACCACGCCCGATTCCCCCCGACGCCGAATCGCCGTCCCGCGACAAGCTCGAAGGCGGCCGCCGCTTCGTGCTGCGTGCGGATTTCGAGCCTGCGGGCGACCAGCCCGGCGCCATCGGCGAACTGGTCGCGGGCATCGCCTCCGGCGAGCGCAACCAGGTCCTGCTCGGCGCCACCGGCACCGGCAAGACCTTCACCGTGGCCAAGATCATCGAGGCGACCCAGCGCCCCGCGATCATCCTCGCACCGAACAAGACCCTGGCCGCCCAGCTCTTCGGCGAGTTCAAGGGTTTCTTTCCCGAGAATGCGGTGGAGTATTTCGTATCGTATTACGATTACTACCAGCCCGAGGCCTATGTGCCCCGCTCGGACACCTATATCGAGAAGGAAAGCCAGATCAACGAGCAGATCGACCGGATGCGCCATTCCGCCACCCGGGCGCTGCTCGAGCGTGACGACGTCATCATCGTCGCCTCGGTCTCCTGCATCTACGGCATCGGCGCGGTCGAGACCTATGGCGCCATGACCCAGGATCTGGTGGCCGGAAAGCCCTACGACCAGCGCCGGGTGATCGCCGGGCTGGTCGAGCAGCAATACCGCCGCAACGACGGCGCCTTCCAGCGCGGCGCCTTCCGGGTGCGCGGCGACAGCCTGGAGATCTGGCCCGCCCATCTGGAGGACCGCGCCTGGCGGCTCAGCTTCTTCGGCGAGGAACTCGAGTCGATCCACGAATTCGACCCGCTGACCGGGCAGCGCACCGCCGATCTGGAGAAGATCCGCGTCTACGCCAACTCGCATTATGTCACCCCGCGCCCGACCATTCAGCAGGCGATCAAGGGCATCCGCGAGGAGCTCCGCATCCGCCTCGACCAGCTGGTGGCCGAGGGCAAGCTGCTCGAGGCCCAGCGGCTGGAGCAGCGCACCGCCTTCGACCTCGAGATGCTGGAGGCGACCGGCGTCTGCAACGGCATCGAGAATTATTCGCGCTACCTTACGGGCCGCAAGCCGGGCGAGCCGCCCCCCACCCTCTTCGAGTACATTCCAGACAACGCCATCGTCTTCGCCGACGAGAGCCATGTCTCGGTGCCGCAGATCGGCGGCATGTACCGCGGCGACTACCGGCGCAAGTTCACCCTCGCCGAGCACGGCTTCCGCCTGCCCTCCTGCATGGACAACCGGCCGCTCAAGTTCGAGGAATGGGACGCGATGCGCCCGCAATCGGTCTTCGTCAGCGCCACTCCGGCCGCCTGGGAGATCGAGCAGGCGGGCGGCGTCTTCGCCGAGCAGGTGATCCGCCCCACCGGGCTGGTGGACCCGCCGGTGGAGATCCGCCCCGTCTCCATGCAGGTCGACGACCTGCTCGACGAGGTGCGCAAGGTCGCGGCGGAGGGCAACCGGGTGCTGGTCACCACGCTCACCAAGCGCATGGCCGAGGACCTGACCGAGTACCTGCACGAGCAGGGCATCCGCGTGCGCTACATGCATTCCGACATCGACACCATCGAGCGCATCGAGATCCTGCGCGACCTGCGCCTCGGCGCCTTCGACGTGCTGGTCGGCATCAACCTGCTGCGCGAGGGGCTCGACATCCCCGAATGCGCGCTGGTCGCCATCCTCGACGCCGACAAGGAGGGCTTCCTGCGCTCCGAGACCTCGCTCATCCAGACCGTTGGCCGCGCCGCGCGCAACGCCGACGGCCGCGTCATCATGTACGCCGACCGCATCACCGGCTCGATGGAGCGGGCGCTGGCCGAGACCAACCGCCGCCGCGAGAAGCAACTCGCCCACAACGCCGCCCATGGCATCACGCCCGAGACCATCCGCAAGAACGTCGCCGACGTGCTCGACGGGCTCTTCCAGGGCGACACCGACATGGCGCGCGTCACCGCCACCGTCGAGAAGCCGCTGATCGGCGCCAATCTCGCCGCCCATCTCGACGGGCTGCGCAAATCCATGCTCAAGGCCGCCGAGAACCTGGAATTCGAGGAAGCCGCCCGGCTGCGCGACGAGATCAAGCGGCTCGAAGCGGTCGAGCTCGCCGTGGCCGACGACCCGCTGGCCCGCCAGGCCGCCGTCGAGGCCGAGGCGGAGGCGGCCGTGAAGGGCAGCGGCCGCTCGACCGCCGGACGACCCGGGCAAAGGGGCGGAAACGTCAAGCGGCGCAAGCGATAGGGCCGTTCGGGCAAGGGTGGATCGCCCCGAGGGCAACGCCCCCCGATCGCCCGAGGTCCCTGGCGCGCCTAGCACCACTACCTCGCCCGCCGGGCACCGCCGGGCAGCGTCCGCCCCGCCCCGCCACGCCAAAGGCGTGCATCCGGCACGACGCGGGCGCTTCGCACCCGCCGGGCCGGGCGCTGCCCTCGTCTCGGGGCGGGACGGTCGAGGAAGAAAGAACAAGCTTCAAGTACGATGACCCGGGCCGCTACCGCCCTCTGCCGAACCATCCAGCCGGGACAAGGCAATCCCTGATGGAATCGCCTCGGGCAGCCGAAACGACCCCAGTTGACAGCCGATGCCGCCATGCCCAAGGATGCGATCATCCCGAGTGGGGTGCCAATGTAGCGAGATCGAGAGTCCGAAGGACTTCCGGGAGGCAACGACCTTCTTCGGCTGGGGGAGCCGGCGATCCGCAGGGCGCGGGCGCGCCCCCATGCTTCGGACGAACGACGACCGAAGAAACGGGGGACGACGCATGAAGCGACTGATACTATTGACGGCGGCGATGGCCTTGATACCCGGCCTCGCGCTGGGTCAGGCGATCTATCCACTGGATCGCGCCACGATCCTCTCGGGCTCGAAATTCGACTTCAAGGTCGAGTTCCCGACCGTGGTGCAGCCCGACCAGGTCGAGGTTCTCATCAACGGCGAGAGCTACGACACGCTCCTCGGCGCCACCGCCGAGTTCATCGAGAACGAGGACGAGAGTGGCGGCTCCTCGCTGCTGCTGCGTGACGTCAGCATCACCGAGCCCGGCAGCTACACCGTCGAGGCGAAGGCCGGCGACACGAGCCGGAGCGTCAACTGGGAAGTCTTCGGGACCTCCGCCGAGCCCAGGGCGAAGAACGTCATCTTCTTCCTCGGCGACGGCATGACCGTGGCGCATCGCACCGCGGCGCGGATCCTCTCCAAGGGGAATACCGAAGGCAAGGCGGACGGCCGCCTCGCGATCGACGACCTGCAGTACATGGCCTTCATAGGCACGTCGAGCCAGGATTCGATCCACAACGATTCCGCCAATACCATGGCCGCCTACATGACCGGCCACAAGTCGGTGGTGAACGCGCTCGGGGTCTACGGCAGCCGGGCGGCGAGCAATTTCGACCATCCCAAGGTCGAGACGATCGGCGAGGCGATCCGCCGCGCCACGGGCAAGTCCATCGGCATCGTCACCAATACCGAGGTCCAGGACGCGACCCCGGCGGCGGTGGTCTCCCACACCCGCTCGCGCAACGACAAGCCCGAGATCACGGAGATGCATTTCGCCGTGGCGCCCGAGGTGCTCATGGGCGGCGGCTCGGCCTATTTCCTGCCGCAGTCGACGCCGGGATCGAAGCGCGTCGACGACAAGGACATGATCGCCGAGTTCCAGGGCGCCGGCTACACGCTCGCGACCTCCGCCACCGAGCTGCAGCAGGCCGTGGCCGACCACACGGACGGCAAGATCCTTGGCCTCTTCAACACCGGCAACCTCGACACCACCCTGGACATCCGGCAGCTCAAGAAGGGCACGGTCGAGCAATTCCCCGACCAGCCGCTCGTCGCCGACATGACCCGCGCGGCCCTCGACGTGCTCTCGAAGGATCCGGACGGCTTCTTCCTGATGGTCGAGGACGGCCATACCGACAAGGCGACCCACGCCCTCGACTGGGAGCGGGCGGTCTACGACATGATCGCGCTCGACCAGGCGATCGCCGTGGCGCGCGAGTTCCAGGAGGCCAATCCCGACACGCTGATCATCTTCGTCGGCGACCACACCCACGGGCTCTCGATCACCGGCACGGTCGACGACGACAAGCCGGGCGACGAGATGCGCGAGAAAGTCGGCACCTACGGCGATGCCGGCTTCACCAACTACACCGACGAGGACGGCGACGGCTATCCCGACCGGATGGACGTCTCCAAGCGGCTGATGATGTATCTCGGCAACTTCCCCGACCACTATGAGACCTTCGGCCCGAAGCTCGACGGCCAGTTCGTGCCCGCGGTCGCGGATGCCGACGGGAACTACATCGCCAACGAGGCCTACAAGGACGTGCCCGGCGCGGTGCTGCGCACCGGCAACATCCCGGTCTCCATGAACGCGGGTACCCATTCGGTCGATGACGAGGTGCTGCAGGCGAGCGGCCCCGGCGCCGAGAACTTCCGCGGCTACATGGAGAACTCGGACGTCTACCGGGTGATCGCCGAGGCGCTGGCGCTGGCGCCGGCCACGAACTGACCGGACGACGCCAAGAAACCAACCGGTCCCGCCATGCGGGGCCGGCCACCAGACGAACCGGAGGCCCAGGCGATGCCGCAATCCCCCTTCCTCGACTTCGACGAGCTCTTCGCGCGAATCGGCGTCCTCGGCCATGAATTCCACGAAAGGCTCGAGGCCCTCGACGGCACGACGGTGACCATGCGCGGCTATCTCGCGCCCGCGATCCCCGGAAGCCGGGAGGTGCTCGTGCTCACCCGCGCCCCGGCCGCGACCGGAAGCGAGGGCGGCACCGACCAGGGATGGCCCGAGGATGCGGTCTTCGTGCTGCCTTCCGCCGAAGGCGGCGACTTCGCGCCCGGCCGCCTGACCGAGGTCGAGGGTGTGCTGGAGCACGGACCGCTCCGGCTCGATGCGGCGGGCGCCTCCAGCCTCGTGCGCCTGCGCGGCGCGCGCTGGGCGCCCGCGTGAGCCGAGCCTGCCCGTGCGACCGCCGCCCGCCTGTCCCCGCATCGCCCGCCGCCCGTTCCTCCTGAGCCTGCTCGCGCTGCTCGCGCCCGGCACCGCCAGCGCCGCCGCGGCCGAGATCGGCTTCAACGAGCTCTACGGCAAGGTCGGCGTGCTCGGCCTCGAATTCTCGCAGAAGGTGCTGGAGCTCGACGGCCAGCGCGTCCGGATCGTCGGATTCATGGCCCCGCCGCTCAAGGCCGAGGCGAGCTTCTTCGTGCTCGGCAAGGCACCGATGGCGATCTGCCCCTTCTGCTCCTCCGATGCGGACTGGCCGGACGACATCGTGGTGATCTACCTCAAGGGCAAGCAGACCTTCGAGCGGACGACCGGCATGATCGCCGTCGAGGGCGTGCTCGAGCATGGCTCCTGGACCGATCCCGAGACCGGCTTCGTGAGCCTCCTGCGGGTGCGGGACGCCGAGTTCGAGACAGCCTGAGAATGCTGAGCCTTTCCCTCGAAGGCGTGGTCGTGCGCTTTCCCGACCTGGCCGAGCCGGCGCTCGACCTGCCCGCGCTCGAGGTTGCGGCCGGCTCGAGCGTCGCGGTGACCGGCCCCTCCGGCGCCGGCAAGAGCACCTTCATCAACGTCGTCACCGGGCTCGAACGCCCGAGTGCGGGCCGCGTCCTCTGGAGCGGCGAGGACATCGCAAGGCTCTCCGAACCCGCCCGTGACCGCTGGCGCGCGCGCAACGTCGGCCTCGTCATGCAGGACTTCCACCTCTTCCCCGGGCTGAGCGCGATCGAGAACGTGCTGCTGCCGGCGCGCTTCCGCCACATCCGTCTCCCGGCGGGCCTGCGCGACCGCGCTGTCGCGCTGCTCGTCGAGGTCGGCATAGAGGCGGGCGCCCGCGGGATCGAGACCTTCTCCCGCGGCGAGATGCAGCGCGTCGCGATCGCCCGGGCGCTCCTGCTGCAGCCGGGCGTGATCGTCGCCGACGAGCCGACCGCGAGCCTCGACGGCCAGAGCGGCGCGGCGGTCTGCGCGCTGCTGACCCGGCTTGCCAGGGACGCCGGCGCCACGCTCATCGTCGTCACCCATGATCCGGCGCTCTACGGCCGCCTCGACCGCCGCTTCGCGCTCGCCGGTGGCCGCCGCGCCGACGCGCTTCACGCCGAGGCCTCATGATCCGCTTCGTCCTCGCCGATCTCCGCCTGCACGCCCTCGGGGCGCTGGTGATCGTCCTGCTCATCGCGAGCGCGACCGCGCTCGGCATGGCGGTCCGCATCGAGGAGCGCGCGCTGCGCCTCGGCAGCGCGCGCGCCGCCGACCGCTTCGACCTGGTCGTCGGCGCGGCGGGCAGCGAAACCCAGCTCGTGCTGTCCTCGGTGTTCCTGCAGCCCGCGCCGCTGACGCTGCTCAATGGCGACGTCCTGCGGCGGCTCTCCGAGGATCCGCGGGTCGAATTCGCCGCGCCCGTCGGCTTCGGCGATTCCTTCCTCGGCTATCCCATCGTGGGGACGACCGCGGAATTCGTCGAGAGCCTCGGCCTGGCCGACGGCGGGGCCGAACCTCTCTTCGCGAGCCTCGGCGAGGCGATCGTCGGCGCCTGCGTGCGTCTCGATCCCGGCTACGAGATCACGCCGATGCACGGCCTCCCCGGGCAGGAGGCGGAAGAGCACGACGAGATCGTCTACCATGTCGCCGGCCGCCTGGCCCCGACGGCGACGCCCTGGGACCGGGCGATCCTGGTGCCGATCGAAGGGGTCTGGAAGGTCCATGAGCACGGCGAGGAGGCCCATGACGAGGCCGGCCACGATCATGAAGCCGACCACGACCACGACCACGAAGGCCATGACCACGCGCACGAAGACCACGGGGCGGAGGCGGCGACCGCACGGCTCGGCCCGCCCTGGCCCGACGACCTGCCCGGCGTGCCCGCCATCATCGTCAAGCCCCGCTCGATCGCCAATGCCTACCAGCTCCGCGGCGAATATCGCACCGAGACGACCCTGGCCGTCTTCCCGGGCGAGGTGCTGACCCGGCTCTATTCCACGCTCGGCGATGCGCGCCAGATCCTGACGGCGATCGCCATCGGCACGCAGGCCTTGGCGGCAGCGGCTGTCCTGCTCGTCGCCATGGCGCATCTCGCCCAGCGCCGCCGCCAGATCGGCGCGCTCCGCGCCTTCGGGGCGCCGCGGGTCGCGGTCTTCGGCGTGGTCTGGGCGGAGCTCCTGCTCGTCGTCGGGCTCGGGGTCGCCTTCGGCGTCCTGCTCGGCTACGCCGGCGCGAAGGTCCTCGCGATCGGGCTGAGCCGGCAGAGCGGCATCCACCTGCCGGTGACGCTCGAGGCCTCGGATCTCGGCTTCGCCGCCGTGCTGCTTGCCGTCGCCGCCGCCATCGCCGCGCTCCCGGCGGTCTACGCCTATCGCCAGTCCCCCGCCGCGGCCCTGCGGAGCTGAAGCCGCGCGCCGGGACCTTAACCTGGCGCCGCCGCGCCCAACCGACACTGTGGCCTCAGGACCAAGCCTCGGGCCAGGGAAAGGGCCGCGTTCTTGCCGGGTCGAGACGTCATCGGCCGACCGCTCCGCCCTAGGCGCGGATCAAATGGTCCCGGTCAGGAAACCGACACCCGCGGCCGCGATCACGGCGCCGAGGCCGCGCACGGCGAGCGCGCCGCGCTCCGAGGCGGTGAAGAGCCCGAGCGAGATGCCGGCGATATGCAGGAAGCCGGTCCCGATCACGAAGCCCGCGGCATAGGCGAGCGGGCTCGCGGCCTGCGGCATCTCCTGCCCATGCGCATGGCCGTGGAACACCGCGAAGAAGCCGACGATCACCGCCGCGACCATGAGGGGCGGCCGCCAGGCCATGAGGACCGCGAGACCGATGATCAGCGCCGAGGCGGCGATCCCGGTCTCGATGCCCGGCACCGGCACGCCGGCGACCCCGAGCGCGCCCCCGAGCGCCATGACCAGCGGGAAGGTGACCGGCAGGAGCCAGATCGCCGGCGCCCCGAGGAAGGCGCCCCAGAGCCCGACGGCGACCATGGCGGCGACATGGTCCCAGCCGAGGATCGGATGCAGGAAGCCGGTCAGGAAGCCGCCCCCGGCGACCGCGCCCTCATGGGCGAGGGCGGCACTCGCCGGGAATGCCAGGAGCGCGGCGAGCAAGAGGATCTTTCGGGGGTCGGGCATGGATGTCATCCTTCGGGGCTGTACCAGATCGGCGAGGTATAGGCGCGCTCCTGGGCTTCGGTCTCCGCACCCTCGGGGATCGGCACGCCGAAGCGGAAGGCGTCGTAGACCACCCAGCGCGGCGTCGGGATCTCCAGGACGCGGGCGTAGTAGAAAGCTTTCTGGCCCGGATCGAACGCCGGATCGGCCCAGACGGCGGCGAGTTCCGCGGCACCGATGGTGTTGGTCCAGTTGGCGGCGGCGACATCGACGGTACTCCCGACTGGCGGCAGCACGCCCTCGGCATCGGGCTCGCGCCCCTCCGACCAGGCGACATCGTAGACCTGCTCGTGGGTCGCGCCCTCGGCGTCGAGCCAGCCCTTGACGATCTGGATGCGGTCGAGGTTGGCGCCGATCGGATCGCGAAGGGCGTAGACCATGAAGGTCGGGACGCCGTCGCCGGAACCGGCGGGCAGATCGGCGCCCATGGGCACGCCCTTTTCGTAGCCGCGGAAGGCGGGCTGGCGGCTGTTCAGATCCTGGTCCGTATAGTCCCAGCCGCCGAAGAAGCGCACCAGCATGCGCGGGCCGGTGGTGGCATAGACCTCCTTGCGGGCGAGCGCGTCCCAGATCGCCGCGCGGGTGTTCTCGGTCGCCCAGACGCCGGTATAGCCCGAGGCGACCAGCTGATAGCCCTCGAAGACGCCGACCTCGGTCTCGGTGAAGGGGTGCTGCATGCGCTCGGGTTTGGGCTCGGCATTGCTCGCCTTGCCGAAGAAGTTGTCCTCCTCGACCGCCGAGAGCGCGGTGTGGCTGTCGGTCGATCCGACGAGGCCGAACTTGTAGGGATTGGTGCCGAGCCGGCTCTCCAGCAGCAGGCCGTTCTTCAGCGCCTCGCGGGTGTATTCGTATTGCAGCATCTCGGGCGTCTTGGCCTGGGTCAGGTCCAGGTTGCCGACGTCCCAGGTCTCGTAATCGGCGAAGGCGTCGTCGGGCGAGAGGAACGGATGCGCCTCGCCGTCGCCCTTGATCTGCGTGGTCTCGTAGAGCGGCTCCCACTTGGCGCGGGATTCGACATAGGCCGCGTCGATCGCGCGCCCGGTGTACTGGGCGTCGACGGGGAACATCAGCCCGTTCGAGAGGTTGCCGTTGTGGGCGATGGCGAGCGCCGAGCCCCCGGTGGTGGCCTCGTAGTTCTCCAGCCATTCGTAGAGGTCGAGCGGGTCGGTCGAGCCGACCGGCCCCTGGGTGGTGAAGGGCACCACCTGTCCCGCCTTCTCCGCGCCCTCGCGGAAGAGCACGTTGCGATGCAGGTTGTTGCCTGCGACGAGCGAGGTCCACTCGAAGCCGATGATGGTGGAGAAGTTTCCGGGGTCGTTGTAGCGGTCGGCGGTCTCGACCACGTGCTCCCAGACGGTGGCGAAGGTCTTTCCGCCGGGCGAGTACTCTGCCAGCATCCCGGGGTCGATGTTCCCCTGAGCGAAGGTGGTGATCAGGTTGAGCGCGGCGGCGGCGGCCGCCTCGCCGCCGGCCTGGATGCCCTCGTACCAGGACCGCGCCTGCTCGAACTTCAGGATCTCGGGCTTGCCCGCCGCCAAATCGTTGAAGAAGCCCATGGCATCGGAATGATCGGCGATCACCAGCCAGTCGAGCGGGCGGCCGAGCTTCGCCGGCTGGCCCGAGGAGGCCGTGACCTGCTCGCCGCGGGCGAAGCGATAGGCATCGTCGAGCCCCAGCCGCGCGCCGAAGAGCCCCGCGTCCACCGAGAGCCCGGTGTGTAGATGCGTGTCGCCCCAGAACACCCGGTCGGGAAAGCTGCGCTCCGCATAGGGCGAATAGGCCTTGCCCGGATAGAGCCCCGAGAGCGAGCTTTCTGCCGGAATGAACTGCGCCGACGCGGGCCCCGGCAGGGCCGCGATGCAGAGCGCCGTGCAGAATGGCCGGATGCGCATGGTGCTTCCCCCCCTTGATCTGCCCAGGATAGCACAGGGGTTGGAGTTGTCGTTGCGCCATGTCAAGGGCTTCCGCTGACGGCCCATCGCCGGCGCCCCGCCCGCGACTTGTGCCGGCGGCGAGGGCCGCTGGCGCAATATCGTGCAGGGATGCTATGATCGCGCCGGATCGCCTCAGCCGAGGATCTCGCCGGATGCGGCTCGATCGCCTGAACTTCTTCATGTCCGTGGTTCATAGCGGCTCCATCGCTGCGGCGTCGCGCGAGGTCAATCTCGCGCAGCCGGCGCTCAGCAAGCACATGAGGGCCCTCGAGGACGAACTGGGCGTCGCGCTCTTCGAACGCAGCGTCAGGGGGGTGACGCTGACGAAGGCCGGCGAGCGCCTCTACGAGCGCGGAACCTCGGTCCTGCGCCGGATCGACCAGATCCGCCACGAGGTCGTCGAGACCGGCGAATCTCCGGTCGGGGAGGTCTGCATAGCCATCGCCGCCTCGATGGCGCCGGTGCTGGCCGGCTATCTCTTCTGGCGGGCCAGGGCCGTCTATCCCGACATCGACCTCAGGATCCGCGATGCCTACACCGTCATGAGCAGAAACCTCGTTCGGACCGGGGCCGTGGACGTCGCGCTGGTCCCGAACGTGGCCGCGCTGGAAAACGTCCGGTCCCTGCCCCTCATCAGCCAGAAGTTCTACCTCGTCGGACGAAGCTTTCCCGGCGGCATGGGTCCCACCGTCGAGCTCCGCGACCTGCGCGGGTTTCCGCTCGTCATGGGGACCCGCAACAATCATTTCCGGATCTCCCTGGAGAATATCGCCCTTCGCGAAGGTCATTCCCTGAACATCGTGATCGAGCAGGAATCCATCCCGGTATACCGAAGCATCATCCTGTCCGGCCCGGCCTATACCGTGGTTCCCTATTCGGCCTTCGCCGAGGAGATCGCGGGCGGCGCCCTGCAGGCCAAGGAGATCGTCAACCCGCCCGTCGAACGGGTGCTGTCCATGGCCTGGAACGACAGCGGTGGGCTGAGCGTGGCGACCGAGGCCATCAAGAGCCTGTTCGAGACCTGCGTCCGGGAACTGGTGGCGGAAGGCAAGCTCGTCGGACGCATCCTGTCGAAGGAACCCGACATCGAGCCGAGGCCCGGCCCGGCCCGAGACGACATTTCCCCCTGAAACGGGCCCGCGCCGGCGAGGCGCGATCCGCATTCCGGGCCGGTCCCGCAGCCGCTTTGCAGGCGCGCCGCATCACCGGGCGGAGTACCCCGGGCGAACGCGGCATCCGGGTGCCGCGTTCGCCCGGGGCGACGGACCGGGCCCGCAACGGCGAGGCAGCGCCTCGCGCCGGTTCGTCAGCGGGACACGCGGGCGCCGAGGCCGCGGGAGGCCGGGCGTCACCGTCGGCCGACAATCCGCGAGAAAAGGCGGCGCCGCCACGGCGGGACGGGCTCCGGTCCGCAGCGATCGCACGGAGACCGGTATCAGGCGAGCGGCAGCCGGCGGTGACGGCCGGGGCGGGCGGGATCGTGGAAATGGCTCATCGGCCCGTTCTCGGCGAAATGCCGGGACCAGTGCCCGAGCGCCGCGCGATCGAGCGTCACGCCGAGGCCGGGCCCCTCGGGCACCCGGACCGTGTCCTTCACCTGGCGGAACGGCCCGCCCTCGATCACGTCGCCGATCTGCCAGCGGAAGAGCGATTGCGAGGGCTCGGTGATCCAGGGCGTCGCGGCGACCACATGCAGATAGGCCGCGGTCATGATGCCGAGATCGTTCGAATAGCACCAGAAGCCCTTGCCCATGGCCTCGCAGGCGGCGACGAATTTCAGGGTCCGCGCGAGCCCGCCGAGCGCCGCGAAATTGCAGACGAAGAAATCGGGCGCGCCGAGCGCGACCGCCCGCCGCAGGTCGGGGACATGGGTCGAGAAGGGAATCGCGGAATGCTGGCGCAGCGCCGCCATCTCCTCGAAGCTCGCGACCGGATCCTCGTAGTTGCGGATGTCGAAGGGCTCGATCTCGCGCAGGATGCGCCGGGCGGTGGTCAGGGACCATTGCATGTTGGAATCGAGCCGCAGCATCGCCCGCCGCCCGAGCCGCTCGCGCAGGAGCCGCACCGTGTCGATCTCGAGCAGCGGGTCGCCGAGGATCAGCTTGCCCTCGAACATCGTGGCGCCATGCTCCTCGGCCATGCGCTGGCAGTAATCGGCGACCGCCTCGGGCGTCATCTCGCCGCCCGCCTCGCCCTGCCGCGGCCGGAAGGAGAAATATTCGGTGAAGGCGATGTCCCGGCGCACGGCGCCGCCGAGCAGCATGTGGAGCGGCAGGCCGAATTCCTTGCCGCGGATGTCCCAGAGCGCGATCTCGACCGCGCCGAAGGCGACCTGCGCCGCGTTCTCGCCGGTATTGGCCGTGATCTGCCAGGCCGGCACGCACCGGCTCTCGCAATCGGCGAGGTCGAGCGGATCGGCCCCGATCAGCGCCGGCGCGATCTCGGCCTTGATCAGCTCGCCGAAATGCCACCAGGGCGCCTCGCCGAGCCCGGTGATCCCGGCATCGGTCTCGACCTCGATCACCGATTTCGACGCGCCGGGATAGAGCCCGGCGGTCCACCAGAACGGCGCGTCGAACGGCACGTTGACATGGGTGACACGGATCGCGGTGATCTTCATGCGCGCCCCTCGCTGCTCTCACCCATCCGTCGGCGCCGGCGCCGCGCCCCGGCGCCGGCTCAATGCCAGGCGTCCTCCACCCCCGCCTTGCGCCGTGCCACGAAATCGTCCAGCGCCTCCCGGATCCCCTCGTCGAGCGGCGGCGGCGCATAGGCCGCGAGCATCGCCTTCCAGCGCGCATTGGCGCGGGTCGCGGCATCGAGCGCGCCCTTCTCGCTCCAGGTCTCCCAGGGGTCGTTGTCGGCCAGATCCGATTCCCAATAGGCGGTCTCGTAATGGCGGATCGTGTGCTGGCAGCCGAAGAAATGGCCCCCCGGCCCCACCTCGGCCTCGGCGTCGAAGGCGAGGTCCTCCTCGGTCACCGCCACGCCCCGCACATAGGTGTGCAGCGCACCGCAGAAATCCACGTCGAGCACGAATTTCTCGTAGGACATCGACAGGAGCCCGTCGAGGAAGCCCGCGGAATGCAGCAGGAAATTCGCGCCGCAATGGATGGCGGCGAGCATGGAATTGACCGATTCGCTCATCGCCTGGGCGTCCGGCAGCTTCGAGGTGGTGAAGCTCCCCGAGCAGCGCAGCGGCAGGCCGAGCCGGCGGGCGAGCTGGCCCACCACCAGCGAGCCCGCCGCCGGCTCCGGGGTGCCGAAGGTCGGCGAGCCCGAGCGCAGGGCCGTCGAGGAGAGGAAATTGCCGTAGATCACCGGCGCCCCGGGGCGGACCAGCTGGGTCAGCGCGCAGCCGACCATGGTCTCGGCATGGGCCTGGGCGATGGCGCCGGCATTGGTCACCGGGCCCATGGCGCCGCCCAGGATGAAGGGCACGATCACGCTGCCCTGGTTGGCGGCGGCATATTCGCGGATGCCGCCGGTCATCGTCCCGTCCCAGACCAGCGGCGAATTGACGTTGAAATTGCCCATGATGGTGCAATTCGCATCGACGAAATCGGCGCCGAAGACACGCCGGCACATCTCGACCGAATCCGCCGCGCGCTCCGGCGCGGTCACCGAGCCGAGCAGCGCCTTGTCGCTGAGCGTCAGATGCGCCAGCACCATGTCGAGATGGCGCTTGTTCACCGGCACGTCCACCGGCTCGCAGACCGTGCCCCCCGAATGGTGCAGCCAGGGCGCCATATAGGCGAGCCGCACGAAGTTCCGGAAATCCTCGAGCGTGCCGTAGCGCCGGCCCCGGTCGAGATCCATCACGAAGGGCGAGCCATAGGCCGGCGCCATCACCGTGTTCCGCCCGCCGATCACGACGTTATGCGCCGGATTGCGCGCGTGCTGGACGAATTCGGCCGGGGCGCTGCCGAGCAGCGCGCGGATCATCCCCGGCTCGAAGCGCGCCCGGTCGCCGTCGAAATCCGCGCCGGCCGCGGCGAAGAGCCGCCGGGTCTCGGGATCGTTGCGGAACTCGATGCCGACCTCCGCGAGGATCCGCTCGGCGGTCGCCTCGATGCGGGCGAGCGCCTCCTCATCGAGGATCGCATAGGGCGGGATCGCCCGGGTGATATAGGCCGGGGCGGCGATCGTGCGGCGCGCGCGCGTCTCGCGGCGCCTGGACCCCGCCCGGGCCCGCTCCTCGCCGATGGTTCCGCTTTCCACGCCCTTCCCCGAGCCTCCCACCGGATTCGCCAGGGCCCCAGTCTAGGGCGAGGAAACCGCGCCGGGGCAGTAGGATTCGATTTGCGCCTGTCATAAGCTCCCTTGATGACCACCCTGCGCCGCCTGCTCCCCTCCATCGACCATCTCGAGGCCTTCGACCTCGCGGGCCGCCTCGGCTCCTTCGGCAAGGCCGCCCAGGAGCTCCGCATCAGCCAGGCGGCGATCAGCTATGCCATCCGGGAACTGGAGACCGACCTCGGGACCCGCCTCTTCGTGCGCAGCCGCCTCGGCGTGACCCTGACCGAGGCGGGTCGCGGGTTCCACCGCGAGATCGCCCCGGCCCTCGCGCATATCCGGAACTGCGCCGAGCAGATGCGCCGGCGCGAATCCTCCGAGGCGGTCTCGCTCTCGGTCTCGACCGCCTTCGCCACCTGGTGGGTCCTGCCGCGGCTCGGCGCGCTGCGCGCCGACCTACCCGATCTCGACCTGCGCGTGCAGACCACCGACCGGGATCTCGACCTGCGCGCCGAGCGGCTGTCGCTCGGCATCCGCTACGGCACAGGCGTGCTCGATCACTACGAGACCGCCCCGCTCGCCCCCGAGGTCATCCACGCGGTCGCGAGCCCGGAATTCATCGCCGGGCTCGCGGCGGATGTCGCCACGCCCGCGGACATCCCGCCCTTGCGGCTCATCCATCTCGACGAGCCGCACCGGGCCTGCCCGACCTGGGCATCCTGGTTCGCCGCCTTCGGCCTGCCCTATGAGGACCGCGGCCAGGGCCTGCGGGTGAACGACTACGCTCTCGCGGTGCTCGCCGCGCTCGACGGGCAGGGCGTGGTGCTGGGCTGGGCCCATCTCCTCGACCCGCTGCTCGCGAGCGGCCGTCTCGTCCCCATCGTGCCGCAGGCCTGGCGGACCGGGGTCGATTTCATGCTGGTCTGGCACGGCGAGCCGGGCCCCGAAACCGCCCGCGTCCGCGACTGGCTCGTCGAGCACGGCCATTTCCCCCGCCGCCGCGCGACCAAGCCGACCACGAAAGGTCCCCGGACGCACCGGCCCGATTCCGCCTGAGCCCAGCGTCGCCATCCGGTCCGGCGGAAGGCCCCCGCCCCGCCCCCGTACGCCAACGGCGGGGCCCCCGCCCCGCGCGGGGGCATCCCCTCCCCCCG
>CALMSR010000064.1 GCA_937872465.1 uncultured Paracoccaceae bacterium
TGAAGGTCGGCGGCGACACGCATTTCCGCTCGGCGCACCAGCCGATCCGGGTGCCCGGCACCGTCTATCACAAGCACGGCCACCAGCGCCTTGTGCAGATCCGCGAACATCGAGACGTCGAGGTGGATCTTGCGGATTTCGCCGAAAAGGTCGCCGAGATGCCGCCGCTGCCAGGCGTAGGCTTCGCCAGCGACGTTGCCGCGCCGACCGCGAAGCCCGGCATCGACGCGGTGCTCACGACGCCGGTGCGCGAGGGCGCCGTCGACGAGTGGTCGCGCTTCCACGGCGCGAGCGCCGCCATCGGCCATTACATCCGGCTCGTGCACGAGGGCCGGCTCGACCCCTTCGCGGGCTGGGAGGCGATCTGCGGCTACAACGCCGCCATGCTGCGCCCATCGTGGCCGCTCGATCGGCTGCAGGCCGAGTCCGAACGCCTCTGGGAGCTGCATGTGAAGCGCAACGGCCCGCCGCTGCTGCGCGCATCCCACGCCCATGCCCCGGCCAGCCCGCTGCCGACCTTCACCCTCGGCGCTTTGCTCGACGACACGAGCCCGATGCCCGAGGACATCATCGGGCCGCGCGTGCTGACGCCGGGCGGGCTCCTGGTGCTCGGGGGCGCGCCCAAGGTCGGCAAGAGCGACTTCCTGATCTCCTGGCTCGTCCACATGGCGGCAGGCGTGCCGTTCCTCGGCTTCACGCCGCCCCGGCCGTTGCGCGTGTTCTACCTGCAGGCCGAGATCCAGTATCACTACCTGCGCGAGCGCATGCAGCAGATCGCGCTGCCCGCCGCCGTGATCGCCGCCGCGCGCGACACCTTCATCGCCACCCCGAAGCTGAAGCTGCTGCTCGACGCGGAAGGCGTCGCCCGCGTCGCCGAGGCGATCCGGGCCGCATTCCCCGACGCGCCGCCCGACATCCTCGTCATCGACCCGATCCGCAACCTCTTCGACGGCGGGCCCGAGGGCGGCGGCGAGAACGACAACACCGCCATGATGTTCTTCCTGAAGGACCGGGTGGAGCTTCTCCGCGAGGCAGTCAATCCGGACGCGGGCGTCATCCTCGCTCACCACACCCGCAAGGCCACCAAGCATCAGGTCAAGGACGATCCCTTCCTCGCGCTCCCCGGCGCCAGCGCGCTGCGCGGCTTCTATACCTCGGGGCTGCTCATGCACCGGCCCGACGAGGACAGCAGTGTCCGCAGGCTGGAAATCGAACTGCGGAACGGCCCCGCGCTGCCAGGCAAGCTCATCGACAAGGTGAAGGGGGAATGGGTCGAACTGAACCCGATGAACGAGCGCCTGGTGCGCAAGGAGGTCGGCGCCAAACTCGATGCCGAGCGGCTGCGAAAGCATGATGTCATCCTCGGCATGTTGCTTGATGAGGCGGCGAGCGAGCGCCTCTACACCGCGATGCAGTTCGCCGAGACCTTTGAGAACCGTGGCGGTCTGGGCAGCAAGCACACGATCCGCGAGCGGCTCAGCGTGCTGGCGACCAAGGGCTTCGTGAAGTTCCTGCGCGACCCCTCGGGGTTCGGCTTCCCCGTCACCCGGTCGCGGTTCGGCTACCTCTGCGTTGAGGGCATGCAGTTCGGCGCGCCCGCCGAGGAGGTCGATCCGGCTACCGGCGAGGTCACCACAACCGCCCGTCCGGTCCTGCCCAGCCACTTCAAATGCCCCCAATCCGGGCTCTGCCTGCAGGTCGAAAACCCCGCCGTCTGGGTCTACCCGGAGGGGCTCGAGGACGACCTAACTCATATGAGTGAGGCCTGACTCATATGACAGCGCCAACTGTGCACTCAACGAAATCAACGGGTTACGGACAAATAAGAGTCAGGTCCCTAACTCATGCCCGAAGACTTCATCAAGTCTTATTCCGCAATGATTTCAGCCACTTGAACGCCTCGGAACAGTTAGGTGTCAAACCCCCATACTACGTATGGGAGGGCCACCCCACAGGGTTGGCCACTCCTCCCATACGTCCGGGCCAGCCGCGCGCGCCGCCGTGACGCTCCCTTGTGCTTCCCGATCCGACGACGGCGGCCCCGTACCGCCAAGCACCAGGCCACCGTCGTCTTCCACCACCACAGGCCACCGGCAAAGGAGACCCATCATGGCTCAGCCAACTCTGATCCCGAATTGCGACGGCGCAAGGTTTGAATCGCTGCCGCTCGACACGCCCCGCAACCGCTGCATCCTCGCGCTCGACCTCGGCACCTCGACCGGCTGGGCGATCCGCGGCCATGACGGCCTGATCACCAGCGGCACCGTCTCGCTGCGCCCGGGCCGCTTCGACGGCGGCGGCATGCGCTACCTGCGCTTCACCAACTGGCTGACCGAGATCGACCGGCTGTCCGGGCCCGTCGCCGCCATCTGGTTCGAGGAGGTCCGCCGCCACGCTGGCACCGACGCGAGCCACATCTACGGCGGGCTCATGGCCACGCTGACCGCATGGGCCGAGCTGCGCGGCGTGCCTTACGAGGGCGTCCCGGTCGGCACGATCAAGCGTCATGCCGCAGGCAAGGGCAACGCCGACAAGGCCGCCATGGTCGCCGCCGTCCGCGCCCGCGGCTTCAGCCCGGCCGACGACAACGAGGCCGACGCCATCGCCATCCTGCTCTGGGCGATCGAGACGAAGGGAGGTGTCGCATGAGGTGGCACCCCCACGGCTACGGCGGCCGGCGCCGGGATCCCGAACAGGTCAAGCGCGAGGGCTGGCAGGAACAGGGCGTCCTCGCGGTCTCCGCCGATGACGACCGTCTCACCTGGCCCGAGCGTGAACTGGTCCGCCAGCTCGGCGAGAAGCTCTACGGCCCGCGCCCGTCCGACAGGGAGGCGCGCCATGGCTGATCGCGAATGGACCGCCGACTGCGTCGCCGATCATTTC
>CALMSR010000065.1 GCA_937872465.1 uncultured Paracoccaceae bacterium
GCCGGACAGATTCATCGTCGATCCGATCCACCAGATGCCGGGACTGAACACCTAGCGTCACCATCCCGCCCGGCGGGCACCGCCGGGCAGCGCCCGCCCCGCCCCCAGGCGGGCGCTTCGCACCCGCCCGGGTCGGGCGCTGCCCTCGTCTTGCTGCGGGACGGTCGTGACGGGAACAATGGGCTCCAAATGTGATGACCCGATCCCCGCGCCGGGGCTGTCGCCTCTGGGGCTCATTCTTTTCCTCTTCGACTGTCTCCCGCTGCCCGGCGGTGGCCGCCGGGCGGGATGGCGGTGCCAGGCGCGCCCGGAGCTCGGCCTGACGAGGCCCGCGTCGCCAGATGCAATTCTCCTGACCCGGGCGCAGACCGATGGCGGGACGCACGGCGGCGGCGCGAGGAAGCGGCCGCCGTTGGCTCACGAAGCGGGTGCCCCCGAATCCGCGGCGGGGTGGACGGAAGCGCCGGGACAAGGGTTGCGATTTCCCTAACGGAATCAGATATGCAACTGATTTCACATGGAAAACCCGCCAGTTTCAGCGTGAAACGCCGGCCGGGAACGACGGCATTGTCGGGGGCCGCCGCGTCAACCAAGATGGACCGGGCCCCGTGCGCCGCCGTCGATTCGGGCAGCAAGGGTCGCCGGCCGGCCGCATGGGGAGGGGAATGGCGAGGGTCACGGTCAGCGGGCTCCGGAAATCCTACGGCGCGACCGAGGTGATCCATGGGGTCGACGTGGCGATCGCGGACGGCGAATTCGCGGTGCTGGTCGGGCCCTCGGGCTGCGGCAAGTCGACGCTCCTGCGCATGGTCGCGGGGCTCGAGGGGGTGACCGCCGGCACGATCCGGATCGGCGAGCGGGTGGTCAACGGGCTCGCGCCGGGCGAGCGCGACATCGCCATGGTCTTCCAGTCCTATGCGCTCTATCCGCACAAGACCGTGCGCGCCAACATGGGCTTCGCGCTCAAGCTGCGCGGCACCGATCGCGCCGAGATCGCGGACCGGGTCGGCCGGGCGGCGGAGATCCTCGGGCTCACGCCCTATCTCGACCGCTATCCGCGCCAGCTCTCCGGCGGGCAGCGGCAGCGCGTCGCCATGGGGCGGGCGATCGTGCGCGACCCGCAGGTCTTTCTCTTCGACGAGCCGCTCAGCAATCTCGACGCCAAGCTGCGCGTCGCCATGCGCGCCGAGATCAAGGAACTGCACCAGCGGCTGCGCACCACCACGATCTTCGTCACCCACGACCAGATCGAGGCGATGACCATGGCCGATACCATCGTGGTCATGCAGGCGGGCCGGATCGAGCAGATCGGCGCGCCGCTCGAACTCTACGAGCGGCCGCGCAACCGCTTCGTCGCCGAATTCATCGGCTCGCCGGCGATGAACCTGCTGCCGGGGGTGCTCGGGCCCGGAGGCGTCGCGGTCGAGGGCGAGACGCTGCCGCTCGCCGCCGCCGGCGGGGCGGCGCCGGGGGCCGAGGTCGTCTACGGCATCCGGCCGGAGCATCTGGAACTGGCGGAGACAGGCTTTCCCGCGACGGTGCGGGTGGTGGAGCCGACCGGCGCGGAGACGCTCAGCTATCTGCGCTTCGGCGCGCAGGAGATCGTCGCGGTCTTCCGCGACCACCATGCCCTGCGTCCGGGCGATCGGGTGCATCTGCGGCCGCGGCCGGAACGGGTGCATCTCTTCGATCCCGGCTCCGGGCTCAGGCTTTGACGGGGAGGGCGATGCGCGAACGGACGATTCTCTGCTACGGCGACAGCAACACCCATGGCACCATGCCGATGGCGACACGCGACGTGATGGGGCGGTTCGGGCGGGCGGAGCGCTGGCCGGGCGTGCTTGCCGCCGAGCTCGGCGCCGGATTCCACGTGATCGAGGAGGGGCTGCCGGGCCGCACCACCGTGCATCCCGATCCGGTGTCGGGGGTGCACAAGAACGGGCTCGCGGTGCTGCCGGCGGTGCTGGAGAGCCACGCGCCCGTCGATCTCGTGGTGCTGATGCTGGGCACCAACGACCTCAAGCACCGCTTCCAGGCGTCGCCGGTGGAGATCGCGGAATCGGCGGGGCAGCTGGTGCTGGCGATCCGCCACAGCGAGGCCGGGCCCGAGGAGCGCGCACCGGAGGTGCTGCTGGTCTGCCCGCCGCCGGTGCTGGAGGCCGGCTGCCTCGAGGAGATCTTCGAGGGCGGCGCGGCGAAGTCGCATCGGCTCGCGGGCCATTACGCCGCGATGGCGGAACGGCTCGGGGTGCGGTTCCTCGACGCCGGCAGGGTCATCGTCTCGAGCCCGCTCGACGGGGTGCATTTCGACGCGGCCCAGCACGCGCGGCTCGGATCGGCCGTCGCGCGGGCGATCCGCGACTGAAGCGGCAAGGGAGGAACGCCATGCTCAAGGGAATTGACCCGCTCCTGAACGCCGAGGTGCTGCAGGCGCTGCGCGCCATGGGCCACGGCGACGATCTGGTGATCGCGGACACCAATTTCCCCTCCCAGTCGGTGGCCGACCACACGGGCCTCGGCATGCTGCTGCGCATCGACGCGCCGGCGCCGCGGGTGGTCCGGGCGGTGCTCTCGCTCTATCCGCTCGACGGCTTCGTCGAGGATGCCGCCGCGCGCATGGAGGTCGTCGGCCAGCCCGAGGAGATCCCGGCGGTGCAGCGCGAGGTCCAGGCCGAGATCGATGCCGCCGAGGGCAGGCCCTGGCCCATGGTCCCGATCGAGCGCTATGCCTTCTACGAGCGGGCGAAGGCGGCCTATGCCGTGATCCAGACCGGCGAGCGGCGCTTCTACGGCTGCTTCGCCTTCCGCAAGGGCGTGATTCCACCGGAGGCCTAGAGATGGACCGAGCCAACCGCATCATCATCCTCGGGGTCTTCGTGGCCGATACCGCCTATCGCGCCGACCGCGCGCCGCGCATGGGCGAGACGATCCTGGGGCGTTCCTTCGCGCTCGGACCGGGCGGCAAGGGCTCGAACCAGGCGGTGGCGGCGGCGCGCCTTGGCGCGGAGGTGGGCTTCATCACCCGGCTCGGAGACGATGCCTTCGCGGAGATCGCCGAGCGGACCTGGACCGCGGCGGGCGTGCGGCCGCTGGTGACCCGGGATGCCGACAGCTACACCGGGGCGGCCTATATCTTCATCGATGAGGGGAGCGGGGACAACGCGATCATCATCTGCCCCGGCGCCGCGGCGCGGATCGTCCCGGCCGACATCGACGCGCGGCGCGCGGAGATCGAGGCCGCCGCGGTCTTCGTCACCCAGCTCGAACAGCCCCTGGCCGCGGCGGCGCGCGGCCTCTTGGTGGCGCGCGGCGCGGGGGTGACGACGATCCTCAACCCGGCGCCGGGCCAGCCGCTCGCCGACGAGATCCTCGCGCTCTGCGACTATGTCACGCCGAACGAGACCGAGGCCGAGACGCTGACCGGGGTGCCCGTGGGCGACATCGGGGGCGCCCGCGCCGCGGCGGCGGCGCTGGTCGCGCGCGGTGCCGGGGCCGCAGTGATCACCCTCGGGGCGAAGGGCGCGCTCTATCACGGGCGGGACCGGACGGAGCTGGTGCCCGCGATCTCCGCCGGGCCGGTGGTGGAGACGACCGGGGCGGGGGATGCCTTCAACGGCGGGTTCGCCACCGGCCTCGCGCGGGGCATGGATCCGGTGGAGGCGATGCGCTTCGGCTGCGCCGTGGCGGCGATCTCGGTGACGCGACCGGGCACGGCCCCCTCCATGCCGGATCTGGCCGAGGTCGAGACGCTGCTGGCGCGGGGCTAGCGGGCCCTTCGCTTTCCGGCCCGCGTCGGGGCGATGCCGGTCCATGCACCGGCGGCGGTCGCCGTCCGGAATTCCGCCGCAGCGCTTGTCACCGGCGGCACCGCCCTCCATTACGGTGTCGAAGACGCGGGACAGCGCTGCGGGCGCGCCGGAATCTGGGGGAAGAATGCAGCCTGCCGCCGAGGCCGTCGCGCTACCTCGTCACCGGGGCGAGATCCGCCGCGCCGCGGGGAGCGCCGGGCCGTTCGGCGGCTGCGGCCGGACGTCCTTCGCGCGGGCAGGGCAGGGGGCGACGCGATGATCCGGGCCTTCGTGGCCTTGCGGCCCCCTGAAGCGGTGGTCGGGGCGCTGGTGGCGGCGCAGGCCGGGCTGCCGGAGGGGCGGCCGGTGGCGCGGGAGAACCTGCATCTGACGGTGGCCTTTCTCGGCGAGCATCCGGGGCCGGTGATCGAGGACGTCCATTACGCGCTGGCCGCGATCCGGCTGCCGCGATTCGAGCTGTCCCTGCGCGGGCTCGACCTGCCGGGCGGCGACCGGGCGAAGGTGCTGGCCGCCGGGGCCGATCCGGAGCCGAAGCTGCGGCTCCTGCGCGACAAGGTGCTGCAGGCGGCCCGCGGCGCCGGGATCGACTTCCCGCGCGAGCGATACCTGCCGCATGTGACGCTTGCGCGCTTCAACGCCGGGTTGCGCGGCGAGGCGGCGGGGCGGATGCGCGCCTTCGTCCTCGACGGCGCGGGCTTCCGGGCCGGGCCCTTCGAGGTGGAGGGCTTCGCGCTCTGGCGCTCGCATCTGGGACGGTCCGGGCCGATCTACGAGGCGCTGGCCGAATATCCGCTCGCGGGCGGGAGAGCCGAGGGAGATGGCCAATGAACTGGAACGTGCTGGCGGCGCTCGCGGTCGTGAGCGTCGGCGGGGTGGCGGTGGCGGTGCAGGCGCCGGTCAATTCGGCGCTGAGCCGGGCGATCGGGAACAATCTCTTCGCCGCGACGATCTCCTTCGGCGTGGGCTTCGTGCTGCTGCTGGCGCTCTCGACGGTGCGCGGGGCGGTGCCCACGCTCGGCGATCTGCGCGTCGCCCCCTGGTGGGGCTGGCTCGGCGGTGTTCTCGGCGCCCTCTACGTCTGGTCGGCGATCTACAGCGTGCCGAAGCTCGGGGTGGTGACGATGATCGCGACCCTGATCCTCGGCCAGCTGGTGGGGGCCATCGTGCTCGACGCCGTCGGCGCCTTCGGCCTGCCGGTCAAGGAGATCGGCTGGCAGCGCATCCTGGCGATCGTGATGGTTGCGGGCGGGGTGATCCTGTCGCGGCTGTGACGCGCACCGCGCAGTGCCAGCGGCCTTCGCCGCCGACTCCCATCCCGCCCGTGCCCGGGTGTCCCCAGCCCGATCGACCCGCGGCGATCGGGCCGCGCCGGCCCTGCCGGCAGGCGCCGCGGCTCAGGCGCGTTCCACGTATTCCATGGTCTCGGTCGAGACGATCACCGCCTCGCCTTCGCCGACGAAGGGCGGCACCATGATGCGCAGGCCGTTGTCGAGGATCGCCGGCTTGAAGCTGTTGGCGGCGGTCTGGCCCTTCACCGCGGGCTCGGTCTCGACGATGGTGCAGGTGACCTTGTCGGGCAGCATCGCGTTGAGCGCCTCGTCCTCGTAATATTCGACCTGGATCGTCATGCCGTCCTGCAGGAAGGGGCGGCGGTCGCCGAAGATGTCGGCGGGGATCGTCATCTGGTCGAAGGTGTCGGCATCCATGAAATGCAGCAGACCTTCGGATTCGTAGAGGAACTGCTGGTCCTTCTGGTCCAGCCGCACCCGCTCGACCTTGTCGGCGGATCGGAAGCGCTCGTTGAGCTTGCGGCCGTCGCGGAGGTTCTTCATCTCCACCTGGGCGAAGGCGCCGCCCTTGCCGGGCTTGACGTGGCCGACCTTCACCGCGACCCAGAGCCCGCCGTCGTGGTCGAGGATATAGCCGGGGCGGATCTCGTTGCCATTGATCTTCGGCATGGGATTTGTCCAATCCATTCATCTGTTTGAAAGTCACGCGTGCTATAGAACCATGATCGAGCGCTGGCAACTGCCGGCGTCGGCGCCGGTTCCTCCGCGGATCGCGCCTCGTGCAGACGATCCGGTCCGCCGGAAGGCCCGGCGGCGGGCCCCGCGGCCCGGCATCCGGGAAGTGTATCATGTCATCGAGTTCCGGGCTTCCGCCCGTCCCGCTCGCGCGCAATCTCGCCGCGCGCGGCTTTTCCAGTCTCACATCCGTGCAACGCGCCGTGCTGGCGGCGATGCCGCAGCCGGGCGACCTGCTTGTCTCCGCGCCGACCGGCACGGGCAAGACCCTGGCCTTCGGCATCGCCATCGCCGCGTGCCTGCTCGGTCCCGCGGGCGCGGTCGTTCCGGGCGAGGCCCCGCGCGCGCTCGTTGTGGTGCCGACGCGCGACATCGCCGCGCAGGTCCGCCGCGAGTTCCTCTGGCTCTTCGCCGGCACCGGGGCGCGGATCGCCTGCTGCACCGGCGGCACCGAGCTTCAGGCCGAGCGGGCGCTGCTGGCGGCGGGGGTGGATCTGGTGGTGGGGACGCCGGGGCGGCTGCGCGATCATGTGGAGGCCGGCAAGCTGCGGCTGGGAGAGGTGGGCCTTCTGGTGCTCGACGAGGCCGACGACCTGCTGACGAAGGGATTTCGCCCCGACCTCGACCGCATCCTGGCCGCGCTGCCGCAGGAGCGGCGGCTGCTGCTCTTCTCCGCGACGATCCCGCCGCGGGCGGAGGAGCTGGCGCGGCGCCTCTGCGCGGGTGCGCGCATGGTGGCGGTGCGCGACGCGGCCGGGGCCCCGGGCGGAGTGGCGCTCCAGGGCGTGGCGGTGCCGCCCGGGGCGGAGCGGGCGGTGATCGCGCGCCTCCTGCGCTATCACGCGGCGCGGGCGGCGCTGGTCTTCTGCCCGCGCCGCACGGCGGTGACCGAGCTCGCCGACTGGCTCGCGGGCTGCGGGCTCCGGATTGTCAGCCTTTCGGGCGCGCTGTCGCGTGTCGAGCGCGAGGCGGCCCTCGCCGGGCTGCGCGCGGGCAGCGTGTCCATCTGCGTCGCGACCGATCTCGCCGCCCGCGGCCTCGACCTGCCGAATGTCGATCTGGTGATCCATGCCGGCATGCCGCAATCCCCCGAGGCGCTGCTGCACCGCTGCGGCCGGACCGGCCGCGCCGGGCGCAGCGGGCTCGCGATCCTCGTGGTCGGCGCGGCGGAGCGCGCGAAGGCGGAGCGCTTCGCGCGCCGCGCGGGGCTCGCCCTGGTGTGGAGCGAGGCGCCCGACGAGGCCGCGCTGCTCGCGCGCGACCACGAACGCATGCTCAAGGATCCGGCGCTCGGCCCGGCGGAGCCCGCCGATCACGCGGGCATCATCGCCCGGCTGATCGCGGTGCATTCGCCCGAGGCGCTGGCCCGGGCCTATGCCAGGCTCTGGCGCGCGCTGCGCCCCGTCCTGCCGATCTGAGGTTTCGTCCTCCGCGCCCCTTGCGCCGCTGCCCGCGACGGGCTTTGCTCGGGCGAACGAGCAACGGGCGGCGCATGGGGTATTCGGCCTGGCAGATCCTTCGCAACGCGCTGGCGGGTGACCGGCACTGGCGCCCGGTCTGGCGCGACCCGACGCCGAAGCCCGCCTATGAAGTGATCGTCATCGGCGGCGGCGGGCACGGGCTCGCCACTGCCTATTACCTCGCGAAGAACCACGGGATCCGCGATGTCGCCGTGTTGGAACGCGGCTGGCTCGGCGGCGGCAATATCGGCCGCAACACCACGATCGTGCGCGCGAACTACCTGCTCCCGGGCAATTCGGAATTCTACTCGCATTCGCTGAAGCTCTGGGAGGGGCTGGAGCGCGAGCTGAACTACAACGTGATGATGTCGCAGCGCGGCATCCTGAACCTCTGCCATTCCGATCCGCAGTTCGACGCCTTCGCCCGGCGCGGCAATGCCATGCGCTTCCAGGGCGACGATGCGGAGCTGCTGAGCCGCGACGAGGTCCGGGCCCATGCGCCGTTCCTGAATTTCGACGACGCGCGGTTTCCGATCCGGGGCGGGCTGCTGCACCGGCGCGGCGGCACCGCGCGCCACGATGCCGTCGCCTGGGGCTTCGCGCGGGGCGCGGATGCGCGCGGGGTGGATCTGATCCAGAACTGCGCGGTGACGGGCTTCCGCATCGAGGGCGGCCGGGTCCGCGGGGTCGAGACCTCGCGCGGCTACATCGCCGCGAGGAAGGTCGGGATGGCGGTGGCCGGCCGGTCGAGCCAGGTCGGCGCCATGGCCGGGCTGCGGCTGCCGATCGAGAGCCATGTGCTGCAGGCCTTCGTGACCGAGGGGCTGAAGCCGGTGCTCCCGGGTGTCATCTCCTTCGGCATGGGCCATTTCTACATCAGCCAGTCGGACAAGGGCGGGCTGGTCTTCGGCGGCGACCTCGACTTCTACAATTCCTATGCCGCGCGGGGAAACCTGCCCATGGTCGAGCATGTGATGGAGGCCGGCATGGCGCTGATGCCGATGATCGGCCGGGCGCGAATCCTGCGCAACTGGGGCGGGATCATGGACATGACCTCGGACGGCTCGCCGATCATCGACCGCACGCCGGTCGACGGGCTCTTCTTCAACGGCGGCTGGTGCTACGGCGGCTTCAAGGCGACGCCAGCCTCGGGCTGGTGCTTCGCGCATCTGATCGCGACGGGCCAATCACACCCGGCGGCGGCGCGGCTGCGCATGGACCGCTTCGCTACCGGACGGGTGCTGGACGAGGAGGGGACCGGTGCCCAGCACAACCTGCACTGATCATTCCGTCGCTACCCCGACCGCCGCGCCGGCGCCGGCGCCGAGCAGCGGCGCGCCCGCGACGAGGCCGGCCCCGCCGCCGATCAGCGCGCCGGTGGCGGCGCGTTTCTCCGTGGTTTTGCCGCAGGCCGCGCCGAAAAGAAGGATTGCCGCGAGCGCGGCGAAGGCGAGCTTGCTCATGATGGCGCTCCCTTGCTTTTCGAACTGCCCCGGGACAACGCGCGAGAAGGGCGTTTGGCTCCCGCGCGCGGCCGGATGCGCGGAAAGGCTCCCCCCATGCGCCTGATCTGCCCCCTCTGCGGCGAGCGCGACCTGCGCGAATTCGTCTATCGCGGCGCGGCGGTGCTGCTCCGGCGCCCCGCGCCGGAGGCGGGCGCGGCGGCCTTCCTCGACTATCTCGTGACGCGCGACAATCCGGCGGGGCCGAATGCGGAGCTCTGGCAGCACGAGGGCGGCTGCCGCGCCTGGCTGCGAGTGGTGCGCGACACCCGCGACCATGCGGTGCTCGAGGTCGCGCTCGCGCGCGAGCTCGCGCGATGAGCCGGCTGGCAAGCGGCGGGCAGATCGACCGCAGCCGCGACCTCGACGTGCTCTTCGACGGGCGGCAGCTGGTGGCGCATCCCGGCGACACCCTCGCCTCGGCGCTCCTGGCCAACGGCATCCGGCTGGTCGGCCGCAGCTTCAAATACCACCGGCCGCGCGGCATCCTCGCCGCCGGCTCCGAGGAGCCGAACGCGCTGGTGACGATCGGCCATCACGCGGCGCGGATCCCGAACGTGCGCGCGACCATGCAGGAGGCGCATGACGGGCTGGTGGCCTTCAGCCAGAACCGCTGGCCCAGGCTCGGCCTCGACCTGATGGCGGTGAACGATCTCGCTTCGCCCCTTCTGGGCGCGGGCTTCTACTACAAGACCTTCATGTGGCCCGCGGCCTTCTGGGAGCGGCTCTACGAGCCGCTGATCCGGCGCGCGGCGGGTCTCGGGCGGCTCGACACGGCGCCGGACCGCGACCCGCACGAGAAGGCCTTCGCCTTCTGCGACCTTCTGGTGATCGGCGCCGGGCCGGCCGGTCTGATGGCGGCGCTGACCGCCGGGCGGGCGGGGGCGCGGGTGATCCTCGCCGACGAGGATTTCCGCCTGGGCGGGCGGCTCAACGCCGAGCGGCTGGAGGTCGGCGGCATGCCCGGCGCGGCCTGGGCGGCGGCGGCGGTGGCGGAGCTGGCGGCGATGCCGAACCTGCGCCTGATGCCGCGCACCACCGTGACCGGCGCCTATGACGGCGGCACCTATGGCGCGCTCGAGCGCGTGTCCGAGCACGTCGGCCTGCCGCCCGCGCATGCGCCGCGCAACGCCTTCTGGCGGATCGTCGCGCGAAGGGCCGTGCTCGCCTCCGGCGCCATCGAGCGGCCCCTGGCCTTTCCCGACAACGACCGGCCCGGCATCATGCTGGCCGGCGCGATGCGCGGCTATCTCCACCGCTGGTCGGTGGCGCCGGGCCGCCGGGCCGTGGTCTTCACCGACAACGACGACGGCTGGCGCACCGCGCGCGACCTGGCCGAGGCCGGGGTGGAGGTCGCGGCGCTGGTCGACAGCCGCGAGGACGTGGCGCTGCCCGAGGGCCCGTGGCGCGGCCATGCCGGGGCGGCGATCACCGGCACCCGCGGAAGGCGCGGGCTGAAGGCCGTGCGGCTGCGCGACCGGGGGGGGGAAAGCTGGATCGAGGCGGATTGCCTCGCGGTCTCGGGCGGCTGGAACCCCGCGCTCCACCTGAGCTGCCACATGAACGGTCGGCCCGAATGGGACGCGGCGATCGCCGCCTTCGTGCCGGCGGCGGGCGCGGTGCCGGGGCTGGCCGCGGCCGGTGCGGCGGCGGGCGCCTTCTCCACCCGTGCGGCCCTCTCCGGCGGCGCGGCGGCGGCTGCGGCGGCGCTCGCCGATCTCGGCATGGCGGCGCCGCCGGTGGAGGTCCCGGAGGCCGAGGATGCCGCGACCCGGATCGCGCCGCTCTGGCGGGTGCGGGGGGCGAAGGGCCGCGCCTGGCTCGATTTCCAGAACGACGTCACCGTGAAGGACGTGGCGCTGGCGGCGCGGGAGAATTTCGCCTCCGTCGAGCACATGAAGCGCTACACCACGCTCGGCATGGCGACCGATCAGGGCAAGACCTCCGGCGTGGCCGGGCTCGCGGTGCTGGCCGAGCTGACCGGGCGCGGCATCGCCGCAACCGGGACCACGACCTTCCGCCCGCCCTATACGCCGGTGCCGATCGCCGCCCTCGGCGCCGGGGGCGCGGGGCAGGGGCTGGCGCCGCGGCGCTTCCTGCCCGCGCATGACGCCATCGCCGAGGCCGGCGCCGCCTTCGTCGAGGCCGGGCTCTGGTATCGCCCGAGCCATTATCCCGCCCCGGGCGAGACCGGCTGGCGCCCGGCCTGCGACCGCGAGGTGGGCTTCGTGCGGAACGCGGTCGGGGTCTGCGACGTGACCACGCTCGGCAAGATCGACGTCCAGGGCCCGGATGCCGCAGATTTTCTCGACCGGGTCTATGCCAATACCGTCTCGACCCTTGCCACCGGTCGGGTCCGCTACGGGCTGATGCTGCGCGAGGACGGCTTCGTCATGGACGATGGCACCGTCGCGCGGCTCGGGGAGACGCATTTCCTGCTCACCACCACCACGGCCGCCGCGGCGCAGGTCATGGCGCATCTGGAATTCTGCGCGCAATGCCTCTGGCCGGAGCTCGATGTCGCGATCCTCTCCGTCACCGAGCATTGGGCGCAGATCGCGGTCGCCGGGCCGCGGTCGCGGGAGCTCGTCAATGAAGTCCTTGTGCGTCCCGTCTCGGACTCGGACTTCCCCTTCATGGCCTGCGGCGAGGCGGCGGTGGCGGGCGTGGCGGGGCGGCTCTTCCGCATCTCCTTCTCCGGCGAGCATGGCTACGAGATCGCGGTGCCGGCGGGCCATGGCGCGGCGCTCTACGAGCGTCTCGTCTCCGGCGCCCTGGCGCGCGGCGGCGGCGCCTACGGGCTCGAGGCGCTCAACGTGCTGCGCATCGAGAAGGGCCTGCTCACGCACGCCGAGCTGCACGGGCGCACCACCGCCGAGGACCTCGGGCTCGGGCGGATGATCGCGAGGGCCAAGGATTGCATCGGCAAGGTCAGCGCCGCCCGTCCCGCCCTGACCGGGGCGGGGCGCGAGCAGCTCGTCGGCCTCGCGCCGCTCGACCCTTCGGGGCGGCTGCTCGCGGGCGCGCATCTCGTGGCGCCGGGGGCCGATCCGGTGGCGGAGAACGACCTCGGCTACGTCACCTCGGCCTGCCATTCGCCGACCCTCGGCCAGGACATCGCGCTCGGCTTCCTGCGCGACGGGCGGGCGCGGCGAGGCGCGGTGCTGCGCGCGGTCTGCCGGCTGCGCGACCGCGACACCGCCTGCCGCGTGGTGCCCTTGCCCTTCTTCGATCCCGAGGGAGGACGGCTGCGTGGCTGAGCTCGCCTTCCGCTCGCCCTTCGCGGGCCTCGACCTGCCGGTCGAGACCGGCGGCGCACGACTCGCCGGGCTGCCGCGGACGCCGATCCTCGCCATCGCCCCGTTCCGCGGGCGCGAGGCGGCGGTCTCCGATGCCCTGTCGGGGGCCATCGGGGCCGGTCTTCCACCGGTCGGCCGCTGGACGCGGCTTGGCGAAGGACGGCTGAGCTGGGCCGGCAGCGGGCAATGGCTCCTCACCGGCCCGGCGGCCGCCTCGGCGGCGCCGGCGCTGGCGGGGCTCGCGGCGCTGGCCGACCAGGGTGACGGCTGGGCCGGGATGGTCCTCGACGGGAAGGATGCGCGCGACGTGCTGGCCCGGCTCCTGCCGCTCGATCTCGATCCGGCGGCCTCGTTCGAGGGCGCCGCGGCGCGCAGCCTGCTGCGCCACGTCCCCTGCCTGCTGCTGGCCGCCGGCCCGGGCTGGGAAATCTGGGTCCAGCGGTCCTTCACACGGACGGCGGTGCACGAAATCGCGGGCGCCATGCGGAGCCTCGCCGGCCGCCGGGCGCTCGAACGAGGCGACATGCCATGAGCCGCGGCGCCCGGAAAGCGCCCCGGTCGCACGCTCCACGCTTGCGGGACGGCGCGGAGGCGGCTATGAGCGCGGTTGACCAGCCCCAGTAGCTCAGTCGGTAGAGCAACTGTTTCGTAAATAGTAGGTCGGCGGTTCGAGTCCGTCCTGGGGCACCACATTAAATGGCGTTGTTGCACAGAAGCGGCTGAAATGAGGGGATTGAACGAACCCGCTGACG
>CALMSR010000066.1 GCA_937872465.1 uncultured Paracoccaceae bacterium
GGTCGTGCTGGGCGCCGACGAGGTGGTGCGGTTTCTCGAGGCGGTGCCGAGCTTGGCGGCGGGCGCCACGGCGTCCTCGAGGTCGAGGATCGGCGCCGAGCTCGGGCCGGCCCAGCACCTTGTCGGCAAAGTTGACCCACTCGCGATCACTCTGGACCGCGATCAGCAGTCGTCCGTCCTGCGCCTCGTAGGCGCCATAGGGCGCGATCGAAGGATGTTGAAGCCCGACGCGTTTCGCGATCGGTCCGCCATTTCGGGCGGCGATGTAAGGCACGCTCATCGCCTCCACCGCCACGTCGAACAGGCTCACCGAGATCGCCGCGCCCTGGCCGGTCTTCTCTCGAGCGTAGAGCGCCTCGAGGATGTGCGCGTGGGCTGTCATGCCGGTGGTGATGTCGCAGATCGAGATGCCGATGCGGCTCGGGCCGGAGGCCTCGCTGCCGGTGATCTCGGACAACCCCGCCTCGGCCTGGATCATCAGGTCGTAGGCCTTGCGATTGGCGTCCGGGGTGTCCGGGGCGAAACCGCAGATGTCGCAGGTGATGAGCCGCGGAAAATCTTTGCGTAGCGCCTCGGCGCCGATCCCGAGCCTGTCGGTCGCGCCCGGCCCGAGGTTCTGCACGAAGACGTCCGCCTGCGCCAGCATCTTCCGCACCATGGCAAGGTCTTCCGGGTCACGCAGATCGACGCGGCAGGACTCCTTGCCGCGGTTCAGCCAGACGAAGTAGCTCGAATACCCATTGGCATAGTCGTCGTAGCCGCGGGCGAAGTCGCCCTCGTGTCGTTCGAGCTTGATCACCCGCGCGCCAGCGTCGGCCAAGCGGCTGGTGGCGAGCGGCGCGGCGACCGCCTGTTCCAAGGCGACGACAAGGATGCCGTCCAGCGGTTTCTGCATCTGGGTCTCCATGGGTTAGGCGAAGCGGAAGATGTTCTCCGGGGGCTCGCGCCGGGCCCGGAAGGCATTGGCCGGATGCGCCAAGTCGGCATAGCCGAAGGAGACACCGCAGACGAACTTGCGGTCCTTGGCCACCCTGAAGCGCGTCCTGATCATCGTCGAATGCTGCGCCAGCGCCGCCTGTGCGATCGAGGCGACGCCGTGGGTCTGGGCCGCCAGCATGAAGGCGGTCACAAAGCCGCCGGCGTCCAGCGCGCCATAGACGCCCTGCTCTGCCGGCACGGTGATCAGCGCGACATGCGGCGCCCCGAAGAAGCGGAAGTTCTCCAGCCTCTGCCGCTCTCGCGCCGCATGGTCGTCGCGCGCGACGCCGACCGCCTTGTAGAGCCCGTACCCCACCTCGCGCCGCCGCTCGAGATAGACCCCGGTGTAGCGCTCGGGATAGGGAAAGTCGGTGTCGAACGGCTTCTTTCTCTCGCGCGCCGCCGCGAGCAACTCCTCGCTCAGCGCCCGCGGGGCGGGCGGTCCAGCACCGGCTGGCGTTTCTGTGGGAAAGCGACCGGACCCATGTCCCGGGCATGAGCACCTCGCGCACGCCCACTCCGATGGCCAGCAACGACGACATTGCCCGCTTTCTTGGTGTCACCCAGGCGGCGAAGCTCGACTGGCGCTACATCGCCCCGGGCAAGCCGACCCAGAACGCCTTCGCCGAGAGCTTCCAGGGACGGATGCGCGATGAATGCCTCAACGAGCACCTGTTCTTCTCGATGAACCACGCCCGGGCTGTCCTCGCCGGCTGGGTCGACGACTTCAACACCGCGCGGCCCCACTCGGCGATCGGCTACATGACGCCCGCCGCCTACGCCGCGACCCTGAACCCGCAACGGGCATCGGCGCTGAGCCACATCGAAAGCTCCGCGCCGATGCCCGTTGCTACCGTCGCGCTCATGCGCAATTCTCAACCCCGGATTCCAGTGACCCCTGGATGAACGAAAGGGGTCACGTCAGATCCATCGTCGGCCCGGTTGACCAGTTGACGTGACTGAATACCAGAGCTGTCCAAAGGGCCGACTATTGCCTCTTGTGGCTGCTGCGAAGGGCGCATAACGATGTTGGCTGGACGGAGAGATGCCGGAGTGGTCGAACGGGGCGGTCTCGAAAACCGTTGTGGGGGTGACCCCACCCAGGGTTCGAATCCCTGTCTCTCCGCCACCATCACCGTTGCGAACCCGTTCAGACCGCCCATGGGGCGGCGGATTTCTCCTGTTTTCAAAGGGGTTTGCCTCCCCCATGCGAACCTCTGAGACTGCGCGCCAGGCCCGTTTCGGGCTCTGAACGGCTCTCCGTCTCTGTTCGGGCGAACCTCCCCGTTTTCGGTTCGGTCGGATTTTTCCGCGCCTTTCCAATGACCTGACTTTCAACCCCGCCAAAACTTCGGCCTCCGTGTCCATCCCCTTCGAGGGGACCGGAGCCGCAACACGCGAGAGGCGCAGCCGCTGGGTGCGCTGGTCGAATGGCGCGTAGCGGCGGCGGTGATTCAAGCGGGGCGAGGCCGGAAAGCGTTGATGACAAAAGGACTTCGCGCCCGTAGCCTTGGCGGAATGTCAAACGAGCCTTGGACGGATGAAGAGAACGACCTGATCGTCGCGGATTACTACTCGATGCTGGTCGATGATCTCGCGGGGAAACCCTTGCGGTGCAACCGAACCACACGGACGTACGCTATTGACGGTCGTCCAGGCGTGAAAAGGGGGGCAGATATTGGTGTCGGCTGGCGGTTACATTCTTCAGGTGCCGAAGGACAGGAGGAAGTTGCTTCTCGACGAAGCCGAGCATGGGGGCTCGTTCTATCGTTCGAAGCCTTATATCTCTGAGCCTGTTCCGCGTTTCGATCACAGCCGCCGCGCACCGCTGGCCGTGTTTGCATCCTTCGAAGATGGCTTCATCACCCACATCGCTGATGGAAGGAAAGGGCTGTCTGCCGGCACCGGCCTCGTCCGTCTCAATCTTGAAGACCTTCAGCCGCTGAAACGGCACGTGAGCTTTGACGAAGTCCTCGATGGCATCGGTGCTCGCGTTGCGAGGCACCTCAAACAACGTCTGACAACGGGCGGCCTACTCCCACCGAAGTCGCTGGGCGCCTTTGTTGATCGCATTACCGAGCTGGACACCACCGTTAGCCCACGTCTCGCGCGCTACTCTGAGCGTCGCGCGCAGGCTCTGCGGCGCCTTGAGCCGATTGCGCGTGAAAACCTCGCCTATCAAAAGGAGTCGCTCGGCCTCGCGCTTGAGATTGCCGGCATTTCGCGGGACGACCTGCTGGCGTGGACCCCGACCGATGATCAACAGCGATCATTCCTTGATGGCCTGCCGGGCGCGCAGGTCCGCGAAGACGCTATGCTCCTGGCGGACTTCTCGACTCTCCCGGGTTTCAAAGTGACCGGCGGAACCACTCACTATGGTTCGAAGGTTTTCGTAAGTGAGCAGGATCCGTCGAAAAGGCTAACCGTGATCATGGCCAATCGTCTGCCGCTAGAACAACAGACTGGCGCTGACCTCGTTTACTTCAATGAGGCCTACCGCAGCTTCATACTGGTCCAATACAAGGCGATGGAAAAGCGCCACGATGAGATGGAATTTCGCTGGCAAGCGCAGGACCAATTCTGCGACGAGGTCGAGCGCATGGAGAGCCTGCTCGCGGAACTCAGAAGACTTCCAAGCGGCCAACAACCCGACGGCTTCCGCTTCTCGGACAATCCGTTCTTCCTAAAGTTTTGCCCCCGTGTAGTCTTCAACCCCGATGACAAGGGCCTTTTCAAGGGCATCTACTTGCCGCTTGACCTATGGAAGCGGGCGGATGCGGCGGGCTGTTTTGCCGGCAAGCGTGGGGGCAAAGTCCTTACGTTTAAGAACGTGGGCCGCCGCATCAACAACTCGGAGTTTGTGGCGCTCGTCGCCGGATCGTGGGTTGGAACCTCGATAGAGCAATCTACAGTCCTTGGCGAGATTGTCCGGAAGGTACTCGAAACAGGTAAGACCGTGACCATCGCTATCAAGCATGCGTCCGGTCCAGCGGACGATGGCAGGGAGATCGCTGATTAAACCTCATGTGCGTCGACGAACGGGGAACGAGCGCAACTGGTTGTCAACTTGTGTCACGCTTGGCATCAGTCGAACACTCGCCCCGGCTGCTCGTCCCACGGCAGCGACGCGACGAAGCACAGGTCATAGATGCTGATGGTGGAGGGCTCGCGGTGGACAACCAGCCGCTCGAGCACCTCGGGCGCCAGCCAGGCGAGGCGCATCAGGCGGCTGACGTAGCGGTCGGACAGGCCCTCGTCGGCGGCGAGATCGGCAAGCGTGGCGACGTCGCCGCGTTCCAGCCGTTGCCGCCAGCCCCACGCCCGGCCGATGGCGCGCAGAAGGTGCGGATCCTGCCCGCGGCCCATGGCGGCCTCGACATGCTTCGGCGGCAGGATCCGGGGGCGACCGCCGCGGCGGCGGAGTTCGAGCGGGATGTGGACGCGCAGGGTCTCGGGCTCGGACATCAGGCAACCTCCTTCTTCGGCGGAGCCATCAGCGTGGCGATGGCGCCGAGGCCGTTGTGGCGCAGGTCGATGGCGAGACCGGCCTCGCTCACGGTGATGCGCGCGACCAGCAGCTGGACGATGCGGGCCTGCTCGGCCGGGATTAGCGCCTTCCAGAGATCGTCGAACTGCGCGAGCGCAGCGACGACGGTGGTCTCGTCAAGATCAGGACGCTCCTTCCTGACCGCCCGCGAGGTGCGCGCGGCCACCTCGGGTGTGCGCAGCATGCGGCGGATTTCGCCGATCACGGCATCCTCGACCATGGCACCCGGCAGCCGCTGCGGCCCGCGCAGTTCGGCCGCAGGGCGCTTCCGGATTACGTCCATCGAGGTGTAGTAGCAGTAGCGCTTGCCCTTCCGCTTGGTGTGGTGGGGCGTCATGGCGGCGCCAGTCTCGGTGAAGATCAGCCCGCGAAGCAGCGCCGGTTGGGCCGTTCGCGCCACCGCCGCCCGGGCGACACGATTGAGCATGGTCGATTTCACCGAAGAGGAAACCCAGGCGCTGCCCGCCGTCATGCGCGCGCTCGTCCCCGAGATGGAGCGGATCGGCTGGGACCGGCCCCTTGGGCAACTGACCCAGAACGACATGCACCGGCTGATTGTCACCACCATCGAGGCTTTCCGCGCCGAGATGGCCGAAATCGCCGCCGAGTCGGAGATCCCGTTCTGATGCTGGACTACAACCACCGCCCCGGCATCGCGGAGCGCATCAACGCCGCCGTGGATGCCGCGCTCGAGGCCGAACGCGCAGCGACGCCACCTCGTGACTATCTCGGCGCGTCCCGGCTGGGCCATGCCTGCGAGCGGGCGCTTCAGTTCGAATTCGCGCGCGCGCCGAAGGACGAGGGCCAGGACTTCTCCGGCCGATCGCTCAGGATCTTCGCGATCGGGCATG
>CALMSR010000067.1 GCA_937872465.1 uncultured Paracoccaceae bacterium
AGTCCACCAGGGAGCGCAGATCGCGGATGTCGAGCGCGGCCTCGTCGCCGTCGAGCCCGACGTCGGCCAGCGCGCGCTTCGCGCCTTCCTCCGCTGCCCGGGTCAGGATCGCCTCGAACTCGGCGTCGGGCATGCGCACGAAGCCATCGGATCGGGGTGGTGTCATCGGGATCCTCCTTCCGCCGCTCAGCCGATCTTGCAGCCCCAGAAGGACGTGTGATCGGCGGCGAAGTAGCCGTCCGCGACCCGGAAATACCCCTGCAGTTCGACGGTATCGCCGGCGGTGAGCGGGACCATGGTCTGCAGCCAGATGGCGGTGGCGAGCGAGACGTGGGTGGCGGAGATTTCGCCGAGGGAGCCGCGGATTTCCGTGGTTCCGTTCAGCACCAGCCGCCCCCGCATGCGCGCGGTCGTGCTGGCGTTGATCTTGTAGAGCAGCGTCGCGCCGAAGAGGTAGGTGCCGTCGACGGGCGCCACGAAATGGTTGTTGGCAGCATCGAACGCTCCCTGATCGTTATAGTCGGTGTTGTTCAGGCCGATCTTCGTCCAGGTTCCGATGCCGACATAGTTGTCGTAGTTCGTGTACGCCTTGAACCGCGGCAGCCGGGGCTGATCGACGATGCCGGTGGCGTTGTCGATGCTGAGCCCATCGAAGAAGGTGCTGCCGTCGGTGGAGACTGCCAGCCGGAACCTGTCGGAGCCGAACAGCCCGACCAGCGCCTTGGTCACGAAGCCGGTCTGGAGCGTCAGCCCGAGATCGTCGCCGGCCGCCTCCTTGTTCATGGTGTAGAACAGATCGCCGGTGCCGCCCTCGGCCACGGTCTTCGCAGTCCAGAGCGCAGCGTTGAGTTTGGCCGAGAACGGGTTAGCGGCATCAGCCGTGGTGCCGACGCCGAGCAGTGCCATGTTCTGCAGCGTCGTGGGCGTGGTGCCGATCCAGCCTGCGCCGTCATAGACCAGCAGCAGGCCCTCGTCCTCGACCCATGCGCGCCACCCCGTCCGCGGCGGAAGACGCAGCCAGGCGCCATCCGTCCAGAGTGCGACGTTCAGGTCCCAGCCCGCCCAGTCGCCCGTCGCGCCTGAGGCGACGATGTAGCGGTCGCCGTCGCCAGGACTGCCTGGCGGCGCCGTCAGGTCCCGGTCGAGGACGGAGAGCTGGACGAGCCCGTCGAGCAGCCGCAGCGCCTCGTTGTGGGTGACATGCTTCTGGGCCTGCGCCGCCAGGATGTAGGGCAACAGGAGATGGGTCGTGGCGTCGGACATGGAATGGCCTCAGAAGGTGAGCGTGACGATCTTGGGCGCGCCCCGCCCGACGAGGGCGGAGAGCTGGTAGATGCGGATGTCGAGCGTGTCGCCGGGGCCGAGCGGCGCGCCCCAGTCGGCGGTCTGCTGGGCGTCGGTGTAGACGGCGGTGGTGGTGGTCGCAGACAGCACTCGCTTCACGGTGGCGCCGTCGAGGATCTCGACCTCGTAGGCTTCCAGTTCCTCGGTCAGAGGCACCTCAAGCCCGCCCCAGCTGTCGGCCGCGAGCGCGCGGGACCGGCGCGTCCAACGGATCGTCAGATCGCCGGGACTGCGTGGCGTGCGCCACGGCTGCTCCACATGGGCGACCGAGAACGGCCGCAGACCGACACCCGCGGGTGCGAAGGATTGCGGCACATAGGTTTCGTCACTGACCGGGCGGCTGGCAGGGCCGATGCGCCAGTTCCACGGGATGCCAAGATCGGCCTCAGCGATCGGCAGCGATGCGAGACTATCGTCCAGCACCACCACCCGCGCGCCAGCGGGCGCCGGGTTGCCCATCGAACCTTCGGTACCCCGCTGGCCGCGCAGGAGCCGAGTCAGACGATACCGACCCGGCGCCAGCAGCTCGGCCGCGCCCGCCTGCACGATTTCCCAGGTGCGGGGCGCGCTTTCGATGGCCAGCGCGTTGGCGCCGCCGAACAGCGTCAGGTCCGTGACGCTTTCCAGCGTGCCGGTCAGCAGATCGACCACCAGCGCATTGCCGAGGTCGAAGCGCGACGTCGGCCCAGCGTAGAAGTCCGAGACCAGCGCCCCGATCCGGGCGCGGCTGCCGAACGTGGTCAGCAGCTCGAAGCCATCGGTCGAGGGACTGCGGAACACCGCCATCTCGCCCGGCCAGGGAGCGGCGTGCGCGGCGACCAGCGGCCGATGCGCGGGCTGGTCTTTGGTGAGCTGCGGCAGGTCCATCAGCACCGCGTCCGGCGCGCCGAACACCACGGCCCGCGTCAGCGACGCCGCGCGGGGAGCGCCGGGCGGCAGGTCGTAGGTCGCGCGGTCCTGGCGGACCGCTTCGATGCCGCGGGCATCGGCATCGGCGATGGAGACGAGCCGCAGATCGACCAACCGCCCATCATGCTCCAACCGAATTGCGTCGGCCGGATCGAGCGCGAGCCGCGAGGGTGGCAGACGGAACGCCGCCGTCTCGCGACCCACCCACGCCTCCATCAGCGCGCGGCGGCAGCGGCGCTCGGCTTCCTCGGGTGGCACCCCAATCGGGAAGGACTCGGAGGCGATCCGGGTCGTGTCCACCGTGATGCGCCGCGCCTCGACGAGGGCTGCGTCGTAGTCCTCGTCGGCCCGCGCGACCTGCCATTTCAGGGCCTGCGGCAGTTCGGTCTCCTGGCCGCGGGTCAGTTCCAGCAGGTCGCCCTCGCGGGCAGCCACCAGATCGTCGGGCGCGAGGGTGGCCACGGAGGCACGGCCGCGCATGACGAACCGGATGACTCCCTCGGTCTCCACCGCGTCGAAGCCGAAATGCCGCGACAGCGTGGTGATCGAGGCGCGCGGGCTTTCGAGCGCCGTGATGGCGTAGCCCTCGACCGCGCCCCAGAGGCCGCTGACATCGATCCTCGCCTCGGGCAGCCCGGCGCGCAGACAGAGATGCCGGACAAGGGCCGCCAGCGACACCGCGCCGAGCCGCCCGGTCAGCCAGTGCCCCAGCCGCCAGTTCGCTCCATCCGTCCAGACATCGGTCAGCGCCGGAAAAAACGGATAGGGTCGCGCGTCCCAGGTCCAGGCGGCGCATTCGGGGACGTGCACCATCCGGCCGCCGTAGACCGAGGACAGCGGGTTGTTCGCGGCCTCGCCCCACCAGAGATACGTGGCCTCGAGATAGGCCCGCTGGATGGCGTCATCGCGCCAGCCCCGCGAGAAATGCGGCGTGAAGCTTTCCGACGACTTCGGATCGAAGAAGACGTTCGGCTGGTTGGTGCCTCGGTCGATGGCGGGACAACCCAACTCGGTGAACCAGATCGGCTTCGACTCCGGTACCCACGCCGTCGGCGTCCCGCTCTCCACCCCGCCCGGGCGATTATAGTGCGCGTTCGACCACCAGGCATGTAGATCCTTGTAGCGGAAGACCCAAGGCTTGCTGGCGGCGCCATCCGTGATCGCGGTGCGGACCTGCGCGGAGCGGTCGGCGGCGCTGGCATAGAACCAGTCGAAGCCTTCGCCGCCCGCGATGTTCGCCTGCAGGTAGGCCCGGTCGTAAATCGCGGGCCAGCCCTCGGCCGCGTCGAGATGCTCGAACCCGTTGCGCCAGTCCGACAGCGGCATGTAGTTGTCGATCCCGACGAAATCGATCTCCGGATCGGCCCAGAGCGGGTCGAGGTGGAAGAACACGTCGCCCGAGCCGTCGCCGGGCTGGTGCCCGAAATACTCGCTCCAGTCCGCCGCATAGCCAATCTTCGTCCCCGACCCGAGGATCGAGCGCACATCCGCGAGCAGGTCCCGGTAGGCCTGCACCGCCAGATAGGCGGATGCGCCCGAGCGGATCGTCGTCAGCCCTGGCATCTCGGTGCCGATCAGGAAGGCGTCGACCCCGCCCGCTGCCGCGCAGAGATGGGCGTAGTGCAGCACCATGCGGCGCAGACCCCAGTCGCCGGATGGCCCCGTCCAAGTGACGCTCTCGCCCGAGACGCTGAAGCTCGCGGGCGTGGCCGCGCCGAACAGCGCCGCGACCTGGCTTGCGGCCGTGGCGGTCTTGTCCACGGTCCCCGCGTAGCCTGCCGCCGGAGAACAGGTGATCCGGCCGCGCCAGGGAAAGACCGGCTGACCGGTCTCCGCGGCGTTGTCAGAATACGGATTCGGCAGGGTGTTGCCGGGCGGCACGTCCATCAGGATGAAGGGATAGAAGGTGACGCGCAGCCCGCGGGCCTTCATCTCCTGGATCGCCTGCACCACCGCGAAGTCGGCCGGCGTACCGCCATAGACGGGCCTATCCTGATCGTCGCGGCTGACGAGGAAGGCATCGGCGCGGCTGACGCCATTGACCGACCAGCTGGCAGGCGTGGTCGACTTCGCCGAGACCTCGACGCCCGGCCGGACCTTGCAGGAGCCCGCGCGCAGGTCGTCGCCGAACCAGGCGACGACGAGGCTGACGCTCTCGACCGCCGGGGCCATGGCTTGCAGCCTGTCCAGCGCCTCCACCATGTCCGTGGAGTCGGCCAGCGCGTTCAGGTTCTCGGGCACCGTCGCGCCGCCATCGGTCTTTCGGATCGCCTGCGTGGCGTAGGTAAACTCGCCCGAGGCCGGGATCATGGTGACGGCGCGGGTCAGCCCCTCGGCGGTGTCGGGATCGGCGAGCGGGCGGAACACCTCGAAGGAGAGCTGCGGCAGGCGGTTGCCGTAGGTCGAGAGCGCCAGTTCCTCGAAGACGACATAGGCGGCGCCGCGATAGGCCGGCGTGCTGGCCGCGCCCATCTTCGCGGCGATGAACGGGTCCGCCGTCTGCGTCTCGTCGCCCGGATACCAGCGCCAGGTGACGCCGGAGAGGTCCATCGGCTTGCCGTCGGCCCAGATGCGCCCGATCCCGGTGATCGGGCCTTCGCACAAGGCGACGGCGAAGCTGGCGTAGTAGAGATACTCGGTCGTCTTGACCTTGCCGCCCCCGCCGCCCTTGCCGCCGCCCTGCGTGGTGGTCTTCGTCTCCTCGCGGAAATCGGTCGCCCAGATGATGTTGCCGCCCATGCGGATGCGCCCATAGAGACGCGGGATGACCGCGCCCTCCGTGGCCGAGGTGATGCGCAGCGTGTCGAGCCGCGCGCCCTCGATGCGCTGCGTGGGCGCCAGCGACGAGATGATCCAGCTGTCGACGACCGAGCCGATGGTGGAGCCGATGAAGCCGCCGATGGTGGCGGCGCTGACGCCGAGGATCGCGCCGCCGATGCTGCCGCCAATGGCGGCGCCAGCGGCACCGAGAACAAGCGTGGCCATGTCGGAGTCTCAGCGTTGCGGGAACAGGAAGGCGAAGGCGATGCGCCGCCGCCAAGATGGGGTGAGTGGTTCCTCGATCACGCCCAGCCGCTCGTAGGCGTGGACGAAGGTGGCGGGGCCCGTGAGGATCCCGACATGCTTGGCGATGGCGCGCGCCCTCATGCGGAAGAGGACCAGCGCGCCGGGACATGACTCGGCGGCCGACACCTCGATCATCATGCTGCGCGCGCCCTCGGCCAGAACCTCGTGCGGCCCTGCCTCGCCCCAGTCGCGGCTGTAGGGCGGGATCGGGAACGGCTCGGGGCCGACGACCTCGCGCCAGACGCCCCGGGCCAGTCCGAGGCAGTCGCAGCCGACGCCGAGCAGGCTGGCCTGGTCGTGGTAGGGCGTGCCGAGCCAGGAGCGCGCAATGGCGATGACGTGCGCAGGGTCGGCCAATGCGAGGGGTTGCGTCACAGCACGCCTCCCTCGTGGCCACCATCCTTGGTGGCGTATCGCAGCACCGCGTCCTGGCCGGGGATATGCGGGAAGCCGCGGAAGTTGACGGTGTTCGCGAACTTCGCCCCGCAGGTTTCCA
>CALMSR010000068.1 GCA_937872465.1 uncultured Paracoccaceae bacterium
CCTCTTTCGGGCCGGACTCTAACCTCAGATGGAGGAGAAAGCGGGGGTCACAGCATTCTCAACCCCGGATTCCAGTGACCCCTGGATGAACGAAAGGGGTCACGTCAAGACGTCCGATTGTTCTGCATCGCAGAATAAGCGCAGTACGCCAGAATGACGCTTCAGAGCAGGATGTCGGACGCCCCGAGCCGGGCGACGCCGGAAACGGTGATTGCGAAATCGGCCAGCCCGTCGCCGTTCACGTCGCCGGCGAGCAGGCCGGTGGCGAAGCGCAGGTCGCCCGCGTGGCCGGTGAAGGCGGCGGCGCCGAGGAAGTGGAAGGCCTGGTCGCCCGCATGGGTGGTGTCGGCGTCGATCTTCCTGAGGTCGACCTTGTCGATGCCGCGGGCGAGGTCGGTGATGCGGTCGCGGGCGCGGCCGGTGCCGCTGTCGGCGAGGCCGAGGAAGATGAAGCGGTCGCGGCCGGTGCCGCCGGCGAGCACGTCCGCGCCCTCGCCGCCGATCAGCCGGTCCGAGCCGGAACCGGCGATCAGCCGGTCGTCGCCCCGGCCGCCCTCGAGCTTGTCGGCGCCGGCGCCCGAGCGCAGCAGGTTGTCGCCGGCATTGCCCCAGAGCCCATTGGCCAGGCCGTTGCCGGTGGCGGCGGTGTCGCCGCGCCCCTTGAGCAGCAGGTTCTCCACATGGGCGCCGAGGCGCAGCGAGATGTAGCTCTGCACCGTGTCGATGCCTTCGCCGGCGCGTTCCTCGACCACGTCCGCGAGCCGGTCGACCACATAGGTGTCGTTGCCGGTCCCGCCGCGCATGGTGTCGATGCCGGTCCAGCCGGCGAGGATGTCGTTGCCGGCGTCGCCCCAGATGAAGTCGTCGCCCTCGCTGCCGTCGAGGAAATCGTCGCCGTTGCCGCCGCGGAGCCGGTCCTCGCCCTCCATCCCGCGCAGCCGGTCGTTGCCGTCGCCGCCGTTCAACCGGTCATTGAAGGCGCCGCCGGTCCAGAAATCGTCCCCGTCGGTGCCGTCGAAGATCTTGGGGTTGAAGATCTGGGCGACGATGTCGCCCTCGACGCCTTGGCCCGGGTTGAACTGGTCTCCGGTCGACCAGGTCACGACGATCCGGCCATCGCTCAGACTGCCGACGTTCCCATATTTCTCCGTTCCGATAACAAATTCGTCGCTGATTGCCTTGCCGCTGGAATTCCGGAGCTGCGCATGGAGTCCGCTGACATCGTCGTCGTAAATGCTCCAGGTCACCAAAGTTCGACCGTCAGCAAGCTCGGTCAGGTCCGGCCAGTTGATTTCTGACCGGATGTTATTTTCCGTAGGAACTCTGAATTCGTCGCCGATTGGTGTGCCTCTGTTGTCAAATATTCTCCCCATGAGTTCATCGCGTGAACCTTGGTTATCATTTGACTGCCATGTTACCAGAATGGATCCATCCGCCTGAATCTTAACGCTGTGATCCTGAGAATCAGTGACTAGTGTAGGTGTTGTGTTGATTGTAAAGTCATCGCCGACCGGTGTGCCGTCAGGTTCAAACACTCTCCCAATGATTGATATACCATCGGGATCCAATGGTGTCTCTTCCCAGAGATCGATGTCTGACTGCCATGCAACGAAGAATCGTCCGTTCGGCAATGCGACTGTTTGAGGGTCGATTTCATTGCCGGTGTCTTTCAGATTGACAAGAAAATCCTCGCCGGTTCGATTGCCGTCCTTGTCGAGGAAACATGCCCGGATTTCATCCCAAGTCGTCCAGGTCACGACAAATCTATCGTCGGTAAGGCGCGTCAGCGAACCATGTGTTCCGAAGTCGGAATACAGAACTTCGGTACTGCCAGGACGTCCCTGAGCATCCAAGAAACGCGCACCTACATTTATCGGGGAATCGCCGTAGCTGCCGCTGCCCCAAAGGACGATATAGCCACCGTTGTTCAATCTCTCGACGGCCGTGGCAGTTGGCAGGTCATAGCCTTCAAAGAATACGAAGTCGTCACCTTGTGGTGTCCCGTCAGCCGTGAAGACTCGCGCCCGCCCGATCCAACTGTGTTCTTGCGTCCAATAGTCGTCTTCTGGGTCAATCTTGTCCCCGGAGACCCAGAAGGCGATGAAATCCCCGCCCTGGAGTGCAAAGGTGCGCGACCAAGCTTGATCACCATCCAAGGTCGAATTGACCGTGAACTCCGTCCCGATGGCTCTGATCGGCATGGCTCAGGTCTCCGGGCGGAGACGTGGCGGGGCGGGAACGGGGGAAACGGTGGCGGCCGCGGAGCGGGCGCCCTTACTGGTAACGAACATGAACAGAACCCCTCCGGTTATTCATGCATTGTTTACACATCGGGATCTGTCTGGCAACGGAGTCGCCAGGGCGTTTGCAAGCAATTGTAAGCAACTATAAGTTGTTATGAGCCGTTCTTTGCTCGCATAACGCTATTGCCTCCGGGGCGCGCGGCGTGAGGCCGGGTTTGCCAAGGCGCGCCGGGGGGCGTATTGCTGTGGCAAACGGGCAGGCGGCGGATACGGCATGGCGAAGAGTGGACCGGTGGTCTTGTGCATCCTCGACGGCTGGGGGATCAATCCCTCGCCCGAGGCCAATGCGGTGGCGCTGGGCCGGACGCCGAACTTCGACCGGATCTGGTCGGGCTGCCCGCATGCGCAGCTCGCCGCGCATGGGCCGGACGTGGGCCTGCCGGAAGGGCAGATGGGCAATTCCGAGGTCGGCCATACCAATATCGGCGCGGGCCGCATCGTCTGGATGGATTTGCCGCGCATCGATAAGGCGATCGCGGACGGGAGCTTCGCGGCCAATCCGGCGCTGGCGGATTTCGTCGCGGCGGTGAAGGCGGCCGGCGGGACGGCGCATCTGGCGGGGCTGGCCTCGCCGGGCGGCGTGCATTCGCACCAGCGCCATATCGCCGCGGCGGCGGCGGTGATCGCGGGGGCGGGGGTGCCGGTCGCGGTGCATGCGCTTCTCGACGGGCGCGACGTGCCGCCCAAGTCGGCCCGGGAGCAGATCGCGGCGCTGGAGGCCTCGCTGCCCGCGGGGGCGCGCATCGCGAGCGTCGCGGGGCGGTTCTACGGCATGGACCGCGACAAGCGCTGGGACCGGGTCGCGCTGGCGGTGGCGGCGATCCTGAGGGGCGAGGGCGAGCGGGCGACAAGTGCCGATGCGGCGATCGCGGCGGCCTATGCGCGCGGCGAGACCGACGAATTCGTCACCCCGACGGCGATCGGCGACTACGCCGGGGTGCGGGACGGCGACGGGTTGATGTTCGTCAATTTCCGCGCCGACCGGGCGCGGGAGATCCTCTCGGCACTGGTCGATCCCGGATTCGACGGCTTCGATGCCGGAAAGCGGCCCGCCTGGTCGGCGCGGCTCGGCATGGTGGAATATTCCGAGGCGCTCAACGCGCATATGGCGGTGATGTTCCCCTCGATCGACATCGTGAACACGCTGGGCGACTGGGTGGCGGCGCATGGGCTGCGGCAGTTCCGCATCGCCGAGACCGAGAAATATCCCCATGTCACCTTCTTCTTCAACGGCGGGGTCGAGCCCCCCGAGACGGGCGAGACGCGCTACATGGCACCGAGCCCGAAGGTGCGCACCTATGACATGAAGCCGGAGATGTCGGCGGCGGAGGTCACCGAGAATCTGGTCGCGGCGATCCGCTCGGGCGAGCACGACCTGATCGTGGTCAATTACGCCAATCCCGACATGGTCGGGCATACCGGCGATCTCGATGCCGCGATCAAGGCGGTGGAGGCGGTCGATGCGGGGCTCGGCGAGGTGCTGGCCGCGGTCGAGGCGGCGGGCGGCGCGATGATCGTCACGGCCGACCACGGCAATTGCGAGGTCATGGTCGATCCCGTGACCGGCGGGCCGCATACCGCACATACGCTCAATCCGGTGCCGGTGATCCTGGTGGGTGGGCCCGGGGGCGTGAAGCTCCACGACGGGCGGCTCGCCGATCTCGCCCCGTGCCTGCTGCAACTCCTGGGCCTGCCGCAGCCGCCCGAGATGGACGGGCGGAGCCTGATCGAGCCGGCATGAGGCGCGCGGGGACGCGATCTGCGGGCCTCATGGCCGCCGCCCTCGCGCTGGCCGGGCCGGCGGCCGCGGCGGCGACCGCGACGCCGGAGGATCTCACCATCGCCGCGGCGCGGCTCGAGAGTGCCGGGGCGGCGCTGGCGGCGGCGCGCGGGGCCGAGGACCGCACCGCGCCCCTCGCCGCGGCGATCGGCGCCTATGAGGAGGCGCTCGCGCGGTTGCGGGGCGTGGTGATCGGGGCGGGGGCGCGGGAGCGGGAGATCACCCTCGAGCTCGCGGAACGGCGCGGGGAGATCATGCGGCTGACCGCCGCGCTCCAGACCATGAGCCGCGTGCCGCAACCGGCGCAGATGATGCATCCCGCCGGGCCGCTGGCGGCGGCGCGTGCCGGCGCGGTGCTGGCGCGGCTGACGCCGGCGCTGCAGGCGGAGGCCGCGGATCTCGCTGCCACGCTTCGGGAGATCGAGACGGCGCGGGCGCTGCAGCGCGAGGGCATCGCCGATCTCGCCTCGGGGCTCGCGGCGCTGGAGGCGGCGCGCGACCAGCTCGGCGGGGCGATCGCGGGGCGCGGGGCCGAGGATCCGCCCGAGGCCGCGCTCCGGGCCGGGCGCGACGCGGAGACCCTGACGGCGCTGGCCGCGGCGCTTGCGCGCCAGCCGGGCGGCGGCGGGGCGGAGGCGGCCGCTTCGGGCGACTGGCTCTGGCCGGTGCGCGGCCGGGTGCTGGCCGGCTACAAGGCGCCGGACGCCTCGGGCGCGCGCCGCCCGGGGCTGCTCCTCGGGGCGCCGGCGCTCTCGCTGGTCGAGGCGCCGAGCGATGCGATGGTGCGCTATGCCGCCCCCTTCCTCGAATACGGCTATGTGGTCGTGCTCGAGGCCGACGACGGGACGCTGATCGTGCTGGCCGGGCTGGCGCAGCTCGCGGTCTCGGCCGGGGCGCCGGTGGCGCGTGGCGAGCTTCTGGGGCTTCTGGGGGGAAGAAACCTCGAAGTTGAAGAATATGTGATGCTGCCCGATGCGGATGCGGGCGCGGGAGCATTGGAAACGCTCTACATTGAGGTTAGGCATGGCGGCGGGCCGGTCGATCCGGGGCCCTGGTTCGCTGGCGAGAACGGATAGGAAGACGGCCACATGAAGAAGATCTGGTTGGCAGGCATCGGCGGCGCCGTCACGGGCATGGTCGTGACCGCGCAATTCGCGGTCCCCATCGTCGCGCAGGAGGCCGACAAGGAGCGCACGGTCTACGAGCAGCTCGACCTCTTCGGGGACATCTTCGAGCGGGTGCGGTCGTCCTATGTCGAGGAGGTCGACGAGAAGGACCTGATCGAGAGTGCCATCAACGGCATGCTGACCCATCTCGACCCGCATTCGGGCTACATGCCGCCGGACGAATTCGACGACATGCAGGTGCAGACCAAGGGCGAGTTCGGCGGTCTCGGCATCGAGGTCACCCAGGAAGAGGGCTTCGTCAAGGTGGTCTCCCCGATCGAGGGCACGCCGGCCGACCGCGCCGACATCCAGCCGGGCGACCTCATCACCCAGGTCGACGGCGAGACCGTGTTCGGGCTGACGCTCAACGAGGCGGTCGACCTGATGCGCGGCCCCGTGGGCTCGGACATCACCGTCACCATCAGCCGCGAGGGCGTGGACGAGCCCTTCGACGTGGTGCTCACCCGCGAGACGATCACCATCGCGGCGGTGAAGTCGCGCATCGAGGACGGCGTGGTGGTGCTGCGGCTGACGACCTTCAACGAGCAGACCTTCCCCGATCTCGAGGAGCAGCTGGCCGAGAAGGTCGAGGAGGCCGGCGGCATGGACAAGGTGACCGGCTTCGTCATCGACCTGCGCAACAATCCGGGCGGGCTTCTCAACCAGGCGATCTCGGTGGTGGACGCTTTCCTCGAATCGGGCGAGATCGTCTCCACCCGCGGCCGCGACGCGCGCGACAGCGAGCGCTACAACGCCACGCCGGGCGATCTGGCCCAGGGCAAGCCCATGGTCGTGGTGATCAACGGCGGCTCGGCCAGCGCCTCGGAGATCGTCGCCGGCGCGCTGAAGGACCATCACCGCGCGGTGATCATCGGCACCCAGAGCTTCGGCAAGGGCTCGGTGCAGACGATCATGCCGGTGCAGGGCGATGGCGCGATGCGGCTGACGACGGCGCGCTATTATACGCCCTCGGGCCGGTCGATCCAGGCGCTGGGCGTGGCGCCCGACATCATCGTGGAGCCGCAGGTCGCCGAAGCGGCCGAGGAGGCGGCGGAGGATCTCCAGCCCTCGCGCAGCGAGGCGGATCTGCGCGGATCGCTGGAGAACGATTCGCTGACCGAGGACGAGCAGAAGATCCTCGAGGAGGACCGGGCCCGCAAGGAGGAGACCGCGCGCATGCGCGCCGAGGATTACCAGCTCTCCTATGCGATCGACATCCTGCGGGGGCTTTCCTATCTCGCCGCGAAGAACTGACGTGCCGGGGGCGCCGGACATCTGCGCGCTGCCCTACCGCGACTGCGCGGGCGTCGTGCTGGTCAATCCGGCGGACCGGGTCTTCGCCGGGCAGCGGATCGACAATCCGGGGCCGGCCTGGCAGATGCCGCAGGGCGGCATCGACCGGGGCGAGGCGCCGCTCGCGGCGGCGCTGCGCGAGCTCGGCGAGGAGACCGGCGTGCCGGCCGCGGCGGTCGAGGTCCTGGCCGAGACGCCCGACTGGATCACCTATGACCTGCCGGCCGATCTGGTGCCGCGGATCTGGAAGGGCCGCTATCGCGGGCAGCGGCAGCGCTGGTTCCTGATGCGCTTTGAGGGGCCGGATTCGCTGATCGACATCCGCACCCGGCACCCCGAGTTCAGCCGCTGGGCCTGGATGACGCCCGAGGATCTGATCGGCCGCATCGTGCCCTTCAAGCGCGACACCTACCGGGCCGTCTTCGAAGCCTTCGCACCGCATTTCGGATCCTGAGAACGGCTCCACGCAGAACGGATCGCGGCGATGTGCGCGCGCGCACATCCGGGTTTCCTATTGAAATCACTGCATAAAAACTCGAGCGTTAACCGAAACGCCATACTACAAGACAGGGCTGGCTGAGGGCGGGATGCGGTGATCCTCTGGACGAGTCCGACCAAGGAAACGTCCCGATGCCGCACCGGACCATCACCGCCCTCACGACCCTTCTGCGCCCGCAAATGGCGCTCGGCAGGAGCCGTCTCGTGCCGCTCTGCCTGCTGATCGTCGGCATCGTCGGCGCCCGCACGGTCAACCTCGGCCACGTGCCGGGGACGTGCCTGAGACAAGACCTTGGGCAAGGAATCGGGGACGTCCGGTTTCGGAAGGCGGGCGAAGAAGCGATGCGTGCCGCGCCTGGAGGCGGGTGGGTTCGCATTGGGGCCTTCGGGGGGGAGAAACCGCTGGACATCCGGTTCGGGCTGCGGGTTTATCCGCTGTGGGTTCCGGCGCCCAAGTCCGGACAGCGTCGGGGGGGCAGGATGGATCGACTGAAGGACAAGATCTGCGTCGTGACGGCGGCGGGCCAGGGCATCGGCCGGGCCTCGGCGCTGGCGATGTTCGAGGAGGGCGCCCATGTGGTGGCCACCGACATCAATGCCGAGGCGCTGGAGGAGCTGAAGGGCCACGGGCTCGAGACCGCGCTGCTCGACGTGCGCGACGCCGCCGCGATCACCGCCTTCCGCGACCGGGTCGGCGGCGCGGACGTGCTCTTCAACTGCGCGGGCTTCGTGGAGCACGGCACGATCCTCGATTGCGACGAGGCGAAATGGGCCTTCTCCTTCGATCTCAACGTCACGGCGATGTATCGCATGATCCGCGCCTTCCTGCCGGGGATGATCGCCAAGGGCTCGGGCTCGATCATCAACATGGCCTCGGTGGCGGGCTCGGTCGTGGCGGTGCCCAACCGCTTCGTCTACGGCGCCTCCAAGGCGGCGGTGATCGGCATGACCAAGTCGGTGGCGGCGGATTTCGTCACCACGGGCGTGCGCTGCAACTGCATCTGCCCCGGCACGGTGGAGAGCCCCTCGCTCGATGCGCGCATGCGCGCGCAGGGCGATTACGAGGCCGCGCGCAGGGCCTTCGTCGCGCGCCAGCCGATCGGGCGGCTCGGCCGGCCCGAGGAGATCGCGGCGCTGGTGGTCTATCTGGCCTCCGACGAATCGGCCTATACCACGGGCGGGGCGCATGTCATCGACGGCGGCTGGTCCAACGTCTGAACTTCAGGGAGAAACCGTATGAAACTGCTGCGTTTCGGGCCGTCCGGCCATGAGCGCCCCGGCTTGATCGACGCCGGAGGCAAGATCCGCGACCTCTCGGGGCTGGTCGGGGACATCGGCGGCGAGGTGATCTCGGATGCCGGGATCGAGCGGTTGCGCGGCATCGATGCGCGGAACCTGCCGGAGGTCGATCCCTCGGTGCGGCTGGGGCCCTGCGTGGCGGGGACGAGCAAGTTCATCTGCATCGGCCTGAACTATTCCGATCATGCCGCGGAGACCGGCATGGCGGTGCCGAGCGAGCCGATCATCTTCATGAAGGCGAATTCGGCGATCTGCGGTCCCGACGACCCGATCATCATCCCGCGCGGCTCGGAGAAGACCGATTGGGAGGTCGAGCTCGGCGTGGTGATCGGGGCCCGGGCGAAATACGTCTCCGAGGCGGATGCGATGCGCCATGTCGCGGGCTATTGCGTGGTCAACGACGTCTCCGAGCGGGCCTTCCAGGCCGAGCGCCAGGGGCAGTGGACCAAGGGCAAGTCCTGCGACAATTTCGGCCAGACCGGCCCCTGGCTGGTGACGCGCGACGAGATCGCCGATCCCCAGGCTTTGGGCATGTGGCTGACGGTCAATGGCGAGACGCGGCAGAAGGGCTCGACCGCGACCATGGTCTATGGGGTGGCGCATCTGGTGAGCTATCTCAGCCAGTTCATGTCGCTCCTGCCCGGCGACATCGTCTCGACCGGCACGCCGCCGGGCGTCGGCATGGGGATGAAGCCGCCGGTCTTCCTGAAGCCCGGCGACAAGGTCGCGCTCGGCATCGAGGGTCTGGGCGAGCAGAACCAGGTCTGCGTGACCGACTGATCCCGGCGGACCTGCGGCGCGGCGTGACGCCGGGGCCTGGCCTGCACCGGGTTCGGCGTGTGCGGGGAGCGCCGCGGCGGTCGGCCCATGGGTTCCCGGTTCTGCAACAATCAATCGCGTGCCCGGTGGATTGTTCCCGGGAAGCGCAATGCGCAGATTGCGCGTGTCGGCGTGCTCCAGCGCCTCCCACCGAAAGGAATGCGGCAATGATCAACCTCTCCAGCCTGGCGGCCCTCGCGGGTCGCGTTCTTATCGCCCTCGTCTTCATCCCCGCAGGATTCGGCAAGTTCGGCGACATCGCCGGGACCATGGCCTATACCGCCTCGGGTGGCCTGCCGGGCGTGTTCGGTCTCGGGGCCGGGGCGCTGGAACTGCTCGGCGGCCTCGCCATCCTCCTGGGCTGGCAGACGCGCTGGGCGGCTCTCGGCCTCGCCGGCTTCGCGCTCTTGGCCGGTTATCTCTACCACTACGTTCCGGCCCAGGGTCTCGAGGGTTTCGACGCCGTGCTGCAGACCCTGATGTTCCAGAAGAACCTCGCCATCGCCGGCGGCCTGCTCGTCCTTGCCGGTCTCGGCGCCGGCGGGCTCTCGCTCGACGCCCGGCAGGGGCGGCTGGTCGCGGCCTGAGCCCCGCTGCCGGAAGGCACCGCTGATCCCGGCCATCGCAGGGGAATTGCATCTGGCAGCGCGACCCGTTCAGGTCGGCTTCCGGGCGCGCCTGGTGCCGCCATCCGGCCGAGGCCAGGCACCGCCGGGAAGCGCCCGCCCCGGCCCGTCACGCCAACGGCGTGCCTCCGGCACGACGCGGGCGCTTCGCTCCCGCCCGGGCCGGGCGCTGCCCTCGTCTCATGGCGGGGCGGTCGTACCGGGAACGGATGGGCTCCAGACGCGATCACCCTGCCGACCATCGGCCCGTCCGTCTCGCGGTGGCTGCGTTTGGCGCGCAGTCCGGGGGGCGTGCTTCAGACTGTGCGGCGGCGGCTGAGCACGAGCCAGATCAGCGCGCTGCCCGCCAGCGCGAGCATCGGGATCATCGCGAGATTGACCGCCTTCCAGCCGGCCACCGCGTCGCCGCCGATGCAGTTCATCAGCCCGCCCGAGGCGAGCGAGGCGAGCCCGACCAGCCCGAAGACCGCGAAATCGTTCATGCCCTGCACCCTTCCGCGCTCCTCGGGCCGATGGGCGCCGGTCAGCATCGCCGTGGCGCCGATGAAGCCGAAGTTCCAGCCGAGCCCGAGCAGGACCAGGGCGACGAAGAAGTTCGTGAGCTCCACCCCGGCCAGCCCGACCAGGCCCGCGCAGGCGAGGATCACCAGCCCGGTCGCGATGATCCGCTCGGCGCCGAAGCGCGCGATCAGGTTGCCGGTGAAGAAGGAGGGCGCGAACATGGCCAGCACATGCGCGCTCACCACATTGGCCGCATCCGCGGTGCCGTATCCGCAGCCGACGATGGCCAGCGGCGTCGAGGTCATCACCAGGTTCATCAGCGCATAGGAGACCATGCCGCAGAGCATCGCCACGCCGATGCGGGGGTCGCGCATCAGATCCCAGTGGCTGCGCGCCCGCGGCCCGTCGGCGGCCGGCGGCGCGGGGCGCGGGCTGTCGAGGAACCAGAAGACGCCGGCGCCGAGGAGGTTGAGCGCCACCACCGCGAGATAGGCGCCGGCGAAGGGGATCGGCGCCAGGGCGTCGGCGGTGAGCTTCACCATCTGCGGCCCCACGATCGCCGAGGCGAGGCCGGCGGCCATGACCCAGGAGATCGCCTTGGGCCGGTAGCCCTCGCTGGCGCCGTCGGTGGCGGCGAAGCGGTAGAAGCCCTGGGCCGACATGTAGAGGCCCGAGAGCGCCGAGCCGGCGAGGAAGAGCGCGAAGGAGCCGACGATCAGCGCCCAGGCGCAGAGCGCGCCGCCGAGCGCGCCGCCCGCCGCCCCGACCAGGAAGCCGGCGGTGCGGCCGCGCTTCTGCATCAGGTTCGACAGGATCGGGGCGGAGAGCATCGAGCCGAAGACGATCAGCGAGATCGGCAGGGTCGCGAGGCATCCGATCGGCGAGAGCATCTGCCCCGCCAGCCCGCCGAGGATGAAGGAGACCGGCATCTGGCTGCCGAGGATCACCTGCGCCGCCACCAGCACGCGCAGGTTGCGCCGCGCGCGGATGTCGGGGTCGATGTGGGGCGCGGCGACGGACATGGCGCGCTTCTATCCGGCCCGCCGGGCGGTTCCAAGCGGCGTTTCGGGGACTGTTCGCGGCGCCGCGCGCCGTGCTAGAGGCGCTGCCATGGTCGGGCGCATCATCGAGACGGCGGAGGACGTGGCGGAGGGGGCCGCATGGCTGGCCGGCGCCGAGCCGCGCTTCGCCGAGGCGCTCGTCCTCACCGGGCCGCTGCCGCTGCGCCGCCGCCCGGACGGTTTCGCGACGCTGCTCTCGGCCATCGTCAGCCAGCAGGTCTCCACCGCCGCGGCGACGGCGATCTGGGGGCGGGTGGAGGCGCTCGGCGCGCATCACGCGCCCGCGGCACTCGCCGCCGCCAGCGACGAGGCGCTGCGCGGCTGCGGCCTGTCGCGCCAGAAGATCGCCTATGCCCGCGCCATCGCCGAGAGCGGGATCGATTTCGAGGCCCTGCGCGCGATGCCCGATGCCGAACTCGTCGCGGAGCTGACCCGCATCAAGGGCGTGGGCGTCTGGACGGCGGAGATCTACGCGATGTTCTCGCTGGGCCGGGCGGATGTCTTCGCCCCGGGCGACCTGGCTTTGCGCGACGCCGCGCATCGGCTCTTCGAGCTCGACGCCCGCCCGAGCGAGAAGGCGCTGCGCGAGATGGCGCTCGACTGGTCGCCCTGGCGCGCGGTGGCGGCGCGGCTGCTCTGGTCCTATTACCGCGTCGTCAACCGGCGCGAGGGGGTTCGCTAGCTAGGCGCGGCGCCTGGGGCGCAGGACGTGGACATGGGCCGCGTCGTAGAGCGCGCTGTCGGGGAAATGCGCGGGGGCGAGGGCGCGTCCCACGAAGATCAGCGCGGTGCGGGTGATCTTCGCGGCGCGCACCCTGTCGCGGATGTCCGAAAGCGTGCCGCGCAGGATCAGCTGGTCGGGCCAGCCCACGCGATAGGCGACCACCACCGGGCAATCGGCGCCGTAGAGGGGCGAGAGGCGCCGCTCCACCTCGAGCAGGTTGCGCACCGAGAGATGGATGGCGAGCGTCGCGCCGCTGCGGCCCAGGGTTTCGAGATCCTCGCCTTCCGGCATCGCGGAGGATTTCATCGCGGTGCGGGTCAGGATCACCGTCTGCGAGACCTCGGGGATGGTCAGCTCCTGCCCGAGGGCCGCGGCCGCCGCGGCGAAGGCCGGGACGCCGGGCACGATGGCATAGGGAATGCCGAGCTCCGCCAGGCGCCGGATCTGCTCGGCGATGGCGCCGTAGAGCGAGGGGTCGCCGGAATGCACGCGGGCCACGTCCTGACCGGCCGCATGCGCCGCGGCGATCTCGTCGACGATCTCGTCGAGCGTCAGGGGCGCGGTATCGCGCACCCGTGCGCCGGCGGGCGCGCAGGCGACGATCGCCGCGGGCACCAGCGAGCCGGCGTAGAGGCAGACCGGGCAGGTCTCGATCAGCCGCCGGCCCTTGACGGTGATCAGATCGGGATCGCCGGGACCGGCGCCGATGAAATGCACGGTCATGCGGGCACCTCGATGCGTCCGGCCGCGTAGCCGCGCGGCGTGAAGAGCCATTGCCCGCCGGCCCCGGCGGCGCCGTCGCCGCTGGGGAAGGCGCGGGTCGCCGAGCTCCCCACCAGCACCAGCGTCAGCATGTCGACCTCCTCGGTGCGGAGCGTCGCCAGCGTGCGGACGCGCAGGGTCTCGTCGGCGCGGCCGAGGTTGCTTGCGAGCAGCACCGGCGTGTCGGCGGCGCGATGGTCGAGCAGGATCTCGCGGGCGGCATCGAGCAGGACGCGCCGGCGCTGCGAGACGGGATTGTAGAAGGCGATCACGAAATCGCCCGCCGCCGCCGCGCGGATCCGCGCGAGGATGGTCTCGCGGGGGGTGAGCAGGTCGGAGAGCGATATGGCGCAGAAGTCGTGGCCCAAGAGCGCGCCGGCCCGCGCCGAGGCGGCCTGGAGCGCGGAGATGCCGGGGGCGTGCAGGACCTCGACCCGCCGCGCCGCCGCGGAGACGCCGCCTTCCTCGGGCGGCAGGGCGAGCAGTTCCATCACCAGCGCGCCCATGGCGTAGATGCCGCCATCGCCCGAGGAGATCAGCGCCACGGACCGGCCCGCGCCCGCGCTCTCGAGCGCGTAGCGGCAGCGATCCGCCTCGGCGCCGAGCGGGAAATCCCGGCGCCGGCCGGCGGCGATGGGGCCGAGCAGGTCGAGATAGAGCCCGTAGCCGACCAGCTCGTCGGCCTCCGCGATCAGGCGAGAGGCTTCGGGGGTGCGCCAGTCCGGCCTTCCGGGGCCGATGCCGACCACGGCGAGCCGTCCGCGCGGGCGGCCGGGCTCCGGCCCCGTGCCGAGGGTGGCGAGCGCGCAGGTCGCATTGGCGGATTTCCGTTTGGCCAGCACCAGGGCGCCGTCCGGGCCGGCGGCGGCCAGCGCCGCGGCTTCGCTGACGCCGTGGCAGCCGATCTCGGCGAAGACCACTTCGGAGGGATCGGCGAGCCGGGGGGTCTCGGCCTCCAGGCGCTCGGGCGAGAAGAACCGCGCCGGCACGCCGAGGTTCCCGGCGAGCGCATGGACCGCCGCCTCGTCGGCCTTGAGCTCGACGGACCAGATCCCGGCGACCTCGAAGACGGATCGGCCCGCCTCGGCGAGCGAGCGTTGCACCAGCCCGATCAGCTCGCCCGGATCGCAGCCGCGCACGCAGCCGACGCCGAGTGCGAGCGTTTGCCGGCGCCAGACCAGCGCCGGGCCGTCCTCGAGCCGAAGTACGACCGGCGCGTCGCCCACCGGTGCCGGTCGGGCCGTGATCCCTTCGCGGCCGAGGAGCGGTGCGAGCCACGGCGCCTCGCCCGAGAGCGAGGCGGGGGCGCCGCGAATGAGGGCGGCCATGACGGGCTTGGCGTGCTCGGGGTTCTCCAGGCGCCAGCCGGGCGGCGGGGCGTCGAGGGCGACCCCGAGCGCGAGATCGCCGGCGGTGGTGATGGCGGGCAGGGATGCGAGCGCCTGCGCGATCCGGCGCGCCAGGTCGTTGGCGCCGTGATGCCCGCCGAGCAGCGGCACCACCGCCGATCCGTCCTCGGCCACGGCGAGGACCGGGGGCTCGTCGGCCTTGCTGGCGAGCACCGGTGCGAGGCTGCGGATCAGGATGCCGGCGGCGCAGAGGCCGATGACCGGATGCCCGGCGAGAAAGAGGCCGCGCAGATGCGCCCCGGTCTCGGTGAAGTCGCGGCCGCGCGCGTGCAGGCGGGCCTCGACCGCCGCGGCGATGCGGTCGGCGAGCGCGTCCGAAGGGTCCAGCGTGACGACGACGGGCTCAGGTCGCATGGGGATCGCTTCCGGGAATGAGCAGCATGGAGAAATAGGGCGCGATCTCGGGGGCATCGGCTAGCGCCAGCACCTCCTGCTGCGGCAGGCTGGCGTGGCGCACGTAGAGCGTCCGGGCGCTCAGGCCGAGCTCGTCGAGCAGTCGCCGCAGCCGCGGCAGGTGGCGGCCGAGCTTGATCACGATCGCCGCATCCGTCCGCGCCAGGCGCGCGCGAAGCTCGGTATCGGGCAGTGGCGCCGGCAGGATGGTCAGGGCTTCGTTGCGGGCGCAGAGCGGTCGGGCGGCGGCGGCGGTGCAGGCCGAGGGCGACGAGACGCCGGGAACGATCTCCACCGGGAAGCGGCCGGCGAGGCGGGCGTGCAGATACATGAACGAGCCGTAGAAGAACGGGTCGCCTTCGCAGAGCACCACCACGTCGCGGCCGGCCGCGAGATGGGTCTCGATGCGCGAAGCGGCGGCGTCGTAGATCTCCTGCGCCGGGAAGCGGGCGGTGCGCATCGGAATGACGATCGGGATCTCCTCGGCCCCGGGCGAAATGGCGCCGGCGGCGATGGCGCGCGCGAAGCTCTCGCCGCTGTCGGGGGCCGGATAGGCGACGACCGGCGCGCGGGCGATCAGGCGATGCGCCTTGAGCGTCATCAGTTCAGGGTCTCCGGGCCCGACGCCGATGCCGTAGAGCCTGCCGGTCATGGCTCGAAGCTCCATTGCGTCACCGGCATGGCCGGCCGCCAGCCGCGGAACCGGCCCACGGGCTCGGCACGGCTGACGGCGATGCGGGTCAGGTCGCCGCCGTGCTCGGCCTGCATCTCGGCGAGCAGCGCCTCGGATTCGAGCGTCACCGCATTGGCGACCAGCCGCCCGAAGGGCCGCAGCGCGCGCAGGCAGGCGGCGACCGTCTCCCGGTCGAGCCCGCCGCCGATGAAGACCGCATCCGGGGGCGGCATGCCGGAAAGCGCCTGCGGTGCGGTGCCGTCGATCAGGGCGAGGCGCGGGGCGCCGAGGCGGGTGGCGTTGCGCGCCGCCATGGCGCGGCGGGCGGGGTCGGGCTCCATGCCGATGGCGCGCGCATCGCGGGCGGCGCGCATCCATTCGATGCCGACCGAGCCGCAGCCGGCGCCGATGTCCCAGAGCAGCGCGCCGCGCCGGGGCGCCAGCCGGGCGAGGGTGATCATGCGCACCTCGCGCTTGGTCATCTTGCCGTCGTGCTGGAAGGCGCTGTCCGGCAGGCCGGTCCGCGGCAGCGGCCGGGTTCCGGGGTCGGCGCGGCAGTCGATGCAGATGGTGTTGAGATCGCCGGCGGTGCCGGTCCAGTCGCGCGCCGTCCCGTCCTGCCGCGCCTCGTCGGGGCCGCCCATGGCCTCGAGCACCGTCATGGCGCTGCCGGCGAAGCCGTTGACCCTCAGCAGTTCCGCGAGCTCGGCCGGCGTTCCGCCGTCCCGGGCGAGGATGACGAGCCGCGCCCGATCGGCGAGGAACGGCAGCACCACCTCGGCCGGACGGCCATGCACCGTGAGCGTCGCGACATCGGCGAGGCTCCAGCGCATCCGGGCGCAGGCGAGCTGGAAGGCCGAGAGATGCGGGTGGAAGGTCACTTCCCCGGCCGCGAACATCGCGGCTATTCGCGCGCCGGCCGAGTACCAGAGCGGATCGCCGGTGACGAGCACCGCCACCCGGCGGCCGCGCAGGCCGCGGATCTCCTCGACCATGGCGCGGAAGGGGCTCGGCCAGTGGATGCGTTCGGCCGCGAGATGCGGCGCGCAGGCGTGGTGGCGATCGCCGCCGATCACCACTTCGGCGGCTTCGAGCACGGCGCGCGAGGCGGGGGCGAGCCCGTCCCAGCCATCGGCGCCGATGCCGACCACGTCGAGCCAGGCGGTCACGGGGAGGCGCGCCCGAGGCCAAGCGCCAGCGCGTTCACCGCGGCGGAGGCCATGGCGGAGCCGCCGCGCCGGCCGCGGAGCGTCACGAAGGCTGTCCCGCGCGGGTCGGTCGCGAGTTCGGCCTTGCTTTCCACGGCCCCGACGAAGCCCACGGGAAAGCCGAGGATCACCGCCGGCCGCGGCCAGCCGGAATCGAGCCCCTCCAGCAGCCGGAAGAGCGCGGTGGGGGCGTTGCCGATGGCGACCACGGCCCCGTCGAGGCGGCCGCGCCAGAGCTCGACGGCGGCGGCGGATCGGGTGGTGCCCTCGGCCCTGGCGCGGCGCGCCACGTCGGGATCGTTCAGGGTCACGAGGATGTCGTTGGCCGCCGGGAGCGCGCGTCGGATCACGCCCGACGCGACCATGGCGCAGTCGCAGAGGATCGGCGCGCCGGCCTCGAGCGCGGCGCGGCCCGCCGCGACGCAATCGGCCGAGAAGGCGAGGTCTTGGGCGAGATCGGTCATGCCGGAGGCATGGATGACGCGCACGGCGAGCTCGGCGACATCGGGGGGCATGGCCCGGAGGTCGGCCTCGCGGCGCACGGTCTCGAAGCTCGATGCGTAGATCCGCTCGGGGTCGCGCTCGTAGATCATTCCCGCGCCTTGAGGTGCCGGCGCACGCTCTCGGGACCGTGTGGGTGATGGGCGTGCGGATAGACGGGGTGGTGGTGGTGCGCGTGATCGTGGGAATGCGGGTGGTCGTGGTCGTGGTCGTGATCGTGATCGTGATGATGGTGGTGGTCGTGCGCGTGATGGTGGTGGCCGTGGTCGAGGCGGCAGGCGCCGGTGCAGAAGCTGTCGCAGAGCCGGCAATCGGCGACGTTCGAGCCGGGGGCGGAGGCGCCCTGGCCCTCGACATGGTGATGGTGGCTCTCCTGCGGGAGGCCGACTTCCGCTTCGAAGCCGAGGACCTGCGTGCGATACTTGCACATGGAGCAATTCATCGCGGTCTGGCCGTCGAGGATCTCGGTGGCGCGTTCGGCGAAGGTCGCGACCACCTGGTCGTGGTCGTTGAGATAGCGGGCCTTGACGAATTCGATCTCCGGATGGGCCGCGGCGACGAGGTCGGTGAAGCCGTAGATGCGGTCGACGAGGATGCCGGTGAAGAGGAAATACGGGAAGACGACGATCCGGCGGTAGCCGAGGCGGGCGGCATGGGTCAGGGCCGGCTCGACGAGCGGGAAGGTCACGCCGGAATAGCCGGTCTCGCACCAGCCGAAGCCCATGCCTTCCCAGAGCAGGCGGGAGATCTTGCAGACGCTCGAATTCGCGTCCGGGTCCGAGGCGCCGCGGCCGATGACCACGAGGCAGGTCTCGGCGCGGGGCACCGGGCCGCGGGTGGCGTCGGCCTCCGTGATGGCGGCCTCGATGCGGTCGGCGGCGGCGCGGATCATGCGCGGATCGACCCCGAGCTCGCGGCCGTAGTCGATGCGCAGCCCGTGCGCGGCGGCATAGGCGTTCAGCACCGAGGGGATGTCGTTCTTGGCGTGCATCGCGGCGAAGAGCATGCCGGGCACGGCGAGGATGCGGTCGCAGCCGCGGGCGCGGAGCCTGTCGAGCCCCTCGCGGATCACCGGATTGGCGAATTCGAGATAGCCGTAATCCACCATCCAGGAGTTCGGAAGAAACGCCGGCAACCGCTTGGCAAGATGGGCGAACTCGTCGACAGCCGCCTGCGAGCGCGAGCCGTGGCCGCAGAGCATCACGCCGATGCGGCTCATCGAGGGCGGCCCGCGACGGCGATGGGGAGACGGGGGGGCATCGGCAACCTCGCGACATGGCTGGCGCCGCGGAACCTGCCCGGACCACCCCCGGGGCGGGGGCGTCTTCGACGATGGCGCCGCTGGCCCCCGGCATGGGTCGGCCGCTCGACGCCGTCCGTTCAGCCTCTCGGCACCGTCGGGATCCGGGTAGCAGGAAGCCCGGGACGGGGCAAGCGAAAGCGAGGCGCGGGCCGTGCGCGGGGCATGCACGGGTTTCGCGTGGCGCCAGGAAGGTCCCAAGGCGCGATCGCCTTCGGCGTGAGGGGCGGGGCGGATACTGCCCGGCGGTGTCCGCCGGGCGGGATGGTGACGCCGGCCCGGCCCGGGACCCGGGCGGACGGGTCGCTCTGAGGGATGCCGTTTCCTCGCGCCCGCGCCCGCGCATGGCAAAGGGGCTGTCGCCGGTGGACCCGGAGCGGTATCGGGGAGGGGGCGCTTGCGGGCGCGGTCGCGCGGGCGTTCGGCCTGCGGGACGGCCCGGACGGGAAGGGGGGCGAAGATGGGGGCGGCGTCTTCCGACGGGGCACTGGCCGAAAGGGTCCGGTCGCTGAGCCATCTTCTGGTCGGCTGGCCGAGCGCGACCGGGACGCGGGGCGAGGCCGATTTCGCGCCGCGCCTGGCCGGGCTCCTGCGGGAGAGCGCCTATTTCCGCGCGCATCCCGAGGACATCGTCCTGGTGCCGAGCCACGGCGCGCCGACCACCTACAGCCTCGTGGCCCTGGTGCGGGGCAGGGGGCGGCGGGCCGTCGCCCTGGCGGGGCATTACGACACCGTCGCCACCGAGAATTACGGGGATCTCGAGGCGCTGGCCTGCGACCCCGGCGCGCTCGCCGGGGCGCTGATCGCGGATCTCTCCGGCCGGCGGCGCTCGGAGCAGGAGGCGCGGGCGCTCGCGGATCTCGTGGGCGGCGACTTCATTCCCGGCCGCGGGATGCTGGACATGAAGAGCGGGCTCGCCGCCGCCATCGCGCTGATGGAGCGCTTCGCCGAGCGGCAGGACCGGCCGGGCAACCTGATCCTGCTCGCCACTCCCGACGAGGAGCGCGAGAGCCGCGGCATGCGGTCGCTGCGCGACGCGCTGCCGGGGCTGATGGCGCGCTGGGGGATCGACATCGCCGCGGGCATCAATCTCGACGTCACCAGCGACCAGGGCGACGGGTCGCTGGGACGCAGCATCTATGCGGGAACCATCGGCAAGCTCCTGCCCTTCGCGCTGGTGATCGGCCAGCCGTCCCATGCCTCCTATCCGTTCGAGGGCATGAGCGCCGCGCTGATCGGGGCCGAGATCCTGGCGGCGGTCGAGGGCAATGCCGATCTCTGCGACCGCGGTGCGGGCGATGTCTCGCCGCCGCCGATCTGCCTCGAGGCGCGCGACCTTCGCGCGGGCTACGAGGTCACGACGCCGGCGCGCTACTGGCTGTCCTTCAACTGGCTCTATCATTCCCTCTCGGCCAGGGACCTGTTCGACCGCTTCGGGGCCGAGGTCGCCGCCGCCGCCGACCGCGCGGTGCGGCGGTTCTCCTCGGAGGCAGGGCGCTTCGCGGCGCTGACGGGTTTGCCGCCGGGCGGCGGCATCGCCGCGCCGAGGCTGATCACCCTGGCCGCGCTGCGGGCCCTCGCGGCGGAGCGGGCCTCGCCGGCCGGGCTCGCCGCGGTCGCGGAGCTGGAGGCGAGCCTCGCGGGCCTGGACGATCCGCTGGAGCTGAGCCGCCGGCTGACCCTCGCGCTGGCGGATGCGGCGCGGATCACCGGGCCGGCGGTGATCCTCGGCTTCGCGGGCCTGCATTATCCGCCGTCCCGGCTCGATCCCGCGCGCCCGAAGGATGCCGCGCTCCGGCGAGCGATCGAGGCGGCGCGCGAGGCGATGGCCGGCGAGCCGGGGGCGGCGATGACCTGGCGGGCGCATTTCCAGGGCATCTCGGACATGAGCTTCCTCGGCCGGCCGACGCATGGCGCGGGCGATGTCGTGAATGCCAATACGCCCGCGGCCCGGCTGGTCGATCGCCCGGTCGCCTCGGCCCTCGCCTATCCGGTGGTCAATATCGGCCCCTGGGGGCGCGAGTTCCACCAGCGCCTCGAACGGGTCCACGCGCCCTTCGCCTTCGACGTGCTACCGCGCTTCGTCGGGCTGGCGGTGGAGGCGCTGCTCGCCGGGGAGCCGTGACCTCCCGGCATTCGCGCCGGCCTCCCGCAGGACGGATGCCCCTCTTGGGGCGGGTCGCATCGTCGCAGACCCGCCGCTCTTGACAAAAGTCATGGATGCGGCGGCGGGAAGAATGCCTACTCGGCCCCGCGCGATACCTGATCGACCGGCGCGGACCCGCGCCGCCGCGGCTCCCGCCGGACGGTGCGGTCGGGTGTCGGGTGCGGCCGGGGCAGAGGAGGGACACCATGGCGGAAGACGATGCGAGGCGGGCAGGTGAATCGGCACCGCTCGAGCCGATCCCGGTGATGCAGCGGGTGCTCGACAACCCGTTCCTGCTGCTCTTTCTCGGCGTCACGATCCCGACGGTGCTCTACCTCATCTGGGGCGTGATGGAGATCATCTCGGTCCCGATCGCCCCCAACTGAGCACGAGCACTTCCGAAAGGCGCAGCCATGGCCATTGACCCCCCGAGCAACCGCCTCTGGTGGAAGGAGCCGATCCACCGCATCGAGCTGGGCTGGATCATCATCGCCTTCCTCTGGGGGCTGTTCATGTTCTTCTTCATGATCGCCTGGCATTTCATCGGCAATCAGAACCTCTCGACCGAATCCTATCGCGTGCTTCCCGAGCGGTATCAGGAGCGGGTCGAGCTCTTCGCCGAGGAGCACCAGCTCTTGGATGCGAACGGCGAGCCGGTCGATGTGGACGGGGTGCCGGTGGTCAGCCCGCCGCCGGGCGAGGACGCCTATCTGCTCGGGCGGCTCTGGGAATGGTGGCCGGTGCTGGAGCTGAAGAAGGGGGAGGCCTACCGGCTGCATCTCTCCTCGGCGGACTGGCAGCACGGATTCTCGCTCCAGCCGGTGAACATCAACATCTCGGTTCACCCGGGCTACGAGCAGGTGATCACGCTGACGCCGACCGAGACCGGCGAGTTCGGCATCGTCTGCAACGAATTCTGCGGGATCGGCCATCACACGATGACCGGCCTGATCCGCGTCGTCGAATAGGGGGGCGTCATGACCACCATTGATCACGGACCGATCGGGCTCCCCGCGGCGAATGTCAGCTACCGCACCTGCCCGTTCACGGGCCGCCGGATCGAGCGCAATGCCGAGCTCCTGATCCGGGCCAATGCCGTGGCGGCGGTGGTCTTCCTGGCGGTGGGCGGGCTCTTCGGCCTGCTCGTGGCGCTGACGCGCTGGCCTGCGGTGCAGCTCCTGCCGGCGGAATGGTTCTATCTGGTGCTGACCGGGCACGGGGCGAACGTGCTCCTCTTTTGGATCATCTTCTTCGAGATCGCGGTGCTCTATTTCGCCGCGACCTTCCTGCTGAACTGCCGGCTGGCGACGCCGCGCTTCGCCTGGCTCGCCTTCGTGCTGATGGTGGTGGGGGGCGTCCTGGCCAATTACGTCGTGCTCCAGGGCGACTCGACGGTGATGTTCACCTCCTATCCGCCGATGATGGCCGATCCGCTGTTCTATCTCTCGCTGATCCTCTTCGCGGTCGGCGCGCTGATCGGCGTGATGGTGTTCTTCGGGACGCTGGTGGTCGCCAAGGCGGAGGGCACCTACGAGGGCTCGGTGCCGCTCGTGACCTTCGGGGCGGTGACCGCCGCAATCATCGCGGTCTTCACGCTCGCCTCGGGCGCGATCATCCTGATCCCGACCTGGCTCTGGTCGATGGGGCTGATCGCGGGCATCGATTCGCTGATGTACAAGCTCGTCTGGTGGGGCATGGGCCATTCCTCCCAGCAGATCAACGTCGCGGCGCATATCGCCATCTGGTACGCCATCGCCGCCATGGTCGTGGGCGCCAAGCCCTTGTCGGAGAAGGTCAGCCGCTTCGCCTTCCTGATGTACGTGCTTTTCCTGCAGCTCGCCTCGGCGCATCATCTGCTGGCGGAGCCGGGAATGAGCTCGACCTGGAAGATCGTCAACACCAGCTACATGATGTATCTCGCGGTCATGGGCTCGATGCTGCACGGCCTGACCGTGCCCGGGGCCGTGGAGGCGGCGCAGCGCCGCAACGGCTTCGACCGCGGCTATTTCGACTGGCTGACCAAGGCGCCCTGGGGCAACCCGGCTTTCGCCGGCATGTTCATGAGCCTGGTGATGTTCGGCTTCATCGGCGGCATCTCCGGGGTGATCCTGGGCACCGAGCAGCTCAACGTGCTGATGCACAACACGATCTACGTGCCGGGCCATTTCCACGGCACCGTGGTCGCCGGCACCACGCTCGCCTTCATGGCGATGACCTATCTGGTGATCCCGATCATCTTCCGGCGCGACATCATCTGGCCGAGGCTCGCGAGATGGCAGCCCTATCTCTTCGGCCTGGGGGTCGCGGGCATCTCGCTCTTCATGATGGGCGCGGGCACGCTCGGGGTGCCGCGGCGGCACTGGGACATCTCGCTGATCGATTCGATCATCCCCTATGAATTCGCCTCGGGCGCCTATCTGATGATGGGGCTGAACGGCCTGTCGGCGATCGTCGCGGCCGCCGGCGGACTGCTCTACGTGGTGCTGGTGGTGGCCTCGGTGGTCGCGGGGCCGCGGCTCGACCGTCCCGGCGCGACCCTGACCTTCCCGCTGCACAAGGGCGGTGCCGAGGCGGTGTCGCATTACGGCAGCGCGGGCACGCTGAAGATCCCGGGCACGATCATCCTCGTGGCGATCTTCTTCGGCGCCTTCATCCTCTACTACTTCATCAACTGGAAGTATCTCTCGGCCCTGTGGCTGTTCAACTGAGCCTCGGGGAAGGACCGATGCTCCTCGCCCTGAACATGACCTTCTCGATCATGAAGCTGCGGATCGGCAGCTTCATCGCCCTGGCGGCGCTGGCGGGGATCATGACCGGCGGCGGCGGGATCGGCTGGCTGGAAGGCGCGGTCTTCGCGCTCGGCGTGCTCGGGGCCTCGGGCGCGGCGGGTGCCTTCAACCAGTACCACGAGCGCGAACGCGACCGGCTGATGGCCCGGACCCACAACCGACCCTTCGCCAACGGCACGCTGAAGGCCGGACCGATCTGGCCGGCGACCTTCGCCCTGCTGCTGGCCGGATCGCTGATGATGGCCTGGTCGGTGGGCGGGACGCTGGCGACGGTGCTGGTCTTTCTCGGGGCGGTGACCTACGGGGTGGTCTATACCGTCTGGCTCAAGGCGCGCTCGGTCTGGAACATCGTGATCGGCGGGGCCGCCGGCAGCTTCGCGGTGCTCGCCGGCGCCGCGGCGGCCGCTCCCGAGCAGGGGCCGGCGCTGGGGCCGGTGCCGGTGCTGCTCGCGGGCGTGCTCTTTCTCTGGACGCCGCCGCATTTCTGGAGCCTCGCGGTGACGCGCTGCGAGGATTATCGCCGCGCCGGCATCCCGATGCTGCCGGTGGTCTCCGAGCCCGACGTCTGGGCGCCGGTCATCTTCTGCCACGTGGCGGCCCTGCTGGCGCTCTCCTTCCTGCCGCTGGCCTTCGGGATGGGGTGGATCTACGGCGCCTTCGCTGCGCTCGGCGGATTGCCCTTCCTGCTCGCGGCCTGGAGGCTCCTGCGCGCCCCGGGGCGGCAGGCGGCGATGCGGACCTTCCGGGCCTCGCTGGTCCAGTTCGCCCTGCTGGCGACGGGGGTGATCCTCGACGGAGCGGCGCGATGGGCCGCCTGAGCGAGGTCGTCCGGGCGGCGGCGATGCTCGCGCTCTGCCTGCCCGCCGCCGGCGCCGCCGCCACGCAGCAGCCGGGGGCGCTGGACGCAAGGTCGGTCTACGAGACTAGCCAGGCGGCCGTGGGCCGGGCGCTCGGCGCGCATGTGCTGCGCGACCAGAACAACGCGCCGCTGGCGCTCGCGGAGTTCCGCGGCCGGCCGCTGGTGATCTCGCTGATCTTCACCAGCTGCAGCTCGATCTGCCCGGTCACCACCGAGCATCTGCGCGACGCGGTCGCCGATGCCCGCGCGGTGCTCGGCGGCGCGGGATTCGCGGTGCTGACCTTCGGCTTCGACGCCCGCGGCGACCGGCCGGCGCAGCTCAAGGCCTTCGCCGGCACGCATCGGCTCGACGGCATTCCGGACTGGCACCTGGCGAGCGCGGACGAAGCGACCACCGAGGCGCTCCTGGCGGATCTCGGCTTCAGCTGGCGCGCGGCGGCCGGCAATCTCGACCATGTCACCCAGACCTCGATCATCGATGCCGAGGGCCGGGTCTACCGCCAGATCTACGGCGAGACCTTTCCCCTGCCGGTCTTCATGGAGCCGCTGAAGGACCTGGTGCTGGGGCGGACGACGCAATCGCTCGCGCCGGAGGATCTGTGGAACCGCCTGACGTTTCTCTGCACCGTCTACAATCCCCTGACCCGCGCCTATCGCTTCGACTATGGCATCCTCTTCGGCATCTTCTTCGGCGCGCTTTCGCTGATCCTGGTCGCCGTGGTGATCCTGCGGCTCTGGCTGGAGATGCGCCGGGCCGCGCGGCGACGGGTCGGCCCGGCCGGACCGCAGGCCCAGCCGAGGTGACGCCATGAGCCTCCGTGCGACGCTGCGCCGCGGCCTCGACCGTGCCGAACGCGGTCTCGACCCGCTCTTCGGTGCGGACTGGAACCCGCTGGCGAATCTCGGGCCGCTCGGGTGGTTCCTGTTCTGGATCGTGGCGGCGACCGGGGTCTATCTCTTCATCTTCTTCGACACCGGGGTGGTGGACGCCTATGCCTCGGTGGAATGGCTGAGCAACGACCACTGGTTCCATGCCGGGGTGGCGCGCAGCCTGCATCGCTATGCCTCGGACCTGATGGTCGTGGTGATGCTGCTGCATCTCGCTCGCGAGTTCGTCTTCGACCGCTACCGCGGCAAGCGCTGGTTCTCCTGGGTCACCGGGGTGCCGATCGTCTGGTTCGTCTACATGTCGGGCATCACCGGCTACTGGCTGGTCTGGGACCAGCTGGCGCAATACGTGGCGCAGACCTCGACCGAGCTGCTCGACGCGCTGCCGATCTTCGCCGAGCCGATCGCGCGCAACTTCCTCACGCCCGAGAGCCTCTCCAGCCGCTTCTTCACCCTGCTGGTGTTCCTGCACATCGCCATCCCGCTGATCCTGCTGCTGGCGATGTGGATCCACATCCAGCGCATCAGCCTGGCGCGCAGCAAGCCGCCGCGCGGGCTGGCGGCGATCACCCTCGGGGCGCTGGTGCTGGTGTCGCTCCTGCTGCCGGCCAGCTCGCAGGGGCCGGCGGATCTCGCCACCGTGCCGGCGGTCGTCGGCCTCGACTGGTTCCTGCTCGGGCTCTATCCGGTCATCGACATGGTGCCGGCCGGGGTCATCTGGACCGGGGCGCTCCTCTTCACCCTCGTGCTGATCGGCCTGCCCTGGGCGCCGCCGCGGGCCGAGGCCCCGGCCGCGAAGGTGTTCCTCGACCATTGCAACGGCTGCGCGCGCTGCGTCGCCGATTGCCCCTACGGCGCCATCACCCTGGTGCGGCGCAGCGACGGCGCGCCGTTCCCGCACGAGGTCGAGGTCGATGCCGGCCGCTGCGTGGCCTGCGGGATCTGCATGGGCTCCTGCCCCTCCTCGACGCCGTTCCGCCGCTCGGGCGAGCTGATCACCGGCATCGACCTGCCCGAGCGGTCGCTGGCGGCGCTGCGGGCGGAAGTGATCGAGGCCGCGGCGCAGCTGACAGGCGCCGGGCGGGTACTGACCATCGCCTGCGGCTTCGGCGCCGCCGGGGTGCCGGCACCGGGCCGGGTGGTGCTGCCCTGCGTCGCCATGGCCCCGCCCTCGCTCTTCGATTTCATCCTCAGCCGCGGCCTCGCGGACGGGGTCGCCATCGCCGGCTGCGCCGAGCGCGACTGCCAGAACCGGCTGGGTCGCAGCTGGACGCTGCAGCGCATCGCCCGCGAGCGTGACCCCTTCCTGCGGACTCGGGTTCCGCGCGCGCGACTGCTGACCGCCTGGGCCGGTCCGAGCGAGGTGGCGCGGCTCGAGGCCGAGACCGCCGGCTTTGCCGCGGCGCTCGCGGCGATGGGACCCTATGCCGACCAGCGTCCGCTCGATCCCGCCGAGGCGCGGGGCTCGGCGGCGGCGGCGGCCACGGCGACGACGGCCCGCGGGGCGCGGATCGTCGAGGCGGCGAAATGAAGGGGCGCGTCCGACATCTGATCCTCGGCGGGCTGGTCACCCTGGTGCTCGTCGCCCTGGTCGCCTGGTTCTCCGCGGCGCCGCAATGGCGCAGCCTGCCCGAGCAGACCGCGCTCCTGCGCCTGAGCTTCACCCATGGCGGCGACCGCAGTGCCGCCTGCCGCGACCGGACCGAGGAGGAACTGGCCGCCCTGCCGGAGAACATGCGCGCGCGCCAGATCTGCGACCGCCGCCGGCCGCCGATCTTCGTGGAGCTCGAGGTCGACGGCGCCATCGCCTTCGCGGCGGAGCGCGACCCCTCGGGGCTCGCGGGCAGTGGCCCGTCGCGGCTCTACGAGCGGCTGCTCCTGCCGGCGGGCGCCCATGAGCTGACGGTGCGGATGCGCGACCGTCCGGATACCGAGGGCTTCGACTACGAGGCGACGCGCCGGGTCGAGCTGGCGCCGGCGCAGAGCTTCGTCATCGACTTCCGCCCGGCGGCGGGCGGTTTCGTGTTTCACTGAACCGGGGAGGACGGGCCATGGCACCGATCGCGTGGAAGCCCGAATACAGCGTCGGCAATCCGGCGGTCGATCACGAGCACCAGGAGTTGATCGACCTGGTCAACGGCACCGCCGCGGCGATCCTCGACCGCCGCCCGGATGCCGACATCCAGCGCGGCTTCGGCGATCTCTTCCGGGCGATCTCGGCGCATTTCGCGCTGGAGGAGCAGCAAATGCGGGCGCATGGCTACGACCAGACCGACCAGCACAAGGCGGATCACGAACGGCTGCTGGACGAGCTGCGCGACATCATGGACGGTGCCGGCGCCCATCCCCAGACCGCGGCCGACCGGCTGGTGGAGGCCTTGGAGGCCTGGTTCGCCAATCATTTCCGCGTGCACGATTCGCGGCTCCACCTCCGCCTCGGCCCGCACGACCACGGCTGATCGCGCGCGCACGCGCCGACCGCCGCCGCGGCGATCGAGAAGGCCCCCCCAGCCCGATCGACCGGCGGCGGCCGGGCCGTGCCGGCCCCGCGAAGGGCCGGCACGGCCAAGTCCCCGGACGGTCGCCATGCGACGCCAGTTGTGCCCTCCGGCGCGCAGCGCGGCCTTCCCCCTTTGCCGGGACCCCGGCCTCGGCCGCGGCCTCGGTCAGGCGGAGGGGCCGTCGGCTTCAGGCGGTGGCCTCGGCGCTTTCGTTGAAGAAGAGCGCCTGGCTGATCAGCGCCTTGACCATGTTCTCCTCGAAGGGCTTGGTCACGAGGAAGGTCGGCTCGGGCCGCAGCCCGGTCAGCAGATGCTCGGGATAGGCGGTGATGAAGATCACCGGCAGCGCGTCGCTGCGCAGGATGTCGTTGATCGCGTCGATCCCCGAAGAGCCGTCGGCGAGCTCGATGTCGGCGAGCACCATCCCCGGGCGGTCGGCGTGGAAGAGCTCGAGCGCCTCGGCATGGGTGCGGGCGATGCCGGTGACGCGGTGCCCGAGCGCGGTCACCATATGCTCGATGTCCATGGCGATCAGCGGCTCGTCCTCGATGATCATGATCGCGGTGGCCACCTGTCGCGAGATCTCCTCGGCGGCAAGCGCGAGAAGCGCCTCGACCTCGGCCGGGTCGCGCTCGAGGATCGTGGCGATCTCGGCGCGCGAGAATCCCTCCACCGAGCCGAGCAGGAAGGCCTGGCGGGCCTCCGCCGGCACGGGGCCGAGATTGGCGGCGGCGCGCTGTTCCCAGGCGAAGGGGGAGGGGCGGGGCTCGACCGCGACCGTCAGCGTCGGAAGGAGCCGCGCGAAGAGGCGGAAGAGCCCGATCCGGTCGCTCGGCGCCTCGGGAAAGAGCGAGACATCCGCGATCAGCGCCTCCAGCATGGCGGCCACATAGGCGTCGCCCGTGGCCTGCGACCCGGTGATCGCCCGCGAGAAGCGACGCAGATACGGCAGATGTGGCGCGATGCGGGTGGCGAGCGGCATGCGGAGAACTCCCTTGTCCGGCACCTGCGGCGGCGCGGGTTCCGTTCCAACGCCGGCGCGAAAAAATAGTTCCGGGTCGCGGGAACTTTTCGCCGGCCGGCGCCTTTTCTCGATCCGAGGCCGGTGTCGCAAGGATATGTGTAGCGGTATGACCCAACCACCCAAGCCCGGCGGAGGCGCCGGATCCGCATCCGGGCCCCGCGGCCGCAACGGCGCGGTGCCGGAGCCCCACGACGAGATCGCCAGCAAGCTGCGCGCGCTCTATGCCGAGATCGAGCGCGAGCCGATCCCCGCCGAGCTGATCGACCTGCTGGAGCGGCTCGATGCGGCCGAGGAACGCGAGAGGAACGGCGACCAGCCATGAGCGATGCACAGCCGAGCTTCAAGGCGGCGCTGCTCGCCGCGCTTCCGTCCCTGCGCGCCTTCGCGCTGTCGCTCAGCGGCCGTGCCGACGTGGCCGACGACCTCGTCCAGGAAACCGTGATGAAGGCCTGGGCGAAGCAGGCCGATTTCAGGCTCGGCACCAATATCCAGGCATGGCTCGTGACCATCCTGCGCAACACCTTCTACAGCCAGATGCGCAAGCGCGGCCGCGAGGTGCAGGACAGCGAGGGCACCTTCACTGCCCGGCTGAGCGTGCCGCCGGCGCAGGACGGGGTGCTGGACCTGAGCGATTTCCGCCGCGCGCTGGCCGAACTGCCCGACGACCAGCGCGAGGCGCTCCTCCTGGTGGGCGCCTCGGGCTTTTCCTACGAGGAGGCCGCGGGCATCTGCGGCTGCGCCGTCGGCACGGTCAAGAGCCGGGTCAGCCGCGCGCGCTCGCGGCTCCAGGAGATCCTCGGGATCGCGGGCGCCACCGACTACGGCCCCGATGGCAAGCAGGGCGGCACCACGACCTGGCGCGCCTTCGCCACCTGATCCCGCGAAAGCGCCGGCGCCGCTTCATGCCCACCGGGCAGGCAGACGAAGGGGGCAGGCAGACGAAGGGGCGCGGCCCCGCGGCCGCGCCCCTGATTGGACCGTCTCGCTCCCGAATGCCGTCGCGACTTCGCGCCGGTGGGCACAAACCGGGCGTGGCTCCGGCCTGTGCTCAGCGGCGCAGGAACCACGCCAGCAGCAGGCCGAAACCGAGCAGGCCCAGCGCCGCGGATTCGACCGGCCGGTCGCGGACCGTCGCCAGCGCCCGGTCCTCAGCATGGCGGAGGTCGCGGCCGAGGGATCGCGCCGAGGCGCGTGCGTCCCGGCGGATCCGGCGCAGGCCGCCCCGCCCGTCCTCGGCGAGCGTCCCGGCGAGGCGTTCGATCTCGTCGCGCAGATGCGCGAGCTCGGCTTCGAGCTCCGCGCGGTCCGGCGCGTCGGCGAGCACGGATTTGAGCTTCTGGACCGTGGTCATCGTAGTCTCCTTTCTCGATCGAGCCGCGGGCCTTCGGGCCGCGACGGCGCCGGGCGCCGCCATGGGACGGCGCCCGGCCCTGATGTCGGGGTCCTGGCGCAGGAGCGTCAGCCCTCGTAGGGCTCACGGCCCTCGAGCGATTCCGGCGTCAGGGTGGTGCGCACCTCGATCACGTCGTTGGCGTCCTTGATGATGTCGAGCTCCTCCATCGAGAGCAGCACCGTGTCCGAGCCGAAGCCGAGGAAGCCGCCGAATGTCGCCGCGACATTCTCGACCTTGCCGTCGTCCGACAGCAGCACGTCGTCGATCGAGGCGACATTGTCGCCGCCATAGGTCTTGATGTCCGCGCCGATCAGGTTCTCCGCGGAGAGAGTGGAGGGATCCATCTCCACCCAGCCTTCCGGTATGGCGACCATGGCGGGATCGCCGACCGGCGCCGCCTCTTCGGCGGCCATGGCGGGGTCATCGCCCTCCATCACTTCGGCCGGCGTGGTTTCGTTCTCGATGACCGGAGCGGCCGGATCGGCGGCCGGGTCGGTCGTTTCGGTGGCGGTCTGGGCGAAGGCGCCCGTGGCCAGGAGCGCGCCGAGCGCGGTCGTGGCGAAGAGGGTCTTGAACATCCTTCTCTCCTTTGTCTTGCGACCGGCGATTCCTGCCGGCCTTCGATGCTGGATCAACGCGAGGATCGGTCGGGGGTTCCGCGGGTCGGGGTTTTGTGCCGATCGCTATACATCTATGAAATATCGCGGAAAAATGACTGCCGCACGGGGCGCGCCGGCCGGTCCCGGCCCCGCTCCGCGCGACCCGCGGCTCGACGGAACGCCCTCGGCCGCCAGGCAGAAAAGAGGGCGCCCCGCTTCGGAGACGCCCAGTTGGGGAACACCCCGGGAAAGGGTCAGAGGCCGGCGATCCAGCTGTCGATCTGCCGTTCGGCCTCTTCCTTGGTGACGCCGTAGCGATGCTGGATCTTGCCGGCGAGTTCGCGCCGGTCGCCCTTGGCTTCCTGCAGGTCGTTGTCGGTCAGCTTGCCCCATTGCTGCTGGGCCTTGCCGGTCCATTCCGTCCACTTGCCTTCGATCTGGTCCCAGTTCATGTCCGTCTCCTTTCTCTGCGAGCCGCCGCTGCGGCTCTCACCGGGCAAACGTCGCCCGGCCGGAGGCGTTCCCCGGCAACCGCGGCACCGGCGGCGATCAGCCGGTGACGATCGCGCGCAGCATCCAGGCGGCCTTCTCGTGGACGGTGGAGCGCTGGGTGGCGATATCGGCGGTCACGATGTCGCCGTGCTCCTCGGCGAGGGCGGCGAGTTCGTGCATCCGCGTCGCGACCGTCTCGTGGTCGGCGCGCAGGTCGTCCACCATGTGCCCGGCATCGGGCGGCTGGTCGAGATCGCCGAGCACCGAGCCCTCCGCGATGTCGGCGAACCGCATGGCCGTCAGCTGCCCGAGCGCGCGGATGCGTTCGGCCAGCACGTCGGCGGCCGCGAAGAGATCCTCGTATTGCGCCTCGGTCAGCTTGTGCAGCGAGTAGAAGAGCGGCCCCGTGATGTTCCAGTGGTAGGCGTGGGTCTTGAACATCAGCCGGTAGGTATCGGCCAGCGTGCCGCCCAGCGCCGTCGCCAGGGCCCTCTCGCCGTCAACGCCCGTCGCGGGGCTGGCGGGGCGCGGCTTGGTCCCGAGTATCGTGGTCATGAGAACGGATCTCCTCCTCCTTGGGGGTGAGCGGAAAGGCCGCCGGGCCGCGCGGTTCGTCCACGCGGCCCGGCCTGTGCCTGGCAAGTCATGGCGTCCGGATCAGGGCGCCCGGCCGCGAAGCGCCCGCGCGATCAGGGCCACCGCGAAGAGCACGATGAAGACGAAGAACAGGATCTGCGCGATCCCGGCCGAAGCGGAAGCGATGCCGCCGAAGCCGAAGAGTGCCGCGACCAGAGCGACGGCCAGAAAGACGAGTGCCCAGTAGAGCATGACGGATCTCCCTCAATGGTTCATGCCGTCTGAAACGCGCGAGGGAGGCGCCGGTTCCTGTCGCTCCGCCCGGATCAGCGATCGCTCGGGGCGCCGCCGAGCCGTCCGTGCAGGTCGGCCACGTCCTTCTCGAGCTGGTCGTAGACCTGCGCACGCGCCGCCGGGGGATGCCCGTGACTCGCCTCGAAACGCTCCGAGATCGCCTCCAGGAGATGGCCAATATCCGCCCAGTCCATGCTGCTGCGCGTCTCGGCGCGGGCCCGCGCATGGTCGATGCGCGCCTGCAGTTCGGCGCGGCGCCGGGAAAGATCTTCTTCTGCCATGATCGTGGCCTGCCTTTCGGTAAGGGGATATGATCAACGCGCGCCGGCGCCGGTTGGTTCCGCTCCGGGCCGGCCGGCGCGCAGATTTTTTGCGTTCCCGGAACGATCCGCCCGTTGTGGCGTTTCGCGAACCTCATGGATGCGCTTCTGAGCGAGATCACGGTCGCGCCGACCATTCCCTGGACGGTGCTGGTCCTCCGGCTGGCCGGGGCGCTGCTGCTCTGCGGCCTGATCGGGCTGGAACGGGAGAGCCGCGACCGCCCTGCCGGATTGCGTACCCACATGATGGTGGGGCTCGCGGCGGCGGTCTATTGCATCGTCCTTCTGGAAATGATCGCGGCCTTCGGGGAGGGCGAGGGCCAGCTCCGGCTCGACCCGGTGCGGCTGATCGAGGCGGTGACGAGCGGCGTTGCCTTTCTGGCGGCCGGGATGATCGTCTTTGCCAAGGGCGAGGTCCGGGGCCTGACCACGGGCACCAGCCTCTGGCTCGCCGCCGCGGTCGGGCTCGCCGTCGGGCTGGGGCTCTGGCCGGTCGCGGTGCTGGCAACGATCCTCGCGCTGGTCGTCGTGGGGCTCCTGAAACGCGCGGAGCGCGCCGCCCGGCGCGGCGAGACGGCGCGACCGGCCTCGGCCGGGTCGGAGGGAGAGGATCGGGCGGAGTGAGTCGACCCCTGACCGGATCGTCTCCCTGCAGCGTCGGGGCGCAGGGCCTTCAGTGGCATTCCGTTTGGCAGCGCGCCTATGTCGGCCGCGTTCTGGGCGCGCCCGGCGTCACCATCCCGCCGAGGCCGGCACCGCCGGGCAGCGCCCGCCCCGCCCCGTCACGCCAATGGCTGTGCCTCCGGCACGACGCGGGCGCTGCCCTCGTCTTGCTCGGGGGCGGTCGAGGAAGAAAGAAGGATCGGCACATGCGACAGCCCCGTCGGGGCCTTGGCGCGGGCTTGAAATCCTGCCACTAACCGACACATGATCGGTGCGAAGCCGTTTCGAACGGAGTGATGGCATGGGCCAGACGCAGATGAAAGTGGCCAGCCTCGACCGGGTCTGGGCGACGATCCGGCGCGAGGCGGAACAGATCGCGCAGGACGAGCCGCTGATGGCGAGTCTCGTGCATTCCGGCATCCTGCATCACGACAGCTTCGAGCGGGCGCTGAGCTTCCGCCTCGCCCAGAAGCTGGCCTCGCCGGAAATGAGCGATCTCATCCTGCGCGAACTGGCGGATGCAGCCTATCAATCGGAGCCGGAGATCGTGGCGGCCGCTCGTGCCGACCTGCTCGCGGTCTACGACCGCGACCCGGCCTGCCACCGCTACGTCCAGCCGGTGCTCTTCTTCAAGGGCTACCAGGCGGTGCAATGCTACCGGATCGCGCATTGGCTGCTGATGCAGGGCCGCATCGACATGGCCTATTTCATCCAGATGCGCACCTCCGAGGCCTTCGGGGTCGACATCCATCCCGGTGCGCGCATCGGGCAGGGGATCATGATCGACCACGCCCATTCCATCGTGATCGGCGAGACCGCGGTCGTCGGGGACAATGTCTCGATGCTGCATTCCGTGACGCTGGGCGGGACCGGCAAGGAGGATGGCGACCGGCATCCCAAGATCGGCGAGGGCGTGATGATCGGCGCCGGCGCGGCGGTTCTGGGCAATATCAGGATCGGCGCCTGCAGCCGCATCGCCGCCGGGTCGGTGGTGCTGCGCGACGTTCCCCCCAAGACCACCGTCGCCGGCGTGCCAGCGCGGGTCGTGGGCGGGGCGGGCTGCTCGGAACCCGCCAAGACCATGGACCAGCGCTTCGGCGATCCGGACTGAGGTCCGGGCCGCCGCGATCATCCAGGCGCTGCCACGCAGCGTTTGCACCGGTCGTTCCCCCGGCAACCGCCGACAGCCCCGCAAGGGGCCGCCGGCGCAACCGGACCGGCGCCCCGGTCAGGGGAAGCCGACTTCGTTGAAGATCTGCTGGGCCAGCGGCTGGTTCTCGCCGAGGGCGTCCAGGTTGAGCGTGTCGCGCCGGGAATCGCCGAGCGACGCGGCGATCTCGCCGACCGGCACGCCCTCGACCACGGGGAATTCGTTGTTCTGGTCGGCGAAATGCGCCTGGGCTTCCGGGGTCGTCATGAATTCCAGGAAGGCGACGGCATTGTCGCGATGGGGCGCATGCGCCGCGACGCCGGCTGCCGCCACGTTGACATGGGTGCCGGTGGTCTCCTGGTTGGGGAAGACGAGGCCGATGCCGTCGGTGGAGCCGGTCAGCCCGTCGACCTGCTCGGCGAGCGCCCGGGCGAAGTAATAGGTATTGGCCACGGCGATGTCGCAGGCGCCGGAGACGAGGCCCTTGAGCTGGTCGGTGTCGCCGCCCTCGGGCGCGCGCGCGAGATTGGCGTGCAGGCCCGTCGCCCAGTCCCGGGCGGCGTCCTCGCCGTCATGGGCGATGATCGCGCCCATCAGCGAGAGATTGTAGATGTTCGAGGAGGAGCGGATGCAGATCTGTCCGGCGTATCGCGGATCGGCCAGCGCCTCGTAGGTCTGCGGCGGCTCGGGAACCCGGTCCCTAGCGTAGAAGATGATGCGGGCGCGGGTCGAGAGGCCGAACCAATGGCCGTCGGGATGGCGCAGATGCGCGGGGATCCGGCTCTCGAGGGTCTCGGATTCCACCGGCTGCAGCAGCCCGTCCTTGTCGGCGAGCCAGATCCGGCCCGCGTCGACGGTCAGGAAGATGTCGGCGGGGCTGTTCGCGCCCTCGGCCTTCATGCGCGCGATCAGCTCGTCCGCCTCGCCCTCGATGCGGTTGACCGCGATCCCCGTCGCTGCGGTGAAGGCTGCATAGAGGCTGTCGTCGGTGTCGTAGTGGCGCGAGGAATAGATGTTGACCTCCTCCTGGGCGGCCGCCGGGACGGCGCCGACGAGGGCGGCGAGGGCCGCGATGCTTGCGAGAAGGCGGGGGCTGGGCATGGTCAACTCCTGTGGCAGGGCCGGTATTTCCGACGATTTGCATCGGGAATGACCTGACGGCCTGGCGAGAGCCTGTCAACAGGCATTCCCGACGAGTCCCGTCCGGTTCGACGGCGCAGGTCTCGGCGCCCGGCGCCCGCTCAATAATCGCGTTCGTAGAAGATGCCGAGCCGCGTGTTGCCGTCGGTGCCGACCGAGCCCCGCGCGGTGACCATGTCGTTGATCTCGACCACCACCTCGGCGCGGCTGACCCCGTCGCTGGCGGTCTGCACGTCGACATAGACGTTCTCGCTGATGTATTTGCCGGCACGCACCGCGGTGGCGCCGGAATCCTCGGTGATGATGTCGAGATCGTCGAGGCCGGTCGAGCTGCGCAGCGAGGCCAGGAGCCCGCTGCCGCCGGCGCCCGCGAGCTCGGCCGCCGCCGCGGCGAGCTGGGCCGCCTGGAAGGGCGAGAGATCCTGCGAGGCGCGCTTGAAGAGCAGGCGCGACAGCACCTCGTCCTCGGGCAGGGGCGGCTCGGAGCTGAAGACGATGTCGGGCTCCGAGGCGCGCCCGGAGACCGTCACGATGGCGGTCACGTCGCCGGAGGTCGAATGGGCGACGAAATTGATGCGCGGGTCGAAATCGCCCTCCAGCGTCAGCGATCCCTCGTCGAACTCGATCCGCTGGGCGAGCACGACGATGCGGCCGCGCCGCATGTCGAACTGGCCCACGGGCTCGATGTCGGTCGTCGGGCCGCGGAGCCGGAGCTCGCCGCCGAGCTCAGCGTCGAGGCCGCGCCCGCGCACGAAGATCTGGTTCGGCGCGCTGACCCGGATGTCGAGCTCGAGGCCGCTGCGGCCGGTCGCCTGCGGCGGCTGCGGGGCGCCGACCTGCGCGCGCTCGAGGGTCTCGACGACGCGCGGCGGCGGGCGCAGATGCTCGACCTGCTCGAGCTTGGCCTGGGCGTTCACGCCGAGCGCCTCGGAGATCGATATTTCCGTCCGCCCGAGGTCGATGCGCCCGGAGAGCGTGCCGCCGCCGCCCTGCAGCGGGCCGTCGACGGCCAGCTGGCCCGAGAACCGCGTGGTCACGAAGGCGCCGTCGGTATAGCGCACGTCGTTCATGCGCATGGAGAGATCGGCGGGAAAGCCGCGCGCCCCGTCGATCGACACCCGGCCCTCCGCGGTGATCTCGCCGCCGCCGCTCACGGCGGCGCGGGCCCCGCGCAGGACCACCGCGTCGCCTTCGAGCCCGGCGTCGAGGCTGATGTCTTCCAGCCGGACGTTGAGCTGCGGCAGGACGAAGGTCCCGCCGCCCAGGGAGACGTTGCCGGCGAGCCGCGGTGCGGCCAGCGAGCCCTGCGCGGAGACGTCGAGCTGCACCGTGCCGCTCGCCTGCGCGGAGCGCGCCTCGAGGAGCGGGTTGGCGAGCGCCAGCGGCACCGTGCCGGAGGCGCGCATGTCGAGGCCGGAACCGGTCAGGGGAATGCGCCCGGAGCCGGAGATGTCGAGCCCCGGCGCGCCGCCGAGCCGGGCGGTCGCGAGGGTGAGCGTGCCCGCGGAATAACCGCCCGAAAGCGTGACGTTCATCGGCGGCACCGCGTTCTGGCGCAGGACCGCGGCGCCGATCCCGGTGCCCTCGATGTCGAAGCTTGCCGACGGGTCGGCGAGCGGGCCCGTCACCCGGGCGTTGCCGGTGACATTGCCGGCGAGGCCGCGGTTGCCGGCGATCTGGTCCACGAGCGAGAGCGGGAAGGCGGCCAGCTCGACGGTGAGGTCGAGATCCCCCGTGCCGAGCGGCACGGCGCCGCTGGCCCGTGCCGAGAGCCCGCCCGCGGCGGACACGCCCGCATCCACGTCGAGCCGCTCGCCTTCGGTCCGGCCCCTGGCGGTGACGTCGATCGGCGGAATCCCGGCGGCGCGCGTCGGGGCGGCGGCGAGCCCGGTCGCCCCGGCGTCGAAGGTGATGTTCGGCGCCGCGCGCGTCCCGCCCACGCGCGCGGTCCCGTTCACCACGCCGGCGAGCGCGAGCTGCGGCCGGATCGCATTGGCGATGTCGAGCGGCATGTCCGCGATGTCGAGGCGGAGGTCGATGTCCTCGGCCACGCGCCCCTCGGCGCTGAGCTTGCCGGTCCCGAAATCGAGCTCCAGCGGGGTCAGGGTGACGGCGCCCTCCGCGACGGTCACCGTGGCCGGCGCCGCCAGCTGCGCGGTCTGGCCGGCCTGCCGCAGGCGCAGCGTCTCAAGCGTCGCCGCGAAACCGCCGGGCTGGCGGGCGAGTTCGGCGCTGGCATCGACGAGCGTGCCGATCGCCAGCCGGCTCTCGGCGGTGACGCGCATGCTGTCGGCATCCTCCTGCGCGGCCCTGGCGGCGATCGAGGCGATCTCCTGCCCGGCCACGGCGATGTCGCGGCCGTCGAGCGTGCCGCTCACGAAGGGCAGCCCGAAGGCATCGGTGACCCGCGCATCGACCCGCAGCGCCCCGACCCGGTTGGCGCCGAAGGCGAGGTCGCCGGCCGAGGCGTTCACCGCGATCGCCTGGCCGGGATCGCCGGCATCGAGCGCGATGTCGGCGGTGAGCGAGCCGCCGGCCTCGACCAGTGCGAGCGCCGCCAGCGAGGCGACGTCGGGCGCCCGCAGGCTGAGCTTGCCGGTGAGCGGGGCGCCGGTCGTCTGGGTGATCGCGCCGGTGAGGCTGTTGGCGCCGAGCGCGAAGCGAAGGTCCGAGACCGAGCGGGTCTCGCCGGCCACGGCCAGGTCAGCGCCGATATCGAGCACGAGCGAATCGAGCTGGCCGCCGCCGCTGAGCCGCCCCGAGACGTCGCTTCCCTCCATGCGCCCGTCGAAGCCGAGATCGAGCCCCGAGATGCTGCGCCCGAGCAGGCTGCCGGTCTCGATCCCGGCATCGAGCGTGATCCCGATCGACCGCCCCGTGCCCTGCGCCCGGCCGGAGGCGGTCACGGCACCCGCGGCGCGCGGGTCGATCAGGGCGAGATCGGTGAGCGATGCGTCGAAGCCGAAATCCGTGGTCCGGGTCGAGACCTGCCCGTCGGAGGCGAAGGCGAGCTGCGGGTTCTCGAGCCGCAGGTTCTCGGTGCGGAAGCCGCCCGCGTCGCGCACGGTGCGGCCCGAAAGCGTCGTTCTGCCGGCCATCAGCCCGTCGAGGCGCGGATCGCCGAGCACGAGATTCTCGGCGCTGCCGTCGAGCGCGAGGTCGAAGCCGCCGCTCAGCGGCGTGACGCTGCCCTCGGCGCGCAGCGCGAGCGCGCCGGAGAGCCTGCGGCCGGTGATGCCGGAGAGGATGGCGATATCGGCGACATTGAGCGCGCCGCGCCCGGTGAAGACCAGATCCTCGAAGGTCCCGGCGGTGAAGACCGAAAGGCCGTTGCCGCCCAGCTGGACCTGCCGCAGGTCGATCGCCCCGCCGGGCTTCAGCGCGGCATCGGCGAAGAGGTCGAGCCGGGTTCCGAGCGCCGCCCGCACCTTCGGGTCGGCCGCCCAGACGCCGGTGGCGAGGCCTTCGAGCGCGATGGTCACGTCGCGGCGCGCGGGATCCTCGAGGTTGCGCGCCCGCCCGCCCATGTCGAGGGTCACGTCCTCCATCTCGATCCCGCCCGTGGAGAGCCGGTCGAGCACCAGGAGGCCGCTCCAGTTGCTGGAATCGCCGAAACTGACCCGCAGCACGGCGGAATTGAGGCGGGTCTCCTGGCCGGGAACCGGGAGGCGCACGGCCGGCGCGGCCGGGTCGCCGAGCGTGCCGGAGAGGTCGAGGCTGCGCAGGAACCCGTCCGCGCCGGTCTCGGCGCGGCCCGTGAGGTCGAGCACCGCGCCCGAAAGCACGAGATCGTCGATGCGCACCCCGCCGCCGGTCTTGCTGAGCCCGCTCACCCGGACGGCGGTCTCCCCGGCGAAGAACTCCCGGAAATCGGGCGGGATCAGCGGCGTCAGGCCGCCGCGCAGGTCGGCGTCGAAGCCGAGGCCCGCGTCGGTGCCCCTCAGCGCGATCTGGCCGCCCGCCAGCCGCTTGCCGGCGGCGTCGAGCGCCACGTCGAAATCGACGTTGTCGAGCGGCCCGCTGCCGGCGATGCGCAGGTCGATGGCGGGCGTGTCCTCGATCCTGAGCAGGCTCGCCACGAGCCCGCCGTCGGGCTCGCTCAGATGCAGGTCGAGGTCGATCTGGCGCGTCTCGTTGGAGAAGGCGGCCTTGAGCGCGAGCTCGCCCCCGGGCGCGTCCTTGCGCAGGATGTCGAGGGCCGCGTCGAGCGCCCCGCCGGCCAGCGTGAGATTGCCGTCCGCCGAGAGCTCCGCGGCGGTGCCGAAGACCTGCTCGTCGAGCACCATGCTGTCGATGCGAAGCTCCCGCAGGTCGATCGACACCGGGAGCTCGGGCAGGGCGAAGGGCTTGGCCTCGGCATCCGCGAGGTCGATCGGCCGCGTCCGCGGCGGCCCGGCGCGGCGCAGCCAGGCGATGCGCCCGGCACTCAGCCGGTTCACGTTCACCCGCCCGAGCAGGAGCTGGAGCCGGTTCCAGTCGAGCTCGACGTCGTTGATCTCGAGCCAGGGTCCGCGCGCGTCGGAAATGGTGATCGCCCCGATCCGCGCCCGCGAGGACAGCGCCCCGGTCACGCCGCTCAGGCGGATCTGGCGCCCCGGCGCCGAGAGCTGGTTCTCGAGCAGGTTGACGAGAAAGCCGTTGTCGGAGGTCTGGTCGCCCTCGGGCGCCTGCGCCAGCGCCGCGAGTGCGGCGAGGAAGAGCACGCCGAAGAGGATCGCGACGCGTCTCAAAACGCCTGTCCGATGCCGAAATAGACCGCGACGATCGAATCCTCGGGCTGCGGATTGATGGGGGTCGCGACATCGACGCGAAGCGGTCCGATGCCGGTGAAATAGCGGAATCCGAGCCCGACGCCGACGCGCACGTCGTCGGAGGAATCCGGCGTGATGCCGGCGGCGACCACGCCGACATCGGCGAAGGCGACGCCGCCGTATTTCTCGTTGTAGCGGAAGCGGAACTCGCCCGAGCCCTCGACCAGCCCGCGGCCGCCGACCACGCCGGTCTCGCCCTCCGAATCCGTCGTCTCGACGCCGATCGAATTATAGGCGTAGCCGCGCACCGAGCCGCCGCCGCCGGCGAAGAACAGCATGTCGGGCGGGCTTTCCTCGACCGGCGGGCCGCCGAAGCCGCCGAATTTCGCCCGCCCCGCGAGCACGAAGCGGTCGTCCTCCGAGAAGCCCAGATAGGTCCGGCCCTCGATGGTGCCGCGCAGGGCCGGGTTGCCGTATTTCGCCTCGTAGAATGGGCGCAGGTCGCCGGCGAGGTAATAGCCGCTGGTGGCGTTCAGCGGATCGTTGCGCCGGTCGTATTCGCCGCGGCCGACCAGGGCGAAGGTGAGGAAGTCGCGGGTCCCGAAATCGTCGGTGAACCGCGCGCGCTGGACTTCGCCGAAGAGATCCCCGGTCAGGAACGCGCCGAAGCGCTGGGAGAAGCCCGCGCGCGCGGTGAGCGAGGTCTGCCGGTAGGTCTCCCAGTCGAGCTGCTGGGCGAGCAGCGAGGCGAAGAAGCTGGTGTCGGGCGAGATCACCCCGGGCTTGGTGAAGGTGACCCCGAGATTGTAGTTGTAATCGGCCGGGTCGCTGGTGAGCAGCAGGCCCTCGATGCCGGCATCGAAGCGCAGGCGCTCGGCCTTCCCGAAGAGGTTGCGGTGCATCCAGTAGGCCTGCACGCCCAGGCCGTCGATGGTCGAATAGGTGCCGCCGAAGCCGATCGTGCGCCGGCGGCGGTCCTCCACGACGATGGTCATCGGTAGGCTGCCGTCCCCGAGGATGTTCTCCTCCTCGACGATCCGGATCGAGCGGAACACGCCGAGCGAGGACAGCCGGTCCTCGGCATCGTTCAGGTCGTCGGGATCGTAGGGCGCGCCTTCGTGGATATTGGCCATATAGGCGACGAACTCGCGGTCGACCCGGCTGCCGCCCTCGACCGTGACGGTGCCGTAGCGCGCCTTGCGGCCCGGATCGATGGTCACGTCCACGTCGAGCCGCCCGGTGGGATGGTCCGCGATCACCTCGCGATCCGCCTCGCGCGCCTTGGCGTAGGAGAGCTGGCGCCATTGCTCGACCGCGAGTGCCGAGGCCGACGTGATGGTGCCGGAGCGCGCGCTCTCGCCGGTCTCGAAGCCGACCGAGCGCGGCGGCTCGACCCCGTCGCGGCCCTCCGGCTGGAAGGGCGGGGCATTGGTGATGCGGGTGGTGCCGAAGAGGAACGGCGGCCCGGGCTGGATCTCGATCGCCACCGGAACGCCCTGCGGCAGTTCGGCGGCGAGCGTCAGATCCGCGGCCTCGACGCCGTTGATGCGGATGCTGATATAGGGGCCGTAATAGCCCTCGGCATAGAGCGTGGCCAGCAGCCTCCGGTAGTCGCCCCGCGCCTTGGAGATCAGCCCCGCGTTTCCCGAGGCCGGCGTCTCGCGGTCGCTCCAGAGCGCCGAGGCCGTCTCCATGCGCTTCTGCAGCCCGCCGTCCTCGGTGCCGGAGACCCGCAGGGTGGCGGTATAGGGCAGGGGGTCGATGATCTCGATCCGGTCTTCCTCGGGCTCCGAGCCCCAGAGGCGGAATCCGAACAGCTCAAAGGCACCGGCGGCCGGGGGGGTGGCGACGGCTGCTCCGAGCAAGAGGCCCGACAGGATCCCAAGTTTCTTCAGGCGTGCCACTTTGCAGCGCTTCTCCGCCCCTGGACTGCTCCGGTCCGTCATTAACCCTTCCCGGCAGGAGTGCAACAATTGCGGGCGAATTTGCCCGCCTTTCCGCCCGCAGGCTTGCGCCAGGGCAACGCTTGCACCTCTTGGGGTTGCAAGCCACTGGACGCGGCCGGCGGCGATCGACTAAGCCCTGATCATGGAAGTCAGATGTACCGCGCTCCCGGAAGTCAAGATCATCACCCCGCGCCGCATCGGCGATGCGCGCGGATATTTCTGCGAAAGCTGGAACGCGGCGCGCATGGCGGCGGCGGGCCTCGATCTCGCCTTCGTGCAGGACAACGAGAGCCTGTCGCCCGCGACGGGCACCCTGCGCGGGCTGCATTGCCAGGCGCCGCCCTTCGCCCAGGCCAAGCTCGTGCGGGTGACGCGCGGCGCGATCCTCGACGTGGCGGTGGACGTGCGCAGGGGCTCGCCGAGCTTCGGGCGCTGGGTGAGCGCCGAGATCTCGGCGGAGAACGGCGCGCAGATCCTGGTGCCGCGCGGCTTCCTGCACGGTTTCGTCACGCGGGCCCCGGACACGCAGGTGGTCTACAAGGTCGACAATCCCTATGACGCCGCCTCGGACATGGGCGTGCTCTGGAACGACGCGGATCTCGGCATCGACTGGGGCATCGCGCCCGAGGCGGTGATCCTGTCGGAGAAGGACCGCGACCTGCCGGCGTTCCGCGCCTGGGTATCGCCCTTCGACGTCGAGGCGCAACCATGAGCGCGCCCGAGCGCGGGGCGGGCAGGTGATGCGGGTCCTCGTCTTCGGCGCCACGGGCCAGGTCGGGAACGCGCTCGCGGCCCGGGCGGCGCGGCACGGGGCCGCGGTGACCGCGCTCGGAAGGGCGGAGGCCGACCTTCTCGCGCCCGAGGCCTGCGCCCGGGCGGTCGCGGAGGCCGAGGCGGATGCCGTCATCAACGCCGCCGCCTATACCGCGGTCGACAAGGCCGAATCCGAGCCAGAGATCGCCCGGGCGGTGAATGCCGCGGCACCCGGCGCCATGGCGCAGGCCGCGGCGCGGCGCGGGCTGCCCTTCCTGCATATCTCGACCGACTACGTCTTCGACGGCGCGCCCGGCCGGCCCTGGCGCGAGGACGATCCCACCGGCCCGCTGGGGGTCTATGGCGCCACCAAGCTCGCCGGCGAGGAATTGGTGCGCGCGGCAGGCGGGCGGCACGCCATCCTGCGCACGGCCTGGGTCTTCTCCGGCCACGGCGGCAATTTTCTGAAGACCATGCTGCGGCTCGGCGCCGAGCGCGACAGGCTCCGGGTGGTCGAGGATCAGCGCGGCGGCCCGACACCCGCCGCCGCCATCGCCGATGCGCTTCTCGTGATGGCCGGAGCGCTCGCGGAGGGGCGTGGCGACAGCGGCACCTGGCATTTCACCGGGGCGCCGGCGGTCTCCTGGGCGGAATTCGCGCGGGCGATCTTCGCGGCGCGGGGCGGGACGGCGCCCGTGGTGGAGGGGATCGCGAGCAGCGGCTGGCCGACGCCGGCGCGCCGCCCGATGAATTCCGTGCTCGACTGCAGCGCGATCCGGCGGGATTTCGGCATCGCCCAGCCCGACTGGCGCGCGGGCGTCGCCGAGGTGATCGAGGCATTGGCATGACGCAGACGGCGCCGGGCCCCGCCCGCAAGGGCATCGTACTGGCCGGCGGCTCGGGCACCCGGCTCTATCCGATCACCCATTCGCTCTCCAAGCAGCTCCTGCCGCTCTTCGACAAGCCGATGATCTATTATCCGCTCTCGGTGCTGATGCTGGCGGGGCTGCGCGAGCTCGCCATCATCACCACGCCGGAGGACCAGGAACAGTTCCGCCGCCTGCTGAAGGACGGCGCGCAATGGGGCATGACCTTCGACTATCTGGTCCAGGAGCGCCCGGAGGGGCTCGCCCAGGCCTATGTGCTGGCCGAGGATTATCTCGCGGGCGCCGCCTCCACCATGGTGCTCGGCGACAACATCTTCTTCGGCCACGACCTGCCGGTGCTGCTCAAGGCCGCCGCCGCCCGGCCCGAGGGCGGCACCGTCTTCGGCTATCAGGTGGCCGATCCCGAGCGCTACGGCGTGGTGGCCTTCGACCGCAGCGGCAGGGTGCTCTCCATCGAGGAGAAGCCGGCGCAGCCGAAATCGGATTTCGCCGTGACCGGCATCTACGTGCTCGACGGCAGCGCGCCGGAGCGGGCGCGGCGGATCCGGCCCTCGGCCCGGGGCGAGCTGGAGATCACCGACCTCCTGAATTCCTACCTCGCCGAAGGCCAGCTGACGGTGGAGCGCATGGGCCGCGGCTATGCCTGGCTCGACACCGGCACCCATGCGAGCCTGCTCGATGCGGGGAATTTCGTGCGCACCATCGAGGAGCGGCAGAACCTCAAGATCGGCTGTCCCGAGGAGATCGCCCACGGGCTCGGCTGGATCTCGACGGACGAGCTTCGGGCCCTGGCCGCCCCCTATCTCAAGACCGAATACGGCCGCTACCTGGCGCGCATCGCCGACCTTTCCTGACGTCGCCGCCCGGGTCGGGATCGGGCAGACTCGCTCCCCCGCGGCCCTAGGCCACCCGCCGGTCGCCGGTGGCGAAGGTGCTGAGCCGGAGCCAGCGCCCCATGTCCCGCGCCATCGCCGGATCGCCGTCGATCCGCACCCGGCCCTCGGCGGTCTCCCGGCCGAGCTTGGCCAGCCCCATCCAGATCGCCGTCATCGACCGCAGCGAGGCGGTGACCAGCAGGTCGACCTCGAATCCGGGATCGAATCCGCAGAGGTCCACGGTGGCGCCCTCGACCACCAGCCACCAGCAGCGGCGCGCCGGGACCAGCTCGGGGAACTGGAACTTGATCGTGCAGCGCCGCGGCGGCAGGGGCCTGGGGTCGAGGTTGCGGCGCATGTCCCACATCAGCAGCGAAGGATCGAGGTTCCTGAGCGAGAGCTGCGACTCGACCCAGCGCTGGCCCCAGAAGCCCATGCCCAGGACGATGGGGCGCAGATCCTCGCCCGCCTCGGTCAGGTGATACTCGACCACCCCGGCCTCGTTCGGGACCTGCACGACCACCCCCGCCCGCTCCAGCTCCTTGAGCCGCTTCGAGAGCAGCGACGGCGACATGCGCGGCACGCCGCGCCTAAGATCGTTAAACCGGGTGGTGCCGCAGAGCATCTCGCGCAGCACCAGCACCGTCCAGCGCTGGCAGAGCACCTCCGAGGCCATCGCGACCGGGCAGAACTGTCCGTAGCTTCCGGTTCCGCCCATGGACGCGCATTCCCCCTGCTGCCGTCGCGACTCTACACGCGATCGCGGAGCCGGAACAGGGACCAGTACAGATCCTTGACTGGATCGCGGAAGGCGATTCGCGGATCTTCCCGGGATCGTTTGAACCAGGGGAGATCATCGATGAGCGTACTTGAGGAGTTGGCCCGCGAGACCGCAGGCGCGGACGTCGCGATCCGCGCGAAGGCCGAGGCGCTGCTGCCGGAGCTCGAGGCGGGCGCGGCGGCAGCGGACGAGGGCGACCGTTTCGTCGCGGAGAACTACGCCCGGCTGCGCGCCGCCGGGCTGGTCGAGGCCGGGGTGCCGGTCGAGCTCGGTGGCGGCGGCGCGGAGGTGGCCGAGCTCGCCGAGATGCTGCGCATCCTCGCCCATGGCTGCGGCTCGACCGCGCTCGCCTTCGCCATGCACACCCACCAGGTGGCGATCCCGGCCTGGCGCTGGCGGCACCGGCAGGTCGCGGCGATGGAGCCGCTCCTGCGCCGCATCGCCGCCGAGCGGCTGATCCTGCTCTCGAGCGGCGGCTCGGACTGGATCGGCGGCTCGGGCGAGGCGCGGCGGGTCGAGTGCGGCTACCGGATCACCGCGCGCAAGGTCTTCACCTCCGGGGCGGAGGCCGGCGACATCCTGATGACGGGCGCCATCCTCGAGGAGGACGGCGAGCGCTCGGTGCTGCATTTCGGGGCGCCGATGAAGGCCCCGGAGGTACGCATCGAGCAGACCTGGCGCACGCTCGGCATGCGCGGCACCGGCTCGAACGACGTGGTCATCGAGGATCTCTTCGTGGCCGACGCCGCCGTGCCGCTGAAGCGCAAGGCCGGCGAATGGCATCCGCTCTTCCAGATCATCGCCACCATCGCCTTCCCGCTGATCTACGGCGTCTATCTCGGGGTGGCCGAGAGCGCGCGCGACATCGCCGTGGGGCTGGCGCGCAAGCGGCCGCCGAGCCCGCATGCGCTGGCGCTCGCCGGACGGATGGAGACGGCGCTGCGCGCGGCCCAGATCGCCCATGGCGCCATGCTCGCCGAGGTGGCCCGCAACGACCCCTCCGAGCGGAGCGTCAACGAGGTGATGATCGGCCGGACCCTGGTCGGCGAGAACGCGATCCGCGCCGTGGAGCTCGCGATGGAGCTCGCGGGTGGCGCGGGCTTCTACCGCGCCGCGGGGCTCGAGCGGCGCTTCCGCGACGTGCAGGGCGCGCGCTACCACCCGCTCCAGGCCGGCCCGCAGGCGCAATACGCCGGCGCCATGGCGCTTGGGCAGCCGGTCGCGACGATCTACTGAGTGCTGCGCAAGGCAGCCCGAAGGCCCGGCCGTGCGCCAGCACGGCCTGCGCCTGCCTGCCCCCGCCGCCGTATCTCTTCCCGCGCCTAGCGTCGCCATCCCGCCCGGCGGACACCGCCGGGCAGCGCCCGCCCCGCCCCGTCACGCCGAAGGCGTGCCCCCGGCACGACGCGGGCGCTTCGCACCTGCCGGGGCGGGCGCTGCCCTCGTCTCGCTGCGGGACGGTCGAAGAAGAAAGTATGAGCTCCGGAAGCTGTTGCTCAGCGGCGCCAGCCCTTACCCGAACTCGAAGATTGGCCCGGGGCCTTGGACCCCCAAAAACCGCCCGCCAGACGCCGAACGGGCCCCCGAAGGGGCCCGTCGGTATCAGGCCCGGATCAGCCCCATGTTCTCGAGCTTCAGGATTACCTGCTGGGCGCAGTAATCGACGTCGAGATTCTCGGTGTCGAGGCGCAGCTCGGGCTCCGCGGGCTCCTCATAGGGGTCCGAGATGCCGGTGAATTCCTTGATCTTGCCTTCGCGGGCGAGCTTGTAGAGGCCCTTGCGGTCGCGCCGCTCGCATTCCTCGATCGAGGTCGCCACATGGACCTCCACGAAGGCGCCGAAGGCCTCGATCTCCTCGCGCACCGCCGAGCGGGTGGCGGAATAGGGCGCGATGGGGGCGCAGATGGCGATGCCGCCGTTCTTGGTGATTTCCGAGGCGACATAGCCGATGCGACGGATGTTGAGATCCCGGTGCTCCTTGGAGAAGCCGAGCTCCGAGGAGAGGTTCTTGCGCACCACGTCGCCGTCGAGCAGCGTCACCGGCCGGCCGCCCATCTCCATGAGCTTGACCATCAGCGCGTTGGCGATCGTCGACTTGCCCGAGCCGGAGAAGCCGGTGAAGAACACCGTGAAGCCCTGCTCGGCGCGGGGCGGCTTGGTGCGGCGCAGCTCGGCCACCACGGCAGGGAAGGAGAACCAGTCGGGGATCTCCAGCCCCTCCTGCAGGCGGCGGCGCAGCTCGGTGCCGGAGATGTCGAGGATGGTCTCGCCCTCGGCGACCTCGTCGCGCGGCTCGTACTGCGCCTTCTCCTGGACATAGACCATCTGCTTGAAGTCGACCATCTCGACGCCGATCTCGTCCTGGTGCCTGGCGAAGAGTTCCTGCGCCTCGTAGGGACCGTAGAAATCTTGACCCGCCGAATTCTTGCCCGGCCCGGCATGGTCGCGGCCGACGATCATGTGGGTGCAGCCGTGGTTGCGGCGGATGATGCCGTGCCAGACCGCCTCGCGCGGCCCGCCCATGCGCATGGCGAGGTTGAGAAGCGAGAGCGAGGTGGTCGACGAGGGATACTGGTCGAGCACCGCCTCGTAGCAGCGCACCCGGGTGAAGTGGTCGATATCGCCGGGCTTGGTCATGCCGACCACCGGGTGGATCAGGAGGTTCGCCTGCGCCTCGCGCGCGGCGCGGAAGGTGAGTTCCTGGTGCGCCCGGTGCAGCGGGTTGCGGGTCTGGAAGGCGACGATCCGCCGCCAGCCGAGCTTGCGGAAATAGGCGCGCAGCTCGTTCGGCGTGTTGCGCCGGGCGCGGAAATCGTAATGCACCGGCTGCTGGATGCCGGTGATCGGGCCGCCGAGATAGACCGGCCCCGCGCGGTGATGCAGGTAGTTGATCGCCGGATGCTTGATGTCGTCGGCGCCGAAGACGCCCTCGGCCTCGGCGGATTTGTCCGGGGTCCAGCGGTCGGTGACCGACATGATCGCGAGGATGACGCCCTCCGCGTCGCGCAGCGCGATGTCCTGTCCCGGCTCGATGCTGGCGGCGAAGGCCTCGGAGACGTCGAGATTGATCGGCATCGGCCAGAGCGTGCCGTCCGCGAGCCGCATCCCGGCCACCACCGCCTCGTGATCCGCCTGCGAGAGGAAGCCCTTGAGCGGGTTGAAGCCGCCGTTCATCAGGAGTTCCAGGTCGCAGACCTGCCGCTGGGTGAGGTCCCAGGAGGGAAGGTCGCCCGCCTCGACCTTCAGCTTGGCGGCGCTGTCGTAGGAGACGAAGAGTTCGGGGATCGGAACGAGGTTGGACGCGGTCATCGATAAGCCTTCACCACTGATTCGGGACTGCCGGCGTGTTAGCAGCGCCCCGGACGGCGGTCAAAGCCGCCTCCGGGCCGATCAGGGTTAAATCTCGCGGCGTTGCGGCGAAGCGGCTTGTTTCGCTTGACGTGGTTAAGGCGGCGGCTCGCGGAACGCATGACGGGCATGCCGCAGCCGCATGGCCGCGGTCAGGAAGGTCAGGCCCGCGAAGCCGAGGGCGAGGGCCGCAAAGCCGCCGGGCCAGAGGCAGAGCCGACGAAGAAGGCGATGGTCTCGGTCCCCTCCAGCAGCCCGCCGGAACAATGGATCGACTTCGCGCCCCGCGCGCGGGTCTCCAGCCCGCGCTTCTCGGCCAGGATGGCGAAGCCGAGAAAGCTCGCGCCATTGACGTAGAAGGAGAGGAGCAGCACCGCCCCGGCGACGGCATTGCTGCCGGGCTCCAGAAGGACGAAGCCGAGCGGCACCGCGCCATAGACCAGGAAATCCGCGGTGATGTCGAAATAGCCGCCGAGATCGGTCCGGCGCGTGGCCCGCGCCGTCGAGCCCGTCCGCGAGCCGCGAGGCCGCGAGCGGCAGGAGCGCCCAGCCCGGCGAGGGTGAGCGCATCGGCGCCCAGGCCCCGCGCCGCCAGCCAGCGCCCCGCCCGGTCGAGCGGCGGGTCGATCAGGGGGCGGATCAGCCCATCGAGCATGAGTCAGCCCGCCAGGACCCGCGGCAGGAACAGCACGATCGCGGGAAAGCCGAGCAGCAGCGCCACCCGCAGGATCTCGGCGAGGAAGAACGGCGTCACCCCACGGAAGGTCGCGGCCATCGGCGTCTCCGGGTCGAGCGAGGAGATGATGAAGACGTTCATGCCCACCGGCGGCGTGATCAGGCCGAGCTCCACCACGATCAGCGCGAGGATCCCGAACCAGATCTTGAGCTCCTCGGTCGACATGCCGAAGGCGCCCTCGGCGCCGGCATGGAGCCCGCCGTTGATCTCCACCAGCACCGGCCAGAAGAACGGGATCGCGAGCAGGATCATCGAGAGCGAATCCATCAGGCAGCCGAGCAGGATCAGCGCCAAGAGCAGCAGCACCAGGATCGCCAGCGGCGGCAGGCCGGAGCCGCCGAGCCAGGCCGCGGTCGCCTGGGGCACGCCGCCGCGGCTCATGAAGATCTTCAGGAGTTCCGCCCCGAGCAGGATCAGATAGATCATGCCCGTGGTGCGCGCGGTCTCGAGCAGCGCCGCGCGCAGCGCCGCCCAGCCGAGCAGCCGACGGGCGGCCCCGTAGAGCGTCACGAGAAACACCCCCGCCGCCGCCGCCGGGGTCGGGGTGAAGAGCCCGCCATAGATGCCGCCGATCACCAGCCCGAAGATCACCGCCACCGGGATGACGCCGAGGCTCGCCCGGCGGAACTCGGCCGCCCCGACCGCTTCGCTGGGCGGTCCCGAGGCGGGGCGGAGCGCCACCACCAGCGCGATGGTGGCGAGAAACATCGCCACCGCGATCATGCCGGGCAGGAGTGCCGCCATGAACATGGTCACGATATTGGCCTCGACCAGCACCGCATAGAGCACCAGCACCACCGACGGCGGGATCAGGATGCCGAGCACGCCGCCGGCGGCGAGCGTGCCGGTGGCGAACGGCCCGGAATAGCCATGGGCCTTCAGCTCCGGCAGGGCGACCCGGCCCATGGTCGAGGCGGTGGCGAGCGAGGAGCCGCAGACCGCGCCGAAGCCCGCGCAGGCGGTGATCGCCGCCATGGCGAGCCCGCCGCGCAGCCAGCCGAACCAGGCGCGCGCGGCCCGGAAGAGATCCTGGGAAAGCCCGGCGCGGGCGGCGAGCGCGCCCATCAGCACGAACATCGGCACCACCGAGAGGTCGTAGGTGGCGAACTGGCCGTAGGCGAGCGTCTTGAGCTGGGCGAGCAGGATCGCCGGCCCCCCGAGCACCGCGATGCCGGCGCCGCCCACCAGGATCATCGCATAGGCGATGGGCATGCGCGCGGCGATGAGGGCGACGAGGATCGCGAGCCCGGCAAAGCCCGTCGCCAGCGCGTCGAGCATCGCGGCTCAGGACGCCTTCGCGGCGCGGCGGGCGTCCTGGAGGCTGACCAGCGCCGCCGCCGCCAGGAGGATCAGCGCGGCGAGCACCGGCACGAAGGCCCACCAGACCGGCACCTGCAGGATCGCGGTGGTGAGATTGTAGGCGCGCTGGTCCAGGAGTCCGAACCACATGCGCTCGGCGAGCAGCAGGCTGAAGCCGAGCGCCACGCAGGCCGCCACCATGCCGAGCCGCGCGATCCAGCGCCGCGACGCGCGGGCGGTGAAGATGTCGGCGCTGACATTGGCGCCGCTGATCTGGCAATAGGGCAGGAAGAGGAAGACCGCCACTGCCACGCCCATCTCGGTCAGCTCGAAGGTGCCGGGAAACGGCCGTCCGGCCAACGCCTGGGCGAGGATCGACCAGGCGTTGACGCAGACCACCGCCACCAGAAGCAGGCCGCCGGCCAGCGCGAAGCCCTCGGCCAGCCGCGCGACCGCGCCCGCCAGCCCGCGCCGTTCCGCCGCCTGCGCCATTCAGGAGCCGCCGGCGGCATTCTCCGCGATGGCGGCGCGGGCGCGCTCCACGAGCCCGGCGCCGTCGATGCCCTGGCTCGCCATATCCGCCACCCAGCGGTCGACGACCGGGGCGACCGCCGCCTCGAAGGCCGCGGTCTCCTCCGGGGTAAGGCGGTAGTAGTTGACCCCGGCCTCCTGCGAGATGGCGATGCCGGCGTCGTCGGCGCGGCGCCAGATATGGCCGAGCTCCTCCGCCCAGGCCGCGTCGCTCGCGTCGAGGAAGGCCTGCTGGATGTCGGGCGGCAGGCCGTTCCAGCGCTCGAGGTTCATGGAGAGCTGGAAGGTCGAGCTGCCGAGCCGGACCTGGCCGTCACCGTCCACCTGGAAGCCGGTCTGCTCCTGCAGCTTCAGGGGCGGCACGATGTCCCAGGGCAGGAGCGCGCCATCGACCACCTTGCGCGAGAGCGCCTGCGGCAGATCCGGCACCGGCATGGCCACCGGATTGGCCCCGAGCGCCTCGATCACCCAGGCGCCGGTGCGCGAGGGCGTGCGCAGGTTCAGCCCGGCGAGATCGGCCGGGGCATGGACCTCGCGATCGACCATGTGCAGCCCGTTGCCGGTATGGACCTGCAGGAACATCACCTCGAGCCCGGCGTAATCCTCGGCGAGATCGGCGTCGAACAACGCCCGCATGGCGAGGTTCGCCGCACTCGGGTCGTTGCGATAGACCGTCGGAAGCTCGAAGACCTCCGTGCGCGGAAAGAGCCCGGGCGTGTAGCCGTTCAGCGTCCAGACCAGATCCACCACGCCGTCGCGGGCCTGGGAGACCAGCTCCGGCGGCTTGCCGCCGAGCGACATGGAGGGATAGATCTCGATATCCACCCGACCGCCCGAATTCGCCTCGACCCGCTCCACCCAGGGCGCGATGATCTCGGTATGCGAGGGCGTGAGCTCCGAGAGGAAATGGTGCAGCTTGAACTTGTATTCCTGGGCGCCGGCGGCGGCCGCCAGCACGAGTGCGGATGCGAGCGCGGCGGCGCCCGCAGAAATCCTGAGCATCGGTCCGATCCTTCCCCATCGCGCCGTCCCGTTTGACGCGCGTGACCGGCGCCACAAGTATCCGCCCCGCCGCTGCGCCGCAACAGCAATGCCGGGCAATCGCATCTGGTCCCCCATTCTTCCCGCTACGACCTGACCGCCCCGAGATGAGGGCAGCGCACGACCCGGCGGGTGCAAAGCGCCCGCGTCGTGCCGGAGGCACGCCTTCGGCGAGACGGGGCGGGGCGGGCGCTGCCCGGCGGTGCCGCCGGGCGGGATGGCGGCGCTAGGTGCGCGCGGAACTCCAATCGGCAACGACGCGCGGTCAATTGCGATCACCCCGAACAGCAATGCCGTGCGGCTGGACGAATCGGCGCATCGGGACAAGACTTGGCGGCAAAGGAACATTGCCATGTCTGACCTCGCGGAAGCGCTCGGCGCCGCCGTCGCCGACCGGCGGGAGGATGCGATCGCGCTCACCCAGGCGCTGGTGCGAATCCCGACAGTCAATCCGCCAGGCGAGAACTACCGCGCGATCTGCGACCTGATCGCCGCACGGCTCGCGCCCCAGGGCTTCGCCATCGACTTCGTCCGGGGCGAGGGCGCGCCGGGCGACAGCGACCGCTATCCGCGCTGGAACGTGATCGCGCGGCGCGAGGGCGCGCGGCCGGGGCCCTGCGTGCATTTCAACGGCCATGTCGACGTGGTGGAGGTGGGCCAGGGCTGGACGCGCGATCCCTTCGCGGCGGATCTGAGCGACGGCCGCATCTGGGGGCGGGGCACCTGCGACATGAAGGGTGGACTCGCCGCGGCGATCGTGGCGGTCGAGGCCTTCCTCGCCCTGCGCCCGGATCATGCGGGCGCCATCGAGATCTCGGGCACCGCCGACGAGGAGACCGGCGGCTACGGCGGCGTCGCGCATCTCGCCGAGCGCGGCTGGTTCAGCCCCGGCCGGGTCGACCACGTCATCATCCCCGAGCCGCTGAACAAGGACCGGATCTGCCTCGGCCACCGCGGCGTCTGGTGGGCGGAGGTGGAGACCTTCGGGCGCATCGCCCATGGCTCGATGCCCTTCCTCGGCGATTGCGCCGTGCGCCACATGGGCGCGGTGATCGCCGAGATGGAGGAGAGCCTCTTTCCCGCCCTCGCCGCGCGGCAGACGGCGATGCCGGTGGTGCCGGAGGCGGCGCGCGCCTCCACGCTCAACATCAATTCGCTGCACGGCGGCCAGGAGGAGCGCGCCGCGGATTTCACCGGCTGGCCCTCGCCCTGCGTGCCCGACAGCTGCCGCATGATCATCGACCGCCGCTTCATCGCCGAGGAGGATCTCTCGCAAGTCAAGGACGAGTTCCGCGACACGCTGGAGCGCGCGCGGCAACGCGGCCGCGACTTTCGCTACGATATCAGGGATATGCACGAGGTCCTTCCCACGATGACCGAAGCGGATACGCCCGTGGCGGCCGCGCTCGCCCGCGCGGTCGAGGCGCGGCTGGGGCGCCGGCCCGCCTTCGTGGTCTCGCCCGGCACCTACGACCAGAAGCACATCGACCGGATCGGCAAGCTGAAGAATTGCGTGGCCTACGGCCCGGGCATACTGGATCTTGCGCATCAACCCGACGAATATGTCGCCGTCGGGGATCTGCTCGACGCCGCAGCCGTGATGGCCGTCGCCCTGGCCGAGCTTCTCGAGGGCGGTGCGGAATGACCGGCGGGGCGCGCGCCCCGGACAGGTGAGGGTGGAGGATTAGGATGAAGCGACTTTCCCTGGCCCTGGCGGGCTGCCTCATGGTGCTCGCCGGGGCCGCGGCCGCGCAGCGCAGCGACATCACGATCGGCATGCAGCTGGAGCCGCCCAATCTGGACCCCACCGCCGGCGCCGCGGCGGCCATCGACGAGGTGGTCTATGCCAATGTCTTCGAGGGGCTGACGCGCTTCGGCCCGGACGGCGAGGTCCTCCCGGCCCTGGCGGAGAGCTGGGAGATCGCCCCCGACGGGCTCTCCTGGGTCTTCAACCTCCGCGAGGGCGTCAGCTTCCACGACGGCCTGCCCTTCACCGCCGAGGACGTGGTCTTCTCCTTCGACCGGGCGATGGCCGAGGGTTCGACCAATGCCCAGAAGCAGCTCTTCGACGGCATCAACGAGGTGACGGCGATCGACGACACCACCCTCGAGATCGGCCTCGATGTGCCCAAGGGCTCGCTGCTCTCCAACCTCGCCTGGGGCGATGCCGTCATCGTCTCGCCGGCGAGCGCGGAGGGCAATGCCACGAATCCGATCGGCACCGGGCCGTTCAGGTTCTCGCAATGGGTGCAGGGCGACCGGATCGAGCTCGTTCGCAACGAGGAATACTGGGGCGAGAAGCCGGCGCTCGGGAAGGTCACCTTCAAGTTCATCTCCGACCCCACCGCGGCCTTCGCGGCGATGATGGCGGGCGACCTCGACGCCTTCCCGGTCTTTCCGGCGCCCGAGAACCTGGCGCAGTTCGAGGCCGATCCGCGCTTCTCGGTCATCGTCGGCTCCACCGAGGGCGAGACGATCCTCGCCATGAACAACGCCCGCCCGCCCTTCGACGACATCCGCGTGCGACGGGCCGTGGCTCATGCCATCGACCGGCAGGCGGTGATCGACGGCGCGATGTTCGGCTACGGCACGCCGATCGGCAGCCATTTTGCGCCGCATAACCCGGCCTACGAGGACCTGACCGCGAAATCGGCCTATGACCCGGAGCTTTCCAGGGCGCTGCTCGCGGAGGCGGGCCATCCCGAGGGCTTCTCCACCACGCTGACGCTGCCGCCGCCCTCCTACGCCCGGCGCGGCGGCGAGATCGTCGCGAGCCAGCTGCGCGCGGTCGGGATCGAGGTGGAGATCGTCAATGTCGAATGGGCGCAATGGCTGGAGCAGGTCTTCACCAGCAAGGATTTCGGCCTGACCATCGTCAGCCATACCGAGCCGATGGACATCGGCATCTACGCGCGCAAGGACTATTACTTCGGCAATGACGACCCGGTGATGCGGGCGCTGATGCTGGGGCTCGACGCCACCTCCGACGAGACCGAGCGCACCGCGATCCTGCGGGCGGCCCAGGAACGCGTGGCCGACCAGCAGGTCAACGCCTTCCTCTTCCAGCTCGCCAAGTCCGGCGTCGCGGATGCGCGCATCGAGGGGCTCTGGGCGAACATGCCGACCCAGGCCAACGACATGACGGGCGTGCACTGGAAGGAGTGAGGCGCCCGATCCCGCAGGCCGCGGGCTGAGATCGGCCCGCGCCCGGTTTGCCTCCCGGTCGCGCATCGCTATGGTGCCGGCGGGCCGGCGCCCGGCCGAAGCGATGGGGATGCGACAGATGAAGGCCGCCGTCTACGAGCGCTACGGATCCGCCGACGTCGTCGCGATCGCGGAGGTCCCGCGGCCCGCGGCCGGGAAAGGGGCGGTCCTCGTCAGGGTCGCCGCCGCCTCGGTCTCCACGGCGGACTGGCGCATGCGCGCCTCGGCCTTTCCCGGCGGGCTCTGGCTGCCGGGCCGGCTGATGACCGGGCTCTTCGCCCCGAGACACCGCATCCTCGGCACCGATTTCGCCGGCACAATCGCCGAGACCGGCCCCGGCGTGACGCGCTGGAAGGCGGGCGACGCGGTCTTCGGCTTCTCCGGCCACGGGGGCCACGCGGAGTATCTCGCCATGCCGCAGGACGGGCCCATGGCCGCGATCCACCCACGCACCGGCTTCGAGGAGGCCGCCGCGACGCCCTTCGGGGCGCTCTCGGCGCTGGTCTTCCTGCGGGACTTCGCGCGGCTCCGGGCCGGCCAGCGCATCCTCGTGCTCGGCGCCTCGGGCGGGGTAGGGGCCTTCGCGGTCCAGATCGCCCGGCATCTCGGCGCCGAGGTCACGGGCGTCGCGAGCGGCGCCAATCTCGACCTCCTCCGCGACCTCGGCGCCGCCCAGGGGATCGACTACACCCGCGAGGATTTCGCGGCGCGCGGCCAGCGCTGGGATGCGATCCTCGACACGGTGGGGGCGACGCGCTTCGCGGAGGCCCGCAAGGCGCTCACGCCGGAGGGCGTCTACATCCCGCTCGAATTCGGCCTGAAGGAGGCGGGCCAGGCGCTGGCCAGCGCGATCCGGGGCGGCCCGCGCATGCGGCTCGGCGTCTCCGGGGACACGAGCGCGGATCTCGAAATCCTCGCCGGGCTGCTCGGGCGCGGCGAGATCCGGGGCGTCATCGACGAGATCTTCCCCCTCGCGGCCATCGCCGAGGCGTATCGGCGGGTGGAAAGCCGCCACAAGCGCGGCGCGGTGATCCTCGCGATCGACCCCGAAGCGATCGCCCGGCGCGCGCAGGCACCGGCAATGGCAGCGCCGAAGCTGGCATTCGGAGCCGACGCGCTCTAGGGTCCGCGCGACGCGCCCCGCGAGAAGGCTCCGCCACCCCGTGTTCCGCTACGCCCTGACGCGCTTCGTCTCGCTCGCCCTGAGCCTCGTGGTCGCGAGCCTGCTGATCTTCTTCATGCTCGAGATCGTGCCGGGCGATCCGGCGGCCTATATGCTCGGCCTGAACGCGAGCCCCGAGACGGTCGCGGCGCTCAGGACCGAGCTCGGCCTCGATGCCGGGCCGGTGGTGCGCTACCTCGGCTGGGTCTCGGGCATGCTCACCGGCGATTTCGGCACCTCCTATACCTATCGCACGCCGGTCGCGGAGATGATCCTCGACCGCATCCAGGTCTCGCTGCCGCTGGCGCTGCTCGCGCTCGCGCTCTCGACGCTGATCGCCCTGCCGGTGGGCATCTGGGCGGCCTCGCGCCGGGGCAGCCTCGCCGATGCCGGGGTGATGGGCGCGACCCAGCTCGGCGTCGCGGTGCCGAACTTCTGGTTCGCCATGCTGCTGGTGCTGGTCTTCGCGGTGCAGCTGCGCTGGTTCTCGGCCGGCGGCTTCCCGGGCTGGGACGCAGGGCTCCTCGCCGGGCTGAAGGCGCTGACCCTGCCGGCGATCGCGCTCGCGCTGCCGCAGGCCTCGATCCTCGCGCGCGTGATGCGCTCGGCGCTGCTCGACACGCTGGGCGAGGATTTCATCCGCACCGCCCGCGCCAAGGGCCTGACCCGCGGCCAGGCGCTGCGCCGCCATGCGGTCCGAAACGCGCTCATCCCGGTCCTGACCATCATCGGCCTGCAATTCTCCTTCCTGCTCGCGGGCGCGATCATCATCGAGAACGTCTTCTTCCTGCCCGGGCTCGGGCGGCTGGTCTTCCAGGCGATCAGCCAGCGCGACCTCGTGGTGGTGGAATCGGTGGTGATGCTGCTGGTCTTCGCGGTGATTCTCGTGACCTTCCTCGTCGACCTCGCCTATGCGGCGGTCGACCCGAGGCTGAGGCGGCCCCACTGATGCGCATGCTGGTGACAGGGGGGGCGCTGGCCGGCATCTTCGCGCTGGCGGCACTCCTCTCCTTCTTCTGGACGCCCTACGACGTCGCCGTGCTCGACATCGCGGCCAAGCTCCAGCCGCCCTCGGCGGCGCATTGGTTCGGCACCGATCACTTCGGCCGCGACGTCTTCTCCATGATCATGGTCGGGGCGCGCGTCTCCATCGCCGTGGCGCTGGTGGCGGTCGGGATCGGCATGGGGCTCGGCGTGCCGCTCGGCCTCGCCGCCGCCGCGAGCCGCGGCTCGCATCTCGACGAGATCATCATGCGCGGCAACGACCTCGTCTTCGCCTTCCCGGCGCTCCTGATCGCCATCATGATCACCGCGGTCTTCGGCCCCTCGGCGCTGAACGCGATCATCGCCATCGGCATCTTCAACATCCCCGTCTTCGCGCGCCTGACCCGCGGCGCCGCGCTCTCGCTCTGGACCCGCGACTTCATCCTCGCCGCCCGGGTCGCGGGCAAGGGCCGGGTGCGCATCTCGCTCGAGCACATCCTGCCCAATCTCGCGAACCTCCTGATCGTCCAGGGCACCATCCAGTTCTCGCTCGGCATCCTCGCCGAGGCGGGGCTGAGCTATGTCGGGCTCGGCGCCCAGCCGCCCACGCCCTCCTGGGGCCGGATGCTGGCCGAGAGCCAGACGATGATCTCCTTCGCGCCCTGGCTCGCGCTCTTTCCCGGCTTCGCGATCGTGCTCACGGTTCTGGGGCTCAATCTCATGGGCGACGGGCTGCGCGACCTGCTCGACCCGCGAATCCGGCGGGCCCGGGCATGAGCCTGCTCGAGATCCGCGACCTCGGCGTGGCGATCCACGGCACGCCGGTCCTGCGCGACGTCGCCATGTCGCTCGGCGCCGGCGAGGTGCTGGGGGTGATCGGCGAGAGCGGCTCGGGCAAGTCCATGACCGCCCTGGCGGTGATGGGGCTGCTGCCGCGCGGCGCCGAGGCGCGGGGCGAGATCCTGCTCGACGGCACCGACCTGCGGCGCCTGAGCGAGGCGCAGCGCTGTGCGATCCGCGGCCGCGAGGTCTCCATGGTCTTCCAGGAGCCGATGACCGCGCTCAACCCCCTGCAGACCATCGGCGCACAGGTCGCCGAGACGGTGCGCGTGCATCGCGCCACGGGCCGGCGCGAGGCCGAGGCCATCGCGCGCGCCACGCTCGACCGCGTCGGCCTGCCGGCGGAAAGGTTCCCGCTCGGGCGCTATCCGCACGAGCTCTCCGGCGGCCAGCGCCAGCGCGTGGTCATCGCCATGGCGATCGCGCTGCGCCCGCGCGTGCTCGTCGCCGACGAGCCGACCACCGCGCTCGACGTGACCACCCAGGCGGCGATCCTGCGCCTCCTGCGCCGGCTCGTCGACGAGGACGGGCTGGGTCTGATGCTGATCAGCCACGACCTCGCCGTGGTCGCCGATACCGCCGACCGGCTCGCGATCATGCGCGGCGGCGCGGTGGTCGAGGCCGGCACCGCCGAGGAGGTCTTCCGCGAGCGGCGCCACCCCTATACCCGCGCGCTCTTCGCCGCCTCCGCGCACCGGCCCGAACGCCTGGCGCGGCTCGCCCGCACCCCGCTGCTCGAGGTGCGCGACCTGGTGCGCGAATACCGGGTCGCCCGCCCCGGCTTCTTCGGCGGCCACGACGCCTTCCGCGCGGTGCGCGGGGTGAGCTTCACGATCCGCCACGGCGAGAGCCTCGGCCTCGTGGGCGAATCGGGCTGCGGCAAGTCGACGCTCACCCGCGCCATCCTCGGCCTCGAGGCGCTCCAGGGCGGCAGCGTCGCGCTCGAGGGCGAGGGCGTGCATGCCGGCGAGCACATGCCCCGCGCGCTGCGCGCCCGCATGCAGGTGGTCTTCCAGGACCCTTACGGCAGCTTCAACCCGCGCCACCGCGTCGCCCGGCTGGTTGCCGAGCCCTTCCACCTGCTCGACGACCCGCCGCGCGGCGCCGAGCGGCGGGAGGCGGTGGAGGCCGCGCTCGAGGACGTGGGCCTCGCGCCCGCCGACGCCGACAAGTTCATCCACGAATTCTCCGGCGGCCAGCGCCAGCGCATCGCCATCGCCCGCGCGCTCATCATCCGGCCGAAGCTCATCATCCTCGACGAGGCGGTCTCGGCCCTCGACGTGCAGGTGCGCGCCCAGATCCTCGACCTGCTCGCCGATCTCTCGGCGCGCTACGGGCTCTCCTATCTCTTCATCAGCCACGACCTGACCGTGGTGCGCGCGATTACCGACCGGGTGATGGTGATGCAGGCGGGCGAGATCGTGGAGGAAGGGCGCACCGAGGCGGTCTTCGCCGCCCCCGCCCATCCCTATACCCGCGCCCTGCTCGCCGCCGCGCCGGTGCTGGAGCTGAGCGCGTGACGGCCGGCGCGACGGCGTGCTAGACCATGCGATCCGACCGGAGACCGGACCGCATGCCCCTGAGCCTGATCTACGTGCTGCTCGGCGCCGCCATCGCCGCCGAGGTGGTGGCGACCACGGCGCTCGCCCGCTCCGACGGCCTGACCCGGCTGGTGCCGAGCCTCCTGGCCTTCGCCTTCTACGCGGTCGCCTTCTGGTTCCTCGCCTATGCGCTCAGGGTGATGCCGACCGGCATCGTCTATGCGATCTGGTCGGGCCTCGGGATCGTGCTGATCGCGGCGGTCTCCTGGATCTGGTACGACCAGCGCCTCGACCTTCCCGCCCTCCTGGGGCTCGGGCTGATCATCCTCGGGGTGCTGGTCGTGAACCTCTTCTCGAACTCCATGCCGCATTGACCGGAGCGGGCGCATGAAGGACCTCTGGTTCGATCCCGGGAAATGCCTCCTGGGCGGCGCCTGGCGCCCGCCCGCCGGCGGCGATAGCCTGCCCGCGATCGACCCCTCCGAGGGGCGCGAATTCGCCCGCATCGCCCGCGGCGGCCCCACGGATGTCGGCGCGGCCGTGGCGGCGGCCCGCGCGGCGCTCGCGGGCGAGTGGGGCCGGGCCACCGCGGCGGAGCGGGGCAGGGCGCTCGCCCGCCTCGGCCGGCTGGTCGAGACGCGGATCGAGGATCTCGCGCGGCTCGAGGCGCGCGACGTGGGCAAGCCGCTCGCCCAGGCCCGCGCCGACGCGCGGGCGCTCGCGCGCTATCTCGAATTCTACGGCGGCGCGGCGGACAAGCTCATGGGCGAGACCATCCCCTATCTCGCCGGCTACACCGCCTTCACCCTGCGCGAGCCGCATGGCGTCACCGGCCACATCATCCCCTGGAACTACCCGATGCAGATCATCGGCCGCTCGGTGGGTGCGGCACTCGCGGCCGGCAATGCCTGCGTGCTGAAGCCCGCCGAGGAGGCGAGCCTGACCGCGCTCGCCTTCGCGGCACTGGCGGCGGAGGCCGGCCTGCCGCCGGGCGCGCTCAACGTCGTGCCCGGCCTCGGGGCCGAGGCCGGCGCCGCGCTCGCCGCCCATCCCGGCATCGACCATCTCTCCTTCACCGGCTCCGTCGCCACCGGCCGCGCCATCCAGACGGCCGCGGCCGCCAATGTGGTGCCGGTGACGCTCGAGCTCGGCGGCAAGTCGCCGGAGCTCGTCTTCGACGATGCCGATCTCGAGGCGGCGCTGCCCTTCCTCGTCGGCCCCGGCATCCAGAACGCCGGCCAGACCTGCTCCGCCGCCGCGCGCATCCTGGTGCAGCGCGGCATCCACGAGCGCGTCACCGCCGCCATGGCCGCCCGCTACCGCGCGCTTCGCGCCGGCCCCGCGCTCGAGGACCACGACCTCGGCCCGCTGATCTCGGCGCGGCAGAAGGCCATCGTCGAGGGCTATCTCGCCCGCGGCCGGGATCTCGCGGTCGCCGGGCGCGGCGCGATCGTCGCCGGGGCGCCGGCGGGCGGCGCCTACGTGGCGCCGGTGCTCTTCGACGCCGTGCCCCCCGAGCATGCCCTCGCGCGCGAGGAGATCTTCGGCCCGGTGCAGGTCATCATCCCCTTCGAGGACGAGGAGGAGGCCGTCGCCATCGCCAACGGCACCGGCTACGGCCTCGTGGCCGCCGTCTGGACCCGCGACGGCGCGCGCGCCCTGCGCCTCGCCCGCCGGCTGCGCGCGGGCCAGGTCTTTCTCAACAATTACGGCGCCGGCGGCGGCGTCGAGCTTCCCTTCGGCGGCACCGGCCTCTCCGGCCACGGCCGCGAGAAGGGTTTCGAGGCGCTCTACGGCTTCACCCGGCTCAAGACGGTGGCTGCGCATCACGGCTGAATCCTGCATCGCATGGGATTTCCGGCACTCTCCACTGTCCAAAATCAGGAAAACGGATATCTTGATGTCCGGGAGGATCGATTCATGACAGACCAGAAGACCACCGACGACCTGCGCCGCCTGCTCGCCGAGGACCCCGAAGCCGCGGATCTCGCCCTTTTCGGACGCGTCAGCCACGCCGACCGCCGGGGCTTTCTCAGGGGCGCGGGGCTGGCGGCCATGTCCACCGCGGTCGGCATGGCGATCCCCTATCACCGCAACATCCCCCAGGGCTTCATTCCCGCGGCGATGGCGCAGGGCGACCCGCTCGCCGGCAAGCTCGGCCTGATCCTGCTCAGCGACCGCCCGGTCAATGCCGAGACGCCGCCGGAGCTGCTCGACGACGATATCACCCCCACCGACCGGCATTTCATCCGCAACAACGGCCTTCTGCCGGACGACATGGATCCGGAGACCTGGACGCTCACCATCGACGGCTTCGTCGACACCCCGCTCGAGCTCTCCATCGCCGATCTGCGCGAGCAGTTCGAGGTGGTCTCGCTGGCGCTGACCCTGGAATGCGGCGGCAACGGCCGGGCCTTCTTCGACCCGCCGGCCAGCGGCAACCAATGGACCTGGGGCGCGGTCGGCTGCGCCGAATGGACCGGCGTGCGCCTCCGGGAGGTGCTCGACAAGGCGGGCGTTCAGGCGAACGTCGTCTATACCGGGCATCACGGCGCGGACACGCATCTCTCCGGCGATCCGGGCAAGGAGCCGATCTCGCGCGGCATGCCGATCGCGAAGGCGATGACCGACAACATCCTGATCGCCTTCGCCATGAACGGCGCCGACCTGCATCCCATGAACGGCGCGCCGCTGCGCCTGGTGGTGCCCGGCTGGCCGGGATCCTGCTCGCAGAAATGGCTCACGCGGATCGAATTGCGCGACCAGGTGCACGACGGCGAGAAGATGGGCGGCGACAGCTACCGGGTTCCCGCCCATCCGGTGGCGCCGGGCACAGAGGTGCCGGCGGAGGAATTCGAGATCATCGAGCGCATGCCGGTGAAATCCGTGATCACCTTTCCCGCGAACGGCGCCGCGCCCGTCACGGAAACCGAGGTGCGCGGCCATGCCTGGTCGGGCGACCGCACCATCGAGGCGGTGGACATCTCCACGGATTTCGGGGCGACCTGGATGGCCGCGGAGGTGGACCCGCCGCTCAACGACGGCGCCTGGCAGAACTGGCGGGCGAGCGTGGTCTTCCCCAGGCCGGGCTATTACGAGGTCTGGGCGCGGGCGCGCGACAGCGAAGGCGTGATGCAGCCCTTCGCCATCGACTGGAATCCCAAGGGCTATCTCAACAATGCCATGCATCGGGTGGGGCTTCAGGTTGCCTGAGCCCCGAAGGACCTGCCTGCGCGCCGGGATGGCCGGCGCCTGGCTCGCCGTCGCGGTGGCCGCCGCGACGGCCCAGGAGAGGGCCGAGCGCGAATACGGCCTCATGGTCGAGGGCGAGGGCGTCGAGGAGACCTACTACACCTGCACCGCCTGCCATTCCGAGATGATCGTCGTCCAGCAGGGCAAGACGCGCGAGGGCTGGGACAAGACGCTCGACTGGATGATCGCCGAGCAGGGCATGCCCGAACCGGATCCGGCGGAGCGCGCGAAGATCCTCGACTACCTCGCGGCGAACTACAACACCGACCGCCCGAACTTCCCCAGGCGCTGACCGGCTTCACAAGTCGTTAATCAATAAACCTTTGGGAATCAGTTACTTGAAATCTGTCCCCATGGGGACGCCCTCAAATCCCTGCTCTCGGCCCGCTTGCGGCTTGCAGTCCGGCCGCTTGCGCCGCAGTCTCGACGACAGGGGGGCGGCACGAGGACATCATGGGACTTGAGGGAAAGACCGCGCTCGTGACCGGCGGCGCCTCCGGCTTCGGGGCCGGCATCGCCCGCCAGTTCCATGCCGAGGGCGCGCGGGTGATGATCGCCGACATCGACCCCGAGGCCGCCGAAGCCATGGCCGCGGTGCTGGGAACCCGGCACGTGACGGTGGATGTGGGCGACGATGCCAGCGTCGCCGCGATGGCCGCGGTGGCGCTGGCCGAATTCGGACATCTCGACATCCTGGTCAACAACGCCGGCATCACCCATCTCCCGGCCCCGCTCGAGGAGATCTCGGAGGCGGATTTCGACCGCGTCTTCCGCGTCAACGCCAAGTCCGTCTATCTGACCGCGCGCCATCTCGTGCCCGCGATGAAGCACCGCCGCGGCGGGGTGATCCTCAACATCGCCTCGACCGCCGGCCTCTCGCCGCGGCCGCGGCTCTCCTGGTACAACGCCTCCAAGGGCTGGATGATCACCGCGACCCGGACCATGGCGGTCGAGCTCGCCCCCTTCCGGATCCGGGTGAACGCGCTCTGCCCGGTGGCGGGCGAGACGCCGCTGCTCCGGAGCTTCCTCGGCGAGGACACGCCGGAGATGCGCGCGAAATTCCTCGCGACCATCCCGCTCGGCCGCTTCTCCACCCCGCGCGACATCGGCCAGGCGGCGGCCTTCCTCTGCTCCGACGCGGCCGAGATGCTGACGGGCGTGGCACTCGAGGTCGACGGCGGGCGCTGCATCTGATGCAGCCGGGCCCGCGCAACCTGATCACCGACGTGGCCGGGCTGCGCGTGGGCAACGCGTCCGACGCGGCGCTGAAATCCGGGGTGACGGTGCTCACCGCCGACGGGCCCTTCGTCGCCGCGCTCGACATCCGCGGCGGCGCTCCCGGCACGCGCGAGACCGACCTGCTCGCGCCGCACCGGCTGGTCCCGCAAGTGGATGCGCTGGTGCTCGCCGGCGGCTCCGCCTTCGGCCTCGACGCCGCCTCCGGCGTCGCGGATGCCCTGCGCGTGCAGGGCCGCGGCTTTCGCGCCGGGCCTGCGAGCGTGCCGATCGTGCCCGCGGCGATCCTCTTCGATCTGGCCAACGGCGGCGACAAGACCTGGGCGAGCAACCCCTACGGTCGCCTCGGGCAGGCGGCGCTCGCCGATGCCCGGGCGGATTTCGCGCTCGGCTCGGTCGGGGCGGGCACCGGCGCGATGACCGCCACCCTGATGGGCGGGCTGGGCTCGGCCTCGCTGGTCCTGCAATCCGGCGTCACGATCGGCGCGCTCGTCGCCGTCAATGCCTTCGGCGAGGTCACCTGGCCCTCGACCCGCGCCTTTCTCGCCGGCGCGCTGGAGATCGGAGAGGAATTCGGCGGCCTCGGCCCGCTCGCCGCCCGGTTCGATACCGCCGAGCCGCGCGCGAGAAAGCCGGGGGCCGAGGGGCCGGGCGCCAATACCACCATCGGCATCGTCGCCACCGATGCCGCGCTGGACAAGGCCGGCGCCCGGCGCATGGCCGAGGTCGCGCAGGACGGCCTCGCCCGCGCGATCTTTCCCGCGCATACGCTCTTCGACGGCGATCTGGTCTTCGCGGTCGCGACCGGAGACCGGAAGCTGCCCGAGCCGGGAGCGTCGGCGCGGATGGCGATCGAGCACGCGGCCGCGGTCTGCCTGGCCCGGGCCGTCGCCCGGGCGGTCCATGCCGCGCGGCCCGCGGCGGGAAACCTGCTGCCCTGCTGGTGTCAGCTCGCCGCCGGCTGAGACCTTTCGTCCGGCTGCGTTGCCGGATCGTCCGCGGCGTCCGGCTCAGCGGTGCCCGGCTCGATCTGGAGCGGTTCCGCCCGCGGCCCTGCCGCCACGGCGCCGGCCCGCAGCGCGCGGGCGATATGCGCGACCACGCGGGCGTCCGGCGGCGCGCCGAGGCGGACCACCTTGTTGTCCTGATAGCCGCCGAGATGGCCGGTCGCGAGCACCGCCGTGCGCCCGGCCGGCTGCGGGATGGTCAGCCGGATCTCCTCCACGGCCTGCCGCGGGATCTCCAGCACCTGGCCGACATGCAGGTTCTGAAGCGCCGCGAGGCTCATCTTCTGGCGATGCAGCACCGCATCGACCCGCACCGGCGCCGTCGCGGCTGCCCGGCGCATCAGCGCCTTCCAGAGATCGTTCGGCCGCTCGCGGGCGGCCTGGAGGTTGCGCGCCTGGATCGAGGCCCGGATCACGTCGAGCGCCGAGAGCGGCAGGACGAGCGAGATCGTGCCGGTCCGCCCCGCCTCGCCGAGCGTGACCGAGGCGGCGAAGGTCAGCACGTCGATATAGTCGGGCGCGAGCCGCAGCTGCGACGTGCTCTGGCGCTGGTCGCGGATGCGCAGGGTCTTGGTCAGCGGCCGGCCGAGGCCCACGCCGACCGCATGAACGAAGGCCTGGAGGATCGCGTCGAGATGCAGCCGGCAGAGCGCCATGTCGATGGAGCTGAAGAGCCGGGCCGCGGGCTCGGGGGATTGGGCGGGATCGCCCCCGAGCATCAGGTCGACGAGGTGATAGGCGAGATCGGCGTCGCAGGCGATCAGGGCGGGCGTGTCGGCATCCTCGACATCGACGATGCCGAGCACCGCCGGCGAGGTGATGCCCCCGACCGCCTGGGCGAGCTTGGTGACGGCGACGGCCCCGACGGTCACGTTCATCATCGTCTTGATGAGCGGCCTGAGCCGGTCCTCGGTGCCGCGCGCGAAGCTCTCCACGATCAGGTCGGTCTCGGCGAGCGGCGACCGCGACACGCCGCCCTGCCGCAGCTTCTTGGAGAGAACGGAGGTTTCGAGGGACATGAATGAAGGCCGCTCCGCGTGTCGATCCGCGGCACTTTCGGCCGCAATGGTTGCCAAAACCTGAACGACTTCGGGCCAATTCTCGGGAAAAACAGCGGGCTCCGGGGCCGTTGCGGGCCGCTTCGGTAACCCCGGCTTCAACTTTCCCGCGTCTTCTCGCCGCGGGGTAATCGGGGGCATGGCCATGGACCGCAAGGCCAAGGGGAACGTGATCGTCATCAAGCGCAAGACCGTGGTCGCCGGCGGCCATCACGGCGGCGCCTGGAAGGTCGCCTATGCCGATTTCGTCACGGCGATGATGGCCTTCTTCCTGCTGATGTGGCTGCTCAGCGTCACCGACGAGGAGACGCGGCTCGGGCTCGCCGATTATTTCAGCCCGACGATCCCGATCCATTCGACCCGCGGCGGCGGCGACGGGCCCTTCGACGGCGCGACCATGTTCAGCCAGGACATCCTGGCCAGGGACGAGACCGGCCAGAAGGGCGATCCCAACCGGACGGACGTGCCGGGCGCGCCCGACCAGAGCCTCTACGACATCGCCGAGGAGCTGATGGGCGGCAGCGGCGACGCCATGGCCGCCGATCCCCTGCTCAAGCATATCGCCACGCGGGTGACCGACGAGGGGCTGATCATCGAGGTCTTCGACATTCCCGGCTCGCCGCTCTTCGACGCGAACACCGCCGATACCAATCCGATCCTCGTGCGGCTCCTGCACATGATCGGGCGGGTGCTGTCGCGGACGGCCAATCCGGTGGCGATCAGCGGTCATCTGGCGGCGACCGACATCGGGCCGGATGCGCCCGATCCCTGGCGGCTGTCGGGCGAGCGGGCCCAGATCTCGCGCGAACTGCTGGTCGCGGCAGGGGTCGCGGATCCGCGGCTGGCGCGGGTGGCCGGCAAGGCCGACCGCAACCACGTGACCGAGGAGCCCTCCGATTCGCGCAACCGGCGGATCGAGATCACCCTGCTGCGCCGTTTCGAGCCCTGAGCCCGTTAGCACGATTTTAAGCCGCAGGCCCCATGCATTGCGCCGTGTAACGAGTCTCCAGCGGCCGACCTTCACGGGACAAAGGACTGAGTATGGGTATCTCCTCGTCGATGAACGCCGGTGTTTCCGGCCTCAACGCGAATGCGAACAAGCTCGCCACCATCTCCGACAACATCGCGAATTCGCAGACCTACGGCTACAAGCGCGCCGACGTCGATTTCGCCTCGATGACCGTGAGCGACGCCAAATCGCCGAGCACCGTCGGCGGCGGGCGCTGGTTCACCGCCGGCGGCGTGCGCACCAATGCGGTCTGGGACGTGCAGGAGAAGGGCGCCCTGGCGCAGACCAACAACTCCACCGACCTCGCGATCACCGGACGCGGCTTCCTGCCGGTCAGCGCCGTTTCCGCGATCGGGCAGCCGACGGCCGACATGCCCTTCATGCTGACGACGACGGGCTCGTTCTCCACCAATGCCGACGGCTATCTGACCACGCCCTCGGGGCTGGTGCTCATGGGCTGGCCCGCGGATGCCAACGGCGTGGTGGGCTCTTATCCGCGCGACACGGTCAGCGGGCTCCAGCCGGTCCGGGTCAACATGTCCTCGGTAGCGGTCGAGCCGACCTCGCAGGTCACGCTCAACGTCAACCTGCCGACCGACGACGTCGAGGCCGGGGCCTCGGGCGATCCGCGGGTGGTGACGGTCGAGTATTTCGACAATATCGGCGGCTCGAACACGCTCACCGCGACCTTCCTGCCCACGGTTCCGGCCCCGGGCAATCCGCGCAGCAACGAATGGACGCTGACCCTGACCGACCAGGCCACGGGCCAGTCGGCGGGCGACTACACGCTCACCTTCAGCGATGTTCCGCCGAATGCCGGCGGGCTGGCCAGCGTCACCGGCCCGGTCGGCGGCGCGCTCACCTCGAGCTACGACCCGGTCACAGGCGACCTCGTGCTCGATCTCGGCAACCAGCAGATCACCTTCGGCCTCGGCTCGACCAGCGCCACCGGGCCGCAGCACATGTCGCAGCTCTCCTCGACCTTCTCCTCGGTCGGCGTCAGCCACAACGGCAATGCCGCGGGCATCTACACCGGGCTCTCGATCGACGAGAAGGGCTACCTCCAGGCCACCTATTCGAGCGGCTTCTCCAAGGTGATCTACCAGATCCCCGTGGCCGACATGCCGAACCCGAACGGGCTGAGGGTGCTCGACAACCAGTGCTTCGCGCTGTCGCAGGCCTCGGGCTCGCTCTTCCTCTGGAACGCCGGCGAGGGGCCCACGGGCGGGATCGAGGGCTTCGCGCGGGAGCAGTCGACCACTGACATCGCCAACGAACTCACCCAGCTCATCCAGACCCAGCGCGCCTATTCGTCGAACGCCAAGATCATCCAGACCGTCGACGAGATGCTGCAGGAAACCACCAACCTCAAGCGCTGAGGCGCGTCCGGCTGAGCGGAGATCGTCGACATGAGCATTTCCAACGCGCTGAACAATGCCGCCTCCGGCCTCGCGGCTTCCGCGCGGCTCGCGGACACGATCTCCAACAACGTGGCGAACGCCATGACGCCCGGCTTCGGCCGGCGGACGACGGAGCTTTCCTCGGTGGCGCTCGGCGGGTTCGGCTCCGGCGTCAAGGTCATGGGCACGGGCCGCACCGACGACCCGTTCCTGACCGCCGAGCGGCGCGGCATGGACGCGGCACTCGGGGCCACGGGAACCCGGTCGGACGCCTATGAGCGCATGCTCGCGGCCTTCGGCGATCCGGGCAGCGCCGGGGCGCTCTCCACGCTCGCGACCCGCCTCGAGACGACGCTGATGTCGGCGACCGCCTCGCCGCAATCGGTGCCGAAGCTCGCCGAGGCGGTGACCTCGGCCAAGGACGTCGCCGCCGCCGTCAACCGCATCGCCGCGGAGAATTCGCGCCTCCGCACCGAGGCCGATGCGGAGATCAACCGCCAGGTGACCCAGGTCAACGACGCGCTCAAGGCGGTGCAGGACATCAACCGCAAGATCGCCAATCTCGAACCGCAGGGGGTCGACACCTCGGCGCTCCAGGACGAGAGGCACCGGATCATCGACGGCATTTCGTCGATCATCCCCGTGCGCACCGTCAAGCGCGACGGCAACCAGGTCGCGATCTATACCGCCAATGGCGCGCCGCTGCTGGACGGGCGCCTCTTCGCCCTGAGCTTCCAGCCCGCCCCGAACGTCGTCACCGCGGACATGACCCTGGGCGCGCCGCTCGGCCGGCTGATGCAGGATCTGGGCGCATCGACCGGGCCGGTGCCGGTCGACATGGGAACCGGCGCCGGCCTGATGGACGGCGGCTCGCTCTCGGCGCTCTTCGAGGTGCGCGACCGGATCGTGCCGGAATTCGATGCCGAGATGGACCGCTACGCCAACGACCTGATCGAACGCTTCCGCGACCTGATGCCGCCGGCAGCGCTGGACGGCTCCGGCAACGGCCTCTTCGTCGACCGCAGCCCCGGCCCGCTGACCGGCCTCGCCGGCCGGCTCCAGGTCAATGCCGCGGTCGATCCGGCACAGCCCGGCGGCGCCGTCTGGCGGCTGCGCGACGGGTTGAGCGCCGCCGCGCCGGGGAACGAGGGATTCGGCACCTATCTGGAGGCGCTCTCCGACGCCATGGTCGATCCGCGCAATCCGGTCGGCTTCGTCTCGCAGAACGCCGCCAACGGCAGCGCCACCATGGCCTCGGAGATCGCCTCCTTCTTCGCCGGGCGCGCGGCGCGCAGCGACGAGGATCGGGCCTATCTCAACGCCCGCCAGGCCGTGCTGGCGGAACGCGAAACCCATGCCATCGGCGTCGACACCGACGGGGAGCTGCAATCGCTGATCCTCGTCGAGCAGAGCTATGCCGCCAATGCGCGCGTGCTCACCGTGGTCGATACGCTGATGAAGCTTCTGCTGGAGGCCTGAGTCCCATGAAAGTCAACGGAGCCTCGGATCTGGCGCGCATGCAGGCCCTGCAGGGGCGCGCCTTCAACACCCGCGCCGCGCTCGACCTTGCCGCCAGGGAACTGACCACCGGCCAGAAGACCAGCCGCTACGAGGCGACGGGGGGCAATCTCACGCGGCTCTTCGCGCTGGAGCGCTCGCTCGACCGCAACGCGGTCTTCTCCGAGACCATCTCCCTGACCGAGCTGCGCCTCGAGGTGATGCAGGAGAGCCTCGGGCGCATCCTCGCGCCGGCCGAAAGCCTCGCGATCGACCTTACGAGCGCGGTGGGGCAGGGCGATGTCGCCGGCGCCCTCCTGCATGCGGAGACCGCGCGCACGAGCTTCAGGGACGTGGTCGGCATCCTCAACACCCAGGTGGCGGGCCAGTCGCTCTTCGCGGGCACCGCGACCGACAGCACTGCCCTGGCGCCGGCCGATGCGATCCTGGCCGATCTCGATGCGCTGGCCGCCGGTGCCGCGACCGCCGCGGATGCGATCACCGCCATCGACGCCTATTTCCAGAAGCCCGGGGGCGCCTTCTATACCAACGGCTACATCGGCTCCGTCGACGACCTCTCGCCGGTCGAGATCGGCGAGGGCCAGCGCATGGATTACGGGATGCGCGCCGATACCGACGAGCTGGTGGCCGTGCTGCGCGCGCAATCCCTCGCCGCCGTGGTCGAGGGCGGCGCCTTCGCCGGCCAGCCCGCCGAGCAGATGACGCTTCTCGGCACGGCCGGCGCCCGCCTGCTGGCCGCCAAGGAGGGCATCCTCGACCTGCGCGCCCGGGTCGGCGTCTCGCAGGAGGCCGTCGAGCGGGCGCGGGCGGAGCGCATCGGCGAGCGCGACACGCTCGACATCGCCCGCGCCAGGATCGTCGCGACCGATCCGCTCGAATCGGCCTCGAACTACCAGACGCTGCAGGTGCAGCTCGAATCGATCTACACGGTGACCTCGCGCCTCGCGAACCTGCGCTTCACCAATTTCCTGCGCTGAGGACGCAATGATCCGTTCCCTCACCGGCATCCTTCTCGCGCTGCTCCTCCCGGTCCTCGGCGGCCTCGCCGATCCGGCGCTGGCATCGCCGGCCCGGATCAAGGATCTGGTCGAGGTCGACGGCGTGCGCGGCAACGACCTGCTCGGCTACGGCCTCGTGGTCGGTCTCGACAACAGCGGCGATTCCTTGCGCAACTCGCCCTTCACCGAGGATGCCATCGTCAATCTGCTCGAGCGGCTGGGCGTGAACGTCACCGGCGAGCAGATCCGCGCGCGCAACGTGGCGGCGGTGCTGGTCACCGCGACCCTGCCGGCCTTCTCCCGCGCCGGCTCGCAGATCGACGTGACGGTCTCGGCGATCGGCGACGCACGCAGCCTTCTCGGCGGCACGCTGGTGATGACGCCGCTCAATGCCGCCGACGGCCAGATCTATGCCGTGGCCCAGGGCTCGATCATCGCCGGCGGCATCGTCGCCGAGGGCGAGGCCGCCTCCGTGACCCAGGGCGTGCCGACCTCGGGGCTGATCCCCTCCGGGGCGCGGGTCGAGCGCGAGGTCGCCTTCGACTTCACCCAGTCGCGCGACATCCGGCTCGCGCTGCGCAACCCCGATTTCACCACCGCGGCCCGCATGGAGGCCGCGATCAACCAGAACGTCGGCGCGCGGGTCGCGCGGATGCTCGATGCCGGCACCGTGCGGCTCGATCTCGCCGCGGTCGGCATCGACACGCCGGCGCTCCTGATGGCGCAGATCGAGAACATCGAGGTCCAGACCTCCACGCGCGCGCGGGTTGTCGTCGACCAGCGTTCGGGCACGATCATCCTCGGCTCGGACGTGCGCATCAGCCGCGTCGCGGTCACGCAGGGCTCGCTCACGCTCAGCGTCGAGGAGACGCCGCTGGTGTCCCAGCCCAATCCCTTCGCGGACGGGCGCACCGTGGTCGTTCCCCGCACGGACGCGCAGATCACCGAGGATCCGGGCAATGGCCTCGCCATCGTCGAGAATTCGGTCTCGTTGCCGCAGGTCGTGGCCGGCCTGAACGCGCTGGGGGTCTCGGCCGGCGACATGATCGACATCCTGAAATCGATCAAGGCGGCGGGCGCGCTGCACGCCGAGTTCATCGTGCAATAGGCCCGGCGGCCGGGGCGGCGGTCAGGCGTATTTCTCCAGCCTCGACGGTCATCTGCCAGCGTGCCTGCGGCGCCATGCGGTCGCGGGAGCGGGTCAGGATCCAGCTTGCCACGCCGTTCCTTGCCCAGCCCGGCGAGGGGGCGATGTGCCAGCGGGTCTCCACGCCCGCAGCACCACCGGGGTCGGGGGTGAGCAGGAGCGCGAGCGGGGCGGTGCCGCGGTCCGCGCCCGCCTCGGCGGCAAGATGCAGCCGGCGCACGGCGGTGAGATCCGGCGGGGCGGGGAGGTCGACCGCAACCAGCGGAACCACGCCGCTGCGCAGCGCCTCCTCGGCGGCGGCGAGCAATTCGGGGGCGGTGCGGGCCGTCCCGAAGATCAGCCTCCCGGGATCGAGATACGGCAGCACCCCGTCCCCGTTGAGCTTCTCGGAGTACCACCCCGGCTGGAGCCAGAGGATCGGCCCGCGCGCCGCCCCTCCCGCCAGCAGCGCGAAGAGCACGCGCGCCGGGCCCGTCGCCTCATGCGCCCGGGCCCGCGCGAGCGCGAGCCCGGGGGCGAGGCGGAGCGCGTCGGGGGCGGGGGCGTGACGGGTCTGGAGCATGGCGGCCGCTGAATGTTCTTGGGATGTTCTCACGATGCCCGGCGGCTGGCAAGAGCCTGCGGCGGGAGCGTCCGCATGTACGATCCCGCTGGCGTGAGCCGGCGGTTCAGGCCATCCTGCGGACGAGGATCGGAGGCCTTGCGGCATGGCGAAGTTCGTCTTCGGAATGAACCTGTCCCTGGACGGCTATGTCGACCATCAGGCCTTCGCGCCCGATCCCGCGCTCTTCCGTCACTGGACGGAGCAGGTGCGCGGCCTGACCGGCAGTCTCTACGGACGCCGCCTCTACGAGATCATGCGCTACTGGGACGTGGACGATCCGGGATGGACCGAGGCGGAACGCGACTTCGCGACGGCCTGGCGGCGCCAGCCGAAATGGGTCGTGTCGCGCTCCCTGACCTCGGTCGGGCCCAATGCCACGCTCGTCGGAGAGGACGTCGAGGCGGCGGTCCGCGGGCTGAAGACCCGGCTCGCGGGGGAGATCGACGTCGGCGGGCCGGACCTGGCGCGAAGCCTGTCCGACCTCGGTCTCGTCGACGAATACCGGCTCTATTTCCACCCGGTCGTGCTGGGCGGCGGCACGCCGTTCTTCGCCGGCCCCCGGCCGCCCCTCCGCCTCGTGGCCAGCGAGCCGTACGGTGCGGACGTGATCAGGCTGACATACGTTCCTGCCTGATCACGGGGGCACGCAGGCGTCGCTACCGAACCGCGATTCTGCTCCTGCCGCACCCCGCCACCCGGAACGCCGGCAAGAAGGGCCCTTGGCAAGCGGCAATCGGCCTATTCCGCCGCGACCTCCATCCCGAAGGCGGCGTCCATCAGCGTGCGGGTGTAGTCGGTCTGCGGGGCGTCGAAGACCGCGTCGCCGTCGCCGGCCTCGACCACGTCGCCGTTCTGCATGACCATGACCTTGTGCGCCAGCGCCCGCACCACGCGCAGGTCGTGGCTGATGAAGACATAGGCCAGCCCGTATTTCGCCTGGAGCCGGCGCAGCAGGTCCACGATCTGCACCTGCACCGTCATGTCGAGGGCGGAGGTGGGCTCGTCGAGAACCACGAGCTTGGGTTGCAGGATCATGGCGCGGGCGATGGCGATGCGCTGACGCTGGCCGCCGGAGAATTCGTGCGGGTAGCGGTCGCGCGTCTCCGGGTCGAGGCCGACCTCGCGCAGGATCGCGGTGACGCGCGCGGTGTCGTCGCCGGCGAGCCGGTGCACCCCGAGGCCCTCGGCGACGATCTGCTCGATGGACATGCGGGGCGAGAGCGAGCCGAAGGGGTCCTGGAAGACCATCTGCATGTCCCGGCGCAGGTCGCGCAGGTTGCGGTTCGGCAGGCCCTGGATGTCCCTCCCGAGGAAGACGATGCGGCCCTCCGACGAGATCAGCCGCATGATGGCGAGCGCGAGCGTCGTCTTGCCCGAGCCGCTCTCGCCGACGATGCCGAGCGTCTCGCCCTCGCGGATGGCGAGGCTCGCCCCGTTGACCGCCTTGATATGGCCGATTGTGCGGCGCATCAGGCCGCGGCGGATCGGGAACCAGACGCGCAGGGCCTCGGTCTCGACCACCGTCTCGGCGCCGCTGGCGACCGGCTCGGGGCGGCCCGAGGGTTCGGCGGCGAGCAGCATCCTTGTATAGGGGTGCTGCGGCGCGGCGAAGATCCGCGCGGTGGGGCCGGTCTCCACGATCTCGCCGTCCTTCATCACCGCCACCCGGTCGGCGATGCGGCGCACGATGCCGAGATTATGGGTGATGAAGAGCATGCCCATGCCCTCGGCGCGCTGGATCTCGGCCAGGAGTTCGAGGATCTGCGCCTGGATGGTGACGTCGAGCGCGGTGGTGGGCTCGTCGGCGATCAGGATGTCGGGGCCGTTGGCGAGCGCCATGGCGATCATCACCCGCTGGCGCTGGCCGCCGGAGAGCATGTGCGGGTAGTCGCGCAGCCGGCTCTCCGGGTCGCGGATCCCGACCTGGTCGAGCAGCTCGACGATGCGCGCGGCGGCGGGTGCGCCGGTGAGGCCCTGGTGCAGCGCGAGGCTCTCGCCGATCTGCCGCTCGATGGTGTGGAGCGGGTTGAGCGAGGTCATCGGCTCCTGGAAGATGAAGCTGATGTCGTTGCCGCGCACGTCGCGCAGGGTCCGCGCATCGGCGCCGGTCATCTCGCGGTCGCGGTAGCGCACCGATCCGGTGACGTCGGCATTGTCGGGCAGGAGGCGCACCGTGGAGAGCGCGGTGACCGACTTGCCCGAGCCGCTCTCGCCCACCAGCGCCAGCGTCTCGCCGGCGCGCAGATCGAAGCTGACCCCGCGCACGGCGCGGGTCTCGCGGCCGCGCTGCACGAAGGTGACCGAGAGGTCGCGGACCGTCAGGATCGGCGCGCCCGGTGCCGCCCCCTTGCTCATCGGAAGGTCTTTCGCGGGTCGAAGGCGTCGCGGACGCCCTCGAAGATGAAGACGAGCAGCGAGAGCATGACCGCGAAGGCGAAGAAGGCGGTCAGCCCCAGCCAGGGCTTGGTGACGTTGTTCTTGCCCTGGAGCGCCAGCTCGCCCAGCGAGGGATAGGAGGGCGGCAGGCCGAGGCCGAGGAAGTCGAGCGCGGCCAGCCCGCCGATGGCGCCGGTGATGATGAAGGGCAGGAGCGTCAGCGTGGCGACCATGGCGTTCGGCAGCAGGTGGCGGAACATGATGGTGGTGTCGTTCACCCCGAGCGCGCGGGCGGCGCGCACGTATTCGAAGTTGCGCGCGCGCAGGAATTCCGCGCGCACCACGCCCACGAGCGAGGTCCAGGAGAAGAGCGCGATCAGCAGCGTGAGCAGGGTGAAGTTCATCACGAAGATCGCCGAGAGGATGATGATGATGTAGAGCGAGGGGATGTTCTGCCAGATCTCGACGATGCGCTGGAAGAAGAGGTCGACCCAGCCGCCGAAATAGCCCTGGGCGGCGCCGGCGAGGATGCCGATCACCGAGGAGAAGGCGGCCACCACCAGCGCGAAGAGCACCGAGATGCGGAAGCCGTAGATGACGCGGGCCAGCACGTCGCGGGTCTGGTCGTCGGTGCCGAGCCAATGCGCGCGGTCGGGCGGCGAGGGCGCGCGCACCACGTCGTAGTTGATGGTGTCGAAGGCATAGGGCACCGGCGGCCAGAGCATCCAGCCGCGCTCGATGGGCTCGCCGTCCACCATGCCCGAGGCGGCTTGCTCGTAGATGCCGAGCGGATCGTCGAGGCAGGCCTCGAGCCCGCCGGTCCGGATCAGGCAGCGCACTTCCGGCGAAGGGTATTCGGCCTCCGTCGCGAATTCGCCGCCGAAATCCCGTTCGGAATAGAAGTGGAAGATCGGCATCTTCAGCTCGCCGCGGAACCACACGAGGATCGGCTTGTCGTTGGCGACGAATTCGGCGCAGAGCGTCACGAGAAAGAGCGCGAGAAAGAGCCACAGCGACCAGAAGGCGCGGCGGTTGGACCGGAAATTCGCGATCCGGCGGCGCTGCAGCGCGTTCAGGCGCAAGCTCAGGCCTCCCGCTTCTCGAAGTCGATGCGCGGATCGACCCAGACATAGGTCATGTCCGAGATGATGCCGATCAGGAGGCCGAGCAGGCCGAAGACATAGAGCGTGCCGAAGACCACCGGATAGTCGCGCTGGATCGCCGCTTCGTAGCCGAGCCGCCCGAGGCCGTCGAGCGAGAAGACCGTCTCGATGATGAGCGAGCCGGAGAAGAAGACCGAGATGAAGAGGCCCGGAAAGCCCGCGATGACGATGAGCATCGCGTTGCGGAAGACATGGCCGATCAGCACCCTCCGCTCCGAGAGCCCCTTGGCGCGGGCGGTGACGACATATTGCTTCTTAATCTCCTCGAGGAAGGAATTCTTGGTCAAGAGCGTGAGCGTGGCGAAGGAGCCGATGGTCAGCGCCGTGACCGGCAGGACGATGTGCCAGAGATAGTCGAGGACCTTCGCCCCGAGGCTGAGGCTCTCCCAATTGTCCGAGGTCAGGCCGCGCAGCGGGAAGATCTGGAAATAGCTGCCGCCGGCGAAGAGCACGATCAAGAGGATCGCGAATAGGAAGCTCGGGATCGAATAGGCGACGATGATCAGCCCCGAGGTCCAGGTGTCGAAGGGCATGCCGTCGCGCACCGCCTTGCGGATCCCCAGCGGGATCGAGATCGTATAGGCGAGCAGCGTCGACCAGAGCCCGAGCGAGATCGAGACCGGCATCTTCTCCAGCACCAGATCGACCACCGAGATCGAGCGGAAATAGCTCTCGCCGAAATCGAAGCGCATGTAGTTCCAGAGCATCAGGAAGAAGCGCTCGAGCGGCGGCTTGTCGAAGCCGAACTGCTTCTCCAGGTCGGCGATGAAGTCGGGCGGCAGGCCCTGGGCGCCACGGTATTCCGAGCTGCCGCCGGTCGCGGGGGCGCCGCCCCCGCCGCCACCCCCGCCGGCGATGCGGTCGAAGACGCCGCCGGATTCGCCCTGGATCTCGGCGATGATCTGCTCGACCGGCCCGCCGGGCATGAACTGGACCAGCACGAAGTTGATCACCAGGATGCCGAACAGGGTCGGGAGGATCAGGAGCAGGCGGCGCAGGACATAGGCGCCCATGTCAGCGGATCGCCCCCGATGCACGCAGCTCGCCGTAGCGCGCCTGATCCGCCCACCAGATGCCGGGCATGCCGATGCTGTATTCGGGCAGGGTCTCCGGCTCGCGGTAATAGTCGTAATAGGCGATCCAGCTGTCGGGCCGCACCCAGTAGGGGACGCGGATGCGCATCGCCCGCAGGACCCGGTCGAGCGCGCTCACCCGCACTCTCAGCTCCTCCAGCGTTTCGGCGCGCACGATCATGTCGATGAGCTTGTCGACGCCGGCATTGGACACGCCCGAGACCGCCAGCCCGCCGCCCACATTGGCGTATTCCGAGCCGAAGGCGTCGCGCAGCTCGATCCCGGGCAGCTCGCTCATGGGGATGAAGACATGCATGGCGTCGAAATCGAATGTCTCGGCGCGCTCGCGCCACTGGGCGCTGTCGACGAAGCGCAGCCGGGCGTCGATGCCGATCCCCTGGAGCTCCTTGGCGAAGGGCGAGAGATACTGCTCGGCGTCGGGGCTCGCATACATCATCTCGAAGGTGAACTGCTGCCCGTCCGGGCCGACCAGCCGGCCGTTCTCGAGGGTATATCCCGCCTCGTTGAAGAGCTGGATCGCGCGGCGCTGGCGCTGGCGCTGGCTCGATCCCTCGCCGGCATAGGGCGTCGCGGCGGGGTCGTTCAGGATGTCGCCGATGCCCTCGGGCAGATCGCCGAGCACCGCTTCGAGCACCGCGCGCTCCTCCGCCGAGGGCGGGCCCTCGGCCGCCATGTCGCTGCGTTCCCAGAAGCTCGCCACGCGCTCCTCGACGCCGTGGAACAGGCGGCTGTTGAAGAACTCGAAGTTGAACATGGTCTCGATCGCCTCGCGGACGCGGATGTCCTGGAACTTGTCGCGCCGGAGGTTGAAATAGAGCCCGCCCGCGTTCGGGACGGTATGGGCCGGGATCTCCTGGAGCACCACGTCGCCCCTGCGCCGCGCCGGGAAGTCGTAGCCGTTGAGCCAGCGTTCGGCATTGACCTCGCCGCGGAAGGTGTAGGCCCCGGCCTTGAACGCCTCGAAGGCGCTGCCCTGATCGGTGTAGTAGTCGATGCGGATGCGATCGACGTTGTTCTGGCCGACGTTCACCGGCAGGTCCTTGGCCCAGTAATCCTCGTCGCGCGCATAGACGACCGAGCGCCCGGCATCGGCGCTCTCGACCTGGTAGGCGCTGGATCCGAGCGGCGGATCCATGGAGCTCTTCGAGAAGTCGCGGTCCTCGAAATAGGCCTTGGAGAAGATGCCCATGCCGGCGACGAGCGGCACCAGGTCGCGGGGCGAGGCGCCCTCGGCGAAGGTGAACTTGACCTCGTGCGGCCCAAGGGCCTCGACCTTCTCGATCTCGCCGAAATAGGCGCGGTAGCGGAACTGGCCCTTGTTCTGCATCGCGTCCAGGGTGAAGACCACGTCCTCGGCGGTGATCGGGCTGCCGTCGGAGAACCGCGCCTCGGGGCGCATCTTGAAGCTGACCCAGTGCTTGTCCGGCGGATAGGTCACGCTCTCGGCGACGAGGCCGTAATATTCGCCGAGCGTGTCGTCGGGGCTGACCATGAGGCTGTCGAAGACCCCCCAGGCGCCTTCGGCGGCATCGCCCTTCTCGGTGAAGGGGGTGAGCGAATCGTAGCTGCCCAGCGTCCAGGTATGGTGGATGCCGCCCTTCGGCGCGTCCGGATTGACATAAGCGAAATGCTCGAATCCCTCGGGATAGGTGAGCTCGCCGAAGATCGCGATGCCGTGGCTGGTGATGACCTCCTCCTCGGAGGCCGCCTGTCCGGCCGTCGCCAGCAGGAGCGAGCCGGCGAGAAGCGCCGCGGCATGGCGCCGCAGGGGGTGCAAGCGGGCGGGGGGGGCGAGAGCTGTCATGCGTGCGAATCCAGTCGGGCGCCGATCGAGTCGAGCGCATTGCGAAGGGAGGCGAGCGCGCCGCTGTCCCGCAGCGCCCCGACCATCTGCAGGCTCAGGGTGCCCTCCGTGGCGAGCGCGTCCCGCGCCGCGGCGAGGCCGCCGCGCCTCGGCTCGGAGGCCGCCAGGAAGCCGCGCAGGAGCTGCGCGGTATAGATCTCCGCGCCCGCCGGGTCGCCGGTCCCGGCGCCGAGCCAGTCGGCACCGGTATCCAGCATCGCGAGCATGCCCGGAACCATGGCGCAGATCGCGAAATGGCGGTTGAGTGCGGCTTCGGTCGCGACCTCGATCACCGGGTTCTCCGGCCCGAACAGGGTCCGGAGATCCGCCGGCGGCCCGAAGACCGGCAGCGGGCAGCCGCCCTGCTCGAGAAAGCCGAGCGGGATCGTCGCGGAGATCGCGCCGGCCGGCGCGCAGAGGCGCTGCAACTCGGCGATCGCCACGCCCGCCATCACCGAGATCACGCGGTGATCGGCGCGAAACGCAAGCGGCGCCAGCACGTCACCGGCGAGACGCGGGCGCAGGCAGAGGAAGACGACGTCGGATCCGTCGAGGACATCCTGGTTCGGGGCGACGGAGATCGTCTCGAAGGCCCCGGCCAGTGCCGCCGCCGTCTCGGCGTTCCGCTCGGAGACCAGGACGGGATGGCCGCGCCGCGCGGCGGCCCGGGCCATGGGGGCGGCGATATGGCCGGTCCCGATGAAACCGACGCGGGTCATGGCAGATCACCCCGCCACCGGGAACCGTCGATGGCCCGGACGGCGGTGTCCGTCACAGAATCCGTCCCGGAGGCGCGTGCAGAGGCTGATTCTGAAACGGCGGGGGCCATCTACCATCCGGCGACTGTGGGACTCGGTATCCTCGGATTAGTCGCGCCAAAGGAGCGCGTAAAGCGTGAGTCGCGTTACGCGCGTGCAGGATTTCGTGAGGGCCGCGTGAGCGGCCGCCGGCCCGGTCGCCGCCGGCTCAGTTGCTGATCGATTCCAGATAGGCGATCAGGTTCGCGCGATCCTCGTCCTTGGGCAGGCCGGCGAAGGACATCGAGGTTCCCGGCGCGAAACCCTTGGGGTCGGCGAGGAAGTGGAAGAGCGCCTCCGGATCCCAGGCGCCGCCGACCTTCTGGAGCGCGCCGGAATACTTGAAATCCGCGACCGCTCCCTTGCCGCGGCCGATGATGCCGTCGAGATGTGGGCCGACGGCATTGGAGCCGTCCACCTTGTGGCAGGCGCCGCATTTCTTGAACACGGTCGCGCCCTTGTCGACATCGGCCGCGGAGACCAGGGCGGCCACGTCGACCGACTCGGCGGGCTCCTCGCTCTCGCCGCCCGATTCCGGGGTCTCGATGAGGAAAGCGACCTCCTCGCTGTGGGTGTCGAAGATCATCTCCGATGCCATGGCGATCAGCAGGAAGACCAGCAGGCTGCCGCAGATCGCGCCGACGTATTTCGTGATCACCATCGTGTTCATGGATATAGCCAACCCCCGCTTTCGCCGCATATCCGGCTTGCGTCACAACACCCGGTCGTTCTAGCCGGAACCCGCGCTCGATGGCAAGGCGCAGAACGCGCCCCGCCTCGCGGCGCCGGTTGATCTTTGCCGGGCGCCGGACTAGGCAGCGGGCCTTGCCGCAACCGGGGATCATCCGACATGACCAGCCCGAGCGGGGCGATCGCCTTCCAGGGCATCCCCGGCGCCTATTCGCATCAGGCCTGCACCGAGGTCTATCCCGATCTCGAGGCCCTGGCCTGCAACACCTTCGAGGGCGCGCTGGCGGCGGTGCGCGACGGTCGGGCGTCGCTCGCGATGATGCCGGTGGAGAACTCGACCTACGGGCGCGTCGCGGACCTGCACCACCTCCTGCCGGATTCGGGGCTCCACATCGTCGGCGAGCATTTCCTGCGCGTGCATATCAACCTGCTCGGGGTGGCCGGCGCGACCCTGCCCGGGATCCGCACCGCGATGAGCCATACCGTGCTGCTCGGCCAGTGCCGGGCCTTCCTGCGCGAGCACGGCATCGCGCCGCGGGTCGGCGCCGATACCGCCGGCTCCGCCGAGGCGGTGGCGCGGGCCGGCGATCCGGCGCTGGCCGCGCTCGCCTCCGAGCTCGCCGGGAAGATCTACGGGCTGAAGGTGCTGGCGCGGCATATCGAGGACCAGTCGAACAACACCACGCGCTTCCTCGTCATGGCGCCGCGCCCCGGGCCGGCGCCCGCGGGCGACGCGCTGACGAGCTTCGTCTTCCGCGTGCGCAACCTGCCGGCGGCGCTCTACAAGGCGCTCGGCGGCTTCGCGACCAATGGCGTCAACATGATCAAGCTCGAGAGCTACATGATCGACGGGCATTTCACCGCGACCCAGTTCTATGCCGACATCGAGGGGCGGCCGGAGGATCCGGCGGTGGCGCGGGCGCTGGAGGAACTCGACTACTTCACCACCAAGCTGCAGATCCTCGGCACCTATCCGGCGCATCCCTATCGCAAGTCCCAGGAGCCGGCCTTCGGGCTTTGACGGCGGCTCCGGACGGGGTAGTCTCATGGCGCCGCTTCCGGTCGGCCGCGGGTGCCGCCGCGGCGCCGGTAGCCGAAGGGGAGGAACCGACCATGCTGCGCATGACGATCCCGGCGTTGCTGCTCGCCGCCTTCGCAGGACCGGCGCTGGCCGAGCGCATGGCCGCGCCCGAGGGTGCGGCGGCCTATATCATCGCCCCGGCGGACGGTGCCACGGTCACGAGCCCAGTGACCGTGGTCTTCGGGCTCAGGGGGATGGGGGTCGCCCCGGCGGGGGTCGAGCAGGAGGGCACCGGCCACCATCACCTGCTGATCGACATCGAGCCGGAGGCGCTCGACCTCGACGCCGCCCTGCCGGCGGACGACCACGTGAGGCATTTCGGCGGCGGCCAGACCGAGACGAGCCTGGAGCTCGCGCCGGGTGCGCATACCCTGCGGCTGCTGCTCGGCGACATGAACCACGTGCCCTTCGATCCGCCGGTCGTCTCCGAGGAAATCACCGTCACGGTCGAATAGGCGCTCGGGATCCCGCGCGCCGGCAGTCCTCGAGCAGCATGTCCTGGCGATCGCCGCCGTCGCGGGCGAGGAAGCCCTCGTCACCCTTGACGTGCCAGACGAGGCCGCCGCCATCCATGGCGAGGTAGCGCACGCCGGATCCCGTCGGGCCCGCCTGCATCGGCACGAGCCGGCCACCATAGGCCACCACCGCCCAGCCAGGGTCGCCGCGCTGGTTGAGATAGGCGACCTGCAGCAGGGCGCCGCCCGCGCAGAGATAGGTCGCCGAGACGGCCTGCGGCGCCTCCTGCGCCGCGGCCGCGCCGAAGGCCAGTGCCAGCGCGGGGGCCGCGATCCGTCCGAGGGGGGTCATCCTCGCTCTTCTCGCTGTCTGATGCCGGCGCCGCGGGTCAATCCAGCCGGTCGGCCAGCCAGCGCTCGATCAGGAAGCGGGCGATCGCGCCGCGCCGGGACGGGCGGATGACCGGATCGAGCCCGGCGAGGGCCGCCATGGCGCGCTCGCGGCTGACCCAGAGCGCGTCCTCGATCTCCGTCGGGTCGAGCTTCAGCTCGCGGCCGAGCGCCTCGCCGCGGCAGCCGATCATCAGGCTCGAGGGGAAGGGCCAGGGCTGGCTCGCGAGATACTCGACGCGGCCGACCCGGACGCCGGTCTCCTCGAAGGTCTCCCGCCGCACCGCCGCCTCGATGGTCTCGCCGGGCTCCATGAAGCCCGCGAGCAGCGAATACATGCCCTCGGGCCAGCTCGACTGCCGGCCGAGCAGCAGCGAATTGCCCGAAAGGATCAGCATGATCACCACCGGGTCGGTGCGCGGGAAGTGCTGCGCGCCGCAGGCCGGGCAGGAGCGGCGCCAGCCGGCGTCGTCGATCCGCGACGGGCCGCCGCAATTCGCGCAGAAGCGATGGGCGGCGTGCCAGGCGAAGATGCCCTTGGCGGCCGCGGCATTGCCGGCATCGGCGGGCGGGAGCGCGGCCATCACCGCGCGCAGCTCGCCGAAGCGCAGATGCTCGGGCAGGGCGGGGTGGGCGGTGCGCGCCTCGTCGAGAAAGGGCGTGGCGGCGACGGGTTCCGCGATGCCGCCCCAATCCGGCACCTCGCGGGCGAAGCGCGGCGCGCCGGCCTCGGTCCCGAGCAGGATCGAGGGTGCGTCAGGCGCGAAGACCTCCGAGGCGACCGGCAGCCAGGCGAGCCGGGCGTCGCCGTTGCAGGTGTCGAGCAGCGGCCGGCCGCGCCAGAGCGCGAGGCAGCGCGCCTCGCGCGACTGGATGAGCCGGGCGGCATCGGCGCGCAGATGCGTCGCGCGGTCGAGCGACCCGCCGGCGAAGGTGACGACTTCGGCGTCTCTCATGCGGAACCTCGCCCCGATGCGGCCGCGACCTTGCCGCAAAGCCCCAGGATGCGCAATGCGCCGCCGCGCCACGTCCAGGGCAGTGCCCCTCTTCCTCGCCCGCACCCCCAAGAGACGCGGGCGGCGCCGGGCTGGGGGCGGCGACGCATTCCGCTCTACGGGACCTTTGCTCGGCGCATGACGCGCAGCGTCTCGCAAGATCATGACTTCCTTAGTGCTTGGCGCGCAAGCCGCAACTCGAAGCCTTGTCTCGCCGCGTAGGAAATGCCGCGTGGACTTCGTCGTCGGGTCCGGGCATCGGTATGCGCTGGTCGATGAACCGCTCGATGCGTTCCCGCTCCGCCCGGAGCCGAACCTCCGGGAGGAGCGGGTCGAAGAACCTCGCCCTCTTCCGACGCCCTGCCCGCAACTTCGCCAACAAGGCGAGGCTCAAGTCGTCCGTCGCCCGGAAGCGCAGTCAATCCGGATGGTCCGACGCCTTCGCAAGGACCATCATCGGCCGAATGCGATAGCCCTGGCACCACCGCCGCAGACGACGCGGAAGTGGACTTCGGGCAGCGGATGCAGGATCCGCCGCACGTCGCGCGGGTCTTCGACCTCCGCGAAATGGTCGAGCAGCGCCGCCAGGCGCGACTTCCGGGGCAGGCCTTCGGCGGGGATCATGCGCGGCTCCCGTTCAGGGCCGAAACATCGATTCAGAGAAACCCGCCCTTGTCACCTGTCACATGAGGTCGGAGCGCTGCCGAGCCCCGCGGTGCCGTTGACAGGGGTCGGCACCGCCGTATATGTCCGCGTGATCGGCACCTGCCCGGGTGGCGGAATTGGTAGACGCGCTGGCTTCAGGTGCCAGTTTCCGAAAGGAAGTGGAAGTTCGAGTCTTCTCCCGGGCACCAAGACTGCCAGCTAAGTAGCTGTCACGTGATGATTCTTGCGCCGGCGTCTGCCTTCCGTTTTGATCGGGCGGCCGGAAGCCGCGCCCAGACCCCATCCGGCGACTGGCCGATGCCGAAAAGCTTTGCGATGAACCACGCGGCATACCCGGGAAGGTTCCTGGTCGCGGGACCGCAGAACGGCTCCACAAGGCGCTCGAACCGGCTGCGGAGGTGGTTGATGGTCCGGATATCAGATGCGTTCTGGATGACTCGTGGCCCATTCCTGGCGTCGAGCCGACAATGCGGGATCGCCTGGTCCCGGGCGAAGACCTGATACGCGGCATCGCATAATCAGTGGTCGAACCCGGACGGCGATGCGGGCGGCCCAACCACCGAAACCATCGAGGGCAGCGTGCCTCGAAGCCATTCCCGCATCGCCTGCGCAGGGACATCATGACACTACCCCCACACAGCTGAAACAGGTAAGGCGTGCCTCCGGCACGACGCGGGCGCTTCGCTCCCGCCCGGGCCGGGCGCTGCCCTCGTCTTGTGGCGGGACGGTCGTCCGGGGAACGATGGGCTCCAAATGCGATCACCCTGGCCGAGTCCTGCGCGGGCCTTGATGCACGGCGGGCCTCGGCGTATATCGGCTCCGAGAGGTTGGCGCGGGCAGGCGCCTCGCCAACCCGGTCAGGTCCGGAAGGAAGCAGCCGTAACGAGCCCCGCTTGGGTCGTTGTCCAGCCTCTCACCCGATCGGCCCCGATGATGGAGGGAATTCATGACTGTCGTCACATCCCTCCGGGCGCAGGCCTGACGCCACCCCGCGTCACGGACTGAACCGCCCGGATCGCCGGACCCCGATCGCGCGGGCGCGCGACGGCGGTCCTTCAGGCAATCCGTCTCCCGCGGGGAGACAATCCGGACGGACCGATGACCGAAATCACGTATTCCCTGGCTGCGCTGGGCTGGGGCCCGGCGTTCGCGGCGCAGCTCGACCTCGAAGAGATGGAGACCCTGGCGCCGATGCGCGTCGCCGCGGTGCATCGCGCCGCCGTCGACCTCCTGGGCGCGGAGGGCGCGCGGCGCGCCGAATGCGCGCCCGGGCTTTCGACCGCCGAGCTCGCGGTCGGCGACTGGGCGCTGCTCGACCGCGCCGACGGCCGGCTGCACCGGCGGCTCGAACGCGCCTCGCTCCTGAGCCGCCGCGCCGCCGGGGAGGGGCGCGAGGAGCAGCTGATCGCGGCGAATGTCGACACGCTCTTCGTCGTCTCCTCCTGCAACGCCGATTTCAATCCGGCGCGGATCGAGCGCTACCTGGTGCTGGCGCGCCAGAGCGGGGCGATGCCGGTGCTGGTGCTGACCAAGGCCGATTGCGCCGCGGATCCGGCGGATTACGCGCGCCGGGCCGGAGCGATCGACCGGAGCCTGGCCGTCGAGACGCTGGACGCGCGCGACCCCGTGCAATGCGCGCGGCTGCGCGACTGGTGCGGCGAGGGGAGGACGGTGGCGCTGCTCGGCTCCTCGGGCGTGGGCAAGTCGACGCTGATCAACGCGCTGACCGGGGCAGGGCAGGCAACCCGCGGCATCCGCGAGGATGACGCGAAGGGGCGGCACACCACCACGGCGCGGTCGCTCCACGCGATCCCGACGGGCGGCTGGCTGATCGACACGCCCGGCATGCGGGCGCTGCGGCTGCATGACGCGGCCGAGGGCGTCGCGGCGGTCTTCGCCGATATCGCGGCGCTGGCGGCGGATTGCCGCTACGGCGATTGCGCGCACGAGGCCGAGCCCGGCTGCGCGGTGCGCGCGGCGATCGCGGCGGGGAGGCTCGACGCGGCGCGGCTGGCGCGCTGGCGCAAGCTGGAGCGCGAGGAGGCGCGCAACACCGAATCCGTGGCCGAGGCCCGGGCGCGCTCCCGGGCGCTGGGGCGGCTCTACCGCTCCGGGCAGGCGGCGGGACGGCGCAAGCGCGAGGATCCCCGGCGCGGCGGCTGATCGGCCGGAGGATCGTCAGGCAAGACGCCGGACGGGCGGCGCGGGGCACGGGGCGGCAGGCGCCCCGGTTTCACCAGACCCCTTCCTCGACCACCTGGCCGGGGCGGGCCTCCGCCCATTCCGCGAGGAAATCCGCCATGTCGGCGGAACCCGCGCCCGCGATCGCCGGGCGCGGCAGCGCGACGCCGTGCTCGAGCGCGATCCGCATGCAGCCGATATGGTCGCGGCTCGCGCGGTTCGGGCAGTTCGCCGAGCCGTGCAGGATGGTGGAGAACAGCGTTCCGCCGTAGCCGTTCCGGTGGCTCAGGTCGGGGGCGAGCGAGAGCAGCCAGGCCATCTTCTCCGCCATGCCCTCCCAGCCGGCGAGATGAAGCGGCGGCATGCCCATCTCGTCGGTCTGATTGGCGTCGAAGCCCATGGCGACGAGCCGCTGCATATGCGGCAGCGTGCCCTCGCGCCAGACCAGCCGGGTGAGCAGCCTGCGCATCTCGTCCGAGAGCCCGCCCATGTCGATCCAGTCGCGGTCCCGGACCACCCCGTCGGCGGCGCGCGCCAGCTGCGCCTCGACCGGCGAGAGCGGCGTGACGGCGCCGGCGCGCTCCAGCACCCGGGCGATCTCGCGGTTGCCGTAGATGCGGGCGAAGGCCCAGGGCGTGTGGCCGAGCGCCTCGGCCGTCGGATTGGCGCCATGATCGAGCAGGAGCTGCGCGATGCGCCCCGAGCACATGCGCCGCGCCGCCTGGTGCAGCGCGGGGATCACCAGCGGCGGCGCGCCGGAGGGATGCGGGGCGATCCCCTCGTCGGGATCGGCGCCGGCCTCGAGCAGCAGCCGGACGGCGTCGTAATCGTCGAAATCGAGCGCCCGCGGCAGGGCATTGGTGCCCCTGGGATCGGCGCCATGGGCAAGCAGCAGCGCCAGCCCGTCACGGCTGCCGAGTTCCGTGGCGTGATAGAGCGATTCGTCGTCGTCGGGGTTGGCGCCATGCTCGAGCAGCCAGCGCGCCATGGTCAGGTTGCGCGCATGCCCGATGGCGCCGTAGAGCGCCGAGAGGTGGTGCCCGGCGCCTTCCTGCGCCGGGATGCCGTCGTCGACATCGGCGCCGGCCGAGAGCAGCGCCTCCGCCGTGGCGATCATGTCCGCCTCCGCGCCGCCGTTCTGCCAGTGGCGCGAGAAGGCCAGGTGCAGGATCGGACGACGCGCGCCGACGATGCGCGTCGCGGCCGCCGGATCGGCGGCGAGCCGCGCCCGGACGGCCGCCGCATCATAGAGCGCGCATTCGAGCCCGAGATCGGCATGGGCGAGGTCGGGTGTCTCCTGCAGCAGGGCGTCGGCGATCCAGTGCTGCCCGAGATGGAGCGCCGCGGCGAGCCGCTCGGCCTTCGCCGCCCGGTCCATCGCCGCCGCCTCTTGGGCGAACTTGAGCTTGGGCCAGCTTTCGTGCCCCGCCTCGCGGGCGATGACGTGAAGGAAATCGGCGTGCTTGAGCGGATGACCGTCCGGTCGTGGCGGATTTTGCGCGATCCGGTCGCGCGCCGCCGCATCGCCGGCCTCATAGGCCTTGCGCAGATCCTTGGCGCGCCGGCGCAGGTTGTCGAGGGATGGGGACATCGGTTTCTCCCGTCGCTGCCCGCTGGTCCGCTCGGGGGGCATGAGGAAAACCGAAACGATGGCTCGGTTCGATGGGAGGTGCTGATGCAGCTTTCCGCGGACCCGGATGCCGCCTCCAGCGGCGCCCGAAGGATACCGCCGCGGCTCCGAACCGGCAAGCCCGGGCGGCCTTGGGCAAAGCGACGCGGCCAACGATGTGCCGGCCCGGTATCGTCCGAAAGAAAGCCTCCCTTGCTCCGGTCGGGGGCGGCGCTTAGGTTGGGGCGACCGCAGCCGCGCATGTGCCGATCCGACGTGACCGACCCCGCCGAGAGCGCCTACCGGGTTCTCGCCCGAAAGTACCGCCCCGCGACCTTCGCCGATCTGATCGGCCAGGAGGCGATGGTGCGCACGCTCAGGAACGCCTTCGCCTCGGACCGGATCGCCCATGCCTTCGTGCTGACCGGCGTGCGCGGGGTCGGCAAGACGACGACGGCGCGCATCATCGCCAAGGGGCTCAACTGCATCGGGGCTGACGGGCAGGGCGGCGTGACCATCGCGCCCTGCGGGCAATGCGCGCCCTGCCGGGCGATCGCCGAGGGCCGGCATGTCGACGTGCTGGAGATGGATGCCGCGACCCATACCCAGGTCGAGAAGATGCGCGACCTGCTCGCCTCCGTGCCCTATCGGCCGGCCGAGACGCGCTACAAGGTCTATATCATCGACGAGGTGCACATGCTCAGCACCTCGGCCTTCAACGCGCTCCTCAAGACGCTGGAGGAGCCGCCGGAGCATGTGAAGTTCATCTTCGCCACCACCGAGATCCGCAAGGTGCCGGTCACGGTGCTGTCGCGCTGCCAGCGCTTCGACCTGCGGCGGATCGAGCCGGAGACGATGCTGGCGCACCTGAGCGGCATCGCCGCGCAGGAGGGGGCCGCGGTGGCACCCGATGCGCTGGCGCTGATCGTGCGCGCCGCCGAGGGCTCGGTGCGCGACGCGCTCTCGCTGATGGACCAGGCCATCGCCCATGGCGCGGGCGAGACCTCCGCGGCGGAGGTGCGCGCCATGCTCGGCCTCGCCGACCGGGGTCGCGTGCTCGATCTCTTCGAGCGGATCATGGCGGGCGAGGTGGCGGCGGCGCTGGCCGAGCTCTCGGCGCAATACGCCGCCGGGGCCGATCCGCTGGCGATCCTGCGCGATCTCGCCGAAGTCACCCATTGGGTCTCGATGGTGAAGATCGCGCCGGAGGTGGCCGACGACCCCACGATCGGCCCCGACGAACGCGCCCGCGGCCTCGATTTCGCCGAGCGGCTCGGCATGCGCGCGCTGACGCGGATGTGGCAGATGCTGCTCAAGGCGCTCGAGGAGGTCGGCCAGGCGCCCAATGCGATGATGGCGGCGGAGATGGCGGTGATAAGGCTCACCCATGTCGCCGACCTGCCGAGCCCCGAGGACCTGATCCGCCGGCTGAGCGACGCGGCGCCGGCGGCGCCCGGGCCGGCGGGCGGCGGCGGTGGCGGCACGCGGGCGGGCGGTGCCGCGCGCGCCCAGGCCGCTCCCCGGCCGCAGGCGATGGCGCAACCGGCGCCCGAGACCGCGGCGCTGGCCCGCTATGCGGCTTTCGAGGACGTGGTCGCGCTGGTGCGGGCGCGGCGGGACATGGCGCTGCTCGTGGAGATCGAGACCGGCGTGCGGCTGGTGAAATATGCGCCCGGGCGCATCGAGTTCGAACCGGCGGCCGGCGCCGCGCCCGATCTCGCCGCGCGCATCGCCGAGCGGCTCAGGACTTGGACCGGCGCGCGCTGGGGCGTCTCGATCGTGGGATCGGGCGGCGGCGCGACGCTGGCCGAGAGGGAGGCCGAGCGCAAGGGCGACCTCGAAGGCCGCGCCCGCGCGCATCCGCTGGTCCAGGCCATGCTCGCGGCCTTTCCCGGCGCGCGGATCCGCGACGTGCGGCAGTCGGAGGCGCCCACCCTGCCCTCGGCGGAGGCCGAGGCGGGCAGCGCGGAGGATGACGACGACTGGGATCCGTTCGATCCCGCATCGGAGGAGAACTGAGAGAATGCTCAAGGGGATCGGGCAGCTTGGCGACATGGCCAAGATCATGAAGCAGGCGCAGGAGATGCAGGGCCGCATGGCCGAGATCCAGGGCCGGCTCGAGGCGATCGAGGTGACCGGCGAATCCGGCGCGGGCCTCGTCAAGGCGACGGCGACGGCCAAGGGCGTGGTCCGGGCGCTTTCGATCGACCCGAGCCTCTTCAGGGCGGAGGACCGCGAGGTGGTCGAGGATCTCATCGTCGCAGCGATTCAGGACGCCCAGGCGCGCGGCGAGGCGGCCGCCAAGGAAGAGATGGGCCGGCTCACCGAGGGGCTCGACCTGCCGCCCGGCATGAAGCTGCCGTTCTGACAGCGCCGGCCGTCCTTCCGTGACCGAGGCCGAGGGCGCCGCCGTCGACCGGCTGATCGCGCTGATGGCGCGGCTTCCGGGGCTCGGGCCGCGCTCGGCGCGGCGCGCGGTGCTGGCGATGATCCGCAAGCGCGCGCTGCTGCTCGATCCGCTGGCGAAGGCCATGGCGGAGGTGGCCGCGGACGTGCGGGAATGCGGCCGCTGCGGCAATATCACCACGGCGGAGATCTGCGCGATCTGCGCCGATCCGCGCCGCGCCACCGGCGAGATCTGCGTGGTCGAGACCGTGGCCGATCTCTGGGCGATGGAGCGCGCCGGGATCTTCGGCGGGCGCTACCACGTGCTGGGCGGCGTGCTCTCGGCGCTCGACGGGGTGGGGCCGGAGGCGCTGCGCATTCCCGACCTGCTGGCGCGGGTCGCCGAGGAGGAGATCGGCGAGGTGATCCTCGCGCTCAACGCCACGATCGACGGCCAGACCACGATCCACTACATCGCCGACCAGCTCGCCCCATCGGGCGTCAAGGCCACCTCGCTGGCCAAGGGCGTGCCGATCGGCGGCGAGCTCGATTATCTCGACGACGGCACCATCGGCGCCGCACTGCTCGCCCGGCGGGTGGTCTGATCCGGGCGCCTGTCCGATACCAGCGGCCCTTCCGTCTGACGGACGCGCCGGCCCCGGGCAGGGCCGGCGCGGCCCGATTGCCACGGGTCGATCGGGCTGGGAACCTATGGCCGACCTGGGATGAGAGTTGACGGCGAGACTCGTTGGTTCAATGCATCGGGAGGCCATCGAGCCGAACCGATCGCAGCTTTCTGAGTCGACCTTCTAAAAACGACGTAATAACAATATGATAAGCCGTGTTTCACCGTGTAACGCCCCCTGGCCGGCACCGGGGATCGGTCAGGCGGCGGGCCGGGCGCGGCCGGTGATGCGGGCGGCGATCATGTCGGCGAGCTGCTCGACGGCGCGGGCATGGGCGGCCAGGAGCGCCTCGTAGCCGCCGCCTCCGGTCGGGACGGCGATGGTGAAGCGGTCGGAGGCGGTGATGCGGCCGCTGTCGTTGCCCACGACGATGTACTGGCCGGCGAATTCCACCACCCCTCCCGGCGCGCCGACGAAGCGGTCGGCGATCACCTCGACGCGCAGGCCGGGGCCGTCGAAGGCCGGCCAGGGCTCGGTGCCGACCCGCGCCCGCAGCCGCGCCTCCAGCGCCGCGACGAGATGGCGGGTCAGCGCGCGGCGCGGGGTATCGGCCCAGAGCGCGTTCTTGTTCAGCGTGACCGCGCCCGGACCGGCGAGCGTGGCGATCTCGAGCGCCTCGGCATAGGCGGGCAGGCTGATCTCCGCCACCGCGATGCTCGACACCGGGGCGGCCAGTCGCGCGACCGGCTGCGGCGGCGGCAGCAGGTAATAGTCGGGATTGGCGCAGGCGCCGAGCGCCAGCGCCGCCGCGATCGTCAGGGGCAGGGGCGGGCGCATGCTCATCTCCCGAAGAGGACCGAATTGGGGCGGCGCTCCAGCGCCGTGACGAGCGCCGTGACCGATTTCGCGGCGTCGCGGACCTCGCGCAGGAGCAGAAGCGTCTCGCGATTGACGTCCGAGCCGGGGCCGATCTGGGCGAGCGCGGCATCGGCCTGGTCGGCGACGCGGGAGAATTGCGTGACCAGCGCGGGCAGGTCGGCGGCGGCCGCGGTGATCGCGGCGGCGGCCTCGTCGGCGGAGGCGAGCGTCGCATTGACATTGGCCACCGCGCCGCCCTCGCGCAGCTCGGCGAGGATCAGCCGCAGCTCTTCCAGCGAGGCGGCGAGCCGCGGCGGCAGGCTCTCGACGCCCTCGGAGGCGAGGAAGGTGTCGAAGGTGCCGAGCACCCGGGTGCCCGAGGCGACGAGCTCGTCGAGCGGCAGCGATTCCATGCGCTGCGAGAGCGCGGTGAGATTCTCGATCAGCTCGGGCAGGTCCTCCGAGGCGCTGCTGACCTGCGCCGCCGTGGCCTCGGCGGAGGCGAGGGTCGCCCTCAGGCTCTCGCCGAGCCTCGCGGCGGCGATGTCGTCGCTCACTGCCCGCACCGAGACCAGCGTGGCATTGACGTTCTCGATGGTGCCGCCGTCGCGCAGGTCGGCGATGAGGCCGCGCAGTTCCGCCAGCGCATCGGTCACCGCCGGCGGGATCGCCGCGACCTCGTCGCTCCGGACCAGCGCATTGACGTCGTCGATGAGGGTGGTGGCCGAAGCGACGATATCCTCGAGCGGAAGCTCCCGCGCCCGCTCGGAGAGCGCGCCCACTTCCTCGATCATGGCCGGGACGCCCTCGGCGGCGGCGGTGATGCTGTCGAGCGTCGCGGTGGCCGATTGCAGGGTCGTCGCGATCTCCTCCGCGAGCTGGCGCTCGGCGAAGCCGTCGAGCAGGGCACGCGCCGAGGCGAGCGTCGCGGCGAGATCCTGCGGCGCCTGCTGGACGGCGTCGCTGCCCACCAGCGCGCGCAGGTCGGCGAGCAGGAGCCCGAGGTTCTCGGGGGCCTTGCGCACGCGCTCGTCCGTGATTAGCCGGTTGGCATTGCCGAGCAGCGTGATGACGGAGTTCATCACCTCCTCGACCGGCAGGGACTGGACGCGGTCGAGCACGCCCTCCGCCGAGGCGGCGAGGCTGCTGCCGGGGGTGGCGACGCTCGGGACTTCCGGGAAGGGCTCGGCGTCGCGGTCGAGCGTCGCGGGTTCGGCGTCGGGGATCTCGGCGAATTCGACGAAGAGGCTGCCGGTCAGGATATTGGCGCTGGCCAGCCGCGCGCGCGCGCCGCGCCGGACGGCATCGGCGATCAGGTCGAGCGCCTCTTCGCGCATGTCGCCGTCGGACGGAAGGCCCACCCGGGCGGGGTTGAGCGTCAGCACGGCGCGGACGCGCACGACCGGGCGATCGTCCACGCGCACGACTTCCGATTGCAGCTCGGTCACCTCGCCCACGGTGATGCCGAGGTATTCGACCGGCGCGCCGGTCTGGAGGCCGCGCACCGAGCCCTCGAAGAAGGTCATCACCCGCAGCAGCTCGGCCGGATCGTCGTTGAGGATGACGTTCCGCGCCGTCTTCTCGTTGGCATAGAGCCGGTAGAGATGGCCCGATTCGATCGGCTCGCCGCCGCTGGTGACTGTATCGAAGGTGATGCCGCCCTGGACCAGCGCGGCGAGGCTCTCGACATTGAGCGAGGCGCCGCCGGTGCCGAGCTCGATGGAGAATCCGGAGGCGTTCCAGAACCGGGTGGCCGAGGTCAGCCGGCGGTCGTTGGGCGCGTCGACGAAGGCGGTCACCATGACGTCGCCCGCCTCGGTCAGCTCGACCGCCTCGATCTTGCCGACCGGGATCTGCTTGAAGAGGATCGGCGCGCCCACCGAGAGCGAGCCGCCGTCGGGTGCGCTGAGCCGGATGCGGATGCCGGGCTGGCCGGCCGGCGTCAGCGGCGGAGCGCTCAGGGCGGTGAAGCGGTCCTGCGGCGCGCCGGGCTCGTCGCCGAGCTCGGCGCCGATGAAGGCGCCCGAGAGCACGGTCTCGAGCCCGGAGATGCCGCGGGGCCCGACCTGGGCGCGGACGAGCCAGAACTTGGTGTTGCTGTCCACATGCCTCGCGGCATCCTTGTGCAGCCGCGCCGAGACCACCACTTGGCTCAGATCGTCGGTGAAGCGCACGTCCTCGACCATGCCGATGGCGAAATCCTTGTAGCGCACCGTCGTCTCGCCGGCGACGATGCCGCTGGCGCTGTCGAAGAGGATCTCGATGAGCGGGCCGCGGTCGGAATAGCTCCGCCAGGCGACCCCGAGCGCGATCGCCAGCGCGACGATCGGCACGAGCCAGACCGCCGATGCCACCGGGATCCAGCGCCGCGGCACCTCCACCACCGGCTCGCTGGGCTTCAGCTCATCCATGGTCCGGCACGTCTCGCTCCACCGCATCCCAGATCAGTCGGGGGTCGAGCGATAGCGCGGAGACCATCGTGCATGCAACGGACAAAGCGAAGAAGACCGCCGCCGGGCCGGGGCGGAAGCCCACGACGAAGCCGAGATTGACCAGCGCGGCGAGGATCGCCACCACGAAGACATCGACCATCGACCAGCGCCCGATGAATTCCACGATCTCGTAGAGCAGGGTGCGCATATGCCCCGAGAGCTGCACCCGGTAGCGCAGCGAATAGGCAAGATAGCCCACGGCGATGAACTTGCCGACCGGGATCAGCACGCTGGCGAAGAAGACGACGCCGGCGATGAAATAGGCGCCGTGATGCACGAGGTCTACGACCCCGCCCACGATGGTGGAATCGGTCCTGCGGCCGAGGAAGGTGCTTTCCAGCATCGGAAAGAGATTGGCCGGGATATAGGCGATGAGGCCCGCCAGCCACCAGGCCCAGACCTTCGAGAGGCTGCCGGGCCGGCGGCTGTGGAGCACCGAGCCGCAGCGCGGGCAATGCGCGGTTCCGGGCCGCGACACGCAGCCGCAGGTCGCGCAGCCGATCAGGCCCGCCGCCCGGGCGGTCAGGACCGGCTGCGGGCTTCCAGCATGCGCCATATGGTCTTCTCGCAGAGGCTCGTGGATTCGAGCGCGACGATGAGCACGATCAGGGTGAGCTCCCAGAAAGCCGGGCCGAGGCTCACAGTCGCCATGCCGCCGATCTTCACCAGGGCCACCACAACGCCGATGATGAAGACCTCGGCCATCGACCAGGGCTTGAGCCGGCTGGCAAAGCGGAAGGCGCGCTTCGCGCCCGGCAGGGCGGGCCGGCCCAGCCGCAGCGGCACCAGCGCCCAGCCGAGCGCCGCGGCACGGGTCACCGGCAGCACCACGATCATCAGGATCACCGCCAGCGCCAGCGGGGCGGTGATCCCTTGGGAGAAGGCGAAGGCCACGTCCACCAGCGAGGCGGCGCTGCGAAGCCCCTTGGCCGAGATCTCCAGAAAGGGAAAGAACACCGCCGAGATCACCAGGATCACCGTCGCGAGCGCGCCGCCGAGGATGCTGTCGAGCGCGCCGCGCGGGGCGCGCAGGAGCACGCTGCCGCAGCGCGCACAGCGCATCCTGCCGTGCATGGGAGGGCCGGCGCCGACGGAATGCAGCGCGTCGCAGACGGTGCAGGCGATCACCTCGCCGCCGGCCTCGAGGATCCGGGCGGCGCGGTCGCCCTCGGCCGTTCCTGCTGCAATCCCGCCGCCGTCCGCGATCGCGGCCGTGCGGGTCATCCGGGGCTCATGCCCCGCAGCTTCTCGGAACGCCGACGCAGCAGTTCGAGCACGGTCAGCAGCACCACGGAGATGGCGATGAGGATGGTGGCGACCGCGAGGATGGTGGGCGAGATCTGCTCGCGCAGGCCGATGAACATCTGCCACGGCAGGGTCTTCTGCGCCGCCGAGCCGACGAAGAGCACCACCACCACCTCGTCGAAGGAGGTGATGAAGGCGAAGAGCGCCCCGGAGATCACCCCCGGCAGGATCAAGGGCATCTGCACCTTGAAGAAGGTCCGCACCGGGCCCGCGCCCATGTTGGCGGCGGCGCGCACCAAGCTGCGGTCGAAGCCGACCAGCGTTGCGGTGACGGTGATGATCACGAAGGGGATGCCGAGGGCGGCATGGGCCAGCACCACCCCCCAATAGGTGCCCTGCAGGCCGATGCGCGAATAGAAGAAATACATCCCCGCCGCCGAGATGATCAGCGGCACGATCATCGGCGAGATCAGGATCGCCATGATCGCGCCGCGGAACGGCACATGCGGCTGGCTCAGGCCCACGGCGGCCAGCGTCCCGAGCGCCACCGCGAGCAGCGTGGCCACCGGCGCGATGGTCACCGAATTGCGCAGCGCCTGCTGCCAGTCGGGGTTCGAGAAGAAGTCCTGGTAGTGCTTGAGCGAATAGGCCTCGGGGTTCAGCGCCAGCATCCTCTTGGTGAAGGTGAAGAAGTTCTCGGCGTTGAAGCTCAGCGGGATGATCACCAGGATCGGCATGATCAGGAAGAACAGCACCGCCACGCAGATGGCGCGGAAGCCCCAGTACCAGAGGCGCTGGCCGGTGGAGGCATAGGGCGGGAGAGCGGCCATGTCGCGTTACCCCAGCTTGACGTTGTCGATGCCGACCATGCGGTCGTAGACCCAGTAGAGCGCCAGCACCACGATGAGCAGCATCGTCGCCAGCGCCGCCGCCAGTCCCCAGTTGAGCGAGATGGAGATGTGGTAGGCGATGCGGTTGGAGATGAAGATGCCCGAGGTGCCGCCGACCAGTTCCGGTGTGATGTAATAGCCGATCGACAGGATGAAGACGAGGATCGCCCCGGCGCCGACGCCGGGCACCGATTGCGGGAAATAGACCCGCCAGAACGCGGTCCAGTCATTGGCGCCCAGCGATTTCGCGGCGCGCAGATAGGAGGGCGGGATGGTCTTCATCACCGAATAGAGCGGCAGGATCATGAAGGGCAGCAGGATATGGGTCATGGCGATGATCGTGCCGGTGGCGTTGTTGATCATCACCAGCCGGTTCGCGTCCGATATGAGGCCGATCCAGACCAGCAGGTCGTTGATCACGCCCTGCTGCTGGAGCAGCACCTTCCAGGAGGCGGTGCGCACCAGGAGCGAGGTCCAGAACGGCAGCAGCACCAGGATCATGATCAGGTTGGAGGTCCTGAGCGGCAGGATCGCCAGGAGATAGGCGATCGGATAGCCGAGCAGCAGGGTGAAGAAGGTGATCGTCAGGCTGAGGAGCATGGTGCGCAGGAACAGCATGACGTAGATGCGCTGGGACGCGGGCTTCAGCTCCGGCCCGTCGACGGTCTTCTGCATGTCGATGGCGTTGAGCAGGTAGCCGTCGGTATAGGCGCCGGAATAGAGCTTGATGGTGCGCCAGGTCTCGATGTCGCCCCAGTCCTTGTCCATGTCGATGAACTGGGCCTCGTAAGGCTCGTCGGCATTCATCCTGCCCGCGCCGCGACCGGCGGCGCGCAGCAGCGAGGACATGCCGGAATCCTCGTAGTTCAGCCGCGATCCGAGGCGCGTGTGGGTCTTTGCCTCCGCCGCCACGACCAGGTCGTCGTGCAGGGCGGCAAAGACCGGCTCTCCGGGGAGCGCGTCGCCCTTCGCGTCCCAGTCCTCTAGCGCCACGACGGTCTTCGGCAGGGTGTCCGGCACGATCTGGTTCTCGACCGAGCGGAAGAGCATGTCGGCGATCGGCATCAGGAAAGCGATGACGATGAAGGCGAGGAGCGGCGCGATCAGCATCAGCGCCCGCAGCTTCTGCGCGCGCAGCGCCCGGCGCAGGCTGACCTTGAGCGGAGTGCCGTCGGCGGCCAGCACCGACCCCCTCGCCTGATCCGCGGTGGCTTGGGTCATGGCTCTGCCGCCTTTCCTCGCTTGGGCGGGCGGGGTGCGTCCCCGCCCGCCCGATGTGGTCCTACTGGGTCAGCCAGGCCTGGAACTTGGCATCCAGGTCGTCGCGATGGTCCGCCCACCAGCCGTAGTCGTAGAGGTGGGTGTTGGTGGCATTGGCCGGATCCGTGGGCATGTGCGGCGCCATGTCGACGCCGAGCACCTCGCTGAAGCCCACCAGAGGTGCCGACGAACTGCGCGCCGGGCCGTAGGAGATGTACTGCGCCTGGTCGGCCAGCCTCTGGGTGTCGGTGGCGAAATAGAGGAAGTCCAGCACCCGGTTCAGCCGGTCCTCGGGGAGATCCGCCGGGATCGTCCAGCCGTCGAGGTCGAAGTCCTGCATGTCCCAGAGCATGGCGATCGGCTGGTTCTGCTCGACGATCGCCGAGAACAGACGGCCGTTGAAAGTCGAGCCGATCACCACCTCGCCGTCGGCGAGGAGCTGCGGCGTCTCGGCGCCGGCGGTCCACCAGACCACCTGGTCCTTGATGGAATTGAGCTTGTTGAACGCGCGCTCGATGCCTTCGTCGGTCCCGAGCACGTCGTAGATCTCCTCCTTGGCGACACCGTCGCAGTAGAGCGCCCATTCCATGTTGTCGATCGGACGCTTCTGCAGCGCGCGCTTGCCCGGGAAGGTCTCGAGGTCGAAGACGTCGCAGACCGTGGTCGGCACCTTGCCGCCCCAGTCGGCCACGTCGGTGCGGTATCCGAAGGTGGTCGAATAGACGATCTGCGGAACGAAGCAGTCGTTGATGAGCAGGTCGCCGAAATCCTCCGACGCCGGCGTGCCGTCCGGCGCCGGCGCCAGGACCGCGTCGATGTCGTCGAACTCCATCACCAGGCCCTCGTCGCACATGCGGATGGCGTCGGAGGCCAGCGTGTCGACGAGGTCCCAGGTGACGTTGCCCGCCTCGGCCATGGCGCGCATCTTGGCCACCGATTCCGCGGAGCTCTCGTCCATCACCACCGTCAGCTCGGGGTGCATGGCCTTGTAGGGCTCGATATAGGCCTTGACCTGGCTGTTCTGGTAGGCGCCTCCCCAGGAGACCACGGTCATGGTGTTGGCGCAATTCTCGCAGGTCGCCTGGTCCTGCGCCATCATGGCGGCCGCCGGCAGGAGGGCGAGGGCGGTCGCTCCGAATAGGTGTCTGGTTTTCATCATGATACTCCCTGTGTACTGTACCCGGACTTCTTCTCGGCCGGCTGCGCGCCTCCGGTCGGGCGCGCGGCCGGCGTTCGTCATGCTGCTTCCAGCGCGCGGCAATCCTGCGGCAGCCAGCCGACGTCGATGACCTCGCCCGGCCGGAGCCGGCGCTGACCGACCGCATTGCGGCACTTGATGACGAAGTTCTCGTTCCCGGCGATCCGCAGGCGCACGCGGAAGATGTCGCCCATGTAGATGAATTCGAGCACCTCGGCCTTGACGGTATGGGTTCCCTCCGGCAGCCGGGCGGGGTTGAACTCCGCCCGCTCGGGCCGGATCGAGAGCAGGGTCCGCTCGCCGGGCCTGGAGACATTGACCGGCAGCGCGTCGATCACCGAGCCGTCGCCGAGGCGCACGGTGCATTTGCCCTCGGCGATGGTCTCGACCGTTCCTTCGAGGGTGTTGTTCTCGCCGATGAACTGCGCGACGAAACCGTTCTCCGGCCGCTCGTAGAGATCCTCGGGCGGCGCCAGCTGCTGGATGCGCCCGTCGTTGAAGACGGCGATCCGGTCCGACATGGTCAGGGCCTCGCCCTGGTCGTGGGTGACATAGACCACGGTGACGCCGAGTTGCTCGTGGATATGCTTGATCTCGAACTGCATGTGCTCGCGCAACTGCTTGTCGAGGGCGCCGAGCGGCTCGTCCATCAGAACCAGTTCGGCATCGAAGACCAGCGCCCTGGCCAGCGCGATGCGCTGCTGCTGGCCGCCCGAGAGCTGTGCCGGGCGGCGGCCGGCGAAGGCGCCCATCTGCACCATGTCGAGCGCGCGCTTGACCTTGGCCTCGATGTCGGCCTTCGACATCTTGCGCACCTCGAGGGGGAAGGCGAGGTTCTCGCCCACGGTCATGTGCGGGAAGAGCGCGTAGTTCTGGAACACCATGCCGATGCCGCGCTTGTGCGGCGGAATGTTGTTGATCGGTCGGCCGGCGAGGCGGATGTCGCCGTGGGTCGCGGTCTCGAAGCCCGCGAGCATCATCAGGCAGGTGGTCTTGCCCGATCCCGAGGGCCCGAGCATGGTCAGGAACTCGCCCTGGCCGATGTTGAGGTTCAGATCCTTTACGACGAGGGTCTCGCCGTCGTAGCTCTTCTGGACGTGTTCGAATACGACGAACGCCCCGTTGCCGTGTCCGGCATTCATGCAGCCACCCTGTCTTCCGCTCGTTTCTCTGGTCGGATCCGTAATTGGCGGAATGTTAATCACATCGCCGCGCGGGACGCAATTACCATGCAGAATGGCGGCTCCGTTGCCTCCCGGCGACGGTTTCGCTCGCCGTTGCGCTTGCGTTTTGGCCGGCGAGCGAATCTATTGTCCCGCAAGGCCGGCGGGGGAGTGAGCCATCAGTACTTTCAACGAAATGTATGATGGAAAGCGGGTCCGGCCGGCTTATGCCAAGCTGCTGGACTGGGTGGAATCGACCTCGCCCGAGGCGCTTTCGCAGAAGCAGCGGCAGGCCGAGGCGCTCTTCCGGCGCATCGGCATCACCTTCGCGGTCTATGGCGAGGGCGGCGATACCGAGCGGCTGATCCCCTTCGACATGATGCCCCGGGTCTTCACCGAATACGAGTGGCGGCGGCTGGAGAGAGGGGTCAAGCAGCGGGCGCGCGCGCTCAACGCCTTCCTCTACGACGTCTATCACCGCGCCGAGATCACCCGCGCGGGGATCATCCCCGCGGATCTGGTGTTCCGCAACGAGGCCTACGAGCCGGCGGTGGTCGGGATCGACCCGCCGGCCGGGGTCTATTCCCATATCGTCGGCATCGACCTCGTGCGCACCGGGCCCGAGGAATTCTTCGTGCTGGAGGACAATTGCCGCACGCCCTCGGGCGTGAGCTACATGCTCGAGAACCGCGAGATCATGATGCGGATGTTCCCCGATCTCTTCCGGGCGACGCGCATCGCGCCGGTGGACGACTACCCCGACCGGCTGCGCCGCACCCTGGCGAGCGTGGCGCCGGCGAGCTGCGAGGGGCAGCCGGTGAGCGTGCTGCTGTCGCCCGGCGCCTTCAACAGCGCCTATTACGAGCATTCCTTCCTCGCCGACCAGATGGGCATCGAGCTGGTCGAGGGGCAGGACCTCTTCGTCCAGGGCGATTTCGTCTACATGCGTACCACCGAGGGTCCCAGGCGCGTGCACGTGATCTACCGGCGGCTCGACGATTCCTTTCTCGACCCGCTCTGCTTCCGGCCCGAATCGATGCTCGGCGTTCCGGGGCTGATGAACGTCTATCGCTCGGGCGGGGTGGCGATCGCCTCGGCGCCGGGGGCGGGCGTCGCCGACGACAAGGCGGTCTATATCTACGTGCCCGAAATGATCCGCTTCTATCTCGGCGAGGAGCCGATCCTGAAGAACGTGCAGACCTGGAAATGCGCCGATCCCTCGGACCGCAAGTTCGTGCTGGAGAACCTCGCGGATCTGGTGGTCAAGGAGGTGCACGGCTCGGGCGGCTACGGCATGCTCGTGGGGCCGAAATCGACCAAGGAGCAGGTCGCCGCCTATGCCGAGCGCATCAAGGGCGATCCGGCGGCCTTCATCGCCCAGCCGACCCTGGCGCTCTCCACCTGCCCGACCTTCGTCGACGAGGGGCTCGCGCCGCGCCACGTGGACCTGCGCCCCTTCTGCCTGGTGGGGCGCGAGGTGCATCTCTGCCCTGGCGGCCTGACCCGGGTGGCGCTGAAGGAAGGCTCGCTCGTGGTGAACTCGTCGCAGGGCGGCGGGGTCAAGGACACCTGGGTTCTGGCGGATTGACGGCATGCTAAGCAGGACCGCGGAAAATCTCTTCTGGCTCGCGCGCTACATGGAGCGGGCCGAAACCATGGCGCGGCTGCTGGAGGTCGGCTACCGCATGGGGCTCATGCCCTCGGAGGGCACGGGCTACCGCAACGAATGGGCCTCGCTGGTCTCGGCCGCGGGCTCGGCCAGGGGCTTCGGCGCGAAGTTCGGCGAGGAATTCCACCAGCGCGACGTGGAGACCTGGCTCTTCTTCGACCGCGAGAACCCCTCGAGCGTGATCTCCTGCATCGAGACCGCGCGCCAGAACGGCCGCGCGGTGCGCACCGCGCTCACCACCGAGATGTGGGACGCGCTCAACGGCGCCTATCTCGACCTGCGCGAGATCGAGCGGCGGCCGCGGTCCGAGGCGCTACTGCCGGAGCTCTGCGAATGGACCAAGCGCCAGGGCGCGCTCTTCCGGGGCGCCACCGAAGGCACGCATCTGCAGAACGACGGCTACGATTTCCTGAACCTCGGCTGGTATCTCGAACGCGGCGACAACACCGCGCGGCTGCTCGACGTCAAATACTACGTGCTCTTACCGACGACCGACATGGTCGGCGGCTCGATCGACACCTACCAGTGGACGACGCTCCTGCGCGCGCTCTCGGCCTATCGCGCCTTCCACTGGGCCTATGGCGGCGAATACTCGCCCCGCAAGATCGCGCATTTCCTGATCCTGAACCCTTCCTGCCCGCGCTCGCTGCTGCATTGCCTCGACATGGCGGGATACCACCTCGACCGGTTGGCGAAGGCCTATGGCAGCAGGACCACCGCCCACGACCGGGCAGAGGCCGCGCTGGGCGAACTGACGGCCGCCAAGGTCGAGGACGTGATCGGCGAAGGCCTGCACGAGTTCCTCACCCGCTTCGTCAACCAGAACGCCGCGCTCGGCCAGGACGTGGCGGACGGCTATCTCTTCGGGATCCAGTAGATGCGCCTGTCGGTCCGGCACACGACGATCTACCGTTTCGACGCACCGATGCGCTTCGTCACCCAGAGCCACCGGCTCACGCCCTCGACCTGCGCCAGCCAGCGGATCGTCGCCTGGGAGGTCGGGGCCGAGGGGGCGGTCTTCGGCGCGAGCTTCGTGGACGGCGCCGGCGACCGGGTCACCACCATGACCGTGGAGGGGCCGGTCGAGCGCATCGACGTGACCGTGACCGGCGAGGTCGAGACCATCGACGCGGCGGGCGTGCTGCGCGGCCACCGCGAGATCATCTCGCCGCGGACCTACCTGCGGCCGACCCAGCGGACCAAGGCGAACGGTGCGCTCGGCGAGCTCGCCGCCGAGGCGCTGGCCGCCGCGGGCGAGGAGGGCGATCTGGGCCGGGCGCATCTTCTCGCCGCGGCGGTGGCCGAGGCGATCGCCTATGCGCCGGGCACCACCGAGGCCCATACCACCGCCGCGGAGGCGCTCGAACAGGGGCGGGGGGTCTGCCAGGACCATGCCCATGCGATGATCGCGCTGGCCCAGAGCGTGGGCATGCCGGCGCGCTACGTCACCGGCTATCTGCTGACCGGCGGCGAGGAGGGAATGGGCGAGGCCAGCCACGCCTGGGCCGAGCTGCATGTCGAGGGCCTCGGCTGGGTCGGATTCGATCCTGCCAACCGCTGCTGCCCGGACGATCGCTACATCCGCCTGGGATCGGGGCGCGACGCGCTTGATGCCGCGCCCATTCGTGGGGTATCGCGCGGAGGTGGGACGGAGGCGATGGACGTCACGGTGGTCGTGGCGGCGCAGCAGTAATCCGGGGCCGGAGCGGGGACATGACCTATTGCGTGGGCCTTCTGCTCGACGCCGGCATCGTGATGCTGTCGGACACGCGGACCAATGCCGGCGTCGACAACATCGCGATCTATCGCAAGATGTTCGTCTACGAGGAGCCCGGCGAGCGCGCCCTGGTGATGCTGACCTCGGGCAATCTCTCCATCACCCAGACGGTCATGGCCAAGCTCGAGCATGCGATCGAGGATCCGGAGGCCACGGGCGCCACCTCGATCCTGCTCGCCGAGACAATGCTCGAGATCGCCGAGATCGTCGGCCGCACCCTGAACGAGGTCAGCGTCGCCGTGGGCGACCGCATGAGCAAGATGAACCAGTCCGTGACCGCGCTGATCCTGCTCGGCGGTCAGCGCAAGGGCGGCCAGATGCGGCTCTTCATGATCTATCCCGAGGGGAATTTCATCGAGGCCACCGAGGACACGCCCTATCTCCAGATCGGCGAGCACAAGTACGGCAAGCCGATCCTCGACCGCGTGGTGACGCGGGCGACCTCGCTCGAGGACGGGCGCAAGGCGGTGTTGCTCTCGATGGATTCGACGCTGCGCTCCAACCTCTCGGTCGGCATGCCGCTCGATCTCGCGATCATCCACGCCGGATCCTGCCGGATCGACCGGCGCGAGCGCATCATGCCCGGCGATCCGGATTTCAGCGCCATGTCCGAGGCCTGGAGCCAGGCGCTCCGCGACGGCTTCCTGAACTTGCCGTGACGGCTGTCGTCTGTGCGCGTCATCGCCACGCGCCGTGGTCCGTCACCCGAACTGCGCATCCCCCGTCGCCGCGGTTCCCGCCACGCGCACGGGGCTATGGCCGAACGATCCCTCCGGGTCAGCAGGCCGAACCCGGTCGGACGTGCCGATCGGGAGGGTCCGGCGGGGCGCAAGCCGCCGGGACCGGGTGAAATGAAAAACTTTCAGGCAAGGAGCCAAAGGAAATGAGACTTCCCATCGCGATGATCGCAACCGCGGCCGCCCTCATGGCGGCGCCGGCCTTCGCCGAACTCGGCGTCGAGTTCGGCGTGCTGACCTGCAAGCTCAAGGACGTGCACAACGACATCGTCTACACGAGCGAGAAATTCGCCTGCGACTACAAGCCAAAGACCGGCGACGCCCAGACCTACGAGGGCGAGATCAAGAGCGTCGGCGTTGATCTCTCGGTTACCGAGGACACGACGCTGGTCTGGGGGGTAGTGGCGACCGGCGAAGGCACCAAGGCACCCGACTCGCTCAAGGGCTCGTTTTTCGGCGGAACTGCCGCGGCGGAAGTCGGCGCCGGGGCGGGCGCAGGTGTCCTCGTTGGCGGCGGCGACAAGTCGATCGCGCTGAATCCGATCAGCGTTTCGGGCGTCGAGGGCGTGGGCGCGTCGCTCGATCTCTCGGAATTCGAGCTGCGCTGAACGCACAGCGACTCCCGGCGCGTCCGCGCCGGGGCCGTCTCATATCATGTTAGCGCGGCCCGATCGGCGAGTGTCGATCGGGCAGGCGATCCCTGACTCGCACAGGGAAGAGTCACCCTACAGACCGTTGGTACAGCGCCGTGGCGCTAGGGAAGGGCCGTCTCAGGCCGCGGGCATCGCCGTCTCGACCAGCCTTACCCAATAGGAACAGCCGACCGGGATGAGGGCATCGTCGAAATCGTACTCCGGGTGGTGCAGCCTCGCGCTGTCGCCGTTGCCGAGGAAGATGAAGGCGCCGGGGCGCGCGTTCAGCATGTAGGAGAAATCCTCGCCGCCCATGATCGGCGGGGTCTCGGTGTCGACCCCGCCGGCGACTTCCGCCGCGACCTGCGCCGCGAAGGCGGCGCGCCCGGCGTCGTTGGCGGTGACCGGATAGCCCGGCCGGAAATCCAGCACCGCCTCCGCACCATAGGCCCGGCCGACGTTCGGGACGATCGCGGCGATGCGCTCCGCGATGAGCGCGCGGATCCCGGGGTCAAGTGCGCGGGAGGTGCCGCGCAGCTCCACCCGGCCGGGAATGACGTTGAAGGCGTCGCTCTCGGAGCGGAACGAGGTCACCGAGACGACCGCGGCCTTCAGCGGATCGGTGTTGCGCGCCACGATCCCCTGGAGCGCCGCGACGATCTGGCTCGCGGCGAGGATCGGGTCGATGCAATCATGCGGCTGCGCCGCATGGCCGCCCCTCCCGGTGACATGGATGGTGAAGAGGTCGGTCGAGGCCAGCATCGGGCCCGGCCGGATGCCGAAGGCGCCGAGCGGCAGGCCGGGCATGTTGTGCAGCCCGTAGACCTCCTCGATGCCGAAGCGCTCCATCATGCCGTCCTCGACCATCTCGCGCCCGCCGCCGCCGCCTTCCTCGGCCGGCTGGAAGATCACCACTGCGGTACCGTCGAAATTGCGCGCCTCCGCGAGATATTGCGCCGCCCCGAGCAGCATGGCGGTATGACCGTCGTGGCCGCAGGCATGCATGGCGCCGGGCGTCTTCGAGGCATGCGGCAGGCCGGTCTCCTCGGACATGGGCAGCGCGTCCATGTCGGCCCGGAGCGCGATCACCCGCCCCGAGGCGTTCGATCGGCCGCGGATCACGCCGACGACCCCGGTCCGGCCGATCCCCGTCGCCACCTCGTCGCAGCCGAAGCCGCGCAGCTTCTCCGCCACGAAGGCGCTGGTGCGGTGCGTCTCGAAGAGGATCTCCGGATGGGCATGAAGGTCCCGGCGCCACTCGGCGATCGCGGGGGAGAGCTCGGCGAAGCGGTTCACGACGGGCATGGGCTCACCTCCGAATGTTCCCGGCAATCTGCGGGCGGGAGAGGACAGCGTCAAGCGGCGCCGCAAGACGGCTCAGGTACATCACATTTGGATGATGGTTCCTGCGAAGGCTGAAACAACGGCTTCGGGCGCGGTTCCCGTCCGGAGTGACGTCGAGCACCCGGTGGAGTGCATGCTCGATCGCCCATCAGCCGCCGGTGAAGGGCCCCCGGGGCGAGGCGTCTCGACCCGGTCACGGATCGATCGCCGCAGGCATGGTGGGATGACTGAAGCTGGCCAGCCAGTTCAGGTTCCCGCTCCGGTCTGCGGACAGGGAAGGGGCAGGGTGTCTGTGCTCCCGAGGCGCAGGCGGCGCCCGTCGTCGCTGTCATGGAGCTCGACGAAGACGCCGTCCGCCTCGCGGGTGATGCGCCAGCAGATCTCCTCCGGCCTTCCGTCGTAGCGGAAGCAGATCGCCTCGCCTTCGCCGCGCCAGCTGCCCGCGGTGCATTCGGCCTCGCCGGCGTAGCGCCAGAGGCTGCGCCGGCCCGGCAGGAACTGCTCCGAGCCATAGGGCCTGCCGCCTTCGGTGAAATGCAGCGTCCGGCCCTCGGCGAGGCGCTCGAACGCCTCCGCGCTCAGGATCTCGGCCGCCCGGGCGGAAGTGGCGGCGAGGGCGAGAAGGGCGGGGAACAGGAGCCGTCGCATCCCGCGAGGCTAGCGCAGCGGGACCGGTGCTGCATCCCGGATCCCGGCGGCGCGGAGGAAATTTGTCCGTGGAGACGGCGGATTGCCTGTGTTAACCGCGGGCAGGCTGCAGGCGGAGAGGCCGGCGATGGATATCTATGCAGAAATGAAGGCCCTGGTCGACGCGGCGATCGCGCGCCTCGTGGCCGAGGATGCGCTGCCCGGCGGGCTCGACCTCGGGGCGGTGACCGTCGAGCCGCCGCGCGACCCGGCTCATGGCGACATGGCGACCAATGCGGCGATGGTGCTGGCGCGGCCGGCGAAGGCGGCGCCGCGCGCCATCGCCGAGGCGCTGGCCGGGATTCTCGCCGAGGCGCCGGTGGTGGTCTCCGCCGAGGTCGCGGGACCGGGGTTCCTCAACCTGCGGCTCGACCCGGGCCGCTGGTTCGCCACCGTGCCGGCGATCCTGGCGGCGGGGCGCGACTTCGGCCGCTCGGGCGCGGGCGGCGGGCGGCGGATCAACGTCGAATTCGTCTCCGCCAATCCCACCGGGCCGATGCATGTGGGGCATGTGCGCCACGCGGTCTTCGGCGATGCGCTGGCCTCGCTGCTCGACTTCGCCGGGTTCGACGTCACCCGCGAATATTACATCAACGACGGCGGCGCGCAGGTCGACGTGCTCGCGCGGTCGGTGCATCTGCGCTACCTGGAAGCGCTGGGGCGCGCGGTGGAGTTCCCCGACGGGACCTATCCCGGCGACTACCTGATTCCGCTCGGCGCCGAACTCGCCGAGAAGCACGGCGAGAGCCTCGTCGGCACGGACCACGAGGAATGGCTGCCGGACGTGCGCGACTTCGCCACCGAGGCGATGCTGGCGCTGATCCGCGAGGATCTGGCCTCGCTCGGGGTGACCATGGACCGGTTCTTCTCCGAGCGGTCGCTCTACGGCACCGGGCGGATCGAGGCGGCGCTGGCCGCGCTCGAGGCGCGGGGGCTGATCTACGAGGGCGTGCTCGAACCGCCCAAGGGCAAGCTGCCCGAAGATTGGGAGCCGCGCGAGCAGACGCTTTTCCGATCAACGGCTTACGGCGACGACGTCGACCGGCCCGTGAAGAAGTCCGACGGCGGCTGGACCTATTTCGCACCCGACATCGCCTATCATTTCGACAAGATCGAGCGCGGCTACGACGAGCTGATCGACGTGCTCGGGGCCGACCATGGCGGCTATGTCAAGCGCATGAAGGCGGCGGTGGCCGCACTCTCGGACGGCAAGGTGCCGCTCGACGTCAAGCTCTGCCAGATGGTCCGGCTCTTCAAGGGCGGCGAGCCCTTCAAGATGTCCAAGCGCGCCGGCAATTTCGTCACCTTGCGCGACGTGGTCGAGCAGGTCGGCCCCGACGTGACGCGCTTCGCAATGCTGACGCGCAAGAACGACGCGCCGCTCGACTTCGACTTCGACAAGGTGCTGGAGCAATCCAAGGACAATCCGGTCTTCTACGTCCAGTATGCCCATGCCCGGGCGCAATCGGTGCTGGCGCGCGGTGCGGCTGCGGGCATCGACACGAGCGACGCTGCGCTCGCCACGGCAGTTCTCGGCGGCCTCGGCGCGCCGGGCGAATCGCGCCTGATCCGCAAGGCGGCGGAATGGCCGCGGCAGGTCGAATCGGCGGCGGCGGCACATGAGCCTCACAGGATCGCCTTCTATCTCTTTGATCTCGCGTCTGAGTTCCATTCGCTTCAGCATCAGGGCAAGCTGGATCCGGAGCTGCGCTTCATCCGCGAGGAGGCGCCGGAGACGAGCCGCGCGCGGCTCGCACTTGTGCGCGCGACACAGGTTGTCATCGCCGCTGGGCTTGGTATTCTCGGGGTTACCCCGATGGAAGAGATGCGCTGAGGCATCCGTTAAGACATTTCGGGGTTGGAGCAGCGGCACATACAAGGTATAGTGTGTCAAAACAGGCAAGAACCCCATGCGCGATCTCTACAGCGACGACTACGAGTCCGTTGCGGGCGATGTCCGCGACCGGCTGATCCCCCCGAGCATCCGCCGGATGGCCGGCGCCGCGGTCTTTGTCGGGCTGGTCGGCGCGATGGCGCTCTGGTCCTACCGGCTCGGAACCCGCGATGCGACCGAGGTGCCGATCATCCGGGCGATGGAGGGGCCGGCGCGGCTCCAGCCCGAGGATCCCGGGGGGCTGCAGGCGGCGCATCAGGGCCTCGAGGTCAATGCGGTGCTCTCCGGTCAGCCGGCGCCGGTCCCGCGCGAACGGACGCCTTTGGAGCCTGCGCCGCCGGCCTTGGCGGAAGAGGACGGGCCGCAGGGCGAACTGGTCGTCGCGGCGCCCGCGAGCCTGCCGGATGCGGCGGAGGGCGGGGATCTGCGCATGCCCGAGGCCGAGGCCCAGGAAGTGCTCGCGGCGCTCGAGGTCGGTCTGGCGCCGGACCTGGGCGGTGCGCCGGCTGAGGCGGACGCGCCCGTCGAGGCGGATCTGCTGCCCGAGGGCACCGCGCCCGCGGTGCGGCCGCTCGGCCGACCGAGCAACCTGGTGCGCGCCACCGCGAAGGCCCCGGCAGCGGCCCCCAAGGCGCAGCCGAAGGCCGCGGCCGCGGCCGCGGCCGCGGCTCCGGCCCCGGCGCCGGGTGTCGCGCAGGCGCGCGAGGTCGGCAGCGTCAGCCCGGGTTCTCGGCTGGTGCAGCTCGGCGCCTATGACAGCGAAGCGATCACCCGGCAGGCCTGGGCGCAACTCGTTGCCAAGAACGGCGACCTGCTGGGATCGAAGAGCCTCTATGTGGAACGGACGACCTCGAATGCGCGGGTGTTCTACCGGCTGCGGGTCGCGGGCTTCGAGAATACCGAGCAAACCCGCGTCATGTGTGAGGCCCTGCGGGCCCGCAGCATCGATTGCATCCCGGTAACGTTGCAATAGATGGCGCCCCGCGCGGTCATCCTCGGCTGCCAGGGTCCGGATCTCGGTGCCGACGAACGGCGGTTTCTCGCCGCGGCCGCGCCCTGGGGCTTCATCCTCTTCGCGCGCAACATCGAGACGCCCGGCCAGCTCAGGCGGCTGACGGGCGATCTGCGCGAAGCGGTCGGGCGCGACGCGCCGATCCTGATCGACCAGGAAGGCGGGCGGGTCGCGCGGATGCGCGGGCCGGACTGGCGCGAATGGGCGCCGGCGCTCGAGGAATGCGCGCGCCTGCCCGGCCGCGACCTGCGGGCCCGGGCGATGTACCTGCGCTACCGGCTGATCGCGGCGGAACTGCGCGCCGTGGGCATCGACGTCAATTGCGCGCCGGTGCTCGACGTGGTGCAGCCCGACACCCATGGCGTCATCCGCAACCGCTGCTACGGCGCCGATCCCGCCGAGGTGGCGGCGATCGGGCGCGCTGTGGCCGAGGGCCTGATCGCCGGCGGCGTGCTGCCGGTGATGAAGCACATGCCGGGCCACGGGCGCGCGACCCGCGACAGCCACGTGGACCTGCCGCAGGTGTCGGCGCCGCTGGCCGATCTCGAGAGGGTCGACTTCGCGCCATTCCGGGCGCTGGCCGATCTGCCCGCGGCGATGAGCGCGCATGTGGTCTATGCCGCCCTCGATGCGGCGCGCCCCGCTACGCTCTCGCCGGAGGTGATGCGGCGGATCCGGGGCGACATCGGCTTCGACGGGCTCCTGATGACCGACGATCTCTCGATGCAGGCCCTGCGCGGGCCGTTCGGGGCGCGGGCCGAGGCGGCGATCGCGGCGGGCTGCGACATGGTGCTCCATTGCAACGGCGACCCCGCGGAGGCGGCGGCGGTGGCGGAGGCGGTGCCGGAACTCGCGGGCAGGGCGCTGGCGCGTGCGGAACGGGCGCAGGCGGTGCGGGGTTCCGCGGGACAGGCGGATCCGGCGGCGCTCGAGGCCGAATTCGTCGAGCTGAGGGAGCGCGCGGCCGGTGCCTGAGGATTTCTTCGACGCCGAAGCCACCGTCGAGCGCCTCGCCGCCGAGGCGCTGGTGGTCGATCTCGACGGTTACGAGGGGCCGCTCGACCTGCTTCTCACCCTGGCGCGCTCGCAGCGCGTCGATCTGCGGCGGATCTCGATCCTGCGGCTGGCCGAGCAATACCTGAACTTCGTCGAGGCCGCGAAGCGGCTTCGCATCGAGCTGGCCGCGGATTATCTGGTGATGGCGGCCTGGCTCGCCTATCTCAAGTCCCGCCTGCTGCTGCCGCCGGATCCGGCGGAGGAGGGGCCCTCCGGCGACGAGTTGGCGGCGCATCTCGCCTTCCAGCTCGAACGACTCGAGGCAATGCGCGCGGCGGCGGCGCGGCTCATGGCGCGCGATCAGCTCGGCCGCGACGTCTTCGCGCGCGGCCAGACCGAGGCGGTGACCCGGCAGACGAAGGTGGTCCATACCGCCGACATGCTCGACCTCCTGCGCGCCTATGCGCGGATCAAGACCCGCGAGGATTTCACGCCGCTGCACCTGGCGCGGGAGCCGGTCTATACCATGGAGGCGGCACTGGAGCGGATGCGCGGGCTGATCGGCACCGCGATCGACTGGGTGCGCCTTTCCGCCTGGCTGCCCGACGAATGGGCCGGTGACCCGAAGCGGCGGCGCTCGGCGACGGCGGCAAGTTTCGCAGCGGCGCTGGAGTTGGCCAAGGCCGGGCGGCTCGACCTGCGCCAGGACGCCGCCTTCCAGCCGATCTATCTCAGAGCGCGCCCCGGGGAGGATGACGCATGAACGAGACCACGCGCGATTTCTACGCCGATCCGGCCTTCGCCGTGCCCGAGCTCGCCGAGCAGGAGCGCATGGTCGAGGCGGTGCTCTTCGCGAGCCGCGAGCCGATGACGGGGCGCGAGATCGCCGAGCGACTGCCCGCGGGCTCCGATGTCGGCGAGGCGCTGGCGGCGCTGCGGGCGCGCTATGCCGGGCGCGGGGTGCAGCTCGTGCGCACCGGCGATGCCTGGGCTTTCCGCACCGCCGCCGACCTGGGCTTCCTGATGACCCGCGAGGCGGTGGAAACCCGAAAACTAAGCCGGGCGGCCATCGAGACGCTGGCGATCGTCGCCTATCACCAGCCGGTGACACGGGCGGAGATCGAGGAGATCCGCGGCGTCTCGGTCTCGGGCGGCACGCTCGACCTGCTGATCGAGCTCGGATGGGTCCGGCTCGGCCGGCGACGGCAGACGCCGGGGCGGCCGATGACCTTCGTACTCACGCCGGCCTTCCTCGACCATTTCGGCCTCGAATCCGATCGCGACCTGCCGGGCATCGCCGAACTGCGCGCCGCCGGCCTGCTCGACAACCGGCCCGATCCCGGCGGACCGCTGCCGGCGCGCGGCGAGGCTGAGGACGATGCGGACGGGGAGCCGCTAGCGCTCGGCACGCCCCAGGAGGAGATGTTCTCCTGACCGGGCATTGAGCCCACGGGGAGCGCCCCGATGAACGGCCAATCCTGTCACGTGGCCCGGGCGCGGGCCGAGCCGATCCTGCTCGCGGACCCCGATCCGGCATGGGCGGAAGCCTTCGCCGCCGAGGAGGTGCGGCTGCGCGAACGCCTCGCGGAGATCCCCATCGGTCGCATCGAGCATGTGGGAAGCACGGCGGTGCCGGGGCTGGTCGCCAAGCCGATCGTCGACATGCTGATCGAGGTGCCGGATCTGCAAACCGTGCACGACCGAATCGCGCCAGTGTTGAAAGCGGCGGGCTACGAGTACTTCTGGCGTCCGACCGGGCCGGGGGAGGCCGGTGTCGCCTATGCCTGGTTCATCCGGCGCGACGCCTCCGGCGCACGCACGCATCACCTGCACATGCTGCCGCCGGGTTCGACCTATTGGGACCGGCTGCGGTTCCGCGATCTGCTGCGCGCCCGCCCCGATCACGCCGCCGAATACGCCGCGGTGAAGCGCGAGACCGCTGCGCGGCACCGCGACGACCGCGCCGCCTATGCGCGGGCCAAGGGTCGGTTCATCGGCAGGGTCATGTCCGGCCACGAAGACGCGCCACGAGGGTAGGTCAGCCGCGGGCGGTCACGGCGCGCGGAAATGCTTGGAGAGCTTCAGGCCCTGGCCCTGGTAATTCGAGCCGAGGCCCTGACCGTAGAGGATCTCGGGGCGCTCGGCCATGTGCTCGTAGACCAGTCGGCCGACGATCTGGCCGTGCTCGAGCGCGAAGGGGGCCTCGTGGCAGCGCACTTCCAGCACGCCGCGCGAGCCGCTGCCGCCGGCCAGCGCATGGCCGAAGCCGGGGTCGAAGAAGCCGGCGTAATGCACCCGGAACTCGCCCACCATGGCGAGATAGGGCGCCATCTCGGCGGCATAATCGGGCGGGACATGCACCGATTCCCGGCTGACCAGGATGTAGAAGGCGCCGGGATCGAGGATGATGCGCCCGTCGCGGGCGGCGACAGGCTCCCAGTATTCCGCTGGATCGTAATGGCCGATGCGGTCGAGGTCGATCAGCCCGGTATGGGGCTTCGCGCGGTAGCCGACCAGGCTGCCCTCGCGGGGGCGCAGGTCGACCGAGAAGGCGAGGCCGCCGGCGACATGGGCCGTGCCGTCGACCAATCGCTCGCGCGCATCGAGCGCGCGCAGGGCCTCGTCGTCGAGCAGGGCCGAGCCCCGGCGGAAGCGGATCTGGTTCAGGCGCATGCCCGGGCGGACCAGCACCGAGAAGGAACGCGGCGAGATCTCGGCATAGAGCGGGCCGCGATAGCCGGGCTCGATGCGGTCGAATTCGGTGCCGCGGTCGGTGATCAGCCGGGTGAAGAGGTCGAGCCGGCCGGTCGAACTCTTTGCATTGGCCACGGCGCAGACACCTGCGGGCAGGTCGAGCCCTTCGCCAAGCGGCACGAGATAGACGCAGCCCTTTTCGAGCACGGCGCCGGGGCCGAGATCGATGCGGTGCATCGCGAAATCGTCGAGCCGTTCGGAGAGAAGCGCGCGCGGTCCGGGGAGGAAGGAGGCGCGCACCCGCCAGGCGGTATCCCCGAGGCGGAGATCGAGGCTCGCGGGCTGGATCTGGTCGGGCGTGGGGGGCGCCGCGCCGGTGATACTTCCCTCCGCGATCATGCGTGCGATGCCCTGGGACGGGATCACGCCGGGGGCCTGAGCCACCGCGGAGAGGGGTTTGGTCGGGCTAGCGAGATTCGAACTCACGACCTTTCGACCCCCAGTCGAACGCGCTACCAGACTGCGCTATAGCCCGACACGAGGCGCTTTATAGCCGGGGTCCGCACGAGGGCAAGCGGAAAGCGCCGCGGGATTCCGCGCTCAGGATCCGGGCTCGGACATCATCACCGCCCGGAGCGATTCGAGCTCGGCGACCAGCGCCTTGAGCGCCTTGCGGCCGTCGCGGACCTCGGCCGGGCGTGTGCGCGCCTCCAGCTCCGCGACGGCGGCGCCGCCCGGTGCCGGGGCGCCCGTGGCGAAGAGATCGCCCTGCGGGCGGGAGGGCAGTTTCGGCGGCGCGGGGGCGCGTGCCGGGGCCTTGGCCGGGGCCCGAGCCGGCTTGGCGGGCTTCTTCGCCGCGGCCGGGGCAGGGGCCGGAGCGGACTGCAGCGCTTCCTCCTCCGCCTCGGGCAGGGTCCCGAGCGCGATGACGTGGCGCACGCCCTTCTCGCGCAGGATCTTCTGCGCGCCCTTGATCGTCATGCCGTCGTCGTAGAGCAGGCCGCGGATGCCGCGCAGCAGCCGGACGTCCTCGGGGCGGTAGTAGCGGCGACCGCCGCCGCGCTTGACCGGCTTGACCTGGGTGAAGCGCGATTCCCAGAAGCGCAGCACATGCGGCGGCACGTCGAGCGCCTCGGCCACTTCGCTGATGGTCCGGAAGGCCTCGGGGGACTTGTTCATCGGGGGGCTGACCTCACCTCTGGTTCTTGTTCCCGGCGTCCACGCGTTCCTTCATGATATGGGAGGGCCGGAACGTGAGGACCCGGCGCGGCTCGATGGGAACCTCCTCGCCGGTCTTGGGATTGCGGCCGACGCGCGCGGATTTGGAGCGCACGCTGAAGGTGCCGAAGGACGAGATCTTGACGGTCTCGCCCGCCACGAGGGCGTCGGACAGGTGGTTGAGCACCGATTCGACCAGATCGGCGGATTCGTTGCGCGAAAGGCCGACCGTCCGGAACACCGCCTCGCTCAGTTCCATGCGCGTCAGGGTCTTGTCACTCATCGCCACTCCCCCCCGTCCTGATTGCTGTTGGGCAACCCTAGGGGCATTGGCGAAAGCGAGTCAATAACAACGGCTTGGGCGGGGCGGCGAAGACGCCTTTACCAGCGCATCACCGCCGCCCCCCAGGCGAGGCCGCCGCCGATGGCCTCGACCAGGATCACGTCGCCCTTCCGGAGCCGTCCTTCCGCGTTCGCGACGGAAAGTGCCAGCGGGATCGAGGCCGCCGAGGTATTGCCGTGGTCCTGAACGGTCACCACCACGCGCTCCATGGGAACGCCGAGCTTCTGCGCCGTCATGGTCATGATGCGCAGATTGGCCTGGTGGGGCACCAGCCAGTCGATCCCCGTGGTGTCGAGCCCGGCCTTCTTCAGCGCCGCCGCGCCGGTCTGGGCGAGCTTGATGACCGCATGCTTGAACACCTCCTGCCCGGACATCCGCACGGCACCGGCCGTGCCGGTCGAGGAGGGGCCGCCATCGACATAGAGAAGGTCGGAATAGCGCCCGTCGGAATGCAGGTCGGTCGCGAGGATGCCGCGGTCCTCCGCGGATCCTTCGCCCTCGGCGGCCTCGAGGATCAGCGCGCCGGCGCCGTCGCCGAAGAGCACGCAGGTGGTGCGGTCGGTGAAGTCGAGGATGCGCGAGAAGGTCTCGGCGCCGATCACCATCACGCGGCGGGCAAGCCCGGTGCGGATCATCGCATCGGCCTGGGCGAGGGCGAAGACGAAGCCAGCGCAGACCGCCTGGATGTCGAAGGCGAAGCCACCGCGCATGCCGATGGCGTCCTGGACGCGGACCGCCGTGGAGGGAAAGGTCTGATCCGGCGTCGCGGTGGCGAGGACGATCGCGTCGATCTCGCTGCCCTCGAGTCCCGCGTCGAGCAGCGCGGCGCGCGCGGCGGCGATGGCGAGGTCGGAGGTCTTCTCGCCCTCATGGGCGAAATGCCGCCGTTCGATTCCGCTGCGGCTGCGGATCCATTCGTCCGACGTATCGAGGGTCTTCTCGAATTCGGCATTCTCGACGACGCGCACCGGCAGGTAGTGGCCGGTGCCGCGGGGGACGGCGCGAATCACGCTCACGTCGCGGCCCCGCCGAGAGCGCCGCCGCTGCGCAGTTCTGGGAGGCCGCTGGCGACGCGCGCCGCGAGCCGCTCGGTGAAGCCGCTGTCGGCGAGGACGAAGGCGAGCTTGATCGCCGCCGAGACTCCGGTGGCGTCGGCGCTGCCGTGCGACTTGATCACCGTCCCGTTCAGCCCCAGGAAGACGCCGCCGTTGACCCGGCGCGGGTCGATGCGCTTCTGGAGCCGCCTGAGCGAGGTGAGCGCGAAGAGCGCGCCGATACGCGAGAGCGACGAATAGGCGAAGGCCTCGCGCAGCAGGCCCTGGATCATCCGGGCAGTGCCTTCGCCGGTCTTGAGCGCGACGTTGCCGGTGAAGCCGTCGGTCACGATCACGTCGACTCGGTCCGAGGGCATGTCGCTGCCCTCCACATAGCCGATGTAGTCGAATTCGCCCGTAGGGCCCGCCGCCGCCACGAGCTCGGCGGCCTCGTGCAGCTCCGGGCGGCCCTTGTGCTCCTCTGTGCCGACATTGAGCAGGCCGACGCGCGGCCGGCGCACGCCGAGCGCGTTGCGGCAATAGGAGGCGCCCATCAGTGCGAACTTGACAAGATCGCCCGCATCGGCGCGGACGTCGGCGCCGGCATCGAGCAGGACATTGTAGCCGGCGGGGCCGTGCGAGGGCCAGAGCACCGCGATCGCCGGCCGGTCGACGCCGGGGGCCTTGCGCAGCTGCAGCATGGCCAGCGCCATGAGCGCGCCGGTATTGCCGCAGGAGATGACCACCGAGCTCTCGCCCGATTTCACGGTCTCCAGCGCGTTCCACATGCTGGTGCCCTGGCCGCGGCGCAGCGCGCGGGAGGGCTTCTCGTCCATCGCGATCACGCTCTCGGCATGGCGGATGTCAGTGCGCTCGGCCAGCGGGCTCCGGGCCTGGATGGCTCGATGCAGCTCGGCCCCGTCACCGTGGAGGATGTAGCGCAGGCGCGGGTTCTTCTGCAGCGACTTGCCCATCCCGCGGACCACGTCTGCGACCCCGCGGTCGCCGCCCATGGCATCGATCGAGATCACGATGTCGCCCCCGCGCGTCGTCGGGGGGGCGGTCGGATCGGTCCGGGATATTTCGGCGGTCATTCCGGACCAACCTCGCGCAGGTCGGGATCAGGCGGCTTCGTCGTCGAGGTCGATCTCTTCGACGCGCGCGACGACCTCGCGACCGTCATAGTGCCCGCAAGCTCCGCAGACGTGATGCGGGCGGCGCAATTCGCCGCAATTGGGGCATTCGTTGGGATTGGCAGCCACCAGCGCGTCATGGGCGCGGCGCATGCCCCGCTTCGCCCGGGTTACCTTGCTCTTCGGAACAGCCATGTCTCGACCTCGGTCTCCTGCGGGCCAAGGCCCGGATCATCTTGTCGCATTCCGGCGCGAGGTAGCAGATGCGGCGCGCGGTGTCACGCCGCTAACCCGATCCCGCGCCAGAAAAACGAAGCGCGGAAGATAGCGATCGCCCGCGCGCGCGCAAGCCCCATTCGCGCGGTTCTCACGAGCTGTTGCCCAGCTTGTCCTTCAACGCCGCGAGGGCGGCGAAGGGCTTTGCCTCGGCCTCATCGGCGGCGCACGCGCCCAGCGCCGCGACGGCCTCGGGCGGCAGCACGGCGTCGGCGCGGCGGGGATAGGCGGGAAGGGCGAGCGCCAGCGCCTCGGTCGCGACCAGCCCGAGATCGATCCTTGGCCCGAGCGGCTCCACCTCGTCGTCCTTCTCGTCCTCGCGGGCATCGACCGTGACCTCGATGGGGCGCTCGCCGGCGGCGGGGAAGTAGCGCCGCGTGACGTCCTGGTCGATCCGGGTCGTCACCGGCTCGAGGGTCACCACGCAGGGCTGAATCACCGTCGCCCCGAGCCGCGCCTCGAGCCGCCAGCCCTTCGGCGCGACCGGGGTGAGTCGCCCCGCGAAGCGCATGCGCCTGAGCGAGATCGCGCCCATGAGCCGCGCGAGCGCCCGGGCCTCGGCCGGATCGGGCCGGATGTCGAAGGCAAATTCGTCCCGGTCGCGGATCGCGGCCAGGTCGATGACACGGGCGAATTCCGGATTGTCGGGCGCTTTCGTCGCGAGTTCGGGCATGATCGGTCCTTCGGGTCCGGTCACTGGAGCGTCGGTGCCCAAGTTCCTTGAATTTAGACCATGCGCGGGGTAGGGGAGCAAGCGGAAACAGGGAAGGCCGGGGAACCAGATGCGCCCGAGATCACTGCGCCGCGCCGGTGCTCCCCTTGTGCTCGCCGGTGCGCTCGTTGCGGCCTGCGCGCCGACGATCCAGGTTCACGGCTACGTTCCCTCGCAGGCCGATGTCGCGCAGGTCACGCCGGGGGTTTCGAACTACGAGAGCGTCGAGGCGGCGCTGGGGCGTCCCTCCTCGAGCGGCCTTCTGCGCGACTCGTCCTGGTACTACGTCCAGAGCACGGTCGAGAGCTACACCTACAACAAGCCCAGGGTGATCGACCGGGTCGTGCTCGCCGTCGATTTCAACGCCAATGGCGTGGTCGAGGGCCTGACGCGCTACGGGCTCGAGGACGGAAGGATCGTCAACCTGACGACCCGGACGACCGAGACCGGCGGCCGGCGCATGGGCGTGCTGGAACAGCTCTTCGGCAACCTGCTCACGCTCGATGCGGAGCAGTTCCAGAACTGAGGGCCGCCGGACCCTCCGCGGCTCAGTCCTCGGGGTCCGGCCGGAAATCCAGCGCCACCCCGTTCATGCAATAGCGCTGGCCCGTCGGGGCCGGCCCGTCGGGAAAGACATGACCCAGATGCGCGTCGCAGCTGGCGCAGACGATCTCGGTGCGGCGCATGATCCAGCTGTCGTCCACATGCTCCTCGACCGCCGCGCCCGAGATCGGCGAATGGAAGCTCGGCCAGCCGCAGCCGCTGTCGAATTTCGCCGCGGCATCGAAGAGCGGCGCGCCGCAGCAGACGCAGGCGAAGGTGCCGGGGGCCTCGGGAAAATCGTCATGGGTGAAGGGGCGCTCGGTGCCCTTCCCGCGCGTGACCCTGAAGGCGAGATCGGACAGCTGGCTGCGCCATTCCTCGTCCGACTTGCGGATCTTCTTCGATGTGCCGTCCATGCGGGATCTCCTCTGCGCGTCCCGGTCCCTAAGGTCGTGCCGATCGCCGCGCCGTCAAGGTTCGGTCACGAAACCGCGCGATGATGCGAACCGGGAGGCATCTGGACCGACGATGCTCGATGGCCTTGCCCATGACAGGCTGCGGGTGCGCTTCGCCGGCCCGGGCGCGGATCTGCGCGCGGCGCAGCGGCTGCGGTTCCGCGCGTTCCGTGCGCAGGGCAGCGCGGAGGCGGAGGGCATCGACGGCGACGAATTCGACGCCCGCGCCCTGCATGTGCTGGTGGAGGAGGTCGCGGGCGGGCGGCTGCTCTCATGCTTCCGTCTGCTGCATTTCGCACAAGGCCGGGAGGTGGCCGGATCCTATTCCGCGCAGTTCTACGACCTCGCGGGGCTTGCGCGGCTCGCGGTGCCGATGATCGAGATGGGCCGGTTCTGCGTGGCGGAGGGGGTCCGCGATCCCGATGTGCTGCGGCTCGCCTGGGCCGCGCTGGCGCATCGGGTCGCCGCAAGCGGGGCGGCGATGCTTTTCGGCTGTTCGAGCTTCCGTGGCACCGATGCCGCGCCCTATGCCGATGCCTTCGCGCTGCTCGGGGCGCAGCATGTCGCGCCGCGGCGCTGGCGGCCGCGAGTCAAGGCGCCGGGCGTGCTCCGCCTCGCGCCGCGGCCGCGGCGGGGCCAGCCCGACCGGCGGGCGGCGCTGCGCGCGATGCCGCCGCTCCTGCGCAGCTATCTGGCGATGGGGGCACGGGTCTCCGATCATGCGGTGGTGGACCGCGACCTCGACACGCTGCATGTCTTCACCGGCTTGGAGATCCGCAAGCTCCCCGGCGATCGGGCGCGGCGGCTCGGGCCGGGCATCCCGGCGGCGCCGGCATGAGCGGGCCGGAACTCGGCGCCGGGGCCTCCGCGGCGGTGCCCTTCCCCGACGCGCTGCGCGCCTGGGCGCGGGTCGCGGCGCTGAGCTTCGGCGGGCCGGCGGGCCAGATCGCGGTGATGCACCGGATCATCGTCGAGGAGAAGGGCTGGGTCGACGAGGCGCGCTTCCTGCGCGGCCTCAACTTCTGCATGCTCCTTCCGGGACCGGAGGCGCATCAGCTGACGATCTATCTCGGCTGGCTGATGCACGGGCTGCGCGGCGGCCTCGTGGCGGGGAGCCTCTTCGTGCTTCCGGGCCTGGTCTCGATGTTGGCGCTGAGCGCGCTCTACGTCGCCTTCGGCCGGAGCGAGATCGTGACCGGGCTCTTCTTCGGGCTCAAGGCCGCGGTGCTGGCGATCGTCCTGCAGGCGCTCTTGCGCATCGCCCGCCGGGCGCTGACCGACCGGCCGCACCGGGCGATCGCCTTCGCGGCCTTCGCGGCGATCTTCCTCTTCGGGATCCCGTTCCCGCTGATCATCCTCGCGGCCGGGCTCGCCGGATGGCTGACCGGGCGGGGCGTGGAGGGGGACGGGGCGCCGCCGTGGGCCGGCGCCGATGTGGCGGCCGTGCCCGCAGGGCCACTGCGCGGTTACGGCGCCCCGCTCGCCATCGCGCTGCTCTGGCTGGGACCGGTCGCGGCGGCCGCGCTGGTGCTCGGGCCGGAGAACGTCTTCGCACGCCTCGCGATCTTCTTCAGCCAGATGGCGGTGGTCACCTTCGGCGGCGCCTATGCCGTGCTCGCCTATGTCGCGCAGGAGGCGGTGCAGAACTACGGCTGGCTGCAGCCCGGGGAGATGCTCGACGGGCTGGGCATGGCCGAGACGACGCCGGGGCCGCTGATCATGGTGGTGCAGTTCGTGGGTTTCGTCGCGGCCTTCCGGAACCCGGGCGGGCTCGACCCCTGGCTCGCCGCCACCCTGGGCGCGCTGGTGGCGAGCTGGGTCACCTTCCTGCCGTCCTTCCTCTGGATTTTCCTCGGCGCACCCCATGTGGAGCGGCTCTACCGCAACGCCGCCCTCGGCGCGGCGCTCTCGGCGATCACGGCGGCGGTGGTGGGGGTGATCTTCAACCTCGCGGTCTGGTTCGCGCTCCACGTGGTCTTCGCCGAAGTGGCCCCCTGGTCGGGACTAGGACTGAGCCTCGACCTGCCGGTCCCGTCGTCCCTCGACCTCGCCGCGCTGGTCCTGACGGCGGGGGCGGTCTTCGCGGTCTTCAGGCTGGGGACGGGCATGGCGCTCACCCTGGCGGTGACCGCGGCTCTCGGGCTCGGCTGGACCCTCGTGACGTCCGGCTAGGGCCGGGACTTGCCGCAGGCCTCCCGGTTGGGTAGGTCCGGGCGGGGCTGCCGGAGAAGGGACCGAGCTTGGGCACGCGCATCCTCAACGGGCTGGCCTGGACCGTGGCCTGCCTCTGCGTCGCGCCGATCCTGGCCGCCGCGGTCTCGGCGTTCGGCGGAAGCTGGGAGACCTGGCGCGGGCTCGTCGCGACGGTGCTGCCGGGCTATGCGGCCAACACGCTCCTGCTGGTGCTGCTGGTGGGGGCGGGGACCGCCGCGGTCGGGACCGGCACCGCCTGGCTCGTGACGATGTTCCGCTTCCCGGGATCGGCCCCGCTCGAGGTGCTGCTCGTGCTGCCGCTGGCCTTTCCGGCCTACGTGCTCGCCTATGCCTATACCGACCTCCTGTCCCATGCCGGGCCGGTCCAGTCGGGGCTGCGGGCGGTCTTCGGCTGGGGGCCGCGCGACTATTGGTTTCCCAATGTCCGGTCGCTTCCGGGCGCGGCCTTCATGCTGACCTGCGTGCTCTACCCTTACGTCTACCTGCTCGCCCGGACCGCCTTCGGGCGGCAGTCGGTCACCGCCTATCTCGCGGCCCGGACCCTGGGGCAGGGGCCGGCCGGGGCGTTCCTGAAGGTCAGCCTGCCCATGGCGCGGCCGGCAATCGCCGGAGGCGTGCTGCTCGCGATCATGGAGACGATCGCGGATTACGGGACCGTCGCCTATTTCAGCGTGCGCACCTTCTCGACGGGGATCTACCAGGCGTGGTTCTCGATGAGCGACCGCGGCGCGGCCGCGCAGCTCGCGCTCTGCCTGCTGAGCTTCGCGCTCCTGCTCGCGGTCATCGAGCGCATCCAGCGCGGGCAGGCGCGCAGCCACATGCGCGGGGCGGAAATCCGCGACTTCGAGCGGCAGCCCCTGCGCGGGCCGGCCGCCTGGCTCGCCAGCGTCTTCTGCGCCGTGCCGGTCCTCGTCGGCTTCCTGCTGCCGGTGATCGTGCTCGGGCAACTGGCGGCGGGCTCGGGGCAGAGCGTGCTCGATCCCAAGTACCTGCGCTTCGTCGGCAATTCCCTGACGCTCTCCGGCGTGGCGGCGATCGTGACCGTAGCCGGCGCCATCCTGATCGGATTTCGCGCCCGCATGCTGCCGGGGCGGGCGTCGCGGGTGCTCGTGCTGGGCGCGGGCCTCGGCTATGCCGTGCCGGGCGGCGTGATCGCCGTGGGGCTGCTGGTGCCCTTCGCGGCGCTCGACAATGCGCTCGACGCCTGGATGCGCACGACCTTCGGGGTGGCGACCGGGCTCCTCTTCACCGGCTCGATCTGGCTCCTGGTGCTGGCCTATGCGGCGCGGTTCATGGCGACCGCGCTCAACGGCTTCGATGCCGGGCTCGCGACGATCAGCCCGCGGATCGACGCGGTCGCCCGCACGCTCGGCCGCAGCCCGCCGGCGATCCTCGCGGGCGTGCATCTGCCGATCCTGAAGGGCAGCGTGCTCACCGTGCTCCTGATCGTCTTCGTCGACGTGATGAAGGAACTGCCCGCGACGCTGATCATGCGGCCCTTCAACTTCGACACGCTGGCGGTGCAGGCCCATCGCCTCGCCGCGGACGAGCGCCTCGCCCAGGCGGCGGTCCCGAGCCTGGTGATCGTCGCCATCGGCCTCCTGCCGGTGATCCTCGTCTGCCGCCGCATCGGCGCCGCGCCGAGCCGCCGGGCCCGCACACCCCCGCCGCCAGTCGCGCCGGATGGTCACCCGGCATTCTTCGGGCGCCGGCCCTGAACCGGTCCAACGACAGCTTCGTCCAGCCCTCCGTTTCGCCGAAGGGGACACTCGATGGCGCCGATTGAGAAATGAATGGGTGAATGCCGCAGGCCTGCGGCGCCGGGCCGCGGCTCGATCGGTGGTCGTCGGCAACCGCCGCCCGGTCGATTCCGCCGCGATCGCCGCGGCGGGATCCTGTCACTGCTGCCGCGCCGGTCGGGCGCTCAGCGGGTTTCCATGCCCGCCGGGCCGCCCTCGTCGCCGGCCGCGCCGCCGATGTCGTCGAAGAGCTCCTGGATGTCGAATTCGGCCGCGGCATCGGCCTCGGCCTGGAGCTCCTGTATCGTGCGCCCGGAGGCCTGAAGCTCGGCCTCCTCCTTGCTGCGCGCGACGTTGACGTCGATGGTCACCTCGACCTCGGGATGCAGCACGATCGTCAGCTTGTGCAGGCCGAGCTCCTTGATCGGGTGATCGAGGGTGACCTGGCGGCGGTCGAGGCTGAAGCCGCCCTCGGTGGCGGCATCGGCCACGTCGCGGGTGGTGACCGAGCCGTAGAGGGCGCCGCCGTCCGAGGCGGAGCGAATCACCACGAAGCTCTTGCCGCCGAGCTTGGCGGCGACGGATTCGGCCTCGGCCTTCTGCTCGAGATTGCGGGTCTCGAGCTGGGCGCGCTCGGTCTCGAAACGCGCGAGATTGGCCGGCGTCGAGCGCAGCGCCTTGCCCTGGGGCAGCAGGTAGTTGCGGGCGTAGCCATCCTTGACGCGGACGATCTCGCCCATCTGGCCGAGCTTGGCGACCCGCTGGAGAAGTACGACTTCCATGATCCGCTCCTTACTTCACGGCGTAGGGCAGGAGGGCGAGGAACCGCGCGCGCTTGATCGCCTGGGCGAGCTCGCGCTGCTTCTTGGACGAGACGGCGGTGATGCGGCTCGGCACGATCTTGCCGCGCTCGGAGATGTAGCGCTGCAGCAGCTTCACGTCCTTGTAGTCGATCTTCGGCGAGTTGTCGCTCGAGAAGGGGCAGGACTTGCGGCGGCGGAAAAAGGGTCTGTTTGCCATGGCTTGCTGCCTCTAGTTGTCGTCGTCGCGGCGCGGGCGGCGCGGGCCGCGGTCGTCGCGCTGGTTGCGGGACTGGACCACCGCCGAGGGGCCCTCCTCATGGGCGTCGACCTTGATGGTCAGCACGCGCATCACGTCCTCGTGGAGCCGCATCAGCCGCTCCATCTCCTGCACCGCCGGCGCGGGCGCGTCGGACTTCACGAAGGCGTAATGGCCCTTGCGGTTCTTGTTGATCTTGTAGGCCAGCGTCTTGAGGCCCCAGTATTCGGAGCCGACCACCGATCCGCCATTGTCGGCGAGAACCTGGCCGAAATGCTCGATGAGCCCCTCGGCCTGCGCGTTCGACAGATCCTGCCGCGCGATAAAGACATGCTCGTAGAGAGCCATGCGTCACCTGTTTGCCTGCGCGCTTCAAAACGGACCATCATGCCCTCCGGTTCCGTACGAGAGGCGGCGCGTGGATGCGTCTGGAGGGACGCGGCCTTCTGTCAGAGCGGCGCGCGGATTGCAAGCGCCCCCCGCGCGGGATTCGCGGTGTCGGCGGAATGCACGGCCCATGCACAACCCATGCACCCCCCACGCGCGGGGCCGGCCCGCGCGTTTCCTGCGGATTGGCGGATGCGGCCCGAAAGAAATGCCTGTTATGATGCACCGGGATCCGGCGCGGCGGCCTTCCGCGGCATCGGGGTTCGCGGAACAGGAGGGGGCGATGGCGGCTGACGGCGTGAAGCAGAGGGTCACCGACCTTCGGATGATCGAGATCGACACGGAGCGTGTCCTCGGCCGCGAGCAGGAGCATTACGGCGTCATCGACATCGGCTCCAACTCGATCCGCCTGGTGGTCTACGACGATCTGAGCCGTGCGCCGTTTCCGCGGTTCAACGAGAAGTCGCTCTGCGCGCTCGGCGCCGGCATGGATGCGGAAGGCCATCTCTCCGCGGAGGCGATCGCGCGCGCATTGCACGCCATCGTTCGGCTGGACGCGATCGCCCGGGCGATGAAGGTCCGACGGGTCGACGTGCTGGCGACCGAGGCGACGCGGCGCGCCCGGAACGGCGCGGCGCTCGTGGAGGCCATCCGCGAGAAGACCGGGCTCGAGACCCGGATCCTCTCGGGAGAGGAGGAGGCGACCTACAGCGCCCTGGGCGTCATTTCGGGGTTCTTCCAGCCGAGGGGTCTGGTGGGCGACATGGGCGGCGGCAGCCTGGAGGTCGCCGAGGTCGTCGGCGACCATGTGGGCGGGCGCATGTCGAGCATGCCGCTCGGGGCGCTGCCGGTGAAGGCCTTGCTCGCCGAGGGCTATGACAGTGCCAAGAAGGCGATCGACGCCATCCTGCAGGAGAGCCTGCCGCCGCTCTTGACCGAGCCGGTGTTCTACGCCGTCGGCGGGGGCTGGCGTGCGCTCGCCCGGGTGCATATCGCGATGAGCGGCTGTCCGATCAGCGTGGTGCACGGCTATGACATCGTGGCCGGCGAGGCCCGCGCGCTCGCCAAGAGGATCGCGCGGATGAGCCCCGAGGAGGTGGCGGCGCTCCCGGACGTTCCGGGCCGGCGGGTCGCCACCCTGCCGGCGGCGGCGATGGTGATGTCCCGCGTGCTGAAGAACCTCAAGCCGGAGCGCGTGGTCTTCTCGGCCTGCGGCCTGAGGGAAGGCTGGCTCTATGCGCAGCTCGACCATGACGAGCAGTACCGCGATCCGCTGCTGGAAGGCGCGCAGGCGATCGGCCTGCCCACGGCGCGGGTGCCGGAATTCAGCGCGGCGCTTGGCCGGTGGACCGACGCTCTCTTCCCCGGCGAGAGCCAGAACGACCGGCGCCTGCGGCTCGCCGCCTGCTCGCTGACCGACATGTCCTGGCGGGACCATGCCAAGGTCCGGGCGGAGGAGAGCTTCCAGCGCCTGTTGCAGTTTCCCTTCATCGGCATCTCGCATGCCGAGCATGCGTTCCTCTCCGTGGCGATCCTCGCCCGCTACGACGGCAAGGTAGACGAGACGGTGAAGGCGGCGGTCGGCGACCTTCTCAGTCCGGCCGAGCTCCGGCGGGCCGAAATCCTCGGCCGCGCGCTCCTGCTCGGGCATCGGTTCTCCGCCAGCGTCCCGGAGATCCTCGAGCATGCGCGGCTGCGCATCGATGCCGATGCGGTGCGGCTCGAGGTCGTCAATCCCGCCAGCGTGCCCGACAGCGACGCGGTGCAGGCGCGGCTGCGGCAGCTCGCGAAGGCGACGGGCGTCGAGGGCGCGGAGATCGTGGCGGTGGAAGCATAGGGCCGGGCCCCGACGGGATTCTCGCCGGGGATTTCGCCGGGCGGCGGCAATCGCATCGGCAGGTTGTCTCATTCTCCTCCGGACGCCTGGGGAGGCGCGGGTGCCGCCGCCGGGGCTGGACGCGGGCGGGCGACGGCGGCTAGTCAGGGTGTGAGGGCAGCAGAGCGAGGAGATCGCCATGAAGCGGGCATTCGTCTTTCCCGGGCAGGGAGCACAGGCGGTCGGGATGGGCCGCGCGCTCGCGGAGGCCTTCCCCGAGGCCCGGGCGGTCTTCGAGGAGGTCGATGCGGCGCTGGGCGAGAAGCTCTCGGCGCTGATCTGGGAGGGCGACATCGCGGAGCTGACGCTCACCGCCAATGCCCAGCCGGCGCTGATGGCGACCTCGATCGCGGCGATGCGGGCGATGGCCTCGGTGGGGTTCGGCATCGAGCGGGCGCGCTTCGTGGCCGGGCATTCGCTGGGCGAATATTCCGCGCTCTGTGCCGCGGAGGCGCTCGGGCTGGCGGATGCTGCGCGGCTCCTGCGGCTGCGCGGCCGGGCGATGCAGGAGGCGGTGCCGGTGGGCGAGGGCGCCATGGCGGTGGTGCTGGGGCTCGATCTCGCGTCGGTCGAGGCATTGGCGGCGGAGGCGGCGGCGGGCGAGATCTGCGCCGCGGCGAACGACAACGATCCCGCGCAGGTGGTGGTCTCCGGCCATGCCGCGGCGGTGGGCCGGGCGGTGGAGATCGCCAAGGCCAAGGGGGCCAAGCGCGCGATGCTGCTGCCGGTCAGCGCGCCCTTCCATTGCGCGCTGATGGCGCCGGCGGCGGAGGCGATGTCCGAGGCGCTCGCGGGCGTCGATCTGCGGGCACCGATCGTGCCGCTTGTCTGCAACGTCCGGGCCGAGGCGGTCAGCGATCCCGACGCGATCCGGCGGCTCCTGGTCGAGCAGGTCACCGGCCGGGTGCGCTGGCGCGAGAGCGTCGCCTGGATGGCGGCGCAGGGGGTCACCGAGGTCGTGGAGATCGGCGCGGGCAAGGCGCTCTCGGGCATGGTGAAGCGGATCGACAGGGAGATCGCGGTGCGCGCGGTCGGCACGCCGGCGGATGTGGCGGCACTGGAGGGAGAGACGGATGTTTGATCTCGCGGGCAGGACGGCGCTGGTCACCGGCGCATCGGGGGGCATCGGCGGGGCGATCGCCCGGGCGCTGCATGCGCAGGGCGCGGTGGTGTCGCTCTCGGGGACGCGGGTCGGGCCGCTGGAGGAACTGGCCGGGGCGCTGGGGGAACGGGCGCATGTGCTGCCCTGCGACCTCGGCGAGGCCGCCGCGGTGGAGGCGCTGCCCAAGCGGGCGGCGGAAGCGATGGGCTCGCTGGAGATCCTGGTCAACAACGCCGGGATCACCAAGGACCAGCTGATGATGCGCATGTCCGACGAGGATTGGGCGCGGGTGATCGAGGTCAACCTGACCAGCACCATGCGGCTTTCCCGCGGCGTGCTCCGGGGGATGATGAAGGCGCGCTGGGGGCGGATCGTCAACATCTCCTCGGTGGTGGGCGTCACCGGCAATCCGGGGCAGGCGAACTACGTCGCCTCAAAGGCGGGCGTGATCGGCATGTCGAAGGCGCTGGCCGCGGAGGTGGCGAGCCGAGGCATCACGGTCAATTGCGTGGCGCCGGGCTTCATCGAGAGCGCGATGACGGAGGTCCTCAACGACGAGCAGAAGGCGCGGATACTCGCGCAGATCCCCGCGGGGCGCATGGGCACCGGCGCGGAGGTGGCCGCGGCGGTCGCCTGGCTCGCCTCGGCGGAGGCGGCCTATGTCACCGGCCAGACCCTGCACGTCAACGGCGGGATGGCGATGATCTGACCGCGCCCGGTCATTTCGCCGGCAGGCTTCGCGCGGCGATGCGCTCGCGCATCAGGATATAGAGCCCCGCGCCCATGGTCACTGCGATCCCGAGCGCGGCGAGGCCGTTCGGCAGGTCCCCGAAGACCGCCCAGCCCACGAAGGTGGCGACGGGGATCTCGAGATACTGCATCGGCGCGACGGTCGCGGAGGGCGCGAAGCGCAGCGACCAGGTGAGCAGCAGATGCCCGATCGTTCCGAAGACCCCGACTGCGGCGAGCAGCAGCGCCTCGCGCAGGGTCGGGCGCACGAATTCGAGGATCGCGAGGTCGCTGCCCGCGCCGAGGGCGATTCCCGCGACGAGCAGGGCGGTGGCCATGAGCCCGCTGACCGCCTGGAGCGCGACCGCGTCGGTTTCCTTGGCGATGCGCCGGGTCAGGAGCATGAAGCCGGCGAAGATACAGGCGACGAGGAGCGGCAGGAGCGCCGGCCAGCCGACCACCGCGAAGCTCGGCTGGATGACGAGCAGGGTTCCGGCGAAGCCCGCGGCGCAGGCGGCGATGCGGCGCGGCCCGACCTCCTCGCCCATCAGGAGCCAGCCGAGCAGGAGCAGGATGAAGGGGAGCACGAAGGTGATCGCCGTCGCATCGGCCAGGGGCAGGAATCGCAGCGCCGTGAAGAAGGCGCCCATGGCGGCGATGTGCAGGAGAGTGCGCAGGAAGGCGATCCCGAGCACATGCGCCGGCATCGTCAGGCTGCCGCCGGTCAGCGCCACCACCGGCAACAGGATCAGCGCCTGCCCGGCGAAGCGGCAGAGCAGCACCTGGACGAGCGGCACGCTCGCGCCGAGGAACTTGGCCGTCGCGTCGCCGACCGGCGCCACGGCACAGAAGCCGAGGATGAAGGCAATGCCGAGCAATGGACGGTCCGCTGTCATCGCGCGACGTTAGGGGCGGTCCGCGGCGCTTGCAATCGGGGGGGGGCGCGATCGAAACGCGACAGCGGCGGCGCAACCGCAATAGCATTTGCCACCGGCGGCGGTTATGCTATAGCGCCAACAAGTTGGGCCGGGGGTCACGCGTCGACTCCCGGTTTTTGATAAGGTAAACAAAGAGCGGACCGGCGCTGTCAGGCTCTGATGTGCATTCCGGAACCGGACCAGCAAGAGGACAAGCAATGAGCGATATCGCGGAGCGGGTGAAGAAGATCGTGGTCGACCATCTGAGCGTCGATGAAGGCAAGGTCACCGAGACCGCCTCCTTCATCGACGATCTCGGCGCCGACAGCCTCGACACGGTCGAGCTGGTCATGGCCTTCGAGGAGGAATTCGGCATCGAGATCCCCGACGACGCGGCCGAGACGATCCAGACCTATGGCGACGCGGTGAAATTCATCGAATCCCACGCGAACGCCTGAAGCCGTCTTCGCAGGATCAGACAGGGGCGTCCGGCGCGGCCGGGCGCCCTTTCCTTTGGCGGGATCGTTGCGGCCGCGGTGGACGAATGGCGCGCGGATCCGTCCGCCGGGTGGGCATGTCGGGATGAGACGGGCGGGATGTCGCGCCCCGAGCGGCCTGCCCCGGCGCCGGCGACATCGGGCCTTGTCGGGGTCGCGGGCTTCAAGGTAAACCGGTCGGGCATTGGGACCAAGCGATCGGAGAAGCGATGCGGCGCGTTGTGATCACCGGGATCGGGCTCGTCACGCCACTGGCCTGCGGGGTCGAGGAGAGCTGGTCGCGGCTGACCGCCGGCCGCTCCGGGGCGGGGCGGATCACGCGGTTCGACGCCTCGCATCTGGCCTGCTCGATCGCCTGCGAGGTTCCCCTGGGCGACGGGTCGAACGGCACCTTCAATCCCGACGACTGGATGGCGCCGAAGGAGAGCCGCAAGGTCGACCGCTTCATCCTCTACGCCATGGCCGCCGCCGAGCAGGCGGTGCGCGACGCCGACTGGATGCCCGAGGCGGAGGCGGACCGGCTGCGGACCGGGGTGATCATCGGCTCGGGGATCGGCGGGCTCTCGACCATCGCCGAGACGACGCTGACCCTGCGCGACAAGGGGCCGCGGCGGGTGTCGCCCTTCTTCATTCCCGCCAGCCTGATCAATCTCTGCTCGGGGCAGGTCTCGATCCGCTACGGCTTCAAGGGGCCGAACCATTCGGTGGTGACCGCCTGCTCCACCGGGGCCCATGCCATCGGCGACGGGGCGCGGCTGATCCAGCACGGCGATGCGGAGGTGATGATCGCCGGCGGCGCGGAGGCGGCGATCTGCGAACTCGGCATCGCCGGCTTCGCCGCCTGCAAGGCGCTCTCGACGAGCTTCAACGAGGAGCCCGAGCGCGGCAGCCGTCCTTACGACCGCGACCGCGACGGCTTCGTGATGGGCGAGGGCGCAGGCGTGGTGGTGCTCGAGGAGCTCGAGCATGCCAAGGCGCGCGGCGCGCGCATCTACGGCGAGGTCGCGGGATACGGGCTTTCGGGGGATGCCTATCACATCACCTCGCCGGCGCCGGACGGCGACGGCGGCTTCCGGGCGATGACGGCGGCGCTCAGGGATGCGGGGCTGGCGCCGGGGGACGTGGACTACGTCAATGCCCATGGCACCTCGACGCCGGTGGGCGACGAGATCGAGCTCAACGCGGTGGTCCGCCTGCTCGGCGATGCGGCGGGGCGGGCGACGATGTCCTCGACCAAATCCTCGATCGGGCATCTGCTCGGCGCGGCCGGGGCGGTCGAGGCGATCTTCTGCCTGCTGGCGATCCGCGACGGCGTCGCGCCGCCGACGCTCAACCTCGACAATCCTTCCGTCGAGACGCCGCTCGACCTCGCGCCCAAGGCGGCAGTCAAGCGGACGATCGACGTGGCGCTGTCGAATTCCTTCGGCTTCGGCGGCACCAACGCCTCGCTCGTCCTGCGCCGGGTGGAGTAGCCGCCGGCCATGATGCGCCATGTCGCCGCCAATGCGCTGACCTTCCTCATCCTCGGGCTGGTGGTGCTCTTCGGGATCGTCACCTGGGCGCAGTCGCAATACCGCGCCCGCGGGCCGCTGCAGGAGCCGCTGCAGTTCGAGGTGGCGCGGGGTGCGACCCTGACCGACGTGACGCGGGAGCTGGAGGCGAAGGGCGCGATCTCCGATCCGCGGATCTTCCGGATCGCGGCGCGCTATACCGACATGGACGCCGGGCTGCGCTTCGGGGAATACGACATCCCCGCGCATGCCTCGATGCAGGAGATCCTCGAGCTCCTGAACGAGGGCGCCAATGTGCTGCGCCAGATCGTGGTGCCGGAGGGCTGGACCAGCTGGCAGGTGGTGGAGGCGCTGAACGCGCGCGAGGAGCTGACCGGGGAGATCGCGGAAGTCCCGCCCGAGGGCACGCTGGCGCCGGCGGGCTACGACTACCAGAAGGGCGACGACCGCAACGACATCCTCGCGCGGATGGAGGCGCGGCAGCAGGAGATCCTGGTGACCGCCTGGGCGGGGCGCGACAAGGCGCTGCCGCTGAAATCGCCCGAGGAGCTGCTGACGCTGGCCTCGATCGTGGAGAAGGAAACCGGCCTGGCCGAGGAGCGGCCGCGGGTGGCGGCGGTCTTCGTCAACCGGCTGAACCGCGGCATGCGGCTCCAGACCGACCCCACGGTGATCTACGGCATCACGGGAGGCGAGGGGCCGCTCGGCCGGGGGCTGAAGGCGAGCGAGCTGGCCACGGCCACGCCCTACAACACCTATGTCATCGAGGGCCTGCCGCCGGGGCCGATCGCCAATCCCGGCCCCGAGGCCATCGCCGCGGCGGCCAATCCGCCCGCGACGGAGGAGTTCTATTTCGTCGCCGACGGCACCGGCGGCCATGCCTTCGCCGCGACGCTGGAGCAGCACAACGCCAATGTGGCGGCCTGGCGTCGGATCGAGGCGCAGCGGGCGCTGGAGGCGGAAGCGGCTGCGGCCGAGGCCGAGGCGGCCGGGGAGGGTGCTGCGGTCGAGGGCGAGGTGGTGGGGCAGTAGACCGGTGTTTTGGGGAGGTTGCACGTTGCAACCAAATGTAAGCCTTTGATTATAATAGTAAATTAGACGACCGTGTTGAAGACAGTGCCGATCACCCTTTTCATACCCTCCGGTTGATGACCATCCGCCTTCATTCGAGCCACCAAGAGATTGCGAAAATGTTGATAGCGCACACCTTTTCCATGTGTTCTAGTAAACTCCTTCAGAATATCTCTACCCTTAAAAGTGCGCCTCCAGTTTCCCCCTTCTAGATCACCTTGCAAGCGCAATGCGATGTTGTGCTCATGTTCAATTAATTTTTCCAACGCATAGTCAGTATTTGCCGCAGTATTTATTCTATTTACTGATCGATCAATTGCCTCTCGGAGAGCCGCAGCAGAGTCCGTCCTAGATGGATCGATTTGAAAGTTCAAACATCCTGTGAGTTTCTCATTCACCAGTTTTCTAATCTCGTGCTCGATTAGACTATGCTTAGTTTTCTCTGCAGCGGCACAAAGATGTCGCTCAACCAATTTAGCATTGAAATTGGTAGAGGGTGACAGCATCTCATTTAGAGCTAGCGCTATATATTGACTATCAAGTAAATAGTTTTCAATGTGATAGACGTCCCACTGGAGTTGCTTGCCCATAGAATCTTCTAAAGTGTAGGATTCACTGTCCTTATCAGTAATAGAATATACATCTATACTATCTTGTCGGGCCGCGATAGTTTTTTCTAATGCGCGGTGAAGAGCTTGAACTTTTAGCTGGGCACCCGCATTTACCTGTCAGTTTTCGTCGAACCGTGATTCACTCGG